>NZ_NKID01000025.1:0-14224 GCF_002256045.1 Pseudomonas sp. PGPPP4
AAAAACTCATGAATTCACGAGTTACTTGTGTTGCTGATAATCTTGCGACATCAGACTTATCTCACAAGCACCCACACGAATTGCTTGATTCAACTTGTTAAAGAGCAGTTGGTTGCGACCGTGTCGCCAACCGAGGCGCGCATTCTACGCTGTCCTCACATCCTGTCAAGCGTTGATTTGAATTTTTTTGTTTCAACTCAACCACTTGCGCTTGCCTGACTGGTCTAGCCAATCTCGGCAACGGGAGGCGAATCCTACAGCATCCTGAGACGCTGTCAACCCCTCCGCTTCATTTCGCTGTCACCCTGAGGTGAGAGCCAAATGGCGAAGAATCCGTGGACCCCTCGCCCGACCCAGACCTAAGTGCTTGATTTTCAAGCCGCTTCAGCGTCTGCGCCGGAATTGGGGCGCATTATAGGGGAGTTTCAGGACAGGTCAACAGTTATTTTACGATTGAGTTGCAGCGGATCAATTCGGCCATGTCCCTGACCGCCTGCTTGAAGCCGACGAAGACTGCCTGGGCCACGATGGCATGGCCGATGTTCAGCTCGTTGATACCCGGCAGCGCCGCGATGGGCTGGACATTATGGTAGTGCAGGCCATGACCGGCATTGACCACCAGCCCGAGGCCGGTGGCGAATTCCACCGCCCTGGTCAGGCGCTGCAGCTCATGGGCCTGCGCTTCCTGGGTCTCGGCTTCGGCATAGCGACCGGTGTGCAACTCGATCACCGGAGCACCGCTGTCCTTGGCCGCCTGGATCTGCTGCAGATCGGGATCTATAAAGAGGGACACTTCCGAAGCGGGCAGTGTGGCGATGGCGTCACGGATGCGCTGCACCTGACCCAGCACATCCAGGCCACCCTCGGTGGTCAGCTCTTCCCGGCGCTCGGGCACCAGGCAGACATGCTCGGGCCGGATCTCCTGGGCGAAGGCCAGCATCTCGGGGGTCAGGGCGACCTCGAGATTCATGCGGGTCTGCAGGAGGTCGCGCAGCAGGCGGACATCCCGCTCCTGGATATGGCGACGGTCCTCGCGCAGGTGCAGGGTGATGCCATCCGCCCCTGCCTCCTCGGCATCCAGCGCCGCCTTGACCGGATCGGGATAGCGGGTACCCCGGGCCTGGCGCAGGGTGGCGACATGATCGATGTTGACGCCCAACAGAACACGACTGAACTCTTTCATGGCTTATTCACTTGGCTTGGCGAACAATTCGCGACTCATCAGGGGTTTGCTGCCCAGGTGCGGCGCCAGGGCCTGGCGCATCAGGCGCTTGGCAGCGCGGACTACGGTGGGATCGTCCCACTCGCCACGCTCCAGTGCCAGGATTTCCGCGCCGGCCAGACAGCCCGGGCGAACTTCGTCGACGGCTTCGAAGCCCTGGTCCGGAATGAAGCGATAGAGGCGCTGGGCGTCGATGGCCTGGCCATCCAGCGCCAGCGACAGCGAGAAGCCGTAGCCCAGCAGGTCGAGCAGGCGCCATTCGAAGGTACGCAGCAGGGGCTCGACCGGTCGCCCCTGGGCGAGGGCCGCCAGGGTCAGACCATAGAGTTCGAAAAGCGCGGGATAGGGATCTTCGGCGGGCAGTAGCCGGACCAGCAGTTCATTCAGATAGAAGCCGCTGAACAGCGCCTGCCCCTGGAGCAGATAGGGCGGCGCCAGGGCCGCCACCTTTTGCAGATTCTTCAGCTCCCCTCGCCCACTGAGCTGAGCCTCGAGGGGAATGAAGGGCCTGGCCAGACTTCCGGAGCGGGAGCGGGCCGCGCGCAACACCGTACGGACCCGGCCGAAGGCGCCGAACACGTCCACCAGCGCACTGCTTTCCCGATAGGGACGCGCATGCAGAACGAACAGCGGCTCGGACGCCTGCATCGCTAGAGGTCGGAATAACCCAGAGAGCGCAGGGCGCGCTCGTCATCGGACCAGCCGCCTTTGACCTTGACCCAGAGGTTGAGCATGACCTTGGCGTCGAACAGGGTTTCCATGTCCTGGCGGGCTTCCTGGCCGATGCGCTTGATGCGCTCGCCGGCCTGGCCGATGAGGATCTTCTTCTGGCCATCGCGCTCGACCAGGATCAGGCCGTGGATGTGCAACACCCCGTTGTCGTACTTGAATTCCTCGATCTCGACGGCAACCTGGTAGGGCAATTCCGCCCCCAGCTGACGCATGATCTTTTCGCGGATCAGCTCGGCCGCGAGGAAACGACTGGATCGGTCGGTGATCTGGTCTTCGGGGAAGAAGTGCTCGCCCTCAGGCAGGCGCTCGGCCACCAGCTCTTCGAGGGCGTCGAGATTGTGGCCGTGCTGGGCGGAGATCGGAATGAGCGTGGCTTCCGGCAATTGCTCCTGCAGCCATTGCAGGTGCGGCAGCATGTCGGCCTTGTCTTCCAGACGATCCAGCTTGTTGACGGCGAGCAGCACCGGGCACTTCACGAAGCGGACCCGCTCCAGCACCATCTGGTCTTCGTCGGTCCAGCGGGTACGATCGACCACGAACACCACGACGTCCACATCGCGCAGGGCGGTAACGGCCGTCTTGTTCATGAAGCGGTTGAGCGCCTTCTGGTTTTCCTTGTGCAGACCGGGGGTATCCACATAGATGGTCTGCACCTCACCCTCGGTCTTGATGCCGAGCATGTTGTGCCGGGTGGTCTGCGGCTTGCGCGAGGTGATGGCCAGCTTCTGCCCGAGGATATGGTTGAGCAGCGTGGACTTGCCGACGTTGGGACGGCCGACGATGGCGACGTAGCCGCACCGCGATGCCTTCAGCTCATCATTCATGACCATTCTCCACGCCCAGGGCGATCAAGGCCGCCGAGGCGGCTATCTGTTCGGCGATACGGCGACTGGCGCCCTGCCCCGTCGTCTTTTCGTTGAGCATGGCGATCTCGCATTCGACAAAGAAGACCCGGCAATGGGGCTCTCCTTCGATGGCGACCACCTCGTAGCGCGGCAGGTCGCACGCCCGCGCCTGGAGAAACTCCTGCAGGCGGGTCTTGGGATCCTTGTTGGTATCCACCGGCGTCAGCTCCCGCAGTTGCGGGCCGAGCCAGGCCATGACCCGATCCTTGGCCGCATCCATGCCGGCATCCAGATAGATGCCGCCGATCAGGGCTTCCATGGCATCGGCAAGAATGGATTCGCGACGGAAGCCGCCGCTCTTCAGCTCACCGGACCCCAGGCGCAGGTAGTCACCCAGCTCGAAGCTGCGCGCCAGCAAGGCCAGGGTCTCGCCTTTCACCAGCTTGGCGCGCAGGCGGGACAGCTGGCCTTCGCGGGCCTGGGGGAAATGATCGTAGAGGGCTTCGCCGATGATGAAGTTGAGGATGGCGTCGCCGAGGAATTCGAGGCGTTCATTGTTGCGACCGGCAAAGCTGCGGTGCGTGAGGGCGAGCAGCATCAGGTCCGGGTCCTTGAAGGTATAACCCAGCCGACGCTCGAGGCGATCTAGAGATAATGTCACGGGAGATTTATACGGAAATCACGATTGAAACGAACGACCAGATCGATGTTGCGGATCAGGTGTTCACGTTTTTCATAGTCGAGGTGGATCTGCAGGTGGTTGCCGTCGGCTTCGACGCGCATGGCCTTTTGCAGATCGAGATCACGGATGTCGTTCACCTGCATACCCTTCCCCACGTAGCTGTAGACGTCGGACACGCTGCGAATCTGGTTATCGGGGTTGTCGCCGATGGATTCGATGACCTTGGTCAGAGCATTGTAGTCCAGGTAATGCGGCACGAGCTTCATGGCCGTACTGGCCAGGAAGGCGATGACGCAGAGTGCGAGCAGACCACCGAGAAACGACAGCCCCTGCTGACGCGACGGACGACCGGACACTCTGCGTTCATTCATCTGATGATACCTACGCGAGACAGGGTGGGCATGCTCTGCAGCTTGGGTTCCGGCCAGCTCAGCCAGACGGCGAAGGCCTTGCCGACGATGTTGCGGTCGGGAACCATGCCGAGCAGGTCACGGGGAATGCTGGGATCGTCCCAGTAGCGACTGTCGTTGGAGTTGTCGCGGTTGTCACCCATCATGAAGTAGTGACCGGCCGGCACCTTCCACTCGTGGTCGGGCTCCATGCGGTAGCGGGTCATCTCTTCGCGGATCAGGTGCTCGGCCTTGCCGAGCTGCTCCTTGAACAGCTTGACGCTGCCCAGGGAACCCGGCTCGTCACCCACCAGTTCCTCGCTGACGCGCTGGCCGTTGATGTACAGCTGCTTGTCGCTGGTATAGCGGATGGTATCGCCCGGCACCCCGATGACGCGCTTGATGTAGTTGACGCTGGGATCGCTGGGATAGCGGAACACCATGACGTCGCCACGCTGCGGATCACCGATCGGGATGACCTTGCGGTCGATCACCGGCAGGCGGATGCCGTAGGCGAATTTGTTCACCAGGATGAAATCGCCCACTTCCAGGGTCGGTTTCATGGAGCCCGAAGGAATCTGGAACGGCTCCACCAGGAAGGATCTCAGGATCAGCACGATGGCCAGGACGGGAAAGAACGACTTCCCGTACTCGACCAGGGCCGGTTCCTTGTTCAACTGCTCCAGTACCGCGGGATCAGGCTCGCTGACCTGCTGCCCGTAGGTCTGGATCGCCTTGCGACGACGCGGTGCGAGCACCAGCAGATCGATGAGTGCCAGGGCGCCGCAGACGGCGACCGCGAGAACCAGCAACAGAGGGAAGTTCCAGGACATGGGCTTCAGCTATCCACCTTGAGCACGGCCAGGAAGGCCTCTTGAGGAATCTCTACGCTACCAACCTGCTTCATGCGCTTCTTGCCCGCCTTCTGCTTTTCCAGCAGCTTGCGCTTACGGGACACGTCACCGCCGTAGCACTTGGCCAGAACGTTCTTGCGCAGCGCCTTGACCGTGGTCCGGGCCACGATCTGACCGCCGATGGCCGCCTGGATCGCCACGTCGAACATCTGCCGCGGGATCAGCTCCTTCATCTTCTCGGTCAGGGCGCGACCCTTGTAGTGCGCCTTGTCGCGATGGACGATCAGCGCCAGGGCATCGACCTTCTCGCCGTTGATGAGGACGTCGAGCTTGACCAGGCTGGCGGCTTCGAAGCGATCGAAGCTGTAGTCCAGCGACGCATAGCCACGGCTCACCGACTTGAGGCGGTCGAAGAAGTCCAGGACCACCTCGTTCATCGGCAGGTCGTAGCTGACCTGCACCTGACTGCTGAGGAACTGCATGTCGCGCTGGACGCCACGCTTCTCGATGCACAGGGTGATGACGTTGCCCAGGTGCTCCTGGGGTACCAGGATGTTGGCGCGCACGATGGGCTCGCGCATCTCGGCGACGGAGGCCAGGTCCGGCAGCTTGGACGGGTTGTCGACATAGATGATGCTGCCATCCTTGAGCACCACCTCGAAGACCACGGTCGGCGCGGTGGTGATGAGGTCGAGATCGTATTCGCGCTCCAGGCGCTCCTGGATGATCTCCATGTGCAGCATGCCGAGGAAGCCGATGCGGAAGCCGAAGCCGAGGGCCTCGGAGCTTTCCGGCTCGTATTGCAGGGCCGCATCGTTGAGGGTCAGCTTCTGCAGGGCTTCGCGGAAGTCCTCGAAGTCGTCGGAACTGACCGGGAAGAGACCGGCGTAGACCTGCGGCTTGACCCGCTGGAAGCCCGGCAGCATGGCCACGTCCGGGGTGGCGCTGAGGGTCAGGGTGTCGCCGACCGGGGCGCCGAGGATTTCCTTGATGCCGGCGATGATGAAGCCCACTTCGCCCGCCTTGAGATCGACCGTCTCGGTGTGCTTGGGCGAGAAGACGCCGACGCTGTCGACCTGGTGCACCTTGCCGGTGGACTTGACCAGGATCTTGTCGCCCTTCTTGACCCGCCCGTGCTTGACGCGCACCAGCGAGACGACGCCCAGGTAGTTGTCGAACCAGGAGTCGATGATCAGCGCCTGCAGGGGCGCGTCAATCTCGCCCTCGGGCGGTGGAATGACCTTGACCAGTTGCTCGAGGACATCGGGTACGCCCATGCCGCTCTTGGCACTGCAGGGCACGGCGTCGGTGGCGTCGATGCCGATGATGTGTTCGATCTCGGCCTTGACCTTGTCCGGCTCGGCCTGAGGCAGGTCCATCTTGTTCAGCACCGGCATGACCTCGAGGCCCTGCTCGATGGCGGTGTAGCAGTTGGCGACCGACTGGGCTTCCACGCCCTGCCCCGCATCCACCACCAGCAGCGCGCCTTCGCAGGCGGCCAGCGAACGGCTGACTTCATAGGTGAAGTCGACGTGGCCGGGGGTGTCGATGAAGTTGAGCTGGTAGGTCTTGCCGTCCTGGGCCTTGTAGTACAGCGTGACGCTGTGGGCCTTGATGGTGATGCCGCGCTCGCGCTCGAGATCCATGGAATCCAGGACCTGGGCCTCCATTTCTCGGTCGCTCAAACCACCACAGATCTGGATGAACCGATCCGCAAGCGTCGACTTGCCGTGATCGATGTGGGCGATGATGGAGAAATTGCGGATATGGCTCAGATCACTCACGAATCAGCACTCGAATAGCCAGCAGCGGAACATCCGCCGGGAAAATAGCGGGGGAGTTTACCTGAATGCGGCAAACAAGGGGACTCGCGCCGTTCGAGCGGACAAAAAGAAGGGGCAGTCGCCTGCCCCTCGCCTTGTCCCCTGCCGTTACTTGCCCGGCAGTTTGAAGGTGATGAAGCTGGCGCGACCCTCACGCACCACGCGCATCGAAATGGAGCGCCCTGCCGGCAGTGCCGAGGTGATCTTCTCGAAGGCGGCGGCGGACTCGATGGGCTGATTGTTCAGATGGGTGATGACGTCGCCCGGACGCAGGCCGATGGCCGCGGCAGGACCGTCGCCACTGAGCTTGTTGATGACCACGCCGCCCTGGATGTCCAGGGTCTTCTTCTGCTCGGCGGTCAGGTTGGCCACGGCGATGCCCAGGCGATTGCTGGCCCGATCGGAGCCACGCTCGCCGCCGGAAGCGGCCTGGTCGTCCTTGGGCATGTCGCCCACGGTGACGCTCAGGTTCTGCCGCTTGCCTTCACGGATGATTTCCATGTCGGCCTTGGCACCTGGCTTGAGGTTGCCGATCAGGTGCGGCAGGTCGGCGGATTCTTCGATCTTCTGGCCATTGACCGAGAGGATGACGTCGCCAACCTTGATGCCGCTCTTGGCTGCGGGACCGTCGTCCAGGGTCTGGGCAACCAGGGCACCGGCCGGACGATCCAGGCCGAAGGATTCGGCAAGATCCTTGTCCACTTCCTGGATGACCACCCCCAGCCAGCCGCGGCTGACCTTGCCTTCGGTCTTCAGCTGATTGGCCACGTTCATGGCGACATCGATCGGAATGGCGAAGGACAGCCCCATGAAGCCACCGGAGCGGGTAAAGATCTGCGAGTTGATCCCGACCACCTCACCCTTGAGGTTGAACAGCGGACCGCCGGAGTTGCCCGGGTTGATAGCCACGTCGGTCTGGATGAAGGGCACATAGCTTTCGTTGGGCAGGCTGCGACCCTTGGCGCTGACGATACCGGCGGTGACCGAGTGATCGAAGCCGAAGGGCGAACCGATGGCCAGGACCCATTCACCGACCTTGAGCTGATCGGAATTGCCCAGTTTGAGGGTGGGCAGGTCCTTGGCGTCGATCTTCAGCAGGGCCACGTCCGTGCGGGGATCCGCGCCGATCAGCTTGGCGGTGTGATCACTGCGGTCGGACAGCCGTACCAGGATCTCGTCGGCATCGGCGACCACATGGTTGTTGGTCAGAATGTAGCCATCGGGCGAGATGATGAAGCCCGAGCCCAGGGACTGGGCCTGCTCCTGCTTGCCACGGGGACCGCGCGGCATCTGCGGGATGCTGCGCTCGAAAAATTCACGGATGCCCGGCGGCAGGCCTTCCAGATCGGGCATGGTCATGGCGCCGGCGCCACGACCTTCGGGAATTTTCTGGCGAGTGCTGATGTTGACGACCGCTGGAGATGCCGCCTCGACCAGGCCGGTGAAATCCGGCAGATCGGCCCGAGCCATGGCCGTCAGTCCCATCAGCCAGAGCCCCATCAGGGCGGCCGTGTAATGCTTTAGATTGCGCATGCGCGTGCAGCTCCACTCTATCCAATGACTTGAACACATCGCTGGCGACCTGCCTGCTCCGCAACGGCGGCACAGTCAGAGACGACTGGCAGCAGAAATAGCACGCCCTTGCTGAACGATAGCTTTCGAAGCATTTTGCGCCCCATCCGGACATCCGGCAGGCCAAAAAAAACGGCGCCCGGAACAGAGTCCGGACGCCGTTTCGAGGTGAAGCCAGCGAATCAACGCTGGGCAGGAGCTTCCTGCTTTTCACCTGCCATCGGCTTGTCAGCCTTGACTTCGGCATTAGCCTTGGTGCTTTCTTCGCTGAAGCTAGCCAGCACGGCCGGGCTACGCGCGGGTTGCGGCACGGTCAGCTGGCTCGGCGCCTGCTGCGCCAGACCCTGGGTGGAGACGTCGGACTGGTTGTACATCCGCACGCCTGCCAGTACCGCGAAGGTCACGGACGCGGCGACCGCGACACGACCCAGGCTCGACCAGCCACTCTTGCGCGCCTGGGCAACGACAGGCGCTGCCGGGGCTGCGACGGCCTCATCACGCTCCAGCGTGCTGGTGACGCCTTTGGCGATATCCAGATTCGGCAGCATGGGCTCACCGCGAATCACGGCGCTGACCATGGCGTAGCGCGACCAGGTGGCGCGCAATTCCGGGTCCTTGCTGACCTCGGCGATGACACGCCGGGTTTCGAATTCGTCCGCTTCGTTATCCATAACAGCGGACAGGGATTCCAGCAGGGCTTCACGACTCATACGTATTACCTCTCTAAAAGCTGTCGCCGCTGTCTATGCATCACGCAGCAGGGGCTGCAATGCTTTGTCTATCGCTTCCCGAGCTCGGAAAATCCGAGACCGGACCGTTCCCACCGGGCATTGCATGACGTTCGCAATGTCCTCGTAGCTGAGGCCTTCGAACTCACGAAGGGTCAGCGCGGTACGCAGATCTTCCGGGAGCTGCTGGATGGTCCGATGCACGGTGGCCTCGATCTCATCCCGCAAAAGGGACCGCTCTGGGGACTCGATATCCTTTAGAGCATGGTCGCCTTCATAAAATTCCGCATCTTCGGCACTGACGTCGCTGTCCGGTGGACGACGACCCCGGGCAACCAGATGGTTCTTTGCCGTGTTGATGGCGATGCGATAGAGCCAGGTGTAGAAAGCACTATCGCCACGGAAGTTCCCGAGCGCGCGATAGGCTTTGATGAAAGCCTCTTGAGCGACGTCCTGGGCTTCCTGGGTATCGTGAACGAAACGCACGATCAGACCGAGAATCTTGTGCTGATACTTGAGCACCAGCAGATCGAAGGCACGCTTGTCGCCGCGCTGTACGCGCTCGACCAGTTGTTGATCCTGCTCCTGGGTGGGCAGGGCTTGCTTGCTGTCCTTGGCTTGCAGCTCGGTATCGTCCTTGCTTTCACTATCGACGCGCGCTGCTAGACTGGGCTGTTGCACGAAAGTTCTCCCCTCCACAGCAGTTGATGAGCGAGCACTAAGATGGCTGCTGATCGCTCCTGGGTGTCACTGAATTAGCTTTGGCAGATGGCCCATTCTCGTCTTGGCATTCCGGCCGCACGGATGAGCAATTATCTGTACATAGACCCCGCCTGACGCCCGCGAGTTCCCTGCCGATCCATCCGATGGCTATGCCGTCAGCCGCCTTGTTCCTATACTCGCCGTCCCGGTGAGAAGGAAACGTCATGGCGCGTCATCTGGAATTCGATGTCCTGGTAATCGGCAGTGGCGCCGCGGGCCTGACGCTCGCGCTCAATCTACCGGCGACGCTGTCCATCGCGGTCTTGAGCAAGGGCGAACTGGCGCATGGTTCGACCTACTGGGCCCAGGGCGGCGTCGCCGCGGTGCTGGACGAAGGCGACACCGTCGAGGCGCACGTGCAGGATACCCTAATCGCGGGCGCCGGACTGTGTGACGAAGGCGCCGTGCGCTTCACCGTCGAGCACAGTCGCGAGGCCATGCAGTGGCTGATCGATCAGGGCGTACCCTTCACCCGCGAGCAGGACGCCGGCAAGGGTGGCCTGGGCTTTCACCTGACCCGCGAAGGCGGCCACAGCCACCGGCGCATCATCCACGCGGCCGATGCCACCGGCATGGCCATCTTCGACACCCTGCTGCGCACCGCCGAAGGCCGACCCAACATCCAGTTGCTCAGCCAGCGGGTGGCGGTGGATCTGATCACCACGGAAAAGCTCGGCCGGCCGGGCGCGCGCTGCCTGGGCGCCTATGTGCTCGACCGGACCAGCGGCCAGGTCGATACCCTGCACGCGCGCTTCACGGTGCTGGCCACCGGCGGCGCCAGCAAGGCCTACCTCTATAGCACCAATCAGGACAGCGCCAGCGGCGACGGCATCGCCATGGCCTGGCGCGCCGGCTGTTCGGTGGCCAACCTGGAATTCAACCAGTTCCACCCCACCTGCCTCTACCACCCCCATGCGCGCAGCTTTCTGATCACCGAAGCCCTGCGTGGCGAAGGCGCCGTCCTGCGCCTGCCGGATGGCGAGCGCTTCATGCCACGCTTCGACCCCCGCGCCGATCTCGCCCCTCGCGACGTGGTGGCGCGCGCCATCGACCACGAGATGAAGCGCCTGGGCATCGACTGCGTCTTTCTCGACATCAGCCACAAGCCGGCGGACTTCGTGCAGGAGCACTTTCCCACGGTCTATCGCCGCTGCCTGGAACTGGGCATCGACATCACCCGGGATCCGATCCCGGTGGTGCCGGCCGCGCACTACACCTGCGGCGGGGTGCGCGTCGACCAGCACGGGCGCGCGGACCTCGGCGGCCTCTATGCCATTGGCGAAACCAGCTGCACCGGTCTGCACGGCGCCAATCGCATGGCCAGCAATTCGCTGCTGGAGTGCTTCGTCTATGCCCGCTCGGCGGCGCTGGACATCCAGGCGCAGGCGGCCGAGATCGCCATGCCGCGCGACCTCCCCGACTGGGACGCCAGCCAGGTGACGGACTCGGACGAAGACGTGGTGATCGCCCACAACTGGGACGAACTGCGCCGCTTCATGTGGGACTATGTCGGCATCGTGCGCACCACCAAGCGGCTGGTGCGCGCCCGCCATCGCATTCGCCTGCTGATGGACGAAATCGACGAGTTCTACAGCAACTACAAGGTCAGTCGTGACCTGATCGAGCTACGCAACCTGGCGCAGGTGGCGGAGTTGATCATCGAGAGCGCCCTCGCCCGCCAGGAGAGTCGCGGTCTGCACTTCACCCTGGACTATCCACAACTCGCCAGCAGCGCCCGGGACACTATTCTGGTGCCGCGAACCGACGCGGAGCGAAGCGAAGCCTGACTCTCAGACGGCGATGAGCGTCCGCGGCGAGGCTGTCGTGGGCGATGCAGAGACTGCGGGTGCGTCTTGCGGCCGGCAGTCGATAGCGCAGGACCACCAGCCGCGGCAGGGCCAGGCTGTCCGGGCGCACCTGGATGGCCTGCCAACCGGTCGCCGGCGACCAGAGTTGCCAGCCCTCGGCGCCATGGCGCAAACCGCGTGGGACCTCTGGACAGCGCTGCTGGAGCTGGCGCTGGCGCACGCGGTGCCAGGACCAGAGCACCAGCAGCGTCAGGAGCGGTTTGAGCGTCCAGGGAATGGCCGCAAGCCAGGGGCAGATCCCCGCGGCGAAGGCGGCCAGGGCATGCAGTCGCAGGAGGCCGGCGGAGGCGCTCCAGCGACATTCGAAGGGCTCAAGCCGGCTGGACACGGTCCAGGATCATGCGCACGATGATCTGCAGATCGGCGTCTTCCGGTTCACCGCGCTGCATGAACCAGTGGAACATGTCCTGATCCTCGCACTCGAGCAGCTTGCGGTAGCGTGCCTGGTCTTCCGCGCCCAGGGAGGCATAGACCTCCTTGACGAAGGGCACCAGCAATACATCCAGTTCCAGCATGCCGCGACGGCTGTGCCAGTACAATCTGTTGAGTTCGGTAGCTTCGGTACTCATGGGGACTCCTGCGACAATCGGCGCAGTATAAGCCCGAAGCGCCCCGCCGCGCAGTGCGCCTGACATTCCCTCCGGGCGCGCCTATGATGAGCGGCTTCACTCGACAGGGAGCTGCAGCCGCAATGGCCGACTCGCCGTATTTCTGCCGCTTGACCCACGAAGGCGTCCTGGCCATCCGCGGGGTCGATGCGACCAAGTTTCTCCAGGGGCAGGTCACCTGCAACCTCAATTATCTCGCTGACGACCAGGCCGGCCTGGGAGGGCGCTGCACGCCCAAGGGACGGCTGGTCTCCAGCTTCCGCATCGTCAAGCAGGCCGACGGCTATCTGCTGGCGATGGCCACGGAGCTGGTCGAGCCGCTGCTGACCGATCTGAAGAAATATGCGGTCTTCTCCAAGTCGGTGCTGACCGACGAAAGCGCGCAATGGCAACGGCTGGGACTCTCGGCCGTCGGCTTCGCCAGCGCCTATCCCGACGTGGCGCTGGGCGAGCAGGCCAATGCCGTGGCGCCGCTCGAGGGCGGCTTCGCCCTGCGGTTGGAGGATAGCCGGGTAGAGACCTGGCGCGCGGTCGACGCAGCGGCGCCGGCGCTGCCGGAGGTGGCGCTCGACGAATGGCTGCTGGCCCAGGTACGGGCTGGCGTGGGCCAGGTGTTCGGCGCGACCCGCGAGCTGTTCGTCCCGCAGATGATCAATCTGCAGGCGCTGGACGGCGTGAGCTTTCGCAAGGGTTGCTACACCGGCCAGGAGATCGTCGCGCGCATGCAGTACCTGGGCAAGCTCAAGCGGCGTCTCTATCGCCTCGCCAGCAGCGAGCAGCCCCCTGCCGTGGGTACTGAGCTGTTCTCTCCGGTGCACGGCAGCAGCGTGGGCGAGGTGGTGCTCGCGGCGGCCAGCCCAGCGGGTTGCGAATTCCTGGCGGTGCTGCAGGGCGATGCCGCCGAGGACGGACGTGTCTCGGTGGGCAGCTCGGACGGGCCAAACTGCCGTTTACTCGATTTGCCCTACTCACTCGATAGCGATCGTGAAATAAAGCGCTGAAGGTTGGGATCGCCTTTATCCGCTCCTCACACAGGTATGTCATGACTCCTCTTGCCGAAAAAGTTGTTCAGGATCTTCTCCACGCGATAGACACCGATCGCGTGGTGCTGCCCACCCTTCCCGAGGTGGCACTGAAGGTCAGAGAAGCGGCCGAAGACCCCAACGTGGGCGTCGCCGAGCTGAGCCGGGTGATCGCCATGGATGCCGCCCTGACGGCGCGCCTGATCAAGGTGGTCAACAGCCCGCTGCTGCGCACCAGCAAGGAGATCACCGATCTGCAGATGGCGGTCGGGCGCCTGGGTATCAACTACACGGCGAATCTGGCCACGGGCCTGGCCATGCAGCAGATGTTCCAGGCCACCAGCGACGCCGTGGATCGCAAGATGCGCGAGGTCTGGAGTCAGGGCACCGAGATCGCTGCGATCAGCCATGCGCTGTGCAAGAAGTACACGCGGCTGATGGCCGACCGCGCCCTGCTCGCCGGCCTGGTGCACCAGATCGGCGTGCTGCCGATACTCACCTATGCCGAAGAACAGGAAGACCTGCTGGCCAACGCCATCACCCTCGACCAGGTGACGGCGCGCATCCATCCGCAGATCGGCGAACGCATTCTCAAGGTCTGGGATTTCCCGGCCGACATCGCCTGCGTACCGCGGGAATATCTGGCACTGGAGCGGCAGCCCGCGGCGGCCGACTATGCCGATATCGTGCAGGTCGCGACCCAGCTGCACGCGCAGCGCCAGGGTCAGCAGGAGATCGCGGTCCAGACGCTGCCCGCCGGTATCCGCCTGGGGCTGAACAATCAGCCGGATCCGGCCCAGGATCAGTCCTTCTGGGACGCGGTGGAACAGTCGCGCACCCTGCTGGGCTGAGCCTAGGCCTGTCTGAAAAGTCGCCGAGCGAAGGTCAGGCAAGGCAAAAATCCGTGAGGAAGCGGAGTTTACGAGTGGTAAATGAGCATTCCGAACGGATTTTTAACGCAGCATGGCCAAGCACAGGCACTTTTGGACAAGGCCTAGGTGTGTAAACCCAGTACGTTATTCAGTGGCAACGGAGCGCGACTGATTGGCGGTTGGTAGTTGAGGCTGGAATGTGGCCTGTGCCAGTTGTAGTGATGCAGCCACGCGGGTAAGTGCTG
>NZ_NKID01000026.1:0-11943 GCF_002256045.1 Pseudomonas sp. PGPPP4
GTGGTGAACTTGCTTCTGAGATGAGTTGCCTCTGTGGTGAGCTTGCTTCTGAGATGAGTTGCTGTTGCTTCTGTGGTGAGCGGGCTTGCCCCGCGCTGGGCTGCGAAGCGGCCCCATTGAGAACACCGCGTTTCTTCAGGTAAATCCCGGGGGCAGGTTTTGGGGCCGCTTCGCAGCCCAGCGCGGGGCAAGCCCGCTCACCAAAAAGAACATGCCCACTCTCGTAATGCAGCCTTCAGCCCCGGCTTTGGCAATCGCTCCAAACCTGGCGAATCATCCTCTGCAGCCTCAACGCCTCGGCCCAGTGTGAGCTTGCTTCTGAGATGAGTTGCCTCTGTGGTGAGTTTGCTTCTGAGATGAGTTGCTTCTGCGGTGAGCTTGCTTCTGTGGTGAGCGGGCTTGCCCCGCGCTGGGCTGCGAAGCGGCCCCATTGAGAACACCGCGTTTCTTCAGGTAAATCCGGGGGGCAGGTTTTGGGGCCGCTTCGCAGCCCAGCGCGGGGCAAGCCCGCTCACTACGAAGAACATGCCCACGCTCGTAATACAGCCTTCAGACCCGGCTTTGGCAATCGCTCCAAACTTGGCGAATCATCCTCTGCAGCTTCAACGCCTCGGCCCAGCGATCACTGATTTCACGCCCGTCCGCACCGGTAATCGCATACGGCGGCGGGCCCAGTTCGCAGGTGAACGACAGACTCTGCCCTGTGTCCGGGCGAGCCAGCCAGTCTTCAATACCGTAGCGCCACCAGCCGGTAAACCGTTCGACCCAGGCGTGATGCTGGGGGAACTCCATTGAGACCTGAACCTGCTCGCTGCTGGCCACGCGCCCATGAAAGCCCCAACTGTGACGCAGGATCGTGCGGATCTGTTCATCGTCCTCCACCGCGCCCGGTTCGGGCAATTCGCGTCCGACCACGTAGTGGGACAGGTCGGCCAGCAACTTCAAGTCGGGCATTTGCGCCAGCAGGTCGAGGGTGAACAGCAGGTCGTTGGTCAGGCGATAACGGTGGGTTTCCAGCAGTACCGGGAAATCCACCTGCTCGGCCAGGCGCTGCCAACCTTCGACCAGCCGCGCCGCGTCGGCCTGGGTGCGCGGGCGTACGTCGGCTTGCAGGGTGAGGTGGTGGCAGCCGTAGCGGCTGATCACATCCAGTGCGGCGGCCAGGTCGTCCACCGACTGTGGGAAAAGCTGGCCTTCGATCTGTAAGCCCCGCGCCGTGGCCGCGGCGTGCAGGCGTGTCACCGCGGCGGGCTTCCAGTAGTGATCGGTGATGCCGTCGAAGCCGGCAGCGGCGATTCGATCCAACTGCGCTTCTAGCGGACCGGGCTCGGTTTGCATGGCCCACAGGGATTGGAACACTAGGAATCGGCGCATATCAGCTCCGCAGCAATTGTTTAAGGGACAGTTCAGGGTCCGCCAGGCTGGACGGGTTGAGCACCGTGCGCGCGGTGATCAGGCGCTCACACAGCTTGATGTCCTTGGCGACGCTGTTGCCGGGCGCCCAGCCGCACGCACCTTGCAACCGCGCGTCCGCATCGAGGTAGAACAGCAACAGGCCGCCGGCTGGCAAGACGCGACTGATCATGTGCGGGGTGATCACGCCCACGGTCTGCAAGCCCCAGTCGTACTGGTCGGACCAGAAGCCGGGGATCGCCTCAAAGGGGACCTCGCGCCCCAGCATATTGAGTGCGGCATGCCGCCCCTGAGCCTCGGCGTTGCGCCAGGTTTCCTGGCGTTGGTACTCGCCGCCGAGGCGAAACTCGCAAACGTCACCTGCCGCGTAGATGCCCGGCGCACTGGTGCGCAAATGAGCGTCAACGCGAATGCCCTGCCCCACCTCCAACCCCGCCGCCACGGCCAACTCGATGTTCGGTTGCATGCCGATGCCGACCACCACCAGGTCACACGGCAGCACCTGCCCGTCGACCAGTTGCACGGCATCGCCATGGATGGATTCCAGCGCCACGTTCAAGCGCACGTCCACGCCTTGCTGGCGGTGCAGATCCAGCAGCGCCTGGCTGATCACCGGCGGCAACACGCGGCCGGCCAGGCGCGGCCCAGCTTCGAGCACCGTGACTTCGCAGTCCATGCCTCGGGCAGTCGCGGCCACTTCCAGGCCGATAAAGCCGCCGCCGACAATCACCAGTTTCACGCCGGGCTGCAACGCGGATTTCAGTGCCAGCGCTTCATCGTGGGTGCGCAGGTACAGCACGTTGGCCTGTTCCTGGCGCAGACGCCGCGCCCTGCCCCCGGTAGCCAGCAACAGGCCGGCGTAGGACAGCCACTGGCCGTCGGCCAATTGCAGACGCTGTTGAAGCGGGTCCAATTGGCTGACGGGGTTACCCGCGATATGTTCGATGCCCAACTCGGCCAGCCGGGCGCTGTCGCACAGGCTGCATCCCGCCAGGTCCATGCTGCCCTGCAACACCCCCTTGGACAGGGGCGGCCGTTCGTAGGGCAAGTGCGGCTCGTCGCCGATAAGGATCAGGCGTGCGGTATAACCCTCTTCGCGCAGGGTCAGCGCCGCACGGCCACCAGCATGGCCGGCGCCGACGATGATCAAGGGTGCGTTCATGATCACGCCGTGACAGCGAGCAGTACCCGCCCCGCTTCGACCCGCACCGGGTAGGTCTTGAGATTGACGCACACCGGCGCGCCCATGGCCTTGCCGGTGCGGTAATCGAAGCGTCCGTTGTGCTTGGGGCATTCGATGATGTGGTCCATCACCAGGCCATCGGCGAGGTGGATTTTCTCGTGGGTGCACAGGCCTGCTGTGGCGAAAAACTCATTGTCCGCCGAGCGGTAAACCGCGTAGGTGTGCGGCCCGTGATCGAAGCGCAACACATCTTCTTCGTCTATTTCGCCCACGGCGCAGACGTCGATCCATTGATCGTTCATGGCGTTTTCTCTTGTTATAGATGAGGTTCAGCTGGCGGCGGCTTCGGCATGCATTGGGGCGCGGGCAGTCGGTTCCGCACTCGGGCCAATCGGCCTCTGGATGAAATACGTCGGGTCGCTGCGCTGCTTCAGGATCGTCGGAATGATCTCCCTGTACGCCTCGAAAATAGTGGCGTATGGCGGTGGGCAGTCATTGCGGATTTCCTCGTGCAACTGCGCAAGGGCGTGGTACGGCACCATCGGGTACATGTGATGTTCGAGGTGGTAGTTCATGTCCATGTAGAGAAAGCGCAGCACGCGGTTCATGTAGATGGTGCGGCAGTTGCTGCGGTGGTCGAGCACGTCTTCGGCCAGGCCCACATGCTGGGTGAGGCCAAACAGGTAGCCGAGCCAGGCGCCGTAGATACTCGGCAGCCCAACCAGCATCAGCGGCAACCAGCTGTGCAGGTACAACGCGGTGCCGATGACCACCGCATAAATGCCGACCCAGATCCGCGCGGCGCGGAACACCTTGGGCCATTCGGACTCGGGGATAAAGTCCGCTTCCTGGGCACTCATCTGGCCGGCCGCATGGCGCGCCACCCCGCTGAAGGTCTTCCAGGCCAGCGGCAAATTGAACAGGCTCAGAAACATCATCAACAAGCTCGGCGGACGCGGTTCGACAATCTCCGGATCACGGCCGACCACAATGGTGTCGGTGTGGTGCCGGGCATGACTCCAGCGCCAGACGTGGGGTTCGAAGATGCACATGAAACTCGCGACCTGGTACAGCACGTCGTTCATCCAGCGGGTCTTGAACGCGGTGCCGTGGCCGGTTTCATGCCAGCGCGGGTTGGACGCGGTGCCGTAGAGCACCCCATAGGCGAGGAAAAACGGCACGCAGGCCCAAGTGCCCCAGAACCAGTAGCCGCCGAAGCCGGTGGCGAACAGCGCGCTCACCCAGAGGGCGGTGTCGCGCAAGGCTGGGCCGTCGCGGCGCTGCATCAGTTCTTTCATGCGTTTACGGGAAATCGGCGATTGGTACCAACTGGCCGAGACCAGGCCTTTTTCAGCGGCGCGGGCGGCTTCGGGGCCGGTGAGGCTGTAGTCGCGCCGAGCGCTATGAACGGTGTGTTCGGGCATTGTTATTGTTCTCCGCAAGCGGTGGTTTCAGGTGCTTTGCGAAACCAACGATAGAGCGCAGCTAAATCACCCTCAAGGCCTTGAATCCATTCCCTATCAAGCTATCATCCAGGCCCAGCGGGGCTTGATAGTTTTCTATCAAGACGCTCAAGGGGGCTGTCATGAACAACAATAAACGCCCAACCATCGCCACCGTCGCCGCCCAGGCGGGCCTGAGTGTGGCCACGGTCGACCGGGTATTGAACGCACGCGCGCCGGTTAATCCGCAGACCGCCGAACAGGTGTTCCAGGCCGCCGAAGCCGTGGGCTACTTTGCTGCGCGGCTGATCGGCCAACGCATCCGCGAACGCCGGCCCACCTATCGCTTCGGCATCCTGTTGCTGGGTACAGCCCAGGCGTTCTATGCCAACTTGGCGCAGGCGATTGCCGACGCCGCCGAGCATCACGGCACCGCCAACCTGACCTGCCAATTCGACTACATCAACGACCGCACACCCAGCGCCATCGTCACGCAGATCGAACAACTCGCCGTGCAGTGTGATGCCCTGGCGGTGGTCAGCTTTGCCCACCCGTTGATCAATGCTTGCCTGGCGCAGATCCGCGAAGCTGGCGTGCCGGTGGTCGCCCTGCTCTCGGATATCCACGAGCACGCCTTGGAACCTTATGTCGGCCAGGACAACCACGTGGTCGGACGCACCATGGGCTGGTTGCTCGCCCGCACCTGTGGCGCACGCAAAGGCAGCGTCGGGATTTTATTGGGCGGCCACCGGTTTCTGGGGCATCAGGCACGGGTCGAGGGCCTGCACAGCTACCTGGCCGAACACGCACCTGGGCTCAAGCCACTTGAACCACTGATCAACCTGGACAACTGCGACATCACCGAAGAAGCCACCCTCGATCTGCTCACCCGCCACAGCGACCTGCGCGGCCTGTGCGTGGTGGGCGGCGGCGGCGACGGTATCATCAGCGCCCTGGCGCAGTTGCCCAAGCGCCCGGCGTTGTGCTGCATTTTGCAGGAGTCCACGGAGCTGTCTCGCCAGGCGCTGCGCCAGGGGTTGGTTGATGTGGTGATGGACTCGCAGCCACGGCAGACGGCGGTGGCACTGGTGGAGTTGTTGGTGCAATTGCAGAGTGCCGAGGGGTTTGATCCGGTGCGGCATCGGGTGCATATAGCGCCGCAGATTGTGACCTCCGAGAACATGGGGGCCTGATACATGAAGATCAGCAGGTGGGAGGGACTTGCTTGCAATAGCAGTGGATCAGTCGACATCTATTGATCTGCACCACCGCTATCGGGGGCAAGCCCCCTCCCACACTTGGATCTCAATCAGTCCAGGTCGCTCGCGTCATGCCGCTCGGCCAACTGTTCCTGGGGTTCGCCAGACACCCGGTTCACCCGCCGGCCACGCTGCACCGCCGGCCGTGCATCAATCGCATCGGCCCAGCGCTGCACATGCTTGTACTCATGCACCGACAAAAATTCCGCCGCTCCATACAAGCGGCCTTTGACCAACCCGCCGTACCACGGCCAGATCGCAATATCGGCAATGGTGTATTCATCACCGGCAATGTACTCACTCACCGCCAGGCGCTTATCCAGCACGTCCAGCTGACGCTTGGCCTCCATGGCGAAGCGGTTGATCGGGTATTCCATCTTGCTCGGCGCGTACGCGTAGAAATGCCCGAAGCCACCGCCCAGGTAGGGCGCACTGCCCATCTGCCAGAACAACCATGACAAACACTCCGCACGGGCCGCAGGCTCGGTGGGGAAGAACGCGCCGAACTTCTCGGCCAGGTAGTGCAGGATCGCGCCGGACTCGAACACACGAATCGGCGTGGGCCCGCTGTGGTCCATCAAGGCGGGGATCTTGGAGTTCGGGTTCACGCCGACAAAGCCGCTGCCAAACTGATCGCCGTCGCCGATCTTGATCAGCCAGGCGTCGTATTCCGCACCGCTGTGCCCCAGGGCCAGCAACTCTTCGAGCAGGATAGTGACCTTCTGCCCGTTGGGCGTGGCCAGGGAGTACAGCTGCAACGGGTGCTTGCCGATGGGCAGTTCTTTGTCGTGGGTCGCACCGGCGATGGGCCGGTTGATGCTGGCGAAGGTGCCGCCGCTTTCGGTTTCCCAGGTCCAGACTTTCGGGGGTACATATTCGGTCATGCTTACGGCTCCAGAAGCGTTTGCGATCAGCGAAGCGCTTGAGACTAAACCAAAGACGGGTGGTGCGTCACACTCCCCGCCGCAGCGTGCCGGGGCACCTGCACTCGCAGCGCGATCAACAAGGCCGCCAGCAGCATCAAGCAGCCCGCGCCCAGAAACACCCCGTCGATGCCGGTGGCACTGAACATCGCGCCCCCGCCCGCCGCACCCGCCGCGATGGCCGATTGCACCGAAGCGACCACCATGCCACCGGCACTTTCGGCCTGATCCGGCACCGCACGCGCCACCCAGTTCGACCACGCCACCGGCACCCCGCCAAAGGCCATGCCCCACAGCGCCAGGAGCAATGCCTGACCCGGCAGTGACGCGGGCAGCAACACCAGGGCCAACGCAGCGACGCCCACCAGGACCGGCATCAACACCAGGGTTCCCCGCGGGTTGCGCACCAGCAACCACCCGGCCAGCAGCGTACCGACAAAATTCGCCGCGCCAAACCCCAGCAGCATCAACGCCAGCCCTTGGGTGCCGACCCCGGTGGCGCTTTCCAGAAACGGGCGAATGTAGGTAAACAGCGCGAAGTGCCCGGTGTGCACCAGCACGCAGCCGAACATGCCGATGGCAATGCCGGGGCGCAGTAGTACATCAAGCACGGTGCGCAGGCGCGCGGTGCCGCTGGGTGCCAGGCGCGGCAGCGTGAACAGCTGGAAGGCCAGGGTCACCACGCCGACGGCGGCCGCAGCCACAAATGCACTGCGCCAGCCATACAGGTCCCCCAGGTAGCTGCCCAATGGCACCGCGACCACGGTACCCACCGCAATGCCGCTGAAGATGATCGACAAGGCACGTGGCAGCAACGCCGCCGGTACCAGACGCATCGCAACGGCCGCCGCCATGCTCCAGAAACCGCCGAGGGCAATGCCCAGCAGGATGCGCATCAACAACAGCACCAGGAGGCTGGACGAGAACGCCACCAGCAGGTTGGACGCAATCATCAGCGTGGAGAACCCCAGCAGCACCAGGCGCCGGTCAATGCCGCGCGTCAGGCTAGGCAGCAGCAAACCGGCGAACAACGCCACCACCGCCGTGACCGTGACCGCTTGCCCGGCCAACGCTTCCGACACGCCCAAGTCCAAGGCCATCGGCGTCAGCAGGCTGGCCGGCAGGTACTCCGCCGTGAGCAGGCCGAACACGCCCATCGCCAGGGAAAACACCGCCATCCAGGCCGGCGTGGTCGGTTCTGCCCTGCCATCGACAGGGGCATGGGACACACAATCATTCATCACAGGACATCCTCAGGCATTTACGTGATGGCCAGTCTAGGTATGCCCATCAGGATGATCTATGATTCAAACCCTTGAGTTCTTGACCGAAACCCCGAACATGCCAGCCGACAATGCATTCAACCTGTCCTCCGAGCTGATCAATGAGCTGCTGCGCAGCATGCGCCTGCGCGGCGTGCAGTACCGGCGCATCCAGGCCGGGCCGGTGTTCGGTATCAGCTTTGCGGCCAAGCCCGGCCACGCGTATTTCCATTTCCTGGCCGCCGGCTGCGCGACCCTGCGCCTGCACGACGGCAGCCTCTTTGAGTTGTCGGCCGGCAATGCGGTGTTTATCGCCCACGGTGGCGCCCATGCGCTGCTGTCCAAACCGGATGACCCCGTGCAGGACATCGCCAGCTTCGACGCTGCACCGCTGGGCGATACCGTGTGCGCGGTGAATGCCTCGCCCTTTGCTCCCTCCAGCACCCTGCTGTTCAGCGCCTGCATGGAGTTCGAGCTCGACAGCATCCAGGGCCTCGGCAACCTGATGCCGGCCTTGATGCTGATCGACGCCGGCGGCCAACGTTACCCCGGCTTGATGCCGATCCTGGCGGTGATGGAACGCGAAGTCTCCAGCGCCCGCGTCGGTTATGCCGGCATCCTTGCGCGCCTGGCCGATGTGGTGGCGGCGATGATCGTGCGGGGCTGGGTCGAGTGCGCCTGCGCCAATGCTTCGGGTCTCGCGGCCGCGTTGCGCGACACCCGCCTGGCCGGCGCCCTGCTCGCCCTGCACCAGCAACCGGGGCGCGACTGGAGCGTGGCCGAACTGGCGGCGCACTGTCATACCTCACGCTCGGTGTTCGCGGATCGTTTCCAGGCGACCCTGGGGGTACCACCGCTGCGTTACGTGACCGAGCTGCGCATGCGCCTCGCCAGCCAGTGGCTGACCCTGGAGCGGCTGCCCATCGAAGAAGTGGCGTACCGCCTCGGCTATACCTCCCAGGCGGCCTTCAGTCGCGCCTACAAACGCATCACCGGGCAACCGCCGGGCGCCAGCCGCCAAGGCTTCAGGAGCCCGGCATGAACGCCGGGCTGGAAGACATCCTCGCCGACCACCTGAACGTGGTGTTCTGCGGCATCAACCCCGGCAAGGGTTCCGCCGCCCTCGGCCTGCACTTCGCCAACCGCAGCAACCGCTTCTGGCGCGCCTTGCATCTGGCCGGGTTCACCCCCCACGAAATCCGCCCGGAACACGGCCGCACGCTGTTGCACTACCACTGCGGCCTGACCACGTTGGTGGAACGCCCCACGGCCAGCGCGGACGAATTGGCACGGCATGAGTTCACCCAGGCCGCGACGGGCTTCGAACAGAAGATCCGCCACTGCGCGCCGCGCTTCGTAGCGTTCCTGGGCAAGCCCGGCTACAGCGCATTGAGCGGCCAGCGCGAGATCGCCTGGGGCTTGCAGCCAACGGTGTTGGGCGGTGCGTCAGTGTGGGTGCTGCCCAACCCCAGCGGACGCAACCTGGCGTTCAGCCTGGAGCAGTTGGTGCAGGCGTATCAACAATTGCGCCGGGCGACCGAGTGCCCTTAATCTCTTGAGCTCATCACCCTGATAGCAATGGAGGCTTCATGAAACTGGTCGGCATGCTGGACTCGCCTTACGTACGCCGCGTGGCAATTTCCCTGGATCTGTACGGGGTGAGTTTTGTGCATGAACCCTTGTCCGTGTTCAGCACCTTCAACGAATTTGCGCAGATCAATCCGGTGGTCAAGGCCCCTACCCTGGTGCTGGACGATGGCACGGTATTGATGGATTCCAGCTTGATCCTGGAGTACCTCGAAGCCTTGGCCTCGTCGGACAAAAAGCTGCTGCCCCAGCAACCTGCGGCACTTGCCAAAGACTTACACGTTCTGGGGTTGGCGCTGGCGGCCTGTGAGAAGAGCGTGCAGATCGTCTATGAGCACAACCTGCGCCCGGCCGAGAAGCTGCATGCGCCGTGGCTTGAGCGCGTGACCGGCCAATTGCTCGCGGCTTATGCGTTGCTGGACAAGCAGCTGGGCGACAGCGAAGCACTGACCCAGGCGTCGATTACGGCGGCGGTGGCGTGGTCGTTCAGCCAGTTCACAGTGGCGTCGGTGGTCAAGGCGGATGCGTTCCCCAACCTGGCCCGGCATACCGAACGGCTGGAGCAGCATGCGGCGTTCAAGCGTTACCCCATCGCCTAAGCACCGCAGTTCAAATGTGGGAGGGGGCTTGCCCCCGATAAGGGTGGGTCAGTCATAGAAGTACTGCCTGAACCACCGCTATCGGGGGCAAGCCCCCTCCCACATTGGTCTGTGTTGTCTGAGAGAGGGTGTTCGGCTCAGACCCAACCGCCATCCACAATAAAGTTCTGCGCCGAACACATCGCCGAGGCATCCGAGGCGAGAAACAACGCCATATTGGCGATGTGTTCCGGCAGGACGCTGCCGGGCAGGCACTGGCTGCGGGCGATCAGTTCCTTGGCCGCATCGTCCACCCACATCGCCAGTTGCTTCTCGGTCATGACCCACCCCGGCACCAACGTGTTGACGCGGATATGGTGAGGCCCCAACTCCCGCGCCAACCCCCGGGTCATGCCGTGGGCAGCGGCCTTGCTGGCGGCGTACACCGGGTAGCCGGCGGAAGCCATCATCCAGCCGACCGAGCCGAGGTTGATGATCGCGCCGCCGCCGGCAGCTTTCATCATCGGCACCACGGCCTTGGCCGCAAAGAAGGCGTGCTTGAGGTTGACTGAGATCAGCTTATCGAAGGTGTCCGAGTCGACTTCCTCCAGGGTGTGACGCACGTCGTTGGCGGCGTTGTTCACCAACACGGTGATCGGCCCCAACGAATGCTCGAAACGCTCGATGGCGGCCTTGTAGGCGATTTCATCGGTGATGTCGCAGCACACGAATTCCACCGTATGCCCCTTCGAGCTCAACAACGCGGCCAGCCGATCGCCCTGGCTTTGCGCGCGGTCCACAAAGCCGACCTTGGCGCCTTGCGCGGCAAAGGCCCGCACCATGAACTCACCGATGCCCGAAGCACCACCAGACACCAGCACGGTTTTGCCTTCAAGGTCCGGATAAACAGCCTGCGCAGTACTCATATAACGGTTGCCTCGATCAATTAGTCTTATTTTATTTTACGAAATTGGCGTTAAAGGCTATAAATTCGCTGTCACACCAACAAAATATCGCTATTAGTAGAACTATTTCACTCAAAACAACAAAAGGAAGTTCGACCATGAAGCACCCTCGATACCTGCTGTCTGGCCTGGCGCTGTCCATGATGATCGCCAGCGGCGGCGCCCAGGCGGCCGGCCTGAGCAGCGAGCAAAAACCTTTCGGTAAAACCAACGACGGCACCGCCGTCGAACAATACATTTTGCGCAACAGCCACGGCATGCAAGCCACGGTGATTACCTACGGCGGCGTCTTGCAGTCGCTGAAAGTGCCGGACAAACACGGCAAGGTCGACGATGTAGTGCTGGGCTTTGACGACGTGCAAGGCTATCAGAGCGGTACGGCATTCTTCGGCGCGACCATCGGCCGCTTTGGCAACCGCCTGGCCGGTGGCGCCTTTGAACTCGACGGCAAGCGCTTCCAGGTGCCGCTCAACGATGGCCCCAACTCGCTGCATGGCGGCGCCCAGGGCTTCGACAAGCAGGTGTGGAAGGCCGAGACGGTCAAGGACAAGGACTCAGTCGGCGTGAAGCTGAGCTACCTGTCCAAGGACGGCGAGATGGGTTTCCCCGGTAATCTGAAAACCGAGGTCACATACCGCCTCAACGACAAGAACGAACTGCACATCGACTACACCGCCACCACCGATAAACCTACGGTGCTCAACCTCACCAATCACAGCTACTTCAACCTCGCCGGTGCAGGCAATGGCGACATTCTCAAGCAAGTCGCGACCTTGCACGCCAGTCATTACACGCCAGTGAATGCCACCCTGATTCCGACCGGCGAACTGGCGCCCGTCAAGGGTACGCCGATGGACTTCCTGAAACCGACGCCGATCGGCCAGCACATCAAGGAGGATCATCCGCAGCTCAAATTTGCCGAGCCAAAGCAAGGTGGGTTTGACTTCAACTGGGCGCTGGACACCAAGGGGGACGTGAAGCAACTCGCCGCCGAGGTGCATGACCCAGAGTCAGGCCGGCGTTTGCAGCTCTACACCAGCGAACCGGGCGTGCAGTTCTATACCAGCAACTTCCTTGATGGTTCGGTGAAGGGTAAAGGCGGCAAGACTTACCTGCACTGGAGTGGTTTTACCTTGGAGACCCAGCACTATCCGGATGCACCTAACCAACCAAACTTCGCCTCAACTCGCCTGAACCCAGGACAGACCTACACCCAGAACACCGTCTTCAAATTCACCGCCGATTAAAACTGTGGGAGGGGGCTTGCTCCCGATTGCAGTGTGTCAGCCTGCACATTTGTCTCTGACACACCGCCATCGGGAGCAAGCCCC
>NZ_NKID01000003.1:0-543197 GCF_002256045.1 Pseudomonas sp. PGPPP4
GGCTCGACCTCGAGGGGTAAGACGGGCATGTTTATGCAGGTTCATCCGGGGCTCCTGGAAGGCTGTGTTGGTCGCGCTTCCAGAATTCCGGGAATGCCCCGGATGAACAACCTACTGAGAGATCACACCTAGGCCTTGCCGACAGCCGCCCCATCCCGCCACTCCACCACCAGATCCGCCCGCGCCCGGTCGCCGTCGATCAGGCGTGCATTGGGCTCGTCGGTGCTCGCCACCCAGGCCTCCGCGTCCGCGCGGCTGCGGCCGAAGTGCATGTGCCGGGCGACCAGCCGCTCGCGACGCTCCGCGGGATCGACGCGCACATACCAGCACTCGTCGAACACCTCGGCCACATCGCTCCAGGGCGCCTGGGTCAAGAGCAGGTAGTTGCCCTCGCTGATCACCAGTTGGGTCTCGGCGTGGACCGGGATGGCATTGGCGATGGGTTCTTCGATCTCGCGATTGAACAGCGGCGCATAGACGGTCTCGCCGGCCACCGGCGTCTTCAGCCGCTGCAGCAGGGCGCGATAGCCGCGGGCGTCGAAGGTGTCCGGCGCGCCCTTGCGCTGGGCGCGGCCCAGACGCGCCAGCTCGCGATTGGCCAGGTGATAGCCGTCCATGGGCACCACCACGGCGCGCTCGCCGAGCGCCGCCGCCAGGAGCTCGGCTACCGTCGACTTGCCCGCGCCCGGCGTACCGGCGATGCCCAGCAGGCGGCGTCCCCCCTGGGCCAGCAGCGCCTCGGCGCGGGCGAGGAGTTCGGCGGGGAGTTGCAGGCCATCGACCGGACGCTGGCTGCTCATGCCGGCACCCCCGGTAGCGCAAGGATGGAAACGGCAGACAGGCACGGGAGAGCGGTCATGGCGGAGGTTCCGGCAGTGGGGATCGCGGCACGCTAGCACCCCGCGGAGCGGGTCGTCGACTCGGCGCCGACACCGCCGGAAAGCCATCACAGTCTGTGGCCCGGCGAGGCGATCCCGGCCGCTCCCCCTCGGCATCCACCCGGCGCTCTCGTACACTCCGCTTCCTATCGGCCGTGCGCCGCCGTGAGCCTCATGCAAAGGGATTTGGTCACCATGAAGAAACCGCTACTTACCACCCTCGCCGGTGTGGCCCTGGTCACCGTCGGCACCGCCGTGGGCGGCGCCTGGTACACCGGCACCCGGCTGGAAGGCGAATTGCGCCAGGCGGCCAGCCAGGCCCAGCTGGCCCTGCAGGCGCAACTGCCCGAGTACCCCTTGCAACTGCAGCTGGTCGAGTTGCAGCGCGGTGTCTTCAGCAGCACCGCCACCTTCAGCCTGAGCGTACAGGCCGAGGATCGACCGCCGGTGGAGGTGCTGCGGGTGCTCGACGACATCCAGCACGGCCCCTTCCCCCTGACCCGCCTCAAATCCCTGCAGCTGGCGCCGGTCATGGCGGTCAACCGCGTCACCCTGGCGCGCACGCCGATCACCGCCGATCTCTTCACCCTGGCCAAGGGCGCCGAGCCCGTACGGCTCGACGCCACCCTGGGCTACGACCGCACGGTGGACGGCGGTCTGACCCTGGCCGCCCTGCACCTGGACCAGCCCCAGGGCGCGGTGGCCTTCTCCGGCCTGACCGCCACCTTCGCTACCGACATGGAGGCCAGCCGGCTGCGCCTGGACAGCACGGTGGGCCAATTCAGCCTCAATGTGCGCACGCCGGATGGCTGGGCCAAGCTGGAGACCGAAGGCTTCGGCCTGACCGGCGACAACCGTCGCAATGCCGATGGCTTCTGGCTCGGCCCGGGGCAGTTGTGCCTCGGCCGCCTGCTGCTGGCCATGCCCGGCAAGCCCGCGGTCGAGTTGCGGAATCTGCAGCTCCAGGGCGACACCCAGCAACAGGGCCAGCAACTGGCGGGCACGCTCAACGCCAGCCTCGGCCAGCTCGACATCGCCGGCCAGACCCTGGGCAAGGCGACCCTGAAAAGCCACTACAGCCAGCTCGACAGCCCGGCCCTGGCCCAGCTCAATGCCCTGCTGCAGCACCTGCAGCTGGATACCGAGCAGGGTCTGGATCCCACCACCCAGGCGACCCTGCAGCAGCACCTCGGCGATGTGCTCGCCGCGCGTCCCCAGCTGGTGGTGGATGAGCTGCGCTTCGACACCCCTGGCGGCAGCAACCGCCTGCACCTGGACCTGACCCTGGCCAAGCCGGCGACCTACGATCTGCCGCCGGAGCAACTCGCGGCCCAGTTGCTGGCCGGTCTCGATGCCCGCCTGTCGGTGGCGCGGGGCAGCCTGGTGGATGGCGTGCTGTTCCAGGCGGGCGCCCAGCGCAGCCAGCCGGCCATGCAGCAACAGGCCCAGGCCACCGCCGAAGCCCTGGCGGGCATCGGCCTCAACAGCGGCCTGCTCAAGGCCGAAGGCGAGGATCTGGTGGCTACCTTGAATTACAGCGCCGGGCGGCTGCTGCTCAACGGCCAGGAGGTCCCGCCGGAACAGCTGCTGGCCCTGCTGGAACGCCCGCAACCCGCGGCACCCGCCAAACCCCAGGGCAAGGCGCCGAAGCGCTAGCGGATGCCGGGGCGGTTGGGCTTCGACGATGGCGCCGTCTCAACCCAACCTACACAGCTCCCGTAGGTTGGGTTGAGCGCAGCGAAGCCCAACAGCCTGGTAACGCTCCCCTCACCCCAGCCCTCTCCCCAGGGGAGAGGGGGCTATCCGGCCCCTGCTGTACCTTGCGCAGGCTGGGTTGAGCCCAGCGAAGCCCAACAACGCCCGGCCGCCCCAACCGCCCTACTTCAACTCCAGCCCGCCACTGGCCTTGTTCAGCTCGCGCAGGTGCTTGCCGAGCAGGTCCAGGTTGGCTTCGGTCAGGTCCAGGCCATCGCGGGCCTCCGGCGAGAGCAGCTGGCGAACCTCGTTGTTGAGGGTGTCCCGGAGGCTGCGCAGGTGCGCCTGGCGCTTCTGGCTCTCGGCGGTCAGCTGCTCCCACTCGCCCGGCTGCGGCAGGCCGTAGCCGTCGGTGCCGAGCAACTCGGCCGGACGACTCAGGTAGCCGCTGTCCTTGAGGATCTGTTCCAGGGCGCCACCGGCCTTGCCGAAGCGTGCCTTGTCCACCGCGTCCTGGCCCAGGTAACGATCCTTGAGCTCGGTCTGGGCCTGCAGCAGCGCCCGGCGATAGGCTGCCTGCTCCAGCAGCAGCAGGGCGGCGCTGGCGCGCAGGTCGGCACGCTGGAATTGCTCGCGACGCTGCTGCGGGGTCAGCGCCAGCCAGGCCTCGACATCCGCCTGGGGCAGCTGCAGGCGCTCCCGCGCCACCTTGAACATCGCCTGGAAACGCTCGCGGAAGCTGTCGAAGCGATAGCCCAGCCGCAAGGCCTCGCGCGGATCGTCGAGCACCGAGGTGTCCACCAGGTCCTTGAACCTCAGCGCATCCATCAGGCCCGTCGGGGTGATGACATCGAGCTGGGCATCGGCCAGGCGCGGCACCCCGTCGTGCAGCAGCTTGAAGGTCTCCACCGCGCAGTTGTTGGTCACGAAGTAGTACTGGCCGTCATAGCTCCAGTGCACCTGGGCGGTCCGCTCGAGGAAGTCGGCGATCTCCGGGCGGGTCAGCTTGAGCGGCACGGATTGCAGACCGCGCAACTCCACCTTGGTGTACTCATCCACCACCTGGGCCAGCGGCAGCACGAACAGCCGCGACGGATAGGAGCCGGTCAGGCCGCGCCAGCTGGAGAGCTGGACGTCATTGACGAAGGCGCGGAACGACAGCACCAGGTGGTATTGCAGATCCAGCCGGCAATCCGGGCCACGCGGCCGACCGGGGGCGCAGACCACCAGGCGCAGCATGCTGTGCCCCCAGCGGCTCATGACCTTCTCGTTGCCCTCGGCCAGCAGGTAGTCCACCGCATAGACCCGCTCCGGATCGAGCCAGCCCAGGGGCGCCTCGCCGAAGTCGTTGCCGGCGTTGAGATAGGGATAGCGCCCCGGACAGGCATCGTGCTTGGGCGACCAGCCGAAGTGCTCGGCGAAGTAGCGCTGCAGCGCCGGCCGCCGGCAGGCGTAGCTGGGGTCGAGCAGGAAGTACTCCATGTTCACCGCCACGAATTCCTTCGGGTTGGTGACTTCATAGAGATCGGGACTGCGGGCGATGAAGAGATTCTTGGACTCGCGATTGCCGTGCTTGCGGGTCTTCACCTGCCAGCCGGCCAGGTCCAGCAGCCGTGGATCGTCGGACAGGGTATAGCTGCGCCCGGCCTGGCCCTGGCATTTCACCGGCAGCTGGTCGGAGGTCAGCCCCAGGCCGCCGCAGGAGAGGATCAGCTGGCGCTGCGCGGGCGTCCAGACGCGCTCGCGGTCATAGAAGTGGGTCAGCTCGTGCAGCACCGTGGCCAGCAGCTCGCGGTGCTGGGTGCCATGGGGCCGGCCGGTCTGGATGCGGGTGTCGCTGCCGTCGACCAGGCTGGGCAGCAGGCGGCGATTGAGCAGCAGATTGCGCCGATCCGCTTCGCCATAGGCCTCTTCCAGCAGCTCGCTGCTCCAGCGCACCGGGATGCGCTCGTCCAGCGCCGCCTTGAATCTGGGTGGCAGCAGGGCCTGGGCTTCATCCAGCAGTTGCTGGGTCGCCTGGATCTGCGCGGGCGTCAGGCCCTGGATATCGAGTTCGAGGTGCAGGGCGGCCTGGGCCCCACCGAGGGCCAGGCCGGCCGCGAGGCCGGCCAGCCACTGCCGCAGCCGGCCGGCGCGGTTCTTCACAGTGCCAGGATGGCCTGGGCCAGCTGCAGGTCGTTGGCCTGGCGCGCGGCCGGGAACTGGTCGCGCAGGCTGCGGAAGGCTTCTTCCAGCTGGACGCCACGGATGTCGCCGTCGGTGGCGACAAAGCTGGCGGCATCGCCACGCGCGGCCTGGATCATCTTGGCGTCGCGGATGGAGGTGGTGGTATCGGAGGTGAAGTCGATGCTGCGCTGCAGCGCCCGCACCACGATGTTACTGGTGGCCACCAGGGTCTGGGCCTGAGCCAGGCTCGAAACGCCCAGGGTCAGGGCAGCGGCGATAAGCAGGGAACGGCGCATGGATACTCCAGGGATGTCACGGAATTGAAACGGACTACTGACTCAGAATCGCCTGGGCGAGTTCCCGGTCGGAGGCGTGCAGTGCGGGATCGGCTGCGCGCAGGGCGCGGAGGGTTTCCTCCAGCTGAGCACCGCGCAGGGCGCCGTCGGTGGCGACGAAGGCTGCGGCATCGTCACGCGCCGCCAGGACCAGCTTGTTCTGGAAGGGGCCGGTGGTGAGCTGGCTGGTGCCGTAGATGGTCTTCACCAGCCCCTCGGTGGTGGAGTCGAACGCCAGGACCGGCGTGGCGAGACAGAGGCCGAGCAACAGCGCGGCAGAACGACGGATATGCATGGATGACGACCCTCCGGTGGCAGATGGTCGCCAAGGCTAACGCAGCCCCCCGCTCCGGGCTAGCAGCCACGGGGTACGGGGGGTATCGCGGTGTTGCGCGTCAGATGGCGAGAATCGCCTGGGCCAGTTGGTCATCGCTGGCCTGCCGCAGTTCGGGCGCCTGGCTGCGCAGGTGGTCCAGCGCTGCTTCCAGGCGTACGCCGCGGATGTCGCCGGCGCTGCCGACGTAGGTGGCCGCATCGTCACGGGCTTCCTGGACCAGCTTGTCGTTCTTGAAGGAGCCGGTGATGGACGAGGTGGTGTCCGAGGTCGCATCGATGGCGTTGACGATGATGTCGGTGGTGACATAGAAGCTCGACGCCGAGGCGGCGGTGGACAGGCAGAACAGCGCCGCGGCGGCGCCCAGGTGCAGGGTTTTCATGGGGGACTCCCGTCTGGATAGGCCTGAGTGAGACTACCGTCAGCCCAAGGAAGTCGCATCCCGGCGCAGATTTTCACTCGCGCCAGAAGGGTTTGTCGCCTTCCCGCCGCTGATCCGCCAGATTCAGACCCAGATCGCCCAGCGCCCGGCCGTCCAGCTGCTGCAGTTGCCGCCGGCCCAGGGCACGCAGGCGCCAGCGGACGAGCAGCGCGAACAGGGCGCGGCATCCGCGCCGAGGGGAGATAGAGCGGGCAATGGCACTGTCGGGCAAAAGGCGGTCCATGGCGATATCCAGCGAAACGGCAGAGGAGACTCAGCTTCGCCGCTGGCGCGGAACCAGACCACTTACAGCTGCAAAGCACTGTATCCGTACAAAACTCCCAATTTCGGATCTGTACCTGTCGCTCCTGTCCAAATCGCTCTGGCACGGCTCACTGCGCTGGTCGGACGGGATACGGCTGTATCGCCTGCCTGCGGCGTATGCCTGATCTGTCCGAGTCGCTACAATCGAGGCTTTCAGCGCCCATCCGCGAGAGGCACCGCCATGAGCTTCAAAGTTTTCGTCGACGGCCAGGAAGGCACCACCGGCCTGCGTCTGCTGGATTACCTGACCGGCCGTTCGGACATCGAACTGCTGCGCATCGACGAGAGCAAGCGCAAGGATCCGGCCGAACGCGCGCGCTTCCTCAATGCCGCCGACGTGGCCTTCCTCTGCCTGCCCGATGCCGCCTCCCGCGAAGCGGTCAGCCTGGTGACCAATCCCAACACCTGCATCATCGACGCCAGCACCGCCTTCCGCACCGACAGCAGCTGGACCTACGGCCTGCCGGAGCTGGCGCCCGGTCAGCGCGAAGCGCTGCGCGCCAGCAAGCGCATCGCCAACCCTGGTTGCCACGCCACCGCCTTCATCCTGCTGGCCCGGCCGCTGGTGGATGCCGGTCTGCTGGCCGCGGACACCCCGCTGTCGGCCTTTTCCCTGACCGGCTACAGCGGTGGCGGCAAGCAGATGATCGCCGCCTACGAAGCCGGCGGCGATGCGCGCCTGCTGAGTCCGCGCCCCTATGCCATGGGCCAGGGCCACAAGCACCTGCCGGAAATGCGCGTGCAGAGCGGTCTGACCGCAGCGCCGGTGTTCAGCCCCATCGTCGGCCCCTTCCTCAAGGGCCTGGCGGTGACCATTCCGCTGCATGCCAGCCAGCTGCGCCCGGGCACCACCGCTGCCGACCTGCAGGCGGCGCTGGCCCGTCACTATGACGGCGAAGCCTTCATTCGGGTGGCCCCGGTGGCCGCCGAGGAGGAGCTGGACAATGGCTTCTTCGACGTCCAGGCCAGCAACGACACCAACCGCGCCGATCTCTTCGTCTATGGCAATGCCGAGCGGATGACGCTGGTGGCGCGCCTGGACAACCTGGGCAAGGGCGCGGCGGGTGCTGCGGTCCAGTGCATGAACGTGCACCTGGGCGCCGACGAGGGTCTGGGGCTCGCCAGCGGCCGCTAGTCAGGGCACCGGCTTTCTGCTCGGACGGGGCGAACCTTTTTCCTGGCGCCCCGTCTGAACTGCTGAACGGTTTGGATAGCCGTTCTGCTCCTTTGCTGTTTAGTGTTGGCAGATGCTGGACCCCTGCTTGGCGGTCCAGTCTTGAACTCCGGACTTCTCCCCTCCCCCGATGGAAGTCCGGAGTTTTTTTATGCCTCGGCGACGGGCTCGTCGAGGCCCAGCCAGCGGGCCAGCACACGCTGCGCGTCTTCCACGCCCTGACGCTTGGGCGCCGAGAACAGCTGGATGCTGGCGGTATCGCCCCAGCCCTGGCGTACGTCGCGCTGCACCTTGAGCAGGGCATTCTTCTGGGCGCCGAAGGCCAGCTTGTCGGCCTTGGTCAGCAGGATGTGCAGCGGCATGGAGCTGGCCTGGGCCCAGTCCAGCATCAGGCGGTCGAATTCGGTCAGCGGATGGCGGATGTCCATCATCAGCACCACGCCGCTGAGCGAATTGCGGCTGCTCAGATAGGCCTCCAGGTGCTCCTGCCAGTGCTGCTTGAGCGGAATCGGCACCTTGGCGTAGCCATAGCCGGGCAGGTCCACGAGGCGCCGCTCGTCGTCGAGGCTGAAGAAGTTGAGCAGCTGGGTCCGCCCCGGCGTCTTGGAGGTACGCGCCAGATTGGCGTGGGTCAGGGTGTTGAGCGCACTGGACTTGCCGGCGTTGGAGCGACCGGCGAAGGCCACTTCCAGGCCGCTGTCGAGCGGGCACTGATCGACCTTGGCGGCGCTGATGAGAAAGGACGCCTGCTGGCACAGACCGACGATGGGATTCTTGAAGCTGGACATGGGGGTACTCGCGAGCGCGCGGCAAAGCCAGCAGTATATCGGATGCGTCGGGCGAGAGCCGTGCCCCCGGCAACCTGAACGAAGCCTGAACATGGCCGGCCTCGGGCACACCGGCGACTAGGCGCGGCGATGCACCCGGCTACAATGCCCGCAATCCGTCATGCCCGGTTGGTGGGCGTGCCTTCTTCCAGGAGTAGTCCCATGCGCAACCTGCTTTTCTCCGCCGTGTTCGCCGCCGCCAGTCTGTTCGGCGCGGCCGCCCATGCCGACGACATCCAGGCCGGCAAGCAGTACACCGAACTGAGCAGTCCGGTTCCGGTGTCCGAACCCGGCAAGATCGAAGTGGTTGAGCTGTTCTGGTACGGCTGCCCGCACTGCTATGCCTTCGAGCCCACCCTCAACGCCTGGTCCAAGAAGCTGCCCGACGACGTCGCCTTCAAGCGCGTGCCGGCCATGTTCGGCGGCATCTGGAACGTCCACGGTCAGCTGTTCGTGACCCTGGAAGCCATGGGCGTGGAAGCCAAGGTGCATGACGCCGTCTTCGCCGCCATCCACAAGGAGCACAAGAAGCTGGCCACTCCCGAAGAGATGGCCGACTTCCTCGCCACCCAGGGCGTGGATCGCGACAAGTTCCTCAGCACCTACAACTCCTTCGCCGTGAAGGGTCAGGTGGAAAAGGACAAGAAACTGGCCATGGCCTACCAGATTACCGGCGTACCGACCATGGTGGTCAACGGCAAGTACCGCTTCGACCTGGGCTCCTCGGGTGGTCCGGACGAGACCCTGAAGGTCGCCGACTTCCTGATCCAGAAAGAACGCGCCGCCAAGTAAGCGTTACCCGCCGCCGCGTCCCGCGGCGGCGGCTCCTCAGCTCGTCCCTCTCAAGCGGCCTCCGGTCGTCCTGCTCAAACTTTCCCCGAAACCGCCGATACCCTAGCCACTATCAAGTCGGCTGGCCGCCCCGTCGTGCCTGCCTGCTGGCCACCCTCAAGCCTTTGGAGCGGGCGGATGGAGCGCGCGGACGTCGAACGCTGGAAAAGCAAATACCTGGAGAGCCTCGAGAATCTCGAACGCCTGGAAAGCCGGTGGGAAAACCGCCTGGACCTGGTGCGTCGTGGCCTCGTGCGCAGCAGCCTGGCCGCCGAAGGCAACGACGCGGCGGTGGACGCCTGCCTGGTCGAATTGCGCGACATCCTCCGCCGTGACGACAGCGACGCCGACCTCGCCAAGCTGATTCCGCGCCTGGAGCGCACCGTGCTCGACTCCGAGCAGCGCCGGGAATTGCGTGCGCGCCAGGTGGCCGAGGCCTTTGCCGAACTGTGCCGGCTCTTGCAGACCCTGGAGTTGCCGCGCGACCAGCGCAAGGCGCTCAAGGGTTTCGCCAAGCGCGCCCAGGCCGCGGCCGACCAACCGGGTGAATTGCCCGCGCTGCTCGGTGAATTCAGCCGTCTGCAGCAACAGGCGCTGAGTCAGCTGCACCCCGAACAGCCCGCCCGCGCCGGTTTCCTGCAGCGCCTGCTGGGCGGTCGGGGCGAGGCGGCGGAAGAGGCGCCGGCGACCGCGTCGAGTCCGCTAGCTGCAGACGCCTCGCCGGCGCCAGTAGCCTCGCCAGCGACGGAAGCGCTGGCAACGCCCGAACCGCCGCCGCTGCCGGTCGAAGGTATAGCCGCTGCGCCATCTGAAGCCCCTGTAGAGCCCCTGGCAGTCCAGGCCGATCCGGCCTATGCCCTGCCCCCGGTGCCCGAACCCGGCTACAGCGCCATTGCCCCGCACCTGGAAGCCACCCTGCTGCGGCTGCTCGACGACCTGGCGCTGCCGGACAGCCACAAGCCCCAGGCCGAGCACCTGCGCCAGCGCATCCAGGGCAGTCTGAACTGGTACGAACTGGTGCCGGTGCTCGACGATCTGTCGGTGCTGGTGCTGGCGCTCAACCATTCCGGGCAGAGCGAATTCCAGCTCTACCTGCGCCGCCTCAACGAGCGCCTCGCCGCCTTCCAGACCGGTCTGCAGGACGTCCACGTCGGGCGCCAGGACGGCCAGACCCAGGAGCGCGCCTTTGGCGACGCCCTGCGTGGCCAGGTCAATGAATTGCAGACCGAGGTGCAGGAGGCGACCGACCTGGACAGCCTCAAGCTGTCGCTCGACAGCCGCCTGGAAGGCCTGCTGACCAGCCTGGCCGACCAGCAGAGCCAGCGCGAGACCCGCGAGCAGGAAGCCAGCGAAAGACTCAGCGCCCTCACCGAGCGCGTCGCCGGCATGGAGCGCGAGGCCCAGCAGTATCGCGGCCACCTGGAAGAGCAGCGGCAGAAGGCCCTCTGCGACCCCCTCACCGGGCTGCCCAATCGCGCCGCCTGGAGCGAGCGCCTGGAGCTGGAGGTGGCCCGCTGGCAGCGCCACGGCGGCGACCTGCTGCTGGCGGTGCTCGACGTCGATCTGTTCAAGCGCATCAACGATGGCTACGGCCACCTGGCCGGTGACAAGGTGCTCAAGATCATCGCCAGCGAACTGCAGCGCCGCCTGCGCAAGACCGACTTCATCGCCCGCTTCGGCGGCGAGGAATTCGTCATGCTGCTGGGCGCCACACCGCTCGCCGGCGGGGTCACCCTGATCGAGCAGCTACGCGCCGCGGTCGCCGCCTGCCCCTTCCATTTCAAGGGCGAACGGGTGGTGATCACCCTGTCCGCTGGTCTCGCGGCCTTTGCGCCGGGCGAGGATGCCGATACCGTATTCGAGCGTGCCGACCAGGCGCTCTACCGCGCCAAGCGCGCCGGACGCGATCGCCTGGACGTGGCCTGACCCCTTCCACGTTCGCGAGGTAATCGTGCAAAAGCCCTTCAAGCTTCTCCCCTGGCTGCTCTGCGGCCTGCTCCTGGCCGGCTGCTCCAGCGGCCCCCGCATCAATGACGACTACACCGCCCGCGATCAGGACAGCCGGGTGCAATACATTGTGCTGCACTACACCGTGGCCGATTCCAAGCAGTCGCTCAAGTTGCTGACCCAGGCCGGCGTCAGCGCCCACTACCTGATCGATACCGACGGCACCATCTATCGCCTGGTGGACGAAAATCGCCGCGCCTGGCATGCCGGCGTAAGCGAATGGGAAGGCCGCACCTGGCTCAATTCCACCTCCATCGGCATTGAGATGGTCAACCTGGGCTTTCGCGACACCCCGGCCGGACGCCAGTGGTATCCCTTCAGCGAAGCCCAGATCAAGGCGCTGATTCCGCTGCTCAAGGACATCGAGCAACGCCACGGCCTGGATCGCCGCGCCATCATCGGGCACAGCGACATCGCTCCGGGGCGCAAGCAGGATCCGGGTCCGCTGTTTCCCTGGGCGCGCCTGGCCGCAGCGGGCCTGATCAACTGGCCGGATCCGGCGGTGGTCGCCCAGCGCCAAGCCAGCCTGGGCGGCGTGCTGCCACCGCCGGCCTGGTTCCAGGATCAGCTGGCACGGATCGGTTATGCGGTGCCCCGCACCGGTGTCCTCGATGCGGCCACGCGTGACGTCATCGGCGCCTTCCAGATGAAGTACCGGCCGGGCCGTTTCGACGGCCAGCCGGATCTGCAGACGGCGGCGCTGCTGCTCAGCCTGCCCAGCGGTCGCTAGGTCGACCTACAACCGCACGCTGGCAAAGGTAGATTCGCCCTGGGCCTGGCTCAGGGCCGCCAGCGCGGACGAGGCCGGCATCAGCGACAGTTCCTGGGACAGCGGCATCAGCGCGATGGGCTGCTGGATGGTCGGGCCCTGGCGCTCGTCACGCGGCGGGATGCCGAAGTATTCGCGGTAGCACTTGGAAAAGTGCGGGGTGGAGACGAAGCCACACACCGAGGCCACCTCGATGATCGACAGGGTAGTCTGCTTGAGCAGCTGCCGGGCGCGGATCAGCCGCAGCTTGAGGTAGTAGCGCGACGGCGAGCAGTGCAGGTACTTCTGGAACAGGCGCTCCAGCTGGCGCCGGGATACGTCCACATAGACCGCCAGTTCGTCGAGGTCGATGGGCTCTTCGAGGTTGGCTTCCATCAGCGCCACGATCTCCTGCAGCTTGGGCTGGTTGGTGCCCAGCATGTGCTTGAGGGGGACGCGCTGGTGATCCTGCTCGTTGCGGATGCGCTCGTAGATGAACATTTCCGAGATCGCCGCCGACAGCTCGCGGCCATGCTCGCGACCGATCAGGTGCAGCATCATGTCCATCGGCGCGGTGCCGCCCGAGGCGGTGCAGCGATTACGGTCGATAGTGAACAGCCGGGTGCTGAGCACCACGCGCGGATAGGCTTCCTGCAGGGCCGCCAGGGTTTCCCAGTGCACGCTGCAGTCGTAGCCGTCGAGCAGGCCGGCCCGGGCCAGGGCCCAGCTGCCGGTACAGACCGCGCCCAGCTTGCGGCCCTGGCGCGCCTGGCTCTGCAGCCAGGTGCAATGTTCGCGCGACACGCTGCGCTGGATGCCCACGCCGCCGCAGACGATCACCATGTCCATCACCGGGGCGGCGCTCACGGCGCTGTCCGGGGTGATCTGCAGGCCATCGCTCGCCCGCACCGGTCGGCCGTCCAGGCTCAGGGTGCACCAGCGATAGAGTTCCCGTCCCGACAGCTGGTTGGCCATGCGCAGCGGCTCCACCACCGACGCCAGGGAGATGAGTGTGAAGTTGTCCAGCAGCAGAAAGCCGATGGACTGGATCGCACGGGCCTGTGACGAGGTGGGAATGGGCGACATGGTTTGAATCTCCTTCACGCAGGCTGGGGCCCTTGGCTGGGCTCTAATGAGGTGCGACGGACAACGTTGGGTGAAAGATGTGTCGCGGACGCATAAGTCATGTCGCAATTCCCATGCCGAAACTGGGTGAACCCCTGCCCAGGCAAGCTGTCTGGCACGAACAACCCATTCAGCAGCGCTCAATGACGTTGATTAGCTAGGGTTTTTATTTGCGACCTTTCTGATCCGAGACCGACCCTTTGCCGATGGCACTTCGCCAGGTGGACGCCATCGGTAACACCGAGACGTAACCGACGCGCGCCAAAATGTGGCATGGCGACTCAACGGGCACGGTTGTAGGTCAGGCCCGGCGACCGTCCGTCGCCCTTCTGGCCACTTATGGCGAAAAGCCACCAGCCCCCGGGCCAGACGGACCGGTACGTGCAGCGGCCAGCGGCCCTTCCCCTCGCGACCCCTGGAGTTCAGGATGAAAATCTACCCAGCGCTGTGGTTGTCCGGTCTGTTGCTGAGCGCTGCCGTACAGGCAGGCGAAGCCGAGAATTGTCAGCAGGTACGCCTGGCCGATGTCGGCTGGTCGGATCTCAATATCACCAACGCCACGGCCCGCTATCTGCTCAGCGCCCTCGGCTACGAGACCGAGGTGCTGCGCCTGTCCCTGCCGCAGACCTACGACGCCCTGGCCGCGGGCGAGGCCGATGTCTTTCTCGGCAACTGGATGCCGGCGCAGGCCAAGCTCAGTCAGCCGCGGGTCGATGCGGGTGCGGTCGAACGCCTGCACGCCAACCTGGAAGGGGCCCGCTACACCCTGGCGGTCCCCCAGTACGTCTATGACGCCGGGGTGAAGAACTTCGCCGATATCGCCCGCTTCGCCGAGCGCTTCGATCACACCCTCTACGGCATCGAGCCCGGCAACGATGGCAACGCGCTGGTGAAGAAGATGATCGCCAGCAATGCCTTCGGCCTGGGCGACTTCAAGCTCGATGAATCCAGCGAGCAGGGCATGCTCACCCAGGTGCGGATGAAGGAACTGCTGGACCACCAGTGGATCGTCTTTCTCGGCTGGGAACCCCATCCGATGAACGTCCGACACAAGCTGACCTACCTCGACGGTGGCGACGAGTATTTCGGCCCGAACCAGGGCGGGGCGACGGTCTACACGGTGGTGCGCAAGGGCTATGCCCAGCAGTGCCCCAACGCGGCCCGGCTGCTGGGCAACCTGGTGTTTTCCCTGGACATGGAAAACCAGCTGATGGATCGGGTGCTCAACGAAAAGGACAATCCGCGCCGCGCCGTGCGCAACTGGCTCAAGCGCAATCCCGAACGCCTCGACGCCTGGCTCAAGGGCGTCGCCACCCGCAGCGGCGCGCCGGGCAGCGCCGCGGTGAAGGCCAGTCTGGCCGACTGATCCAGGGCCGCTCCGGCCGACGCCAGCGCCTCTGGCCAGCGTTCCGCCACGGCGAGGGACGCTGCTGCCCGCCTCTCTGGCTCTGCCGCAACGCTCCGGGCGCGGACGTGCCCTGGGGCTCACGCTGGATACGACATCTCCGCTTCTGGTTACGACGCCGCGTACACTGGTAGCGACGCAGGCGGTAGGCGAGCCTGGGGGGATGGGTTACAGATAAATACACGTGGGGCGCACCGAAAGGTACCCCGCCAAACGCAAGGAGATGTGTCCATGAAAGGTTGTTCCCGTTGGCTCTTGAGTGCCGCCCTGCTGGCGCCACTCGCTGTTCAGGCGGCTGAACCGGCTTCCTGTGCCAAGGTGCGCTTTGCCGATGTCGGCTGGACCGACATCACCGTGACCACGGCCGTGACCAGCGAGGTGCTGCACGCCCTCGGCTACCAGACCACGACCAACATGATCTCCGTACCGGTCACCTACAAGTCCTTGCAGAACAAGGACATCGACGTCTTCCTCGGCAACTGGATGCCGAGCATGGCGGCGGACATCAAGCCCTATGCCGACAACGGCAGCGTCGAGACCGTGCGCGCCAACCTGGAGGGCGCCAAGTACACCCTGGCCGTGCCCCAGTACGTCTACGACGCCGGGGTGAAGAGTTTCGCCGACATCGCCAAGAACGCCGACAAGTTCGACGGCAAGATCTACGGCATTGAGCCGGGCAACGACGGCAATCGCCTGATCCAGGGCATGATCGACAAGAACACCTTCGACCTGGGCAAGTTCAAGCTGGTGGAATCCAGCGAGGCGGGGATGCTGTCGCAGATCCAGCGCGCCGAGCGCCGCCAGCAGTGGGTGGTCTTCCTCGGCTGGGAACCCCATCCGATGAACACCCGCTTCAAGATGGCCTATCTCGAAGGCGGCGACGACGTCTTCGGTCCCAACTTCGGCGGCGCCACCATCTACACCAACGTCCGCAAGGGCTACGTCCAGGAGTGCCCCAACGTGGGCAAGCTGCTGACCAACCTGTCCTTCACCCTGGACATGGAAAACCAGCTGATGGACAAGGTTCTCAACGAAAAACAAGCCGCGAGCGCCGCCGCCAAGGCCTGGCTCAAGGCCCATCCGCAGGTGCTCGACCAATGGCTGGCCGGCGTGACCACCCGCGATGGCAAGCCTGCGCTGGAAGCGGCCAAGGCCACCCTGGCCCCCTGACAGAACAATAACATTCGACTGTCCCGCGCCAGTTCGGGCGGGTACTGCCACAGCCGAAGCACGAATCCGCGTTTCTCGTGCTTCGACCTGTCCACTCCTACCTGACGGGCACCGTTATGTTACTTACCGACCACAAGCTCCCTCTCGGTCAGCAGATCGCCGACTTCATCGACTGGCTGACGCTGCATGGCGCCAGCGTCTTCGACAAGATCTCCGATGTGCTGTCCGGCCTCATCCACGGCCTCACCGCCGGCCTGATGTGGTTCAACCCGCTGGCCTTCATTGCCCTGGTCGCGGTAGGGGTCTATCTGTTGCAACGCAGCATCGGCCTGGTGATCTTCGCCCTCGTCTCCCTGCTCCTGATCCTCAACCTGGGGTACTGGCAGGAAACCATGGAAACCCTGGCCCAGGTGGTCTTCGCCACCCTGGTGTGCATCGCCGTCGGCGTACCGCTGGGCATCGTCGCCGCGCACAAGCCCTGGTTCTACACCGGCCTGCGCCCGGTCCTGGACCTGATGCAGACGGTCCCCACCTTCGTCTATCTGATTCCGACCCTGACCCTGTTCGGCCTGGGCGTGGTGCCCGGGCTGATTTCCACGGTGGTATTCGCCGTGGCCGCGCCGATCCGCCTGACCTGCCTGGGCATCCAGGACGTTCCCGCCGAGCTGATGGACGCCGGCAAGGCCTTCGGCTGCTCGCGCTGGCAGCTGCTGACCCGCATCGAGTTGCCCCACGCCATGCCCAGCATCGGCGCCGGCATCACCCAGTGCATCATGCTGTCGCTGTCCATGGTGGTGATCGCCGCCCTGGTGGGTGCCGATGGCCTCGGCAAGCCGGTGGTGAACGCCCTCAACACCGCGGACATCGCCCTGGGCTTCGAAGCCGGCCTGTCCATCGTCCTGATCGCCATCCTGCTCGACCGGGTGTGCAAGCAACCCGCCCCTCGCGAGGTTAAGTAAATCATGACCGCCATACGTTTCGAACACGTCGACGTCATCTTCGGCAAGCAGAACAAGCGCGCCCTGGAGCTGCTCGACCAGGGCAAGGGTCGCAGCGAAATCCTCCAGGAGACCGGCCAGGTGCTGGGTGTCGAAGACGCCTGCCTGGAGGTGCAGAAGGGTGAGATCTGCGTGCTGATGGGCCTCTCCGGCTCGGGCAAGTCCAGCCTGCTGCGCTGCATCAACGGCCTCAACACCGTGAGTCGCGGCAAACTGCTGATCGAGCACAAGGGCAGCGAGGTGGACATCGCCAACTGCTCCCCCGCGGTGCTCAAGGACATGCGCACCACGCGCATCGCCATGGTGTTCCAGAAGTTCGCCCTGATGCCCTGGCTGACCGTGGCCGAGAATGTCGGCTTCGGTCTGGAGATGCAGGGCCGCTCGGCCGCCGAGCGCAAGAAGCTGGTCGAGGAGAAGCTGGAACTGGTCGGCCTGACCCAGTGGCGCAACAAGAAGCCGGACTCCCTGTCCGGCGGCATGCAGCAGCGCGTCGGCCTGGCCCGCGCCCTGGCCATGGACGCCGACATCCTGCTGATGGACGAGCCCTTCTCCGCCCTCGATCCGCTGATCCGCCAGCAGCTGCAGGACGAATTGCTGCAGCTGCAGGCCAAGGTCAACAAGACCATCGTCTTCGTCAGCCACGACCTCGACGAAGCCCTCAAGATCGGCACCAACATCGCCATCATGAAGGACGGTCGCATCATCCAGCACGGCCGTCCCGAGGACATCGTGCTCAATCCGGCGGACGAATACGTGCGCACCTTCGTCGCCCACACCAATCCGCTCAACGTGCTCAGCGGCTACAGCCTGATGCGCGGCCTGGACAAGTGCGGCCGCGAGGGCAACGAGATCTGCCTGGAGCGCAGCCACGACATCTGGCTGGCCCTGGACAACCAGACGGTCAAGGCGCTGCGCCGCGGTGGCGAGAGCCTGGCCCTGCAACGCTGGACCCCGGGCATGCCGATCAACAGCCTGCAGCGCCAGCCGACCCTGGCGCCGGCCGACATCCGCATGCGCGACGCCCTGGAGATCCGCTACCACACCGGGCACAAGCTGGTGCTGGAGACCGATGGCCGCGCCGTGGGCATCCTCGGCGACAAGGAGCTCTACCACGCCCTGCTGGGCAAGAATCTGGAAAAGGCCGGCGAAGACGTCGCCCCGCCCGCGGTCCGCTCCACCCTGTCCCAGGCGGGTTGATACCAGGCCCCGGCACCCCGTCTACTGGACAGGTGCGGGTGCCGGGCCCTCTCTCCTGCTGGCCACAACAGCGACCCCGCTCTCGCGCCCACTGCCACGCCCCCCTGGCGCTTGCCACATGATCTACCCGTAGGAGCGGCCCATGGCCGCGATACGCGATTGAGACAGTTGCTCCTACAGGCGAGTCTCGAGCCCGTAGGAGCGGCTACCGCAACGGACCGCCATGACCGAGCCGGGGCGGTTGCTCCCAAAGTGGCGGCACGATGATCGAGCATGATCTTGCCGGTGCTGCTGGAGATGAATGCCTGCTCGGCTAGCCCCTTCTCCCTTTGGGAGAGGGTTGGGGTGAGGGCGTGCCGCAGGGCACCAGTGGAAAAGGCTGCGCCGTTTTCCACGCTACGGTTATGGCGACACCTATCGAGTGGAGGACCGCCATGGCCGAGCCGGGGCGGTTGCTCCCAAGGTGGCGGCACGATGATCGAGCATGATCTTGCCGGTGCTACTGGAGATGAATGCCTGCTCGGCTAGCCCCCTCTCCCTTTGGGAGAGGGTTGGGGTGAGGGCGTGCCGCAGGGCACCAGTGGAAAAGGCTGCGCCGTTTTCCACGCTACGGTTACGGCGACACCTATCGAGTGGGGGCCGCCACGGTCGCTGAGAGCCTGTTCCCGATCTTACGAGCGAGAGCCAAACGAGGCGCAACGACCAACGGGAGTAACAGCCAACGGCTGGCCCCTGGGGTTAACGCTAGCGAATCAAATGCCTGAATAAGCGGACCGGAATCGCGTTCGACCGGGCTCGCGCGCAAGTTCACGAGGGGTAAATGAGCATTCCGACCGGGCCGCACAGACCAGGCTGGCGATCCAGGGCACGTTCAATGCCGTTTGGCCGACGCCCAGCCGATCGTGAACAGTTTCCTAAAGCACCACCGTCCGCCCGGCGTTGAGGAAGACGCGACGCTCCAGGTGATAGCCCACCGCGCGGGCCAGAGTCAGGCACTCGATGTCACGGCCGCGGGCCACCAGATCCTCGGCGTAGTGGGCATGGTCCACCGACTCGACGCCCTGGGCGATGATGGGGCCCTCGTCCAGGTCGTTGTTGATGTAGTGCGCGGTGGCGCCCACCAGCTTGACGCCCTTGGCATAGGCTTGGTGATAGGGCCGCGCACCCTTGAAGCCGGGCAGCAGCGAATGGTGGATGTTGATCGCCCAGCCATCGAGGCGGCGGCACAGCTCGGGCGACAGCACCTGCATGTAGCGCGCGAGGATTACCAGCTCGGCACCGGTCTCCTGCAGCACCTGCCAGACCCTGGCCTCCTGGGCCGGCTTGTCCTGGGGATCCAGGGCAAAATGGTGATAGGGAATGCCGTGCCAGGCCGCCAGGGGCTCCAGATCCGGGTGGTTGGAGATCACCGCCACCACGTCCATGGGCAACTGGCCGATGCGCTGGCGATAGAGCAGGTCATTGAGGCAGTGGTCGGCCTTGGAGACCATGATGGCGACCTTGGCGCGATAGCCGGGCGGGGTCAGCTCGAAGGTCATGTCGAAGGGCGTGAAGCGCAGGTCCAGACCGACGCGGAACAGGCCTTCGTTGAAATCGCTGGGTACCTGGAATTCCACCCGGATGAAGAAGCGCTGGGCTTCGCGATCGTCGAAGCTGTGATGCTGGGTGACATAGCAGCCCTGCTCGAACAGATAGCGCGTGACCACGTCCACGGTGCCGAGGCGACTCGGGCTCTGGGCGGTGAGAATCAAGGTATCGGGCGTGCGGCTCATGATGAATTCCTTTGCATGGAGATGAAGCCAGAATCACAAAACCCGACCTGCGCCTCACGCAGGTCGGGTTCGAGAGAACGACTGGACGCAGCGACCGATCAGGCCTCGATGCGCAGTCCGTACTCGGCGCTCGCGTCCTGCAGCCACAGCCAGACGTAGTCGGCGAAGCTGCGCCGCACCACCAGCTCCCAGGTGTCTTCCGCGGTATGGCGGATCATCAGCTGGGACTTGGCGAACACCGTCCCCACCGCCTTGCCCACCGGGAAGTTGCTCGGATGGACGTCGTAGGAGGTGGACTTCATCAGCACTTCACGCACCTTGGGGCCCTTGAGCTCGACCAGGGTCTGGCCACCGCCGACGTTGACGATGGCGACATGGCGCTCGCCCAGGGCCTGGCGCAGGGCCTGCTCGGTGGCGAACTCGCTGCCACCGGGCACCACCAGCAGCCACTCGTCCGGGCCGAGCCACTGCAGCGAGCTCTCGCCCTTCTGGGTGATTGCCAGGGGACCGGGCACTTCCAGGCCGACCACGCTCTGCACCGCGCCGGTGAAGCCTTCGTCATGGGCGTCGCCACGGATGACCAGATGCCCAAGCAGGGCCCGCTCGCGCAGGGTCACCCCGGCGGTGGCCGGGCCGCGGCCGGCGAGCTTGTTCAACTCGGCGTGGAACAGCGGGGATTCGGCGCGCGCCGTGGCGGAGTATTGGTCGTAGACATTGATGTTGTTCATGGGGCGCTATCCTCGTTAGGCGACGTTCTGCCGCTCACCCTTGGGGTCGTAGAACACCGGCGAGACGATCTCGGCAGCGATGTAGCGGCCATCGGCCAGCGGGGCGTAGACGGTCTGGCCCATGCGGCCCAGGCCACCCTTGACCATGGCCATGGCGAAGCCGTAGCCCAGGGTCGCGCTGTGGTAGCTGGAGGTCACGTGACCGACCATGTCCATGGGGATCGGCTGGTTGCGCTCGAACACCAGTTGCGCGCCTTCCGGCAGGACATCGCGGGCATCAAGGGGCTTGAGGCCGACCAGCTGCTTGCGATTCTCACGGACGCAATCCTGGCGATGCATGCCGCGCTTGCCGATGAAGGAGAAGCTCTTGTTCAGGCTCACCGCCCAGCCCATGCCCAGGTCCTGGGGCGTGACCGAACCATCGGTGTCCTGCCCGATGATGATGAAGCCCTTCTCCGCCCGCAGCACGTGCATGGTCTCGGTGCCATAGGGGGTGAGGTCGAATTCCTTGCCCGCAGCGACCACCTGCTCCAGCACGCCCATGGCGTAGTTGGCCGGTACGTTGATCTCGTAGGAGAGTTCGCCGGTGAAGGAGATGCGGAACACCCGCGCCGGTACCCCGCCCACCTGGCCTTCCTTCCAGGCCATGAAGGGGAAGGCGGCGTTGTCCAGATCGATGTCGGTCAGCTTGGCCAGCAGCTTGCGGCTGTTGGGACCGGACAGGGTCAGGGTCGCCCAGTGGTCGGTGACCGAAGTGAAGTACACCTCCAGCTCCGGCCATTCGGTCTGGTGGTACAGCTCCAGCCATTCGAAGACGCGCGCGGCGCCGCCGGTGGTGGTGGTCATCAGGAAGTGGTTGTCGGCGAGACAGGCGGTGACGCCGTCGTCGAAGACCATGCCGTCTTCCTTGCACATCAGGCCGTAGCGGGCCTTGCCGATGTCCAGCTTGGTCCAGGCGTTGGTGTAGACGCGGTTGAGGAATTCCCGCGCGTCCTTGCCCTGGATGTCGATCTTGCCCAGGGTGGAGGCGTCGAGCAGACCGACGCTGCGGCGTACGGCCAGGCACTCGCGGTTGACCGCGGCGTGCAGGTCCTCGCCCGCCTTGGGGAAGTACCAGGGGCGCTTCCACTGGCCGACGTCCTCGAACAGGGCGCCCTGCTTGAGGTGCCAGGCATGCAGCGCGGTGTAGCGCTTGGGCTCGAACAGGTGGCCGCAATGCCGTCCAGCGATGGCGCCGAAGGTGATGGGCGTGTAGTTCGGGCGGAACATGGTGGTGCCGACTTCCGGGATGGCCTTGCTCTGCACCCGGGCGGCGATGGCCAGGCCGTTGATGTTGCCCAGCTTGCCTTGGTCGGTGCCGAAGCCCATGGCGGTGTAGCGCTTGACGTGCTCGATGGACTCGAAGCCCTCGCGGCAGGCCAGCTCGATGCCGGCGGCGGTCACGTCGTTCTGCAGGTCGACGAATTGCTTGGGGGCCCGCGACGACGGCTTGTCGTGGGGCACCTGGAACAGCGCCAGACTCGGCTCTTCCTGGCGGAATTCGGCCTGGGGCAGCTCGCCGCTGACCACCTTGGCACCGGCTTCGGCCGCGGCGGTGGCGCCGGCCTCGAAACCGTCGGCCAGGACATCGCCCAGGGCGAAGACGCCATTCACGCCACCGGCGCAGAGGCGCTTCTGCGGCGCCGGACCGGGCACGAAGGCCTGGATGTCATCGCGCCACAGCGGACGACCGCCCAGGTGCGAGGCCAGGTGGACCACCGGGCTGTAGCCGCCGGAGGTGGCGATGAGGTCGCAATCGAGCCACTCGCCGCCACCCAGGGTACGGAAGGCGGTCAGGTCGATGGTGGCGATCTTGGCGCCGGTCACGCGGGTATTGCCGCGGGCTTCGCTGACGGCGGTACCGCCCATGACGCGCACGCCACGCTTGCGTACTTCCTCGACCCAGGCGCCGCGCGGATTGGGGCGCGCATCGGCGACTGCCACCACCTGGCGACCGGCTTCGAGCCAGTCCAGGGCCACGCGGTAGGCGTAATCGTTGTTGGTGGACAGCACCAGGCGCTGACCCGGGGCCACCGCATAGCGGCGGATGTAGGTGGACACGGCGCCGGCCACCATGTTGCCCGGCAGGTCGTTGTTGGCGTACACCAGCGGCCGCTCGTGGGCGCCGGTGGCCAGCACCACGCGGGTGGCGCGGACACGGTGCAGGCGCTGACGCACCTGGCCATGGGGCGCGCGATCGCCGAGGTGATCGGTGAGTCGCTCGTGGATGGTGAGGAAGTTGTGGTCGTGGTAGCCGTTGACCGTGGCACGCGGCAGCAGCACCACGTTGTCCAGGCCCTGCAGCTCGGCCACGGCCTTGGCGGCCCAGTCGGCGGCCGGGGCGCCGTCGAGACGCTCGCGGCTGTCCAGCAGGCTGCCACCGAATTCTTCCTGTTCGTCGGCCAGGATCACCCGGGCGCCGCTGCGACCGGCGGCCAGGGCGGCGGCCAGACCGGCGGCGCCACCACCCACCACCAGCACGTCGCAGTGCTGGTTGAAGTTGTCGTAGGTATCCGGATCGACCTGGGTCGGCGCCCGGCCGAGGCCGGCGGCCTTGCGGATGTACTTCTCGTAGGTCATCCACAGGTTCTGCGGATACATGAAGGTCTTGTAGTAGAACCCGGGCGGCATCATCTTGCCGCCGACCTTGCCGAGGATGCCCATGAGGTCGTTGTTGACGCTCGGCCAGCCGTTGGTGCTGGCGGAGACCAGGCCCTGGTACAGCGCCTGCTGGGTAGCCCGCACGTTGGGCACCTGGGTGGCCTCGGTGGCGCCGATCTGCATGATGGCGTTGGGCTCTTCGGCACCGGCGGCGACGATGCCGCGCGGCCGGGAGTACTTGAAGCTGCGGCCGATCACGTCGACGCCGTTGGCCAGCAGGGCCGAGGCCAGGGTGTCACCCTTGAAGCCCTGGTAGGTCTGACCGTTGAAGGTGAAGGTGATGGCCTGGCTGCGGTCCAGGCGACCGCCCTGGGTGAGTCGATGGACCTGGCTCATGTGCGCTCTCCTCGCTCGGCGGTGAAGCGGGGTTTCTCGCCGATCGGATAGGTTTCGAGAATTTCGTAGGTCTCGGTGTTACGGGTCGCGTTGAAGTACTGGCGGCAGCCCGAAGCGTGGACCCACAGCTCGTGACGCAGGCCGCGCGGGTTGTCGCGGAAGAACATGTAATCGCCCCATTCCGCGTCGCTGCAGGCCTCGGGATCCAGCGGACGCGGGATGTGCGCCTCGCCGGCGGCGTGGAATTCTTCTTCGGAGCGCAGTTCCCCGCAGTGGGGACAATGGATGTACAACATGCTCGGGCTCCTTAGTGCGCGACGGCCGCTGCGCCGTGTTCGTCGATCAGCGCGCCGGTGTGGAAACGGTCGATGGAGAAGGGCTTGGCCAGCGGATGCATCTCGCCGGAGGCCAGGGACGCCGCGAAGACGTTGCCCGAGCCCGGGGTGGCCTTGAAGCCGCCGGTACCCCAGCCGCAGTTGAAGAACAGATTTTCCACCGGGGTCTTGGAAATGATCGGGCAGGCGTCGGGCGAGGTGTCGACGATGCCGCCCCACTGGCGGTTCATGCGCACCCGCGAGAGGATCGGGAACATCTCGACGATGGCCTGCAGGGTGTGCTCGATCACCGGGTAGGAGCCGCGCTGGCCGTAGCCGACCCAGCTGTCGATACCGGCGCCGATCACCAGGTCGCCCTTGTCGGACTGGCTGATGTAGCCGTGCACCGCGTTGGACATGATGACGCTGTCGATGATGGGCTTGATCGGCTCGGACACCAGCGCCTGCAGCGGGTGGGATTCCAGCGGCAGGCGGAAGCCGGCCAGCTTGGCCATGTGCCCGGAGTTGCCGGCGGTGACCACGCCGACGCGGCGGGCGCCGATGAAGCCACGGTTGGTTTCCACGCCGATCACCTTGCCGTCCTGCTTGCGGAAGCCGGTGACCTCGGTCTGCTGGATCAGGTCGACGCCCAGGGCGTCGGCGGCGCGGGCGAAGCCCCAGGCCACGGCATCGTGACGGGCCACGCCGCCGCGGCGCTGCACGGTGGCACCGAAGATCGGGTAGCGGGTGTTCTTGCTGCAGTCCAGGTAGGGAATCTCCTCGGCCACCTGGCGGGTGTCGAGCAGTTCGCCGTCCACGCCGTTCAAGCGGTTGGCGCTGACCCGGCGCTCGGAATCGCGCATGTCCTGCAGGGTATGGCAGAGGTTGTATACGCCGCGCTGGGAGAACATGACGTTGTAGTTGAGGTCCTGGGACAGGCCTTCCCACAGCTTCATGGCGTGCTCATAGAGGTGCGCCGATTCGTCCCACAGGTAGTTGGAGCGGACGATGGTGGTGTTGCGCGCGGTGTTGCCGCCGCCCAGCCAGCCTTTCTCGATCACCGCGACGTTCTTCACGCCGAATTGCTTGGCGAGGTAGTAGGCGGTGGCCAGGCCGTGACCGCCACCGCCGACGATGACCACGTCGTACACCGGCTTGGGCGTCGGGGTGCGCCACATCCGCTGCCAGTTCTCGTGATGGCTCAGGGAGTGCTTGAAGAGGCCGAAGCCGGAATAGCGTTGCATCTGGAGACTCCTGCAGACGACGCCCCTTTCCACGAGGGGGGAAAGGGGTTGGATAAGGGTTGCGTCAGGCGCGCGGCGACTAGCGGTAAACCGGGTAGTCGCGGCACAGCGCGGCCACCTGGCGCGCCACCTGGGCTTCCACATCGGCATCGCCGAGGTGGTCGAGGATGTCGCAGATCCAGCCGGCGACGCGTTCGCTTTCGCTGACGCCCAGGCCACGGGTGGTCAGGGCCGGGGTGCCGATGCGCAGACCCGAGGTCACGAAGGGCGACTGGGGATCGTTGGGCACGGCGTTCTTGTTCACGGTGATGCAGGCGCGACCCAGGGCGGCGTCCGCGTCCTTGCCGGTGATGCCCTGCTTGATCAGGCTGACCAGGAACAGGTGGTTGTCGGTGCCACCGGAGACCACGTCGAAGCCGCGCGCCTTGAACACGCCGGCCATGGCCTGGGCATTCCTGATCACCTGCTGCTGGTAGGTCTTGAAGCCCGGCTCCAGGGCTTCCTTGAAGCACACCGCCTTGCCGGCGATGACGTGCATTAGCGGGCCGCCCTGAGCCCCCGGGAATACCGCGGCGTTGAGCTTCTTCTCGATGTCGGCGTTGGCCTTGCACAGGATCAGGCCGCCACGGGGGCCGCGCAGGGTCTTGTGGGTGGTGGTGGTCACCACGTCGGCGAAGGGCACCGGGTTCGGGTAGACCCCGGCGGCGACCAGACCGGCCACGTGGGCCATGTCGACGAACAGGTAGGCACCCACGCTGTCGGCGATGTCGCGGAAGCGCTGGAAGTCCAGGGTCTTGGAGTAGGCGGAGAAACCCGCCACGATCATCTTAGGCTTGTGCTCTTCGGCCAGACGCTGGATCTCGTCGTAGTCGATCAGCCCGGTGTCGGTGTCGATGCCGTACTGCACGGCGTTGTAGAGCTTGCCGGAGGAGCTGACCTTGGCGCCGTGGGTCAGGTGACCGCCGTGGGCCAGGCTCATGCCCAGGATGGTGTCGCCAGGCTGCAGCAGCGCCAGGTAGACAGCCGAGTTGGCCTGGGAGCCGGAGTGCGGCTGGACGTTGGCGTAGTCGGCGCCGAACAGCTGCTTGGCGCGCTCGATGGCCAGCTGCTCGACCTTGTCGACATGCTCGCAGCCACCGTAGTAGCGCTTGCCCGGATAGCCTTCGGCGTACTTGTTGGTCAGCACGCTGCCCTGGGCTTCCATGACGCGCTGGCTGGTGTAGTTTTCGGACGCGATCAGTTCCAGGTGATGCTCCTGGCGCCGCGCTTCCTCGCCCATGGCGGCGAACAACGCATCATCGTAGCCCTGGATTTGGTCCTGCTTGCTGAACATCGCGGCGCTCCTAAAGTCTGTGGCGGTGAAAACCACCCCCTTGGCCGCGATGGTAGGCCCGGCCCCAGACCCCAAGATGCCTGTTTACGCCCCGGGCCGGCGCGTTTGCGACAGCCACTCAATGGCCGAGTTCTGCCGTTCGCCAGGTGCCATCAAGTCGCCCCGATCCGCGCCGATAGGCTGACTACCTCTCCCCCGGCCAGCGAGTTCTGCCATGTTCAATGCGCACCACAAGAAGACCATCGCTCGGCTGGAGGCCGAGTTGCACGCCAACCAGGGCCTGACCCAGGCGCTGGAGCGGTCCATGGCGGTGATCGAGTTCGATCCCGACGGTACCGTCCTGCGTGCCAACGACAACTTTCTCCGCCTGACCGGCTATCGTGCCGACACCCTGGTCGGTCAGCACCATCGCCGCCTCTGTCCGGCCAATGTGGTGCAGGGTCGCGACTATGGCGATTTCTGGGCCCGCCTCAAGCGCGGCGAGTTTGTTTCCGGCACCTTCCAGCGCCTGGACGCCCAGGGCCGTACCCTCTGGCTGGAAGCCAGCTACAACCCGGTGCCCGACAGCAGCGGCAAGATCGCCAAGGTGGTGAAGTACGCCCTCGACGTCACCGCCCAGGTCGAGCGCGACAGCGAAGCCCAGAGCAACCTCAAGGCCTTGGACCGCGCCCTGGCGCGCATCGAATTCGACCTGGACGGGCGCATCCTCACGGCCAACGACAATTTCCTGGCCACCCTGGGCTACAGCCTCAAGGAGATCCAGGGCCAGCAGCATCGCCTGTTCTGCGAGCCGGCCCTGGTCAATAGCAGTGAATACGCCGACTTCTGGCGCCGCCTCAATGCAGGCGAGTTCTTTCGCGGCCAGTTCAAGCGGCTGGGCAAGCACGGCCGGGTGGTCTGGTTGGAGGCGAGCTACAACCCGGTGTACGACGCTACCGGTCGGCTATACAAGGTGGTCAAGTACGCCAGCGACATCAGCGAGCGGGTGGAAAAGCACGAAAGCGACAGCCGTAGCGCCTCGCGGGCCTATCACATCTCCGCCGAGACCGAGAAGGTCGCCGAGCACGGCACCCGGATCATCCAGGCGGCCGCTGGCGAGATGCGCGAGATCGCCCACAACGTCAGCGCCTCCGCCGAGGTGATCGGCCAGCTGGGCCAGCGCTCCGAGCAGATCACCGCCATCGTCAACACCATCCGCGGCATCGCCGACCAGACCAACCTGCTGGCGCTCAACGCCGCCATCGAGGCCGCGCGCGCCGGTGACCAGGGGCGTGGCTTCGCCGTGGTCGCTGACGAGGTCCGCCAGCTGGCGGGACGCACCAGCAGCGCCACGGCGGAGATCGCCGAGATGATCGGGCGGATCCTGAGCGAGACTCAGCAGGCGGTCGCCAGCATGGAAAGCACCCAGGGTCGAGCGGTCAAGGGCGTCGAGCTGGCCGACCAGGCCGGTGCGGTGATCGTGCAGATCCGCGATGGCGCCAGCGACGCCGTGGAAGCCGTGAGCATGTTCGCCAGCAAGCTGGACGAATCCGAGGTGATTCCCAAGGGCGCGCGCAACTGGGTGGGGCATTGAGACCGCGGGCTTGATCGGGATCAAGCGTCCCTGACAGCCAGGGTCTAGCATGAAGGCATACCCCTCTCGTGGAGATGCCCCATGCACAATGTCCTGGTCGCCTACGACGGTTCTCCCAGCGCCGACAACGCCCTGCGCTACATCCTCGACCTGGTGAAGGCCGGGCTGTCGCTGGAGCTGCACCTGCTCAACGTCCAGAACGAGCCGGAAATCTACGGCGCGCCCTTCGACGACCGCATCCTGCGCGAATGGCGCGGCAGCCTGCAGGACAAGGCCGAAGACATCCTGGTGCGGGCGCGCCCGGCCCTGCTCGAAGCCGGTATCGAGGCCCAGACCCACGTGGGCTTCGGCGGCATCGCCGAGACCATCGGCGAGACGGCGCGGCGCCTGCAGGTGGACACCGTGGTCATGGGCACCCGCGGCCTGGGCTCGCTCAGCGGCCTGCTGCTCGGCTCGGTGGCCCATCGCGTGGTCCATCAGGTGCCCTTGCCGGTGATCCTGGTGAAATAGTCGCCCAACAAAAAACCAGCCCTCGGGCTGGTTTTTTCGTTTCGGAGCAGCGTCTGGATCAGATGCTCAGGGTCCAGTCGTAGTCGACGATCAGCGGCGCGTGCTCGGAGAAGCGCGGTTGCCGCGGCAGGCGCGCCGAGCGGACGAAGCGGCGCAGACCCGGGGTCAGGATGTTGTAGTCGAAGCGCCAGCCCAGGTTGAGGTGCTCGGCCTGGTCGCTGTCCGGCCACCAGCTGAACTGGTCGCCTTCGCGGCTCACTTCGCGCAGGGCATCCACATAGCCCATGTTGCCGATCACCTCGTCCATCCAGGCCCGCTCGGGGGCCAGGAAGCCGGGGATCTGCTGGCAGTCGCGCCAGTTCTTCACGTCCTGCTTCTGGTGCGCCACGTACAGCGAGCCGCAATAGATGTACTCGCGACGCTTGCGGCGCTGCTTGTTCAGGTAGTGAGTGAAGTCGTCCATGAACTTGAATTTCATGTTCAGGTCTTCGTCACCGCGCTTGCCCGAGGGCAGCAGCAGGCTGGCGATGCTGACCTTGTCGAAGTCCGCCTGCAGGTAGCGACCGAAGCGATCGCAGGACTCGAAGCCCAGGCCGCTGATCACCGCCTTCGGCTGGACCCGCGTATAGAGCGCGACCCCGCCCTGGGACGGCACTTCGGCGTCGCAGGCATAGAGGATGTAACCCTCCAGCGCATAGGCCGGATCGTCCATGTCGTAAGAAGAGGCGCGCGTATCCTGCAAGCAGATCACGTCGGCATTCTGCGCCTTAAGCCAGGGCAACAGGCCCCGCTCCACAGCGTCCTGAATACCATTGACGTTCAAGCTGATGATCCGCATAAATGGCCCCCAAAAAATCGTGGATGTATGATACCCGAGCTAAACCGGTTTAGCTAAATACAAGCCGCGCAAGGACTTATATGCAGGCGTATCAGCGTAATTTCATTCGTTTCGCCATCGAGCGCGGAGTTCTGCGCTTTGGTGAATTCACCCTGAAATCGGGTCGTATCAGCCCCTATTTCTTCAACGCCGGCCTGTTCCACAGCGGTGCGGCCCTGGCCCAGCTCGGCCGTTGCTATGCCGATGCGCTGGTGCAGGCCAACCTGCCCTTCGATGTGCTCTTCGGCCCGGCCTACAAGGGCATCCCCCTGGCCGCGGCCACGGCGGTGGCCCTGGTCGAGCACCACGGCCGCGACGTGCCCTGGTGCTTCAACCGCAAGGAAGCCAAGGACCACGGCGAAGGCGGCCTGCTGGTGGGCGCGCCCCTGACCGGTCGGGCGCTGATCATCGATGATGTCATCACCGCCGGCACCGCCATCCGCGAGGTCATGCAGATCATCGAAGGCCAGGGCGCCAGTGCGGCCGGGGTGCTCATCGCCCTGAACCGCCAGGAGCGCGGCCGCGGCGAATTGTCGGCCATCCAGGAAGTCGAGCGCGACTACGGCATTCCGGTGCTCAGCATCGTCGCCCTGGATCAGGTGCTCGAATACCTTGCCGAGGACGCCGAGCTCAAGCGTCACCTCCCCGCCGTCCAGGACTATCGCGCTCAATACGGCATCTAGCCCCAGGAGAGACGGCCATGGTCGTACGTCGCGCCGCTGCCAGCCTGTTGCTCATCGCCCTGCCGCTGGCCGGCCAGGCGGCCGAGCTGTACCGCTATCTGGACCGCAACGGCACCCTGGTCATCGACCGCCAGGGCGTGCCGCCGGAATACGCCGGCAAGGGCTATGACGTGCTGAACGAACAGGGCCGGGTAATCCGCAAGGTCGCCCCGGCCCTGCCCGCCGCCGAACTCGACCGCCAGGCACGCGAGCGCCAGCAGGCCGTGATCGATGGCCAGCTGCGCAAGCTCTACAGCAATGTCGAGGACGTCGATCGCGCCAAGGCGCGCAAGCTGACGGAGCTCGATGGCCTGATGCAGATCAAGAAGGCTAACCTTGAGGCCGCACGCCAGCTGCAAAGCCAGTTGATGGAGCAGGCGGCGGTACAGCAGCGCAACGGCCAGGCGCTGCCGGCGGACCTCCAGGCCCGCCTCGACGCCGCGGCGGCCGATCAGGTGCGTCTGCAGGCCGATCTGCAGCGCTATGCCGAATTGCGCACCAGCACCAGCGCCGCCTTCGACGCCGATCGTGCGCGCATGCAGCGACTGGAAGCGGCTCAGGCCACGGATCGCTAGCCCTTCTGCGTGCACTGCCGACGGTCCCCTCCGCCGATGGCCTGCTGGGCGGCACGACAAGGTTGCCGCCTCTTCACGCCATATTCTGGCACGTACCGTGCAGTTCGATTTTCTACGCATTGTTGAACAATCGGGCGTGAAGACCTATGAGCGGCAAAGACGCAGGCGCGCTGTCCCTGGGGGCTCAGCTGCTGCTGGAAATGCGCGAAGACATCATCGGCGGTCGCCTGCTACCCGGTACGGCGCTGGTCGAGGCTGAACTGGTCAAGACCTACAACGTCTCGCGCAACACCATTCGCGAAGCCCTGCACCAGCTGGATCGCGAGGGCCTGGCCACCTATGTGCGGCACAAGGGGGTGATGGTGCGGCGCCTGGGCCTGGCCGAGGTGCGCGACCTCTTTACCGTGCGCCGCACCCTGGAACTGCAGGCCATCCTCACCAGCCGCCCGCTGCGCGAATACCAGTCCGATCGGATGCTGGACGCGCTGGAGGCCGCCGAACTGGCGCAGTCGCGTGAAGACTGGCGCGCCCTCGGCACCCACGGCCTGCATTTCCATCAGCACATCGTCGGCCTACTGGGCAGTCCGTTGTTCGATGAATTCTTCGCCACCGTCGCCGCCCAGATACGCCTGCTGTTTTCCCTCGCGCCCGACGAGGAGCACTTCCAGCGGCCCTGGATCATCCGCGACCGCCAGATCCACCACCTGCTCGCCGCCGGACAGCGCCAGGCGGCGGCCGAGGCCATGGCCAGCTATCTCGACGATTCCGAAAACCGGCTGCTGGATCTGCTGAGCGCAGCCAGGCCGCTCTGACCGAGGAGACCTCCTATGTACAAGGACTACCCCGCCGCCTACCAGTCCACCCAGGGTTCCGCCCTGCAGGTCGACCAGGCCTTCTACGATCGCCTGCGCGAGGACAAGGACGCGCGTACCCTGATCGAGCAATTCGAGATCCCGATCCGCACCGGTCGCGCCTGGAAGGTCCCGGCGGGCCATCTGTTCCGCGTCACTACCCCGCACGGTCCCCAGGTGGGCGACTTCAACGTCTGGAACGCCGAGGACCCGCGCGAGCGCATGTGGGCCGCGCGCACCCGGCAACTGCAGGGGGCCCACGTCAGCACCTACGACCGCCTCTGGTCGAACCTGCCCTTCCTGCGCCCGCTGTTGACCATCACCGACGACAGCCTGGCCGGCTATGGCATCGACGAACACGGCGGCCGCCTGCACGACCTGCTCGGCACCCGCTGCGATCCCTACGTCAACAAGATGCTCACCGGCGAGGACTTCCACCACCACTGCCACTCGAATCTGACCCGCGCGGTGCTGCCTCACGGCCTCACCGAATTCGATGTGCACGATGTCCTGAACATCTTCCAGTGCACCGGCCTCAACCATGACGACCTGTACTTCATGAAGGCCTGCCCGGCCAAGCCCGGCGACTACCTGGAATTCTTCGCCGAGATCGACGTGCTCTGCGCCCTGTCCACCTGCCCGGGTGGCGATCTGTCCCTGGCGATGTGGGGTCCTGACGCCGAGGACCCGCTCAAGGTCTGTCGCCCGCTGGGGGTGGAGATCTACCGGGTCGAGGAGGCGTTGCTGCAGGGCTGGGAATCGCCCAAGCGGGCGGCCTACAACGGCCAGCACGGCCTGACCCTGCCCAAGGCCAGCTGGGAGTCCTGAGTCCGGGCCAGCAATAGAAACGGCGCCCTGGGGCGCCGTTTCTGGTCCGACCGAGAGCGCTCAGCGCTTGCGATTGGAGATCAGGGTACCGACGCCGACGTCGGTGAAGATTTCCAGCAGCACCGCGTTGGGCACCCGACCATCGATGATGTGGGCGCTCTGCACGCCGCCCTGCACCGCTTCCAGCGCGCAGCGGATCTTCGGCAGCATGCCGCCGTAGATGGTGCCATCGGCGATCAGCGAATTGACCTGCTCGGTGGAAAGCCCCGTGAGCACCTGGCCCTGCTTGTCCATCAGGCCGGCGATGTTGGTCAGCAGCATCAGCTTCTCGGCCTTGAGCGCCTCGGCCACCTTGCCCGCCACCAGATCGGCGTTGATGTTGTAGGACTCGCCGTCCGGACCCACGCCGATGGGTGCGATGACCGGGATGAAGTCGCCGCGGACCAGCATGTTGATCAGGTCGGTGTTGACCCCGGTGACCTCGCCCACATGGCCGATGTCGATGATCTCCGGCTTGGTCATCTCCGGCGTCTGCCGGCTGACCTTGAGCTTGGTGGCGCGGATCAGGCCTGCGTCCTTGCCGGTCAGGCCGATGGCCTTGCCGCCATGGCGGTTGATCAGGTTGACGATGTCCTTGTTGACCTGGCCGCCCAGCACCATCTCCACCACGTCCATGGTCTGGGCGTCGGTGACGCGCATGCCATCGATGAAGTGGCTTTCGATGGACAGGCGCTTGAGCAGGTCGCCGATCTGCGGACCGCCGCCGTGCACCACCACCGGGTTGATGCCCACCGCCTTCATCAGCACGATGTCACGGGCGAAACCGGCCTTGAGCTCGTCGCTCTCCATGGCGTTGCCGCCGTACTTGATCACCAGCGTCTTGCCGACGAACCGGCGGATATAGGGCAGCGCCTCGGACAGCACCTCGGCGACGTGCGAGGCATCCTCGCGGCTCAGGGTCATGGCTCACCTCTCAAGGTCGACATAGAAAAGACAAAGGGCGCCTAGGCGCCCTCTGTGCTACCGCTGACCCGAGGTCAGAACGGCAGATTCAGATCCGGCTGTACCGCCAGCAGCTGCTTGCGGAACACCGTCTTGATGCGCTCCAGCTCTTCGAGGGTTTCCGCCTCGAAGCGCAGCACCAGCACCGGCGTGGTGTTGGACGCACGCACCAGGCCCCAACCGTTCTGGTAATCGACGCGGACGCCGTCCAGGGTGGTGATCTGGGCATCGCCCCACTGGGCGTCGCGCTGCAGGGTTTCGATGATGCCGAACTTGTTCTCTTCGGTCACCTGGATATTGATCTCCGGGGTGGAGATGTCTACCGGGAAGGTATCGAACACCTGTTGGGCGCTGTTCTTCTCCTGGCTGAGGATCTCCAGCAGGCGCACGGCGCTGTAGATGCCGTCGTCGAAACCGAACCAGCGCTCCTTGAAGAACACGTGGCCGCTCATCTCGCCGGCCAGCAGCGCGCCGGTTTCCTTCATCTTCTTCTTGATCAGCGAGTGGCCGGTCTTCCACATGATGGGACGACCGCCGTAGCCGGCGATGAGGTTGTTCAGGCGGCGGGTGCATTTGACGTCGAAGATGATGTCGGCGCCCGGGTTGCGGGAGACCACGTCCTTGGCGAACAGCATCAGCAGCTGGTCGGGATAGATGATCTTGCCTTCGTTGGTCACCACGCCGACGCGGTCGCCGTCGCCGTCAAAGGCCAGGCCCAGGTCGGCACCGGTTTCCTTGACCTTGGCGATCAGGTCTTCCAGGTTCTCGGGCTTGCCCGGATCCGGATGGTGGTTGGGGAAGTTGCCGTCCACCTCGCAGAACAGCGGGATGACCTCGCAGCCCAGGGACTCGATCAGCTGGGGCGCGTTGACCGCGGCCACGCCGTTGCCGGCATCCACCACCACCTTGAGCTTCTTGGCCAGCACCACGTCGTTGCGGATGTAGTCGGCGTAGCTCTTGAGCACGTCGACCTGCTTGATCTGGCCCTGGCCGCTGGCCACGTCGCCGGTCTCGATGCGCTCGCGCAGACGCTGGATGGATTCGTTGGCCAGGGTCTCGCCGGCGATGACGATCTTGAAGCCGTTGTAGTCCGGCGGGTTGTGGCTGCCGGTCAGCATGACGCCGGACTTGCCTTCGAGCACGTTGGCGGCGTAGTAGAGCACCGGGGTCGGCACCATGCCGACATCGCTGACATTGGCGCCGCTGTCGGCCACGCCCTTGATCAGTTGGGCGACCAGCTCGGGGCCGGACAGGCGGCCGTCACGGCCGACGGCCACGTTGGGCTCGCCACGTGCCAGGCTCTCCGAGCCGATGGCGCGCCCGATCCAGTAGGCGGCTTCGGCGGTCAGGGAGTCACCCACCACGCCACGGATGTCGTAGGCGCGGAAGATGCTGGCGTTGAGTTGGGGGGCTTGCGGGGTAGTGCTCATCGGGGGTTTCTCCAATCCCAGGAGATCCTGGTCTTCGTCGAGGATACTGATATCGAGGATGTCGGTGGTCTGGAACAGCGGCTCGCTCTGCTGCGAGCGGCCTCTGTCGGCAAACTCCGCCAGGGTCTTGGCCACCGCATCGCTGGGCGCGGTGGCGTACAGGTCCGGCGACGACCCGGCCGATCGGCTGGCCAATCGGGCCGTCGACTTGGCCACGGGTTCCATTACCGCCAGGCGCAAAGTCGGGCTTTTGGCTATCTGATTGGCTTCTAGTTCCTCGGCATAGGCCGTCAGACTGCGGACGTCGTCACGGAGCCGGCGTGACAGCTCCCGGGAAAACAGCCAAAAGCCCGCGAGCACGCCAAACAGCGCCAGCAGCAACGCCACCAGGGGGATGCCCAGGGGTGTATCGGCGCCAGCCTCGGCGGCAGGTGCCAACTCCAGCGTCCAGAGCGGGCTGCCGGTGGCGAGCCGTCGCATCAGCGCCGGATCGCCCGGGCTGCCGCCCCTGGCCAGCACCTGCACGCTGCCACCGGGAAATTGCTGCAGCAGCCGCCACTGGCCGACATTCGCCGGTGGCGTGGCCCAGCCCTGCAAGACGGCCGCGAGGTCTTCCACCAGTACGGCGCTGCCGAGCAGCTGATCGCCGCGGCGGATGGGCTGGGCGCTGTAGACCAGCCAGCGATCGCCCAGCCGATAGGCTTCCGGCGGGGTCCGCTGGCCGCTTTCCAGGCGTTTGAGCAGATCGAGGGCGGCATAGTTGAGCGGGCCGGGGCGATCGTCTTCGATCTGGCGCATGCCGGCCGGCACCACCAGCACGTCGACCACGCCGAGGCGCTCGCGCAGCTGGCTTTCGGCCGCCTTGCGCGCCGCCGGATCGTCGCCCTGCAGGGCCTGCAGCACCAGGGCGTCCCCGGCGACGCCCTGCAGCCGGCGGGTCAGGCCGACCAGCAGCTGATTGAGGGAGGTCGCCTGGGCCTGCAGCGCCTGGTCCGCCTGCTGCTCCTGGTTGCGCGCGCCCTGCGGCTGCAACACCAGAAACCACAGCAGCAGCGCGGCCAGCAGCAGGCCGGCGAGCGCCAGCAGCAGTCCCGCGCCCATGCCGGGCAAGCCAGCGACCCGTGGGGCCGCCTTGTGCACATCCTTGCCGTTCTTGCCCCTAGCCATGCCGTTCTTCTCCTTCATGTCACGGCGCGCCTTGCGTGTCTGGCGTCAGCGGGTACCGGAGTGCCCGAAGCCGCCAGCGCCCCGCTCGGTCTCGGTAAAGCTGTCGACGATATCGAAGTGCGCCTGGACCACAGGTACGAGCATCAGCTGGGCGATACGTTCGCCCACGCTCACGGTGAAGGTGGTCTGGCCGCGATTCCAGCAGGAGACCATCAGCTCGCCCTGGTAGTCCGAGTCGATCAGGCCGACCAGGTTGCCCAGCACGATGCCGTGCTTATGGCCCAGGCCCGAGCGCGGCAGGATCAGCGCCGCCAGCGACGGGTCGGCCACATGGATGGCGAGCCCGGTGGGAATCAGCGCGGTCTGCCCCGGCTCCAGCACCAGATCCTCCTGCAGCATGGCGCGCAGGTCGAGGCCGGCCGAGCCGGGAGTGGCGTAGGACGGCAGCGGGAAATCGCGCCCCAGGCGCGGGTCGAGGATCTTGGCTTGAAGGCTATGCATGGTTCTGGGCAGTGTCTTTCAGGTGGGTGGAAATCAGGGCGATGAGCTGCCGGGCGATCTTGCCCTTGCTGGTCTGCTCGAAGCGGATCTCGTGCAGGCCACGGTCGATCACGGTGACCGCGTTGTCTTCGCTGTTGAAGCCGATGGCCGGATTGGCCACGTCGTTGGCGACGATGAGGTCGAGGTTCTTGTCGCGCAGCTTGCGCTGGGCGTACTCCAGCAGATTCTGGGTTTCCGCGGCGAAGCCGACGCTGAAGGGCCGATCCGGGCGCCCCGCCAGGGTGGCGAGGATGTCCGGGTTGCGCACCAGCTCCAACAGGAGACCGTCACCGCGGGTGGGGTCCTTCTTCAGCTTGTGCGGGGCGATGACCTCGGGGCGATAGTCCGCCACCGCCGCCGAGGCGATGAGCACGTCGCAGGGCATCAGCGCCTCGCAGGCGGCCAGCATGTCGCGGGCGCTGATCACGTCGATGCGCTCGACGCGATCGGGGGTCGGCAGGTGCACCGGGCCGCTCACCAGGCTGACGCGCGCGCCCGCCTCCGCCGCCGCTTCCGCCAGGGCGAAGCCCATGCGGCCGGAGCTGTGGTTGGTGATGTAGCGCACCGGGTCGATGTTTTCCTGGGTCGGGCCGGCGGTGATGACCACGTGGCGACCGGTCAGGTCGAGGCGCTGGAAGCAGTCGGCGGCGAGCTGGGCGAGGTCATTGGCCTCCAGCATCCGGCCGGGGCCGACGTCGCCACAGGCCTGGCTGCCGCTAGCCGGACCGAACAGCTTGATGCCACGGCTGCGCAGGAGCTCGGCATTGGCCTGGGTGGCCGGATCGCGCCACATGGCCTGGTTCATGGCCGGTGCCAGGGCGACCCGGGCATCGGTGGCCAGCACCAAGGTGGTGAGCAGATCGTCGGCCACGCCCTGGGCCAGGCGCGCCATCACATCGGCGGTGGCCGGCGCGACCAGCACCAGATCGGCCCAGCGGGCCAGCTCGATATGCCCCATGGCCGCTTCGGCGGCCGGGTCCAGCAGATCCAGATGCACCGGCAGACCCGACAGTGCCTGCAGGGTCAGCGGCGTGATGAATTCGCGACCGCCGCGGGTCAGCACCACCCGCACCTCGGCGCCCTGATCCTTGAGTCGTCGCACCAGCTCGGCGCTCTTGTAAGCGGCGATGCCACCTCCGACGCCCAGCACGATGCGTTTACGATGGAGCCGCTGCATATAGCCTTTCCGTTCTCGAACCGTCTAGAACGGGCATCGCACGGCCAATCGAGGCCCGCGCGCACCCGCGAATGATCCGGTTAAGATAGCACAGCGCCTGCAGGACGCAGGCGCCTCGCCAGACAAGGAGCGCCCATGAGCATCAAGGATTGGCCGGCCCAGGAACGGCCCCGGGAGAAACTGCTGGAACAAGGCGCCCAGGCCCTCACCGACGCCGAACTGCTGGCGATCTTCTTGCGTACCGGCGTAGCCGGCAAAAGCGCGGTCGACCTCGCCCGCCAGCTGCTCGGGGAATTCGGCAGCCTCAGAGCCCTGCTGGAAGCCGATCTCGCCGCCTTCAGCGCCCACCTCGGCCTCGGCCCGGCCAAGTTCAGCCAGTTGCAGGCGGTCCTGGAAATGGGTCGCCGCCACCTGGCCGAAGGCCTCAAGCGCGACTCGGCCCTGGAGAGCCCCCAGCAGGTCCGCGACTATCTCAAGGCCCGCCTGCGCCACGAACCCCACGAAATCTTCGGCTGCCTGTTCCTCGACACCCGCCACCGGGTGCTGGCCTTCGAAGCCCTGTTCCACGGCACCATCGACGGCGCTAGCGTCTACCCCCGCCAGGTGGTCAAGCGCGCCCTCGCCCACAACGCCGCTGCCGTCATCCTCACCCACAACCACCCTTCCGGCATCGCCGAACCCAGCCAGGCCGATCGCCTGCTCACCACACGACTCAAGGACGCCCTGGCGCTGGTCGATGTGCGGGTGCTGGATCATTTCATCGTGGGGGATGGGGAGCCCTTGTCGATGGCGGAATATGGTTGGCTCTAATAGCTTCGCGACCAGGCAACTTCCGCCCAACTTTAACTTCAACTTTATAATTGTGACTTGTCATATCTTTTAAAACTGACGACGAGTGTCAGTTTCCTGCGGTTATTTTGGACAATTTTCGTCACCTCGCTAAATAAGCTTATTTTTTATTAAAAGCTCGGCAGTAAAAATTAGATTTCGATCACACTTTTTTGCTACCAAAGCTCATAAAACCGCTCTAGGATGCACCTCTCAAACATTTTGAGCCAATAGCTGCTTAGAGGCAGGCGAAAAGCTCTCCAGTAATTTTCATCTTAGGAAGTTCAAGGAATAGAACTTCAACCCCGTGAGGTCATGGATGACTTTATTGTCTTCGCTCGCCCAGAACTATATAGCGCTCGCCGATCAACCCATTACCGCGGACAACTTCGCCGGGGAAGATCGCCGCTATAGCCCCGAGTTCGAGAGACTCGAAGCGGTCTGTCAGAACACCCAGGCGCTGCATCGCGACGTCATGCCGGACTGGGAGTCCACCGCCGAGCAGGCGACCACCTTTCTGCGTGAGCACTCCAAGGACCTGCGCGTCGCCGTCTGGCTGACCTGGGCCCTGTACTGCACCCGGAACTGGACAGGGCTGGAAGCCGGCCTGGCTCTGCTTGAGCGATTGCTGGAGGCCCACTGGCAGGATCTTTACCCCCGCAAGGAGCGTACTCGCGCCGCGGCGCTCGGTTGGCTCCAGATCCGCCTGGATGGCGTCTTCGATACCACCGCCCTTACGACGCTGGAAACATCCTGGCTACAGACCTTCAGTAACCAGCTCGGCCAGCTGGAGGCGCTACTCCAGCCGCGCCTGGGCGAGGCCGCTCCGCTGCTGTTGCCGTTGGTACGTCGCCTCGACGAGCAACGACGTCGCCAGATCCAATCCAACGCTCCGGCGGAGTCGACCACCGCAGCCCTGTCACCCAGCCCGGTCATGACCAATCAGGCACTCCAGGGCCCGCTGGAATCGGACAAGGACGCCCATCGTCTGCTGCGCCAGCTACAGGAAAGCGCCCGCACGCTGAGCGGCTGGTGGCTACGTCAGCGGAGCGGCGACCACCGCGCCCTGCGGCTGAATCGCGCCTTGCTGTGGAGCGGCATCGACAGCCTGCCCGCTCATGATGCCCGGGGTGTCACCGGCTTGCGCGGCCTGCCAGCTGATCGCCTGAGATATTTCCAGGAGTGCCAGGCCGCTGGTGACTTTTCTCTGCTGCTCGGCGAACTGGAGGTCAGCCTGACGCGGGCGCCTTTCTGGCTGGATGGCCAGCGGCTGGCCTGGGAGTGTCTGCAGGCCATCGGTGCGACAACGAGTTGTCGCGAAATCGAGTGGCCGCTGATGTCGCTGCTGGAACGGCTGCCAGGTCTGGAAGCCCTGGCCTTCCATGACGGGCAACCCTTTGCCGATGCCCAGACCCGCTTCTGGCTGTCCGGCCTGACGGCGGCTAAGGCGACGCAACCCGTCTCCGCCTCAAGCGAGGCGTGCCAGGACATCTGGAGCGAAGCCCTTGCCGAAGCCCTTGGGGAGTTGCGCGCGAGCGGCCTCAGGAGCGCCGTGCGCCACCTGCAGCAGCGCAGCTGCAGTGCCCAGGGCGAACGCCAGCGCCTGCTGTGGGATCTGGCCAGCGTCCGCTTGCTGATCCAGGCCCGCCAGTTCGAACTGGCGCACCTTCAGCTCGCGGCCCTGGATGCCGAACACGGCGCCCTGCTAGCGCACTGGGAGCCGCAACTGGCGCTGGAGATCCTGCAGGCCCGCCGCCAGTGCCTGGAAGCCCTCCCCGCCACCGCCGACAGCCGGATGCAACTGCAACAGCTGCGTCCGCGACTCTGCCGCCTCGATCTCGAAGCGGCTCTCGACTGAGGCTTGTCCTCATACCCAAGGAGAAATACATGGCCAAAGAAGGCTCGGTTGCCCTGAAAGAACGCATCAACGTCACGGTTCGACCCGCCAGCGGCGGTGCCGAGGAAGAACTGGAACTGCCCCTCAAGCTCATGGTTCTTGGCGATTTCACCCAGCGTGTCGACGACCGCAAGCTCGAAGACCGCAAGCCGGTAGCCGTCGACAAGGACAACTTCGATGAGGTGATGGCCAAGCAGCAGTTGGGCCTGACCCTGGCGGTACCCAATTGCCTGCAGGACGACAGCCAGGACGATCTGGCCGTCCAGCTCGACCTCAAAGCCATGGCCGACTTCAGTCCGGCGCGGCTGGTGCAGCAGGTGCCCGAACTCAAGCAATTGATGGACCTGCGCGATGCCCTGGTGGCGCTCAAGGGGCCGCTCGGCAATGCCCCGGCGTTCCGCAGGGCCATCGAGCAGGTGCTCGCCGATCCGGTCGCCCGGGCCACGGTGCTCGGCGAACTCGGCTTGCCGAATCAAGACGTCTGATCAGGAAGACCATCATGACCGCTACCCTGCTCCCGCAACCCGCTGCCGACGTCGCTGAAGACCGCGGCATCCTCGACCGCATCATCGCCGAGACTCGCCTCGCGCCCCACGACGAGGGCTATGGCGTGGCCAAACGCGGCATCTCGGCCTTTATCGAAGAGCTGCTCAAGCCGCAAAACGCCCAGCAACCGGTCAAGAAGGCGCTGGTCGATCGCATGATCGCCGAGATCGACGAGAAGCTCAGCCGCCAGGTTGACGAGATTCTGCACCACGCGGAGTTCCAGTCGCTGGAGGCGGCCTGGCGCGGCCTGCACCTGCTGGTGGAGCGCACCGACTTCCGCGAGAACAACAAGATCGAGATGCTCAACGTCTCCAAGCAGGATTTGCTGGAGGACTTCGAGGATTCGCCGGACATCGTCCAGTCGGGCCTCTACAAACATGTCTATACCGCCGAATTCGGCCAATTCGGTGGCGAGCCGGTCGGCGCCATCATCGCCAACTACGACTTCGATCCCACCGCACCGGACATCCGCACTCTGCAACAGGTGGCAGCGGTCTCGGCCATGGCTCATGCGCCCTTTATCGCCGCCGCCGGTCCGCGCTTCTTCGGCCTGGAAAGCTTTACCGGTCTGCCCGACCTCAAGGACCTCAAGGATCACTTCGACGGTCCGCAATTCGCCAAATGGCAGAGCTTCCGCGAGCAGGAAGACGCGCGCTATGTCGGCCTGACCCTGCCGCGCTTCCTGCTACGCACGCCCTACGATCCGGAAGAGAATCCGGTCAAGACCTTTGCCTATCGCGAAAACGTCAGTCGGGACCATGCCCACTACCTCTGGGGCAACACCGCCTACGCCTTCGCCACCCGCCTGACCCACAGCTTCGCCAAGTACCGCTGGTGTCCGAACATCGTCGGTCCGCAGAGTGGCGGCGCGGTGGAAGACCTGCCGCTGCATCACTTCGAGAGCATGGGCGAGATCGAGACCAAGATCCCCACCGAGGTGCTGATCTCCGATCGTCGCGAATACGAACTGGCCGATGCCGGCTTCATCGCCTTGACCATGCGCAAGGGCAGCGACAACGCCGCCTTCTTCTCCGCCTGTTCGACGCAGAAATCCAAGTTCTATGGCAACAGCGAAGAAGGTCGCGCGGCTGAGCTGAACTACAAGCTGGGTACCCAACTGCCCTATCTGTTCATCGTCAGCCGCCTGGCGCATTACCTCAAGGTGCTGCAGCGCGAGCAACTGGGCGGCACCAAGGAGCGCACCGACCTCGAACTGGAACTCAACAAGTGGATCCGCCAGTTCGTCGCCGATCAGGAAAACCCCAGCGCCGAGGTGCGTGGTCGTCGACCGCTGCGTGCGGCCAGCATCCGTGTCAGCGATGTCGAAGGCAATCCGGGCTGGTTCCGCGTGGGCCTGAGCGTGAGACCGCACTTCAAGTACCAGGGCGCCGATTTCACGCTGTCACTGGTCGGCAAGCTGGACAAGGAGTAACGGCTCATGAGTTACGGCAGTCTGTTCGAACGCCTGGCCGGTCCGGGCAGCGCGCACAGCCGGGGCGCGTCCGCCGAGGCCTTGAGCGCCTCGGTGGCCGCTCACCTGGCCAAGATGCTTAGCACCCGTGCCGGCAGCGTCCCGATCCAGGTCGACTACGGACTGCCCGACCTCAATGACTTGCGGCTGTCGCTGCACGACTCGCTACAGCGCGCGCGGTTGGCCATCGAGGCGTTCGTGTCCGCCTACGAGCCGCGCCTGTCCGGTGTGAAGGTGCTGCCGCTGCCGCGGGAAGGCACCACCCTGGCGTTCGCTCTCGAAGGCCAGCTCGAACTCGACGGCCAGCGGTGCCCCATTCGTTTCACCGCGAGCCTGGATGGCAGCGGTCAGGTCAAGGTCAGCCAGGGATAGGTCCATGTCCTTCAATCACTACTACCAGAGCGAGCTGGCCGAGTTGCGTCAGCTGGGCGCGCGCTTCGCCGAACGCAATCCTGCGCTGGCACCCTTTCTGGGCCAGGCTGGTCAGGATCCGGATGTCGAGCGCCTGCTGGAAGGCTTCGCCTTTCTCACTGGTCGGCTGCGGCAGAAGCTCGACGACGAGTTGCCGGAATTGACCCATTCGCTGCTCAACCTGCTCTGGCCCCATTATCTGCGGCCCCTGCCGAGTTGCGCCATCCTCGAATTCGATCCGCTACCAGCACCAGGCGCGGCCATTCAGGTTCCACGTGGAACGGAAGTGGAATCCCGGGCGCTGGACGAGGTGAGCTGCCGTTTTCGAACCTGCTTCGCCACCGACGTCCAACCGCTACGCGTGGATGAGCTGAGCCTTGCCCAGCAGGGCAGCGGCGCGCGCCTGACGCTGCGCCTGCAGATCACCGGCAACGGCACCCTGGACACCCTGGACCTGCGTCAGTTGCCGCTGCATCTGGCGGGCGATCGCACGCTTAGTCAGGATCTCTATCTCGCGCTGCTGCACAACCTGGCCGGTCTGAGCCTGGTACCCCTGGATGCCGAACGCCAGCCGCTGACTGACCACCAGGGCCGCGAACTCGTCCTGCCGCTCGCTCGCGACCAGGTCCAGCCGTTGGGCTTCGGCGAAGACGAGGCGCTGCTGCCCTATCCACCCAATGCCTTCCACGGCTATCGCCACCTGCAGGAATATTTCGCCTTTCCGGAGAAATTCCTCTTCGTCTCGATTCAGGGAATGACGAAGCTGCAGCAACTGGCAGACCCGGTACGCCGCCAGATCCGCGGGCTGGAGTTGCGCTTCGACATTGCCCGGATCGCCCGGCAGCCGCGGCTTCCCAGTCGCGACAACCTGCGCCTGCACTGCGTTCCGGTGGTCAATTTGTTCCGCCATGACGCCCTGCCGATCCGCCTCGACGGCAAGCGCGACGAGTACCCACTGTTTCCGGCTGGCCACGGCCGCGAACACCTGGGGGTCTTTGCCGTGGAGCGGGTGACCGGCTGGCAACCGGGCGGCCTGGGCCATCGTGACTATCTACCCTTCGAATCCTTCGCCCATGACCTGAGCTTCGGCGGCCAGAGCCGTCGGCCGCACTATGCCGTACGCCAGCGCAGCGCCCTGCTGCACGGTGGCATCGATACCTATCTGGCGTTTGGCGATCCGGGCACCGATCAGGACACCCTGTCCATTGAACTGACCTGCACCAACCAGAATCTGCCCCAGCGCCTGCGCGCCGGTGATCTGTGTTTGCCCACCGAAAATACCCCGGGTGGCCTGGGCTTTCGCAATCTGGCCGCTCCAACTGCCTGTCATGCGCCGGTGCTGTCCGGCAACCGGCTGTGGCAGCTGGTTTCCAATCTATCGCTCAATTATTTGTCGCTCACCGATGTCGCGGCCCTGCGTACGGTGTTGGCCAGTTACGACCTGCCCAGTCAGCACGACCGGCAGGCCGAGCGCATCAGTCACCAGCGCCTGGCCGCCCTGCAGGGCATCAGCCATCGCCCGGTGGATCGCCTCTACCGCGGCCTGCCGATCCGCGGTATCGCCACCCAGCTGGACATGGATGCCAGCGGCTTTCGCAGCGAGGGCGAGCTGTACCTGTTCGCCAGCGTACTCAACGAGTTCTTCGCGCTCTACGCCAGCCTGAATTCCTTCCATCAACTCAGCGTTCGCAGCCTGCAGGGAGAGGTGTATCTATGGACACCGCGCATGGGTCAGCAGCCGCTGATCTGAATCGCTCGGCGCTGTGCCGCGAGATTCGCGAGTACTCGCTTTTCCAGGGTATCGGACAGGTGCTCCTGCAGTTGCAGGGCCTGATGCCGAGTCTCTCGGAGGAGCAGCTCTATGAACGGCTGGAGTTCCATGCCAACCCCAGCCTGGCCTTTCCGGGTAGCGATATCGAGCGCCTGCACTTCGTCGAGGACGCCGATGGGCTGCGCGCCCGCCTGCAACTCAACCTGGATGCCCTGATGGGCAGCGGTTCGCCGCTGCCGGCCTTCTACAGCGAACAGGCGCTGAGCGATGGCGAACAAGGGCGTACCACCCGCGACTTCCTCGACCTCTTCAATCACCGGCTGCACCGGCTGCTGTTGCCGATCTGGCGCAAGTATCGCTATCACGCCCGCTTCCGGGAGGGCGCGCGTGACGAGTTGTCGGCCCGGCTGTTCAGTCTGATCGGTCTGGGCGACAGCAGCCTGCGCCAGGCGCCGGAGCTGAACTGGAAACGCCTGCTGCCCTATCTCGGCCTGCTCAGCCTCAAGGTGCATTCGGCGACGCTGATCGAAGCGGTGCTGCGCTATTACCTGGAGCAGCCCGAGTTGCAGCTGGAGCAGTGCCTGGAGCGCGCAGTGGTCATTCCCCCAGAACAACGCGCGCATCTCGGGCGGGCCAGCGCCCAGCTCGGAGAGACAGCCGTCCTGGGTGTGCAGGTGCGCGATCGTGGCGGCAAGTTTCGCCTGCACCTGCTCGAACTGGACTGGGAAGCCTTTCATTCATTCCTGCCCGGGGGCAGTCGGTACGCCGCCGTGCGTACCTTGCTGAATTTCACCCTGCGCGACCAGCTGGACTACGACCTGCGCCTGCATCTGCGGCGGGACGCGTTGCGGCAATGGCGGCTGGAAGCCGCCAGCCCCTGCCGTCTCGGCTGGACCACCTGGCTCGGCCTCGGCCGAGCCAAGGGTCAGGTCACCCTGTCCTGCCACCGTTAATCAAGGACGATCAACATGCTCACCCTGGACCTGAACCTCCTTATCAACAGCCTTTCCGTGACCGCGCGCCAGGACCTGGAACAGGCGGCGCAGCGCTGCGTCCGTCGAGGCGGGCGGCACATCCTGATCGAAGACCTGCTGGCGGTCCTGCTGGAATCCCGCGACGGACTGCTCACTCGCGTGCTGAAAGCGGCTGACCTAGACCCGGTGGATTTCGCCGCGACGCTGCAGCCGCGCCAGGGCAATGGAGAAGGCGGCGACCCGGTCTTCGATCCTGCACTGCTGCTGTGGCTGCAGGATGCCGTGCTGCTCGCCCGTCTCGAACTGGAACAGGCTGAGACCGATAGCGCGGCCCTGCTGCTGGCGTTGTTGCGCCATCCCGAGCGGCTGTTGGGCACAGGTTACGGTCGCCTGCTGGAGCGGGTGGATGCCGCGCAGCTCCTGGACTTCGTCAGGGCTCAGCGGCCCGAGGGGTCACCGGTCATCAGCGAGTCCCCTTTGAACCGCTTTACCCATGACCTCAGCGGCCAGGCCCGTGCCGGGCGCCTGGATCCGGTGCTGGGCCGCGAGGCCGAGATCCGGCAACTGGTGGACATCCTCTCGCGGCGGCGCAAGAACAATCCCCTCGTGGTAGGCGAAGCCGGCGTCGGCAAGACCGCCATCGTCGAGGGCCTGGCGCTGCGCATCGCGGCAGGCGAGGTGCCCGACAGTCTGCGGCGGGTGGAAATACGTAGTCTCGATCTCGGGCTGCTGCAGGCCGGCGCCAGCGTCAAGGGCGAATTCGAACGCCGCCTGCAAGGCGTGATCGATGCCGTACGCCAGGCACCGTACCCCATCATCCTGTTCATCGACGAGGCCCATACCCTGATCGGTGCGGGTGGCCAGGCCGGGGGCTCGGACGCAGCCAATCTGCTCAAACCGGCCCTGGCGCGCGGCGAGCTGCGCACCATCGCCGCTACCACCTGGGGCGAATACCGGAAGTACTTCGAAAAGGACCCGGCTCTGGCGCGGCGCTTCCAGCCGGTAAGGCTGGACGAATTCGACGTCGCCACCGCCATCACCGTCCTGCGCGGGTTGGCGCCGACCTATGCCGAGGGCCATGGTGTTTATCTGCGCGACGATGCGGTGGTGGCCGCCGCCGAACTGGCCGCCCGCTATCTGAGCGGGCGCCAGTTGCCGGACAAGGCCGTGGATGTGCTCGACACCTGCTGCGCCCGGGTGCGTATCAGCCTGGCCAGCCCGCCTCCGGCCCTGGATGCCTTGCGCGCACGCCTGGCCGCTGCCGAGCGCACGCTCGCCGCCACTCGCCGCGATGCCGATCTCGGTCTGCCCGTCGCGTCCGGCAGCCTGGATAGCCTCACCGCCCTGCGGGACGCCGAGCGCCTGGCAGCCACTGCGCTGCAGGCCGACTGGGAACGTCAGCGAGAGCTGGCCGAGCGCATCCTGACCCTGCGCACGGCCCCGGTCAGCGCTGCGCTGGCTGCCACCCAGGCAGAGCTGGAGCAGCTGCAACGCCAGCATGGGCGCCTGGTCAACCTGGAGGTCTGCCCGCACCTCGTGGCGGAGGTGATCGCGGCCTGGACCGGCCTTCCGGTCGACCAACTCGCCCGTCGCCATGACCAGCGCCTGGCCCGCTTTGCCAGCGATCTACGCGGACGCCTGCGTGGCCAGGAGCAGGCGGTGGTCGCCCTGGATCGCGCCCTGCGTGCGGCCGCGGTGGGTCTGAACGCTCCCGAGGCGCCGGTCGGCGTCTTCCTGCTGGTCGGCCCCAGCGGGGTCGGCAAGACCGAGACCGCCCTGGCGCTCGCCGAATTGCTCTATGGCGGGGAGCGCTTTCTCACCACCCTCAACCTGTCTGAATTCGCGGAAAAACATAGCGTGTCGCGCCTGATCGGCGCGCCGCCCGGCTATGTCGGCCATGGCGAAGGAGGTCTGCTCACCGAGGCCGTGCGCCGCCAGCCCTATTCGGTGGTCTTGCTGGATGAAGTGGAAAAGGCGGATCCCGAGGTCCTCAACCTCTTCTACCAGATCTTCGACCGTGGCCAGGCCACCGACAGCGAGGGCCGGCAGATCGACTTCCGCAACGTGCTCTTCCTGCTGACCTCCAATCTGGCCAGCGGCGAGATTCAGCGCCTGTGCGCCGACGTACGCCCGGATGTGGCCCAACTGACCGAGGCGATCCGCCCCACCCTGACCCGCCACTTCAAGCCTGCCCTGCTGGCGCGGATGCGCGTGGTGCCCTACTACCCGCTAGATGGCGAACAGCTGCGTGAGCTGATCGTGCTCAAGCTCGAACGCCTCGGCGTCCGGCTGGTCGCCCGCCGGGTCGCCTTCAGCTATGCCCCGGCCCTGCTGGAGGACCTGGCGGCACGTTGCTTGGACGCCGACAGTGGTGCTCGCCGGATCGACCTACTCCTGGAGCAGCGAGTGCTGCCGCTGCTTACCGACCAGTTGCTCGACGCCCTCGCCCGTGGCCAGACGCCAGGGCGGCTGCACCTCACCTGCAACGACGAGGGTGATTTCCGCTGCGAGGTGGCGGCATGATCCCGTCCCCTGCACCAGAAGCCATGCTGCCCCTGTTCATCGCGCTCGGCCAGCACGAAGATCCCGCCCAACTCGCCCTCGGCCTGGTGGAAGGTATCCAGCGTCTGGTCCGGCTCGACCTGGTGCAGTACTACCGCCTGGACGCCACCCATACCCAACTGGTGTGCCTGGCACAAAGTCTGGACAGCACCGCCGCCATGGTCGGTGACACCCTGCCGCTGGAGCAGGAGAGTCTGCTGCACTACTGCCTTTCGCAGAATCGCAGCCTGCACCTGCGTGAGCTGGACCCACTGTTGCACACCACTACCTTCCTGCCTGGCGACGGCTGGCGCAGCCTTGGTTGCCTACCCCTGACTGGCCCGTCGGGCAGCGTCGAGGGTCTGCTGGTACAGGCCAGCCGCCGCCGCCGTGAACTGGAAACCCATGCAGAGGTACTGACGCCGCTCGGGTGCTTCGCCCTGGCGCAGAGCCAGCTGCTAGAGCGCGCCCAGACTCAGCCGTTGGGCGCCGTAACGGAAAGGCCAACGCCACCGGCAGCGGACGATGGCTTCGGCATGCTTGGCGATAGCGGCGCCATGCGGCAGGTCCATCGCTTGATCGGCAAGATACTGCACAGCCCCATCACCGTGCTGCTGACCGGTGAAACCGGCACCGGCAAGGAACTGGTGGCCCGGGCCATCCACGAACGGGGCTCGCGACGGACCCAGCCCTTCGTGGTGCAGAACTGCGCGGCGCTGCCCGAGCACCTGCTGGAAAGCGAACTCTTCGGCTATCGCAAGGGGGCCTTCACCGGCGCCGAGCGTGATCGCGCCGGCCTGTTCGACGCGGCCAATGGCGGCACGCTGTTTCTCGATGAAATCGGCGACATGCCGCTGACCTTGCAGGCCAAGCTCTTGCGTGTATTGCAGGAAGGCGAGGTGCGCCCGCTGGGAAGCGCCGAGATCCATAAGGTCGACGTGCGAATCGTCGCGGCGACCCACCGCAACCTCTTGCGCCTGGTCGAACAGGGCACCTTTCGCGAAGACCTCTACTACCGCTTGACCCACTTCCCCATCCAGTTGCCGCCCCTGCGCGAGCGCGGCGAGGACCTGCCGCTGCTGGCCCGGCACTTCGCCGACCAGGCCTGCGCCTGCCTGCAGCGGTCACGCTGTCGCTGGTCCAGCGCCGCCCTGGACCTGCTGACGGGCTATGCCTTTCCCGGCAATGTCCGCGAACTCAAGGGGCTGGTGGAGCGTGCCGTCCTGTTGTGCGACGGCAACGAGCTGTTGCCCGAACACTTTGCCATCCGCTCCGCCGCCCTGACCGGCACTGCCGGCAGCCTGACCTTGCGTGAGCGCCTGGATCAGCTCGAACGCGGCCTGCTGGTGGACTGCCTGCGCAAGAACCGCGGCAACCAGACTCAGACGGCCCAGGAATTGGGACTGCCGCGCCGCACCCTGCTCTATCGCCTGCAGCGACTGAGCATCCGCAGCGCCGATCTGCAACTTTCATAAAGGAACGCCCCATGCCCGCGCCCCTTCGCCCCCTGTTGCTGCTGACGTTGCTCGCCCTGGGCGCCTGCACCTCGTCGCCCAGGGATCTGCAGGACTATCGCCCCCTGGGCGAACCCCAGACACCCCACCGCCTTACCTAGGACAGGACAAGACCATGGAATTGGTATTCGATCTGGTCGGCAGTCGAGCGCACGCCCCCGGACTGCTCACCCAAAAGACCTTTCGCCACGTTGGCGGACTCATCGGCCGCAGTGAAGACTGCGACTGGTACCTGCCCGATCCGCAGCGGGTGCTGTCCAGTCAGCACGCCCGCATCAGCTACAGCGAAGGCGACTACTTTCTCACCGACCTGAGCAGCAATGGCGTCCAGCTCGCCGATGGTCAGCGTCTGACCAAGGGCGAGCCCTGGCGGATCCAGCATGGCCAGACCTTCGCCCTGGGCACCTTTGCCCTCGCTGCCCGCCTGATTCGCGATCCGGCCGGGTTCGCCGACGATTTCCAGGTCCCCACCAGCGCCCCTGGACTGATCCCGGACGACGCCTTTCTCGAACTGGATCCGCTGCAGGCGCTGGAGCGTCGCGATCCTCAAGGCATCGACGAGCTCGCGGGTATGGATCCCTTCGCCACTGACAGCACTCGCAGCGACTATGCCCGGGTCGATCTGGACAGCCTGGGCATTCCTGCCCTGGTAGAGCACACCGCCCCGGCTCCGGTCGAGCGCCCGGCGGCGGCTCCGCAGCAGCAGACACCGGAGTTCTGGAAGGCCTTCGGGGCGGCCCTGGGTCTGGAGCTTGCCGACCTCGACCACGAGGCGCGTGAAACCCTGGCACTCGAAGTCGCGCGCCTGCTGCGCCTGGCGACCCAGGGCCTGTACGGCTGCCTGCGGACCCGCAACGAAACGCGCAATGAACTGCGGCTGCCACTCACCACGGTACAGAGCAGCGGCAACAACCCCTTGGCCTTCGCGGCCGACGGCGACGCGGCCTTGAGTCAGCTGTTGCGCCCCAGCGCTTCCGGCCAGCTCACCGCGGACCAGGCGCTGCTCCGTGCCTGCCGCGAACTTCAGGCCCATCAGGTCGGCCTGGTCGCGGCCAGTCGCCAGGCGGTGCTGGCCACCCTAGAACAGCTGGCACCGGCCCAGTGCGAAGCCCGCCTCGAGCGTGACGGCCGACGCCCGCGCTGGGGTCGCGACGCCAGACTCTGGCGTGCCTGGCAGCGCCAGTATCGCGAGCTGCGCCAGGACGACGACTGGCGCGAGCGGCTGTTCGCCAAGGACTTCGCCCAGACCTACACCGATCAGGTCCGCCTCATCGCCACCCTCAATCCCACCCAGCAAGGACGCTGACATGAACACCCCATTACGCCTTGGCGCGCTCGGCCTGGCCCTGCTGCTAGGCGCCTGCACCAGCCCCAGGGCACCTGATCCGACCCGCCTTGACCTGACCTTGAAGGGTGGCGAGAACCTCAATCCCGATCTCAACGGCCGGCCCTCGCCGCTGGTGGTACGCCTGATCGAACTGAAGAATCCGGTCGGCTTCGAAAATGCCGAATTCTTTTCCCTCTATGAAAACGCCAAGCAGACCCTGGCTCCCGACTGGGTCGCCGAGGAAGAAGTCGAGCTACGGCCCGGTGAGTCGCGCGAACTCAAGCTGAGGGTGCAGGACGCCAGCCGCTACATCGGTATCTACGGCGCCTACCGCAACCTGGGCGGCAGCCAGTGGCGGCAGGTCATCCAGCTCAGGCCCGCGGCGCTGGCGCAGATCCGCCTGGATTTCACGGCGGATGGCATCCAGGCCGCTCCGCCGATCAAGGAGTAGGCCATGCAGCAACTCAAGGTGATCTGGCAGGAAGGCATGCTGCTGCGGCCGCAGCACTTCCAGCAGAACGACCGCTATCACGCCCAGCAGCTGCAGATTCGTACCCGTCGCCTGGGCGAGCCGGCATGGGGCTTTTTCGAGCTGACGCTCGATCGCCAGTTCCTCGCCATGGGCAAGGTGGTGGTCAGCCAGGCCAGTGGCATCCTGCCCGATGGCACCCTCTTCGAACTGGGCGCTGACGGCGAGCCCCTGGCTCTCGATGTACCGGCCAATACCCGCGACAGCGCGGTCTGGCTGGCGCTGCCCCTGACCAGCGGCCAGCGCCTGGAGAGCCGTCCATTCGACCAGGACGACGTCATCGCCCGTTACCTGAGCGTCGACAGCGAGATCGCCGACTCCCATGCCGGTTTCGGCGAGCCGGGGGCGGTCACCTGCGGACGCCCCGATTTCCGGCTGCTGCTCGACAGCCATTCGCGACTGGACGCCTATGTCCGCCTGCAGGTCTGTCAGCTGCTGGAAACGGCGCCAGACGGCAGCCTGGAGCTTGATACCGCCTTTACCCCCAGCGTCATCCAGGTGCGGGCGGCCGAGCCCCTGCTGGCGGGTCTCAAGGAGGTCGCTTCCCTGCTCGCCCATCGCGGCGAGGTACTTGCTCAACGCCTGCGCCAGGCTGGCAGCCTGGGCACCGCGGAGATCGGTGACTTCCTGCTGCTGCAACTGGTCAATCGGCATGAAGCGGTCCTGCGCCACTGCCTGGACTATGAACAACTGCATCCACGCAGCCTCTTTCGCGAACTGCTCGCCCTGCACGGAGAGCTGGCTACCTTCGCGGCTGCCGACCGGCGTCCTGCACTGGACCTTCACTATCGCCACGCCGATCAGGCCGGCAGCTTCGCACCGCTGTTCCAGGCCCTGCGCCAGGCACTGTCCATGGTGCTCGAACAGCATGCCCTGCCGCTGCCCCTGCAACAACGCCAGTACGGCATCCAGGTCGCGCCCCTGCAGGACCACGGTCTGCTGGCCAGCGCCAGCTTCGTGCTTATTGCCGGGGCCGAGTGCAGCACCGAGGAATTGCGTCAGCGCCTGCCGGCGCACCTCAAGGTGGGACCGGTGGAGCGCATCCGCCAGCTGGTGAATCTGCACCTGCCAGGGCTCGCCCTCAAACCGCTGCCGGTTGCGCCGCGTCAGCTGCCCTTCCATACCGACAAGGCCTATTTCGCCCTTGAACTCAGTGCCACCGACATCGCGCAGCTCGAGCAATCCGGTGGCTTCGCCTTTCATGTCTCCGGCGCCTTCCCGGGCCTCGACCTCGCCTTCTGGGCGATCAGGAGCTAAGCATGCAGACCGCAACCGACGCAGGCCGGGACGACAGGACCGTGGTGCTCAGTCGCCATGCCCAGGGTCCGGACACCCCCCGCAGCCCGCTCACCGACTTTGCCGAACCACCGCGCTACGCCCAGCTGGAAGAACGCATGGTCCAGGCGGCACGCCTGCGACCGGGCGAGACCCTGAATCTGAGCATCAACCCCATGATAGGCGCTGCCGCGCCACTGCTCTCCGAGGTGGTGCGCCTGCGCCAGAGTTACGCCGCGGAAGACCTGCATGTACTCAAGGAGCGCCTGGCCGCCGGCCTGCGGCTGTTCGAACAGCGCGCTCTGGCCAGCGGGCTGGACAGCGGTGAGGTCATGGCCGCCCGCTATGCCCTTTGCACCACGGTCGACGAGGCGGTGGTCACCACCCCCTGGGGCAATGCCGGTGACTGGTCGCAACTCAGCCTGCTGAGCAGCTTTCACAACGAGACCTTTGGCGGCGAGAAGTTCTTTCTGCTGCTCGAACGCCTCAGTCGCAATCCGGCCAAGCACCTGGCTCTGCTGGAGCTGCTCTACCTCTGCCTGGCGCTGGGCTTCGAGGGCAAGTATCGGGTGCTACCGCGCGGCATGCTCGAGTTGGAAGCCATCCGCGACAGCCTCTATCGGCAACTTCGCCAGCTGCGCGGGGATGTGCCGCGCGAGTTGTCGCCGCACTGGCAGGGACTGGATGCCCGGCCACGACGGCTGGTCCGCCTGGTGCCCTGGTGGCTGGTCGCGCTATTCACCCTGATCTGCCTTGCCAGCCTCTATGGCGGTTTCAGGCTGGCGCTGGAACAGCAGCGCGACAGCCTGCTGCAAGGCTATCCCGGTGGCCCTGCGGTCACCGCGCCAGTGGCCGCCCCACCCCACGCCTGATACGGAAGCGCACCCATGAAAGGATTCATCATTGCACTCGGGCGCATGCTGCGCCGTCCCTGGACCTGGACGCTGCTCGTGACCCTGGGTCTGGGCGGCTTGGTCTGGACCCTTGGCCCGCTGCTGGCCTTTGCCGGCCACAGCCCCTGGGCCTCGGTCACCCACCGCCTGGCCACACTCTGCGGTCTGTTCCTGGCCTGGGGCCTGGTCATGGCGCTGCTGCAGGGCTGGCAGCAGCGCAAACAACGGCAGCGTCTCGCCACCGAAGCGGGCCAGCACGATCAGCTGCGCGCCGAGCGCATCGACGACGAGGCCCACGAACTGGAGTCCCGCGCCCGTGACGCCTACCGCACCCTGCATGGCGCCGGCCTCTATCGGGGACGCCGCCAGCGCTGGCGGCGCGAACTGCCGCATTACCTGCTGCTGGGACCAGAGGGTGCCGGCAAGACCTCGTTGCTGGACTTCTCCGGTCTGGAATTCCCACTCAATACAGAGCGTTCCCGGTTGACCCGCGATGTCAGCGGCACCCGTCACTGCGACTGGTACTTCGCCGAACAGGGGGTGCTCCTGGACACCGCCGGCCGCTACCTGACCCAGGGCGATGCTCCGGTGGACAGCAGCGCCTGGCAGACCCTGCTGCAACTGCTACGGCGCCAGCGGCGAACGCGCCCGCTCAATGGCATTCTCATTGCTATCCCGGTAGCGCAGTTGGCCAGTGGTAACGAAGTCGCCCTGGAAACCCTGGCACGTCAGGTACGCGCCCGCCTGCACGAGGTAGCTCGCGAGCTCAAGGTCGAGGTCCCCGTCTATCTGGTGCTGACCCAGGCGGATCACCTGCCTGGCTTCGACGCCTTTTTCGACGGTCTTTCTCGCGAGGAAAATGAGCAGGTCCTGGGCACCACCTTTCGTGAAGCCCAGAACGGTACCGATCCCGGGGTGCTGCGCCAGGAATTCGAGGAACTGCTGCGCCGCCTCAACAGCCAGGTCATCCCGCGTATCCATCAGGAACGCGACGGCCAGCGCCGCGGCCAGATCCTCGACTTCCCACATCAGCTGGGGCGTCTGGGCGATGGCCTCGCCCTCTTCGTCGAATTGGCCTTCGCGGGCAATCGCTACCAGCGCGCGGCCCAGTTACGCGGGTTCTACCTGACCAGCACCCCGGCGCTGAGCCAGCCACTCGACACCCAGACCCAAGGCATCGGCGATCAGCTCGGTCTGCCCAGCAGCCTGCTGCCCCAATACCGTAGCGGCCAGCCACGTTTCATCCGCCAGGTGTTCAGTCGCGTGATCTTTCCCGAGGCGTCTCTGGCTGGCCTGGACCAGCGCGAGCTGCGCCGCCTGAGCTGGGGGCAGCGGGGTCTCTATGCCGCAGCCCTGGCCGGCCTGGGCCTGGGGGCGGCGCTCTGGACCAGCAGCTTCGCCGGTAATCACGCACGACTGGAGCAACTGCGCGACCTGGTGCAGCACGGGGTGCAGGCGCGCAGTCAGCTCAAGGCCGACGCCGATGCCCGCGCGGTGCTGCCGGTACTGGACAACGCCTATGCCGGCACCCAGGTCTTTCCAGTCGCAGACGCTACGCCGCTGCGCGAACGCACCGGGCTCTATCAGGGAGAGGCCGTACGCCCGGTCACCGAGGCTGCCTATCACCAGGCCCTCGACAGCTATCTGCTGCCGCGGCTCAAGGCGCAGCTGGAAGAGCGCATCCGTGGCAGCCTCGGCGACCGGGAGCGGCTGATCGGTCACCTGCGGGCTTACCTGATGCTGCAACTGCCCGAACGCCGCGACGCCCGCACCCTGCGCGATTGGGCCGCCGCCGACTGGTCCCAGCGCTATCCGGGTGACGCCCTCACCCAGAACAGTCTGGATACCCATCTGGCGCGCTTGCTGGAGCAGGGCTTTGGCGCCTATCCGGTGGATACCCAGCTGGTGACCCAGGCGCGCCAGGTACTGCGCAGCGAATCCCTGGCCGCAGTGGTCTATCGCATCCTGCGCGACCAGGCCAGCGGCCTGCCGATCTATCGGCTGAGCCAGCAGCTGGGCGCCCAGGCGCTGGCCTTCGAAGGCGCCGACTACCCCATCCCCGGGTTCTATACCCGTCAGGGCTATGCGCAGACCTTTTCCACCCAGGGCCTGGCCGTGATCCAAGAGCTGGCCGCCGACAACTGGGTGCTGGGCGATGGCGACGGCATCACCGGCATGGACCTGCGCCACCTGCAAGGGGAACTCGAGCAACTCTATTTCCGCGACTACGCCAATCAGTGGAGCGATGCGCTCGCCCGGATCACGCTGCAACCCGTAGGCGACGCCAACCAGGGCGCCACCCTGCTGGCCGGGCTCACCTCGGCCAACTCGCCGCTCTTGCAGCTCCTGACCGAAGTGCGCAACAACACCCGCCTCGCCGCGGCGGCCAGCCAGGGTGAAGCCCTGCCGGACACCGCGCGCCGCAGCCTGCAGAGCCGCTTCGAAAATCTGCATCGGCTGCTCGACGACCAGGGCGCTGCAGTAGCCGACCTTGCTCCGGCCATGGCGGCACTCAATGACCTCCAGCAACAACTGGCAGGCCTGGCCCACGCCAGCGCTCCGGAGCAGGCCGCCTTCGAGCTGGCCAAGATGCGCATGGCCGGCAACCGCGACGCACTCAACAGCCTGCGTAATGCCGCCGGCCGGCTGCCCATTCCGGTCAACGGCTGGCTCGGTCTGCTGGTCGACGACAGCTGGAATCTGATCCTGGCCGGCGCCTACGACTACATCAATGGGCGTTACCAGAGTGAACTGCTGGCGAGCTATCGCAACGGCCTGGACAGGCGTTATCCGTTCAAGGCCGACAGCGAAAGCGATGTCTCTCTGGTCGATTTCCGCGAATTCTTCAAGGCCCAGGGTATCGCCGACAGCTTTTTCGAGACCTATCTGAAGCCCTTCGTGGTTCGCGGCGAGAGCGACGCCTATCGCGCGCGCAGCATTGATGGCCACAGCCTGCCGCTGTCTCGGGACTTCCTCGCCCAGATGAGCCGCACCCAGCAGATCAGGCGCGGCTTCTTTGCCGAGAATCCGGCCGAGCCCGGCATCGTCTTCAAGCTCGAGCCCTATTCGCTGGATCCAAGCCTGACCCGCGCCGACCTCAACATCGGCAAGGAGCGTCTGGAATACCGCCACGGCCCCATCGTCGCCGCCACCTTTCGCTGGCCGCAGAGCGATGCCTTGAGGACGACCCTGGTCCTGGAGGAGCTGGGTGGACACCGCGTGGGCCTGGAGCAGGACGGTAGCGCCTGGTCGCTGTTCCGCCTGCTGGACCGCATGAAGCTGCAACAGCACAGCGCCCGCGACGTGCTGCTGGTGCAGGCCGACCTGGAGGGCCGTCATGCCGGCTATCTGCTGTCCAGTCAGCGTTCGCCCAACCCCTTCGACGTGACCACCCTGCGCGGCTTCAGGCTGCCGGAGCGACTCTGATGACGACGGCCCTGAGCATTGCCCGTACCCATCCGGGCAAGGTACGCGCCCATAACGAAGATGCCCTGCTGGAGCGCCCCAACGACGGCCTTTGGGCGGTGGCCGACGGCATGGGCGGCCATCAGGACGGTGCGCGCGCCAGTCGCCTGGCTATCGAGCGCCTGGCCGAGACGTCTTTGAGCGGTGGGCTCGATCAGCGTCTGGAACAGGTGCGCCGAGCGCTCCACGACGTCAATCGACGACTCACCCAGGATCTCACGGTGCTGGCCGAAGGTTCCGAGCGCCTGATCGGCACCACGGTCGTGGCGCTGGTGGTCAGCGGAGGCGAGGCGGCCTGCATCTGGGCGGGTGACAGTCGCGCCTATCTCTGGCGCGGCGACCGGCTCTACCAGCTGACCCGCGACCATCGCCTGCTGGAGCGCCTGATCGATGTCGAAGGCCTCAGTCCTCGCCAGGCGGCCCGCCATCCGGGCGCCCGCGCCCTGACCCAGGCGCTGGGTGCCCGGGAGGCCTTGGCCCTGGATATCGTCCGCTTCGAGTTGCAGGCCAGTGACCGCCTGCTGTTGAGCAGCGACGGCCTGCACGATGCCCTGGAAGAGCGCGCTCTGGGCGCCGCACTTTCCCTGCCCTCGCCCGCCCTGGCCCTGGAGCGCCTGCTCGATGGCGTGCTCCAGGGCCCCGCGCGCGACAACCTCACCGCCATCGTCATCCATCTTCAGGAGGCTGCATGAATCTTCAGGATCCGGTCGTCGACGACGGTCTCACCCACTTCGCCTTCGCTTCTCCCAGCACGACGCCTGCTACCCGCCAGCTGGCTCCGCTGCCCGATGTGCTGGGCAGCCGCTATCGACTGGAAAGCCTGCTGGGTGTTGGTGGGATGGGCGCCGTCTACCGCGCCCGCGACCTTTTGCGCGAGCAGTATGGCGATCCCGCACCCCAGGTCGCGATCAAGGTGCTCAACGACGATTTCGCCGAGTACAGCGATGCCAACGCCCTGCTCTATGGGGAGTTCGCCCTGACCGTACGGCTGCGCCATCCGCATATCGTTCGCCTGCATGGTTTCGAGATCGACCCTGGCAGCGAGCGCGCCTTCATCATGCTTGAGCTGTTGCGCGGCCCAACGCTCGATGCCCTGCTCTGTGACCGTCCCGAGGGACTCGGCTGGACCGAACTGCAGGAGATCGCCCTGCCGCTGCTGGATGCCCTGCAATTCGCTCACGCCAACGGCGTCCTGCATGGCGATCTCAAGCCCAGCAACGTGATCCTCACGGACAGCGGTCTGCGCCTCTTCGACTTCGGTCTTGGTCAGCCCTGTGAAGACCTGCTGCCCGGCCTGCCGCGGTTGAGTCGTGGACGCTTCAATGCCTGGACGGTGCGCTACGCCGCGTTCGAATTGCTCGAAGACGGACTGCTGACCCCTGCGGGCGATCTCTATGCCTGCGCCTGCGTGCTCTATGAACTGGCAACCGGCAAGCATCCCTATCGCCGCCTCAGCGCCAAGCAGGCGCGCAGCCTACAGATTGAACCCGAACGGCCAGCGGCCATGCCTACCGACGCCTGGCAAGTGCTTCGAAGAGCCTTGGAGATCGATCCCGCCCGCCGCCAGCAGGACCTTGGCGAGTGGCGCACCGCGTGGCAGGCACCGGCCCCTCCGCAGCCGTGGTGGCAGCGTCTGCTCTCGCGTTCCACGTGAAACCTCTCACTGTCAGGAAGACACCTCATGTTCAGCCCCGCCAATGCGCCGCGCTTCACCCTGACCCTGCCGGGCCTGGTCCATGACTTTCAGGTGCTGGCCTTCCATGGGCAGGAAGCCCTCAACGAGCCCTATCGTCTGCAGGTGGAAGTCGTCAGCGAAAAGCCCGACTGGGCCCTGGAAGACCTGCTCAACCGTCCCGCCTGGCTCGGCCTGGGCCCTATGGACGTGGGCCTTCACGGACTGCTGGACGCCATCGTTCAGGGTGACTCAGGACGACGCCTGACCCGCTATCGGCTCGAACTGGTTCCCCGTCTGACCTATCTGGCCCAGCGTACCAACTCGCGGATCTTCCAGAATCTCGCGGTGCCCCAGATCCTCGCCAGGTTGCTCGAAGAGCATGGGATCCTGGAAGGTGCCTATCGCCTGGCACTCGGCCCAACGCCCTATCCTGCGCGCGACTACTGCGTGCAGTATGGCGAGAGCGATCTGCACTTCCTCAATCGCCTGTGCGAGGAAGAAGGCATCCACTACCACTTCGAGCACCGGCCTGACGGCGCCGTGCTGGTGTTTGGTGATGACGCCACCAGTTTTCCCCGTCTCGCCGCCACGCCCTACCATCCAGGCAGCGGCCAGGTCGCCGATCATCCCGTCGTGCGCGGACTCGAAGTCGGAGTCCAGACCCGCAGCACCCAGCTGATCCTGCGCGATCAGGATCCCCTGCAGCCCCGGCTGCGGCTGGAAAGCCGCGCCGACCTCGAACAGCAGCCGACCTTGGAAAGCTACCGTTTTCCTGCCGGCTTTCGCGATCGAAATCGCGGCAAGCAGCTCAGTGCCCGCGGCCTCGAGGCGTTGCGCGTCGACAGCCAGACAGCCCAGGGTCACGGCGATCAGCCGCGTTTGGCCAGCGGTCATTTCCTACCCCTGACCGAGCATCCCCGCGCAAGCTGGAACCAGTTGTGGCTGCTCACCCGTATCGAGCATCAGGGCCGCCAACCCCAGGTGCTGGAAGAAGGCCTGGGCACCCCTGCACTGCTGAAGCTGCCAGACGACGATGGCTGGAGCCAGGGCTACCGCAATCGTTTCCACGCCATTCCCTGGCAACTACCCTTTCGACCCCTGCCTCGTCATCCCAAGCCGCGCCTGCTCGGTCAGCAGAGCTCGGTGGTCACCGGCCCAGCTGGAGAAGATATCCATTGCGATGCCTTGGGTCGGGTCAAGGTCCAGTTTCATTGGGATCGTGAAGGGCAGGCAGACGAACGCACCAGTTGCTGGCTACGGGTAGCCAGCAACTGGGCCGGTAATCGCCAGGGGGCCCTGGCCATCCCGCGGGTCGGCATGGAAGTTCTGGTGGGCTTTCTCGAAGGGGATCCCGACCAGCCCCTGATCCTTGGCTGCCTGTACCACGCCGAGCATCAGCCTCCGGTACAACTACCCAGGGACAAGACCCGGAGCACCTTCAAGAGCCTGAGTAGCCCAGGCGGTGGGGGCTACAACGAGCTGCGCATCGAGGATCGCCAGGGACAGGAGGAAATCCACGTCCATGCGCAGCGCGACTGGGATGAACATATCCGCCACGACCACCGCAGCGAGATCGGCCACGAGCGCCATCAGCGTATCCATGGCAACAGCCACAGTGAGCTGCACGCCGAAGAGCACCGCCTCGTCCATAGCCTGCGCAAGGTCGAGGTCAAGGCCAGCGATCACCTGCTGATCGGCGGCAGTCAGCACCTCAAGTTGGGCAGCGGCCAGTTCGTCGAGGCCGGCCAGGAAATCCATATCAAGGCGGGTGATCGTGTCGTCATTGAAGCCGGCACCGAACTGACCCTGACCGCCGGTGGCAGTTTCATCAAGCTCGACCCCAGCGGTATCACCCTGGTCGGCCCCCTGGCTCGCCTGAATGCTGGCGGCGCGCCTGGCAAGGGCTCAGGCATCGCCCTGCAACGACCGAGGCCACCGGGCGTTACCGAGCAGGGCTCGGCAGGCGAGCCGAACCAGCTGGCGCTGGCGAATAATCCTGTAGAGCGCAGGAAACGCGTTAAGGACTATCCGCTCTCGATCTGAAGCGGAGCGAACATAAAAGGATTTAGGTACGCACTATGCTGATCAGCCCTCCATTCATACCTGCTCCTATAAGCGGAGAGAGCGACGAAGCTTTCGTCAACCGTGCCATGCAGGGCGGAATTCCCGGAGACGGCGGTTTCCCCTTGAGTTTCGATTTGAATTGGCACGGCGGTATCCATTTGACCGCCCCCCGGGAAGGAACAACACACCTTCCTGTCAGGGCCATAGCAGACGGCACCTTGGTTTATTGCCGCCAGCCGACAGATGAAGCTTCTGCGTCAGCAGATCACGGGCTGCGCTATCGCGATCAATGGACCGACAACGGTTGCATCGTGCTCAAGCATGAAACGGAAATCGGCGAGGGAGCAGGCGCCTCGGTAGTGTTTTATTCCATCTACCTGCATCTCTCGAAAATCACCCTCTCCACGCCTACCAAAGGAACCACGGTCTATCGCAAGGATGAGCTGGGACAAGCCGGCCAAATCTACGGCCAGAATCATCGCATTCATTTTGAAATCATTGTTGACCAGAGCCAGATCGCAAATCTCGTGGGGCGTAGCGAGCGCCTGCTCGATCATCAGTCGGGCAATGGCCGAACCAATAGTTGCTGGGGAGACATGTACTTTTTCATTCCTCCCGAGGTGCTTATCTATGAAGCCGCCCCCACTGACCGATTAAACAGCGAAAACAGCGCTCCCGTTGCCTATCGCTGCCCTGCCATGCCTATCGGATTGCCTCCTGTCGTGGAAGGCGGATCTGCTCAGAATGGCGTACAAACGGAGTCCATCCCACTTATTCAAGGCTACGAATGGGCTGTTGCCCAGCAGCTACAGGACGGCATCTTCGTTCGCATGAGCTACAAGCGTGGCCAATGCACCCTGACCTCCTTCCTCGTATCGGGAGAAGAAATCGGCGTCCACCAGGAGGAAGCCGATTACGAGTACAACCTGTACAGAACCGCAACCAAGCTTTATCCAGAGCGACCCAGCGCTGGATACGAGCTGCTTCGTTTCGGACGCGTCTTGGGCCCAGATGCTTTGCAACCCGCCGATGCCGCCCATTGGCGCCAGATCGCATTGCCTGCTCGCTCAGGAGGGCTGCCAGGAACAGGCTGGGTAAACCTCAACGCAACCACCGTTACGAAGTTCAGTGATGCGGACTTTCCGCACTGGCAAGGCTGGCAACTGATCGACGACGACGCTGACTCAGATAGCCATTGCCAGTCGCCGTACATTCGAAGCCTGCTGCGCTTGGATAACGGCAAGGTGGTATCCGACCAGATGGATGCCGTGAGCCTTGCGCTATCCCCCGCCTATGCGGGCCTATCGGAAGAAGAAAAGCTGAAGCTCTCGGATCGCTCCGAACGTGAACGAGTACAAAACGAAGCAGCCTTACGAGACGCAGTTGCACAGAAGCAGCTCAAACGCCTTATCTGCAAATTCCCCAGTGAATGGAGCAAAAACGACTTCGACACTCGCTATGGTTGGTTGAAAAAGGTAGCGCCGGGTGGTCCGTTGTCCGAAGAGAGCTACAGTCGTTTCCGCACACACCATCAGGAATTAGCATTTTGGGAAGATGCGGCTTTGGAGGGAATTGAAGCCAAGCACTGGCATTTTCCGCCGAAAGAATTCATACAATTATTCAGAAAATGCTTCTGGTTATCGCTAGAGGAATTTGTGTTCTCCCTACCAAAATACCCGTATTACCGAAAAACAGACAATGTATTTACCGCTCAAACCACCGGATCAGCACGCATTTATCAGATATCCCGTGAACAAGCACAAACACGATTAACTAACTACTCAATACATCTCAACAAGACGATCCAAAAATATGGCATCAGTAGCACAAAGCGACTATCACACTTTTTAGCTCAAGCACTATTGGAAACTGATCGCTGGAAGGTAATGTATGAATATGGCCGCGGAAGTCCCAACCCTCACATCCCCATGGCCCAATATTATGCAGCTTTTTATGGCCGTGGAATGATGCAGTTGACTTGGGCAGGAAACTACGAGGCTTATGGCAAGTATAGAGCCTATTCACAATCAGAGGTTTACTCCGATGCGCGTATTCATGCCAACTCTATGCACTATTGGTCGGACCCTACCCAGCGAGATAGGCATGGCAAAATCATTGCTGTGGTCGGTACCCCGCGCAGATGGTCTCCAAAATTCGATCCTAGTATTTTAGAGAGTGAACCATACTGTGCCACAGACAGCGGAGGTTTTTTTTGGGTTTGGACGCCTATTGGTAGAGGAGAGCGTAATCTAAATCGGGTATGTGATGAAGAGTACACTACTGCAACCGTTGGTAGAGTTTGCAGAGTTGTAAATGGCGGAAGCTTTGGCTACATGGATAGACAAGCCTATGCACAATTTATTCATAGATACCTAAGCGACTCGATAGAAAATGAGAATCTAAAGAATTTCGAGACACCAAAAGGAAATATGCAAGTTAATTTTGAGAGAATATTATGAACTGCAAAATAAAATTTCTAGCGATAGCTCTACTACTTACACTATCGTGCAACGCACAAGAAGCAAAAAAAATAGAAAAAAAAGCATTTCCTTATGAAGTCATTAGCAAAATCGCTGCCTACGAGAAAATACCTAACAAAGGAATATCCTCACTAAATGATGGCGTACTAAATTGGGGGCGCTCGAATTACTTGGGCGCCCTAACAAATAAATTAAAAAATGAGTGTCGGATCTATATCTACAGCGAAGAGAAAGGCCTTGCACCACTAGTCATGTATCCAGATTGTAAGTTCATCGGTAATGCTAAGATTAGCAATGCTAGAAACAAAGAGATGCCGGATATAATCTTCAAAATGCTTTTATCTTCAGGAAATATACCCGGCCCCGTGGAGCACTATGTTGTGGCGGTATTTGATGATCAGAAAAAAGAATATTGTGGAAGTCAAAGCATAGCGGCTTGGTATCAAATAGGTATCCTTTCAAATATACCGGAAACCTTTGACATCATTTGCCCCTATTAAAGGACGATAGCCGGATTCGAAATAAATAATCCTAATATTTAGGTGCCCCTTAAATGCATAGTCGATATTTAATTTCTTTCTTATATTTTTTAGGAGCTCACTCTTTTGCTAGTAGCAGGGAGACTGGACTGCAATGCAAGGAGGTGATCAACGGAAGAGGAATTTTACTTACCCACAATGACCTGGAACTTACCATAAAGAATTCCAGGCGATTATGTGACTCATATTTCACTTATGAGGAAATCGCTCTTCCTAACAAGAGATGCTTGATTACGTCATGGCCAACTAACGAGGAGCTAGGGCTCAATGCTCAACGCGATTTATTTGTTGCACCTTCCAGAAAATCGGAAGCTGTATACATCGGAGCCATACCTGTCGATGCAGTTGCCATCAGCCAAAATGCATATCGCAATATTACTTAATCAGGCGGATCGATATACGAAACCATATATATAATCAGCGAGTCATCTATAGAAACCAAAACCCCAAGCAGGGAGTTAGTTATTTCGGATTCACTGTGTGTCTACAAAAAAGAGAGTGATTCCGCATGCCAAACCATTACAGGGACTTTTGATAAGCCGTTATGCCTCTATGACGATGGCAAGAAAAAGATCTTGAAAGAGCCATCTAGCTGCTCGGAATTACTTGAAAATGGCAAGCAAAATTAAGCACAGCTCATATCATCTACACTTCTTGGCTCATGCTTTATAAAAAATACTCGCTCGAAAACCATCAACACCCATACTCAAATAAATCGAATCCCAAAAACTAAAGATAGACTATACTTCCGATTAGAAAAGTATTTTCATTGCGAATTATTGCCATCAAAGAAGCGACCTAATCCTACTTTCCAACAACCCCGGAAACCTCGTATACCACGTCTGATTCAACGGCGACGGATGCGGCAGCGGATAGAGCGTTAACGTCTTGCGGATGCCCTCTTCCGTTTCCAGGGTGACCTCGATGCTGTTTTCGAAGCGGTCTTCGCTCTTCCAGAAGGCTTCCAGGCGGGCGCGTTCTTCCTTGGATTGGCCGATGCCGAACCAGAGGAAGGCTTCGCGGCCGAGGGTGATGAGCTGGGTGCCGTGCCAGTGTTCTATCAGCAGGCGGCGCATCAGGGGATGAAAGGTTTTCTTCACCCGCTCCGACCAGGCTTTGTTGCCCAGGGGTTTGTAGGGCACGGTGTTGGCCCAGAAGAATTGCTGGCTCAGGCTGCGGGTGGCTTCGAAGTCGGCCGGGGGCTGGCCGTGCAGATGGGTATAGAGGACCTTGCGGGCGATCTGGCCGCCGCTGCCGATGAAAGGTTCGCCGTACTTCACCTCGTCCCGCCCCGGATCGCGACCAAAGAAGCCTAGCGGCGCATCGGGATCGCCCAGACCGATGATGGGGTCCAGCGGATCCTTGGCGAACTGTTCATAGACCGGAAGATCGACGCCCGGAAGATCGGCAGCGAGCTGGCGAAAGGCTTCGCGCTCTGCGGAAGACAGCGGCATGCAACAGGTCTCCATCGAGGAATTAATCCCTCTAGTAGAGCCCTGCCCTGTGGGTGACGTTCCGTAACGACTGGCGGAGCGGCAGCCCCGGGGCGATAGGGTAAACTGCCCGGCTCGAACGACCCTCAAGGTGAATCGCGTTGATCAATCTGCTACGCAACGGCCTCGGCCAGGTGATCGTCGGCCTGGATCTGGTGACCAGGCCCCGCAAGCTCAAGCGCACTGAGCAGGCTCAGGCTGCCATCGAGGCGGAGCTGGCGAATCTGTCGCTCTATCAGTTCCAGGCCTGCCCCTTCTGCGTGAAGACGCGCCGGGCGCTGCATCGGCTGAACCTGCCGATCCGCCTCAAGGACATCAAGAAGGACCCGCAGCTGCGCGCCGAGCTGGAACAGGGCGGTGGCCGGGTGAAGGTGCCCTGCCTGCGGATCGACGAAGGCAGCCAGAGCGTGTGGATGTACGAGTCGGACGACATCATCGCCTATCTGGAGCAGCGCTACGGCGAGCGGCAGTCGGCCTAGGGTTTAGCGCAGGATTGGTGGTGGACAAGGCTGCGCCGTTGTCCACCCTACGGGGCTACGCTACGGCGGTAGGTGTGTTGGGCTTCGCTGCGCTCAACCCAACCTACGGCATCAGAGATCGCTTTCTTCGACCTTGCGGACCTTGCTGGCGTCCAGGGTGTAGGACGCCTCGGCCAGGGCGTTGTCGACCGCCTCGGTGTGCAGGGTGCCGATGACCCAATAGGGCTCGTAGATGTCGGGGAGCGGCACGCCCTTGGGGTAGCGCACCAGCACGATCTGGTTGGGCGGCGGCGGCGGGACGTGGATGCAGGCGCCTGGATAGGGCACCAGGAAGAATTCGCGGAAATTGCCCTTGGCGTCGGTTTCCAGCGGCACCGGGAAGCCCCCCAGCCGCACGTTCTTGCCATCCAGGGCGGCCACGGTGCGGGTGGAGTGCATCACCTCGGGCAGGCCACTGTCCTTCTGCTTGAGTCCGCCAGGCGCGCCGAAACCGCCTGGTGCCTCGGGGCTGTTGTGGCTGATCTCGGGCATGGTTTCCAGGGCGTGGCGATCCTCCGCGGTGAGCAGGTCGAGCCAGTTGGTTTCCGGGGGTTCGCCCTTGGCGGCGTGGGTCAGCAGCGGCAGGCTGGCGAGCAGCAGGGTGATGAGCAGTCTGGGCATGGTCGGCGGGTCGGACGCAAAAGTCCGAGTGTGAGGCGGCCCAGGTCGGGGGTCCAGTCTCCAGGCCGCAAAGCAGAGCTTCTGCCATGAAAAAGCCCCTGGGTCGACGGGCGACACCAGGGGCGAAAACGCTGTGCTACTTGGCTTCGTCAAGGCGAAGCAGCGTCTTAGCGACGCTTGGTCACCATGCCGTAGATGAACAGCACGATGATGGCGCCGACCACGGCACCGATGAAGCCCGCGCCTTGGCCGGCCTGGTAGATGCCCAGGGCCTGGCCCAGGTAGGTGGCGACCACGGAGCCGACGATGCCCAGGATGATGGTCATGATCCAGCCCATGCTGTCGTCGCCCGGCTTCAGGAAGCGGGCAACCAGGCCGACGATGAGACCGATGATGATGGTTGCGATGATGCCCATGTGAAGAATCCCCTGTTTGAGTGCTGGTAAGACAACGCCGGTCAGCAGGCGTCGTTGTACTCTCCGACCATCGGTGATCCGTCGAGGTTCAGGGGAAAACGGCTTCCGTGTGCGGAAGCCGTCTGGCATCAATCCTGGATCAGGGCTTCCAGGGCGGCGATGCGGGTCTGCAGGGTCGCGGCATCGGCGCTGCGCAGGGTGGCGTGACCGACCTTGCGCCCGGCCTTGAAGGCCTTGCCGTAGTGGTGCAGGTGGCAGTCTTCCAGGGCGGTGACGGCGGCCACCGGCGGTACCGAGCCGATGAAGTTGACCATGGCGCTCTCGCCGACCTTGGCGGTGGAACCCAGCGGCAAGCCGGCCACGGCGCGCAGGTGGTTCTCGAACTGGCTGCACTCGGCGCCTTCGATGGTCCAGTGCCCGGAGTTGTGCACGCGCGGGGCGATCTCGTTGGCTTTCAGGCCACCCTCGACCTCGAAGAACTCGAAGGCCAGCACGCCGACGTAGTCGAGCTGCTCTAGCACGCGGCGGGCATAGTCTTCGGCCAGGGCCTGCAGCGGATGGTCGGAACTGGCTACCGACAGGCGCAGGATGCCGCTCTCGTGGGTGTTGTGCACCAGCGGATAGCAGGCCACCTCGCCATCACGACCGCGCACCGTGACCAGGGAGACCTCGCCGGTGAAGGGCACGAAGCCTTCCAGCAGCAGGGGCACGCTGCCCAGTTCGGCAAAGGCGTCGGTGACGTCTTCCGGCTGGCGCAGGACCTTTTGGCCCTTGCCGTCGTAGCCCAGGGTGCGGGTCTTGAGCACGGCCGGCAGACCGATGCGGGCCACGGCGGCGTCCAGGTCGGCCTGGGAGAGGACGTCGGCAAAGGCCGGGGTGGGGATCCCCAGGTCGCGGAACATGGACTTCTCGAACAGGCGGTCACGGGCGATGCGCAGGGCTTCGGCGGACGGATAGACCGGCACGAATTGCGAGAGGAAGGCCACGGTCTCGGCCGGGACGCTCTCGAATTCGAAGGTCACCAGATCGACCTCGTCGGCCAGCTGGTGCAGGTGATCCTGGTCGCCGTAGTCGGCGCGCAGGTGTTCGCCCAGGGCGGCGGCGCAGGCGTCAGGCGCCGGATCGAGAAAGGCGAAGTTCATGCCCAGCGGCGTGCCGGCCAGGGCGAGCATGCGGCCCAGCTGGCCGCCACCGATGACGCCGATCTTCATGCCTGCTCCCTCGGATCGGGGTTGTCCAGCACGGTGCGGGTCTGCTCTTCGCGAAAGGCGTTGAGCCGCTCGTGGTATTCGGGGTACTTGCCGCCGAGAATGCTGGCGGACAGCAGCGCGGCGTTGATGGCGCCGGCCTTGCCGATGGCCAGGGTGGCGACCGGTACACCGGCCGGCATCTGCACGATGGACAGCAGGGAGTCGACGCCCGAGAGCATGGACGACTGCACCGGCACGCCCAGCACCGGCAGGTGGGTCTTGGCAGCGCACATGCCCGGCAGGTGGGCGGCGCCGCCGGCCCCGGCGATGATCACCTCGATACCGCGCCCGGCGGCCTCTTCGGCGTACTGGAACAGCAGATCGGGGGTGCGGTGGGCGGAGACCACCTTCACTTCGTGGGGAATGCCCAGCTTGTCCAGCATGTCGGCGGTGTGGCTCAGGGTGGACCAGTCGGACTTGGAGCCCATGATCACGCCTACGAGTGCGCTCATCGTCGTGCCTCTGAAATGAAGAAGCCACGCGGTGGACGTGGCTTGGGAAATGAGCGGCCTAGTATAGACGAAAGCGGGGCGGAGCGTGCCCCTGCGCCGGGTATCGCCTGTCGGTTGGAGGACAGGCTGTGGCGCTCACGGGACGGGTGGTGGTGTGGGGCGAGAGGTGCGGGCTAGATGCCTGGACGCTTGAGGTGGGATCGCGCTAGAGAGCGCCCTCACCCCGGCCCTTTCCCGCAGGCAGGAGAGGGGGTGGATTGGCGCGGCGTGAGGGGTGGTTTTTATCGCGGCCATGGGCCGCTCCTACAGTCGTATCTGAACCTGTAAGAGCGGCCACGTCGGCGGACCGCCATGGCCGCGATAAGGCCTTGCCTCAGATCCCCACGTCAGGCAACTGCGGGCGGGTTTCCAGGGCCTTGGCCATCAGGCGTTCGACGAAGGCGCGGTCCGCGTCGGGCAGGGCCAGGCGTGGCGGACGGGTCAGGGCGCTGCCGCGGCCGGCGAGTTCTTCGCAGAGCTTGATGCACTGCACCAGGTCCGGGCGGGCATCCAGGTGCAGCAGCGGCATGAACCATTCGTAGAGCGGCATGGCCTCGGCGAAGCGACCGGCCTTGGCCAGGCGGAAGATGGTTTCGCCTTCGGTGGGGAAGATGTTGGACATGCCCGAGACCCAGCCTTCGGCGCCCACCGCGATGCTTTCCAGCACCACGTCGTCGAGACCGGCGAAGAGCACGAAGCGGTCACCCACCTCGTTGCGCACGTCGATGAAGCGACGGGTGTCGCCGGAGGAATCCTTGAAGCAGACGATGTTGTCGACGTCGGCCAGGGAGATGAGGATGTCCGGGGTGACATCGTTCTTATAGATCGGCGGGTTGTTGTAGACCATCAGCGGCAGGTCGAGGGCGCTGGCCACGCTGCGGAAGTGGGCGGCGGTCTCGTGGGGCTTGGCCGAGTAGACCAGGGCCGGCATGAGCATGATGCCGTCGGCGCCGGCGCGACCGACCGCCTGGGCGGTGCGGGTGGCATTGAGGCTGGTGAATTCGGCCACGCCGCAGATCACCGGTACGCGACCACCGGCGGCGTCCTTGGCGACCTCCACCAGGGAGATCTTTTCTTCCAGGGTCAGGGAGGTGTTCTCGCCCACGGTCCCGCACATCACCAGGCCGGAGACGCCATCGCGCACCAGGTTGCTGATCACGCCATGGGTCTTTTCCAGGTTGACCGAGAAGTCGTCGTTGAATTGGGTGGTGACGGCGGGAAAGACGCCGCTCCAGTTAACGCGGGGAGTGCTCATGCGGGGGTTTCCTCCAGACGGGAACGGGGCTTGAGAGAGTCGCGGTATTGCCGGGGCGACAGGCCGGTGAGACGGCGGAACTGGCGGCTGAAGGCGCTGTGGTCGGTATAGCCACAGGCCAGGGCCACCTCGGTGACGGGCAGATCGCGGGCCAGCAGGCGCGAGGCGGCGTCGAGCCGGGCCTTGTGCAGCAACTGCTGGGGCGTGAGGCGCAGGATGCGCTTGCACTGGCGCTCGAGCTGGGAGACCGACAGGCCGACTCTCTGACTCAGTTCGCCCACCGAGAGCGGCTGGGCATAGTGCTCGCGGAGGTAGCGATCGACCTCGGCCACCTTGGCGTGGGCCGGATGATCGGCGGCCGGCGCCTGCAGGTCGTGGGAGATGCCGGCCATGCCCATCAACTGGCCCTGGGCGTCGTGCAGCGGCAGCTTGCGGGTCAGGCACCAGCCCGGGGTACGACCGGCGTAGAGGTGCAATTCCAGCTGGTCATCCAGCGCCAGGCCTTCGCGCAGCACGCGGCGATCCTGCTCGGCGTAGGCGCCGCCCAGGGGCGCGGGAAAGACTTCCTCAGCGGTCTTGCCGAGCAATTCGGCAACGCTCTCAAAGCCGCAACGTTGGGCCAGGGTCAGGTTGACCAGCACATAGCGCGCCTCCAGATCCTTGACGAAGAACACCACGCCGGGGATGGCGTCGAGCAGCGGTGCCACCAGGCTCAGGCTGGCGAGCAGCGCGGGCAGGTCGGCGGGCCGGGCGCGGCTCAGGGCGTCCAGGTAGGCGGCGTTCATCTCTCGTCCTCGGTCAGGGTCAGCAGGCTGTCGATACGGGTGGGTTGCAGGGGAAAGCGCGGCGCCGGCGGCGTCCAGCCCAGCAAGACGCGGGTGGCCTGGCCGCAGATGCGGCCCTGGCAGGCGCCCATGCCGCAGCGGCTGCGCAGCTTGGCCTGGGTCCAGTCGGCATGGCCGACCAGGGCGCCAAGGGTGACGTCTTCGCAGCGGCAGACCAGGGTGTCCGGCTGGGCCAGGCGGGCGATGGCCGGGTCCAGGGTGAAGGTACGGGCCAGCTGGGCGGCAAAACGGCGCCAGGTGCGGGCTTCGGCCTGCACACTGGCAATGGCGTCGAGGCGGCCGCTGGCGACCAGTCCGGCGATACGGCCGGTGGCCTGGGCCAGTTCGTTGCCGCCGATGCCGGTGCATTCGCCGGCGGCCAGGATGTGCGGCTGGCTGGTGCGCTGGTGGCTATCCACCGCCACGGCGCCGTCCAGGGTCGCGCAGCCGAGGCTCTGGGCCAGTTCGACATTGGGCACCAGGCCGTAGCCACAGGCCAGGCGGTCGCAGGCGATCTCCCAGCGACGCTCGCCCTGGCGCAGGCGCACGGCTTCGAGGCGATCGCTGCCGAGCGCCGCCTCGACCCAGGTGCCGGGGCTATAACGGGGAGTGGCCAGCGTCAGCGCCTGGCGCAACTTGTTCGGCCAACGCCAGAGCTGCAGACCGAACGCGAGTACGGCGCGGCGCCCGGCCTGTTCGGCGACCAGGGCGACCCGGGCACCCGCCTGGCGCGCGGTGGTGGCGCTGGCCAGCAGCAGCGGACCGGTACCGGCGACCACCAGGCGCTCATCGGCCACCTCCACGCCACCCTTGATCAGCGCCTGTAGACCACCCGCGCCGGTCACTCCGGGCAGGGTCCAGCCGGGAAAGGGCAGCAGCAGTTCGCGGGCACCGGTGCAGAGAATCAGGGTCTCGAAGTCCAGGGTACGGCTGCCCTGGGCGTCTTCCAGCAGTAGCTGGTGCGAGCCCAGGACCGCGGCGACGCGGGTCTGGGTAAGCAGGGTGACGTCTGCCGGCAATTGACCGACCTCGGCGGCGACCTGTCCCGCGCGAGCGCGCCAGATCTGGCCGCCGGGCAAGGGATTGTCGTCCAGCAGCACCAGGCTCAGGCCCCGACCACTGGCCGCGCGGGCGGCGGCGAGACCGGCCGGGCCGGCGCCGATGATGAGCAGATCGCAGCGCATGGCGTTCATGACAGGCGCTCCACCTGCATGCCGTCCTGGCACGGCGTCTGGCAGGCCAGGCGACGTACGCCATCGACCTGTACCCGGCATTCCTGGCAGATGCCCATGCCGCAAAAGGGCGCGCGGGCTTCACCGCTTACCGAACGGCGCGCCGCGGGGTTGCCGCTCTTGGCCAGGGCCGCGGTGAGCAGACTGCCGGGACGCATCTCCAGGCGCTCGCCATCGATGAACAGGGTCAGCATGCCAGGCTCCTGGGGGCAGTCGCGAAGCGGGCCGGGGCGAAGGGTTCCACGTGGAACGTGGAACCCTCGCCGAACAGCCCACTGACGATGGCTTCGGCGGTGGCCGGCGCGGTGGTGACGCCCAGGCCCTCGTGACCGACCGCCAGCCATAGACCGGGCTGATCGGGATGGGCGCCGATCAGTGGCAAGCCATCGGGGCTGGCGGCGCGCTGGCCGGTCCAGCCGCGGATCAGTGAGGTATGGGTCAGGCCGGGCAGGAAATCCAGGGCGCGGCGCAGCAGCTGGCCGACCACCGCAGGTTCCACGGCCATGTCCGGACGCTCGAACTGGCGCGACGAGCCGATCAGCAACTGGCCGGTGGGTCGCGGCTGGACATTGAAGGCCACCGAGGCGCCGCTGCTGGCGTGGGCGCTGGCGCCGTAGCCGATCTCCACCAGCTGGTGGCGGACCTGCTCGGGATAGCGATCGGTGATCAGCAGATGGCCCTTCTTGGGCACCAGCGGCAGGTCCGGGCAGAGACTGGCGGCCTGCAGGCCGGCGGCGAGCACCACGGCGTCGGCGCTCAGCCAACGCCCGTCGTCCAGGCGCACCCGCGAGCCTTCGACGGCGCTCACCCGGGCACGCTGGAATTCGATCAGTGGCGAGCGTTGCAGCAACCAGGCGGCCACCACGGGTGCATAGAGCAGGCCGTCGCCGGGCACCTCCAGGCTACCAGCCAGGGCGGTCAATGCCGGTTCCGCCGCGGCAGTGGCCGCAGCGTTCAGCGGCTGGTTGGCGACACCCTGTGCATCCAGGCGCTGGCGCTTCGCTTCGATCAGATCGAGCTCGGCGGCATCGCGGGCCAGCCAGAGGGTGCCGCAGTTGCGGTAGTCGGCGGCAGTGGGCAGCTGGGGCACCAGTTCGCGCCAGAGCGCCAGGGAGCGCGCGCTCAGGGTCAATTCGGCGGGGTCGTCGTCCATCACCACCAGGTGGCCCATGCCGGCGGCGGAGGCGCCGGGCAGGCCGGCGTCCAGCACCCGCACGCGACAGCCGCGCGCGGCCAGGGCCGCGGCGCAACTGGCCCCGACGATGCCGGCGCCGACGACGAGGACCTCCGCCACGGACGTCACCCCGGGATACCCCAGGCGAAGGGATCGTCCGCGGCCAGCAGCAGGGTCGCTTCGGCCATGACGTGAGCGCGGCCGCGGATCACCGGCAGGATGCGGCCTTCGTCGCCGGGCTGATAATGGGCTTCGAAGCGACTGCCGATGACGCTGGCCTGCTGCCAGACGGCGCCGGGGGCCAGGTCGCCGTCGGCGGCAAGGCAGGCCAGCTTGGCGCTGGTGCCGGTGCCGCAGGGGGAGCGATCGTAGGCCCGCCCCGGGCAGAGCACGTAGCTGCGACTGTCGGCGCCGTCCGGGTCGTCGGCGAAGAGTTCGATGTGATCGATATGGCCGTCCTGCTCGCCGGTGATGCCGGCGGCCTCCAGGGCGCCACGCAGGGCCAGGCTGAAGGCGAGCAGGTCGTCAAGGTTGTCGGCGGCGATGCGCTGGCCGTGATCGGCACAGAGAAAGAACCAGTTGCCACCCCAGGCGATGTCGCCGGTGACCGGCCCATGGCCGGGAATCTCCACCTGGACGGCGTGGCGATAGCGATAGGCCGGGACGTTGCGCACGCTGACGCTGCCGTCGTCATGCAGGGTGGCGGTGACGTCGCCGACCGGGGTCTCGATCAGGTGATCGCCGGGGCCGATCCGGCCAAGGTGAGCCAGGGACACCACCAGGCCGATGGTGCCGTGACCGCACATGCCCAGGTAGCCGACCTCGTTGAAGAACACCACGCCAGCGCTGGCCGCGGAGGATACCGGCTCGCAGAGCAACGCCCCGACCAGTACCTCGTTGCCCCGCGGTTCGCGCATGCAGGCCCGGCGGAAGGCGTCGTGTTCGCCGGCCAGACGGCTGCGGCGTTCGGCCATGCTGCCGTGGCCGAGATCGGGAAAACCATCCAGCACCAGGCGCGTGGGTTCACCGCCGGTGTGGGAGTCGATGACGCGGATGCGCTGCATGGCTGACCTCCGTGAGAGAGAGGCCAGTGTCGCGCAGATCGGCACAAAAGGCTTGCAGGACGTCGGCTAGCTAAAAGCCGATATCAGCACAGTCGATCGTCGTCGATCAGCCGCTGTGGCTTTGGTTTTCCAGATGGCGCCAGACCTGCTGCACCAGCCGTTTGCGCAACAGGGCACAGCGGTAGAGGCGGATCTCCAGGCCGACCTGCCAGGCGGCGTCGCCGCAGATGGCCAGTTCGCCGCGGGCCAGCTCCGCGGCCACCGACAGCTGTGGCACCCAGGCCACCCCCAGGCCCTGCAGCGCCATGGTCTTGAGGCTGTCGGCCATGGCGGTTTCATAGAGGGTCACGGCGCGCAACTTGCGCTGGCGCAGCAACAGATTGACCGAGCGACCGAGAAAGGCCCCGGCGCTGTAGGCCAGCAGCGGGACGCTGCCCTCCCCGTCCAGCTGGAACAGCGGCTGGCCGTTGGCATCGGTGGCGCAGACCGGCAGCATGGCAGTGTGCGCCAGGTGCAGCGAGGGAAACAGCTCCGGATCCATCTGCAGGGCCGCATCGGGATCGTGGAAGGCCAGCATCAGGTCGCAGGCGCCGTCGCGCAGGGCGTGGATGGCATCGCCGACGTTGGTGGCCACCAGGCGGCTGGCCAGGGCCAGGCCCTGGCCGCGCAGACCGGCGATCCACTGCGGAAAGAAGCCCAGCGCCAGGGAATGGGCGGCGGCGAATTGCAGCACCTCGCCCTGCCCGCCTTCGAGGTGGTGCAGGTGGCGTACCGTCTCGCCCAGCTGCTCCACCACGCTGCGCGCCGTGACCAGAAACAGCTGACCGGCTTCGGTGAGGCTAACTGGCGTATGGGATCTGTCCACCAGGGTCAGGCCGACGCTTTCCTCCAGCGCGCGGATGCGTCGGCTGAAGGCGGGCTGGGTGACGAAACGCTTTTCGGCGGCCTGGGAAAAACTGTAGGTGGCCGCCAGGGCCACGAAGTCTTCCAGCCATTTGAATTCGATGTTCATGGCACCCATACGTCGTCTGATCTCGCGAGGTCACAACCAGAGTTATGCCGATCCGGCATGAGGCTTGGCGGATCGGCATTGGCCGGGATCGGCTGGCAGGCCTAGATTCTAGGGCATCGCGGCGCCCGCCGCTCGATCGAAGCCCAACGCTATCATGTCCGACTCTGCATCATCCGTCCGCCTCGAAAAAGATCTCCTCGGTACCCTCGAAGTCCCTGCCGATGCCTACTACGGCATCCAGACCCTGCGCGCCGTGCAGAACTTCCGCCTCTCCGGCGTGCCCCTCGGTCACTACCCCAAGCTGGTGGTGGCCCTGGCCATGGTCAAGCAGGCGGCGGCCGACGCCAACCACCGACTGGGCCATCTGCCCGCGGAAAAGCACCAGGCGATCAACGACGCCTGCTCGCGCATCATTCGCGGCGAATTCCACGACCAGTTCGTGGTGGACATGATCCAGGGCGGGGCCGGCACCTCGACCAACATGAACGCCAACGAGGTGATCGCCAACGTGGCCCTGGAGCTGCTCGGCCACGCCAAGGGCGAGTATCGCCACCTGCATCCGAACAACGACGTCAACATGGCGCAGTCGACCAACGACGCCTACCCCACCGCCATCCGCCTGGGCCTGCTGCTTGGCCATGACGCCCTGCTCGCCAGCCTGGACAGCCTGATCACCGCCTTCGCCGCCAAGGGCGTGGAATTCGCCGAAGTGCTGAAGATGGGTCGCACCCAGCTGCAGGACGCGGTGCCCATGACCCTCGGCCAGGAATTCCATGCCTTCGCCACCACCCTGGGCGAAGACCTGGCGCGGCTGAAGAGCCTGGCGCCGGAACTGCTCACCGAGGTCAACCTGGGCGGTACCGCCATCGGCACCGGCATCAACGCCGATCCCGGCTACCAGCTGCTGGCCGTGCAGCGCCTGGCGGAGATCAGCGGCCAGCCGCTCAAGCCCGCCGCCGACCTGATCGAGGCCACCTCGGACATGGGCGCCTTCGTGCTGTTCTCCGGCATGCTCAAGCGCACCGCGGTGAAGCTGTCGAAGATCTGCAACGACCTGCGCCTGCTCTCCAGCGGTCCGCGCACCGGCATCAACGAGATCAACCTGCCGCCGCGCCAGCCGGGCAGCTCCATCATGCCGGGCAAGGTCAATCCGGTGATCCCCGAAGCGGTCAACCAAGTGGCCTTCGAGATCATCGGCAACGACCTGGCGCTGACCCTGGCAGCCGAGGGTGGCCAGCTGCAGCTCAACGTCATGGAGCCCCTGATCGCCTACAAGATCTTCGACTCCATCCGCCTCTTGCAGCGCGCCATGGACATGCTGCGCGAGCATTGCATCACCGGCATCACCGCCAACGTCGAGCACTGCCGCCGCCAGGTGGAGCACTCCATCGGCCTGGTCACCGCGCTCAACCCCTACCTGGGCTACGAGACCTCTACCCGCATCGCCAAGACGGCGCTGGAAACCGGTCGCGGCGTCCTGGAACTGGTGCGCGAGGAAAATCTGCTGGACGAGGCGACCCTGGACGACATCCTGCGCCCGGAAAACATGATCGCCCCGCGGCTGGTACCGCTGAAAGCCAAGGTCTGAGTCCCGTCCGCCAGACCTGAGCGGTAACCGACGGCAACTCCCCGCGGGCGCGGTATCCTTCTTGCTTGGAAGGCTGCCACCGCCCCGGGGAGTTTTCGTATGCGTCAGTCCGGTCTGATCAATCTCAACCTGGTGTCCCTGGTGCTCCAGCAACTGGCCGCCGACACGCCCGCCCGGGCGGCGCCCCTGCTGGCCGGCAGCGGCCTGCGGCTGGACGACCTCGAACAGCCCCATCGGCTCATCACCCTGGCCCAGGAACAGCGGGTCATCGCCAACGCCCTGCCGGTGGCACCGCCCGAACTGGGGCTGCTGCTGGGCTGGCGGCTGCGCGTCTCCGGCTACGGCCTGCTCGGCTATGCCCTGCTCAGCGCCCCGACCCTGGGCGCCGCGCTGCAGGCGGCCCTGGCCCACCAAAGCCTGCTGGGCGCCTATTTCACCCTGCGCCTGGAGCGCCACGGCGAATTGGCCTGGCTCAGGGCCGACGACCATCCCTTCGCCCCGGAGCTGGAGCGCTGCAACGCCGAGTGCTGTCTGGCGTCGCTGCTGGCGATCTGCTGCGACCTCTTGGGTACGTCCCTGCCGCTGGTGCAGGTGGCCTTTCGGCACGCCGAGCCGGTCTATCGCGCGCGCTATGGCGACTGCTTCGGCGCCACGCCCCTGGCCTTCGCCGCCGCCCTCAACGGCCTGGCCTTTCCCGCTGCCTGGCTTGATCGCGGACTGCCACTGGCCGATCCGGTGACCCATCGCGACGCCTTGGAGCAGTGCGGGCGTCTCGCCCCCGAACAGGATCGCCAGCGCGCCCTGCTCGCCCGCATCCGCACCCTGCTGGGCGCCGACCTGGCGGCCCCGCCCTCCTTCGCGGCCCTGGCCGACCATCTCGGCATGGCGCCGCGCAGCCTGCGTCGCCACCTGCAGGCCGGCGGCAGCGGCTATCAGCAATTGCTGGACGAGTTGCGCTTCGTGCGGGCGCGCGACCTGCTGGCCCAGGAGCGGCTGCCCATCTATCGCATCGCCGAGGCGATGGGTTTCAGCGAGACGGCCAGCTTCCGCCATGCCTTCCGCCGCTGGAGCGGCCAGTCGCCGCGGGGTTATCGACTCTAGCGGCCGGCGTATGCTGAGCGCTTCCCGTCCCCATGGAGGATTCCCCATGCCCTCGCTGACCCTGCTCGCGGACCGCGGCCAACCCACCGACCAATACCGCCTGCCGGCGGAAAAGCGCCTGGAGGGCGATCCGCTGCAGAGCCTCTGGCTCGACTACGAGGATGGCAGCGGCGTGTTCGCCGTCGGCCATTGGCACAGCGAGGTGGGCAAGTGGCGGGTGAACTACACCGAAGAGGAGTACTGCCAGATCCTCGAAGGGGTGAGTCTGGTCACCGATGACCAGGGCCACGCCACCCGGCTCGGGCCCGGCAGCAGCTTTGTCGTGCCGCGCGGCTTCCAGGGCACCTGGGAGGTGCTGGAGCCGACCCTGAAGCGCTTCGTGGTCTACGAAGCCAAGGGCGGCTGATGGCCGCCGCCGGGCGCAATCTGGCCGGATCTATCCCCTTTTGGCCGCAGCGCCTCTCGTCGCGGGCCGCCGGGCTGGCAAGAATCTGGAGAGAGCCCGCCGCCCGGAGTCGCCATGCGCATCCACCACAGTCCCGATCACGCCCTGCATCACGGCCGCTGCGAATTGATCGATGGCCAGTTGCAGCCCTGTTTCGAAAAGCCCCAGCGCGTCGAATTCATCCTCGCCGAGTGTCACCGTAGGCAGCTCGGCGAGGTGGTGCCGCCCAGGGACTTCGGCCGGGCGCCACTGGCACGCATCCACAGCACGGCCTATCTCGACTTTCTCGCCGGCGCCTGGGACGAATGGGCGGCCCGCGGCGAGACCGTGGACCTGCTGCCCTATACCTGGCCGGCGCGCACCCTGCGCCAGGTGCTGCCGCCCACCAGCCTGCACGGGCGCCTGGGTTACTACAGCTTCGACGGCGGTGCGCCCATCACCGCCGGCACCTGGCAGGCCGCCTACAGCGCCGCCCAGGTGGCCCTGAGTGCCGGGGCCGAGGTCGCCGCGGGCGCACGCAGCGCCTTCGCCCTCTGCCGCCCGCCGGGCCACCACGCCGCCGCCGATGTCATGGGCGGCTACTGCTATCTGAACAACGCCGCCATCGCCGCCCAGGCCGCCCTCGACGGCGGCGCCCGGCGGGTGGCCATCCTCGATGTCGACTACCACCACGGCAACGGCACCCAGGACATCTTCTATGCGCGCGACGATGTGCTGTTCCTCTCGCTGCACGGCGATCCGGGTTTCGAATTCCCCTTCTTCCTCGGCTATGCCGACGAGACCGGCAGCGGGGCGGGCCAGGGCTTCAATCTCAATCTGCCGCTGCCCGCCGGCAGTGCCTGGGACCGCTGGAGCGCCGCCCTGGAGGTGGCGCTGGCGCGCGTGCAGGACTATGCCCCGGACCTGCTGCTGGTCTCCCTGGGCGTGGACACCTTCAAGGCCGATCCCATTTCCCAGTTCAAGCTGGAGAGCGACGACTACCTGCGCCTGGGCGAACGCCTGGCGCGGCTCGGCCTGCCGACCCTGTTCGTCATGGAAGGCGGTTACGCCGTGGCGGAGATCGGCATCAACACGGTGAACGTCCTGGCCGCCTTCGACGGCGCCTGATCCCTATCGCGAGGAATCCGACCATGCACAGCCTCCTGCGTCCGCTCACCGCCCTGCTCGGCGGCGCCCTGCTCGCCACCGCCGTCCAGGCCGCCGATCCCGGTGAACTGCGGGTCTACAACTGGGCCGACTACATCCTGCCCGAGACGCCCAAGGACTTCGCCAAGCAGACCGGCATCCGCGTCACCTGGGACACCTTTGACAGTAACGAGTCGCTGGAAGCCAAGCTGCTCACCGGTCGCTCCGGCTATGACCTGGTGATTCCTTCCAACCAGTTCCTGGAAACCCAGATCAAGGCCGGGGTGTTCCAGAAGCTGGACAAGAGCAAGCTGCCCAACTGGCAGAATCTCGATCCCGAGTTGCTCAAACTGCTGGAGGTCAACGATCCGGGCAACCAGTACGGCGTGCCCTACATGTACGGCACCATCCTGATCGGCTTCAATCCGGCCAAGGTCAAGGCGGCGCTGGGGGCGGACGCACCGGTGGACAGCTGGGACCTGGTGTTCAAGCCAGAGAACATGGCCAAACTCAAGAGCTGTGGCGTGGCCATGCTGGACTCGCCCTCGGACATCCTGCCGGTGGTGCTGCACTACCTGGGCCTGGACCCCAACAGCGCCAACGCCAAGGACTACGAAAAGGCCACGGCGCTGATGCTGAAGATTCGCCCCTACATGGCCTACTTCAACTCCACCAAGTACATGACCGATATCGCCAACGGCGACATCTGCGTGGCGGTGGGCTATTCGGGCAGCTTCTACCAGTTCGGCAATCGCGCCAAGGAAGCCGGCAACGGCGTGGTGGTGGACTGGCGTCTACCACGCGAGGGCGCGCCCATCTGGTTCGACACCTGGGCCATTCCGGCCAGTGCCGCCAATGTCGACCAGGCCCATGCCTTCATCAACTACCTGCTCGAACCCAAGGTGATCGCCGGGATCAGCGACTACCTCGGCTATCCCAACGCCAACAAGCCGGGCATGCCGCTGGTGACCGCCGCCATCCGCGACAACCACGACCTGGTGCCCACCCCGGAAATGCTCAAGAAGCTCTATGTGGTGCAGCCGCTGCCGCAACCCATCGAGCGAGTCCGTACCCGCGCCTGGAGTCGCATCAAGGCCGGTAACTAGCGGCCACGGCGTCCTTGACCATCCGAATGGTAGCCAATGGCTACCATTCGGCGGTTACACCCCCGCATCCGGGAACCCTCTATCGCGCTAAGGGACTTATTGTGCTGAAGTGACCCATTGGATTTACCTGCCAGGTACGGCGTCATGTCCCTCAGTCTCGCCCTCACCCGAGCGCTGGCGCGCCCTTTCTGGGCCCTGCGCTTCGAACCGGTATTGGAACGGCATTACCAGCACGATATCGCCCGTTCGCGCCGACGGCACCTGCGCATCAGCCTGACCGTGGCCATCCTCGCCTACGCCAGCTTCTCGATCTGGGACTGGATCCTCATGACCGATGCCTTCTGGCTCATCACCCTGCTCAGCGCGCTGGTGGTGATCGGCGGCGGGGTGGTGTTGCTGGCGCTGGGGGTGATACCCGCCGAACATCCCGCGCGCGAGTGGCTGGGCATCCTGCCCTGTCTGCTGGCCTATCTGCCGCCGCTGCTCGACGTCGAGGCCACCGATGCGGCGCATCGCGCCCTCTGGCTGGCAACCATGCCGCTGATGACGCTCTTCACCAACAGCTGCATCGCCCCGCCTCTGCGCCAGGCCTCGGTCCACACGCTGTTCGCCCTGCTGGCCATCGGCCTGGCCACCCAGATGCATAGCCTGCCGGCCCTGGAGGCATCGCTGGTCATGACCCTGGCGTTCGCCACCGCGAGCTTTACCCTGCTCAACAACTTCTGGATGGAGCGCGCCCGCCGTCAGGGCTATCTGCTGATCCTGCGCGACCGCTTGCGCAACGAAGAACTGACCGCCTCCAATCGCTTCCTGGCGCAGCAATCCGCCACCGATCCCCTGACCGGCGTGGCCAATCGCCGGGCGCTGATGCAGGCCCTGGCCAGCGCACTGGCCCATCCCCCGCCCCGGCCGCTGCTCCTGCTGATGATCGATGTCGATCACTTCAAGGCCTTCAATGACCGCTACGGGCATCCGGCCGGCGATCGCTGTCTGCAACAGGTCGCCAGCGCCCTGGCCGAAGAATTGCGCGCCGGCGATTGCCTGGCCCGCTACGGCGGCGAGGAATTCGCCATCCTCTGCACGCCGTCGCGCGAAGAGGATGCCGCCAAGCTGGCGCAGCGCCTGCTCGAGGCCGTACGGCGCCTGGAGATCCCCCACCTCGGGCTCCAGGCCGGTCCGCGGGTGACCGTGAGCATTGGCGGCGCCTGCGCCCGACCGGATCATGACTGCGCCGAGAGCTTTATCGAAGCCGCCGATCGCCAGCTCTACTGGGCCAAGCAGGCCGGGCGCGACCGCGCCATCCTCGAGGACTGCGATCGCTGCCACCCAGCGATGGAGGAATCCCTCTAGCTCAGGCGATAGACCCGATCGACCAAGGCCACGCTGGCCAGGCGCTGGCGCAGATCGTCGTCCAGGCTGGGATCCTGCCAGTCGTAGAGGCCGATGCGGGCATAGGCCCGACCCCGCGGCGGGCGGGTACCCAGGTACTCCCAGACCACTCGGGTGCAGGCCGGCTCGCGTCGGTCGGAAGCGCTGACGCCCAGCTTGAGTCCGTTGAGGCGATCGATGCGGTTGCGCGCGCTGGGCAGCAGCACCGTCTGCGACAACTCGTTGCCGGTGAGGGATTCGTAGTCGGTAAAGAACAGCCGGCTTTCCAGGCTCATGGCCAGGCCCAGGTAGCGAAAGCGTGCCTGGCTGGTGGTCTCGCCGCGGCGACGCAGGCGCTCGAAGCGCACGTAGCGGAAGACACCCGCTTCCGCGAACAGCCAGACCAGTCCGCAGAGCACCACGCCCGGCGTGGACAGCGACGGATAGTATTCGTGGTAGTAGCCCTGATAGCGCGCCAGGCCTTCCTGACGCTCGCCGAACAGGGCCAGGGCCTGCCCGGCCCACCCCGTTTCCTGGCCGACCGGCGCCGCCAGACGCGCCGCGAATTGCCGCTGTGGCAGCTGCAGATCGCCCACCGGCAGGCCGAAGAACTCCGCCAGTCGCTGCAGGTTGTAGGGCGACGGACGGCTCTGCCCGTTGAGGTAGCGATTGAACTGGGCGCGGTTGATGCCGACGGCGCGACAGACGGCGGCAATCGAGCGGTGGCGCTGGCAGAGCAGCTGCAAATTGGCGGAAAAGTCGCTCATGAGTCCGGCCCGAGCTTGACAGACGGCCAGAAAACTAGCATCAAGTCGCGCCATTTTGAAGCGAGGCGCGGAATTGTTCACGCCGGTGGGATAGCCGAATCTAGGCGCCCGGTCCGACCTACTGCCCGTTCCACCCGGACCGACCCGCCCCAGCGCCTGTTGCCGTCGTCTCCCCACGACGGGAGCAGGTCCTGGCGGGATATTCCACAATAATAGCCCCAAGGCTTGCGAGCCGGCCTTGGAGCATCACTAGCATGCTCGAGGATTCTTCATGCACTACCTAGAAATGCTCAACGACTTCCTGTCCGGCCACGTGCTCATCGTGCTGATCGTCGGCCTGGGCAGCTATTTCACCCTGCGCTCACGATTCGTGCAGGTGCGCCATTTCCCGCACATGTTCACCGTGTTCAAGGATTCCCTGCGCAACAGCGGTGACGGCCTGAGCTCCTTCCAGGCGCTGATGCTCAGCCTGGCCGGTCGCGTCGGTGCCGGCAACATCGCCGGCGTGGGCCTGGCCGTGACCCTGGGCGGCCCCGGCGCGGTGTTCTGGATGTGGGTGACCGCCCTGGTCGGCATGGCCAGCAGTTTCTTCGAGTGCACCCTCGCGCAGGTCTACAAGCGCGCCGACGGCGACGGCCTCTATGTCGGCGGCCCGGCGTACTACATCCAGCACGGCCTCAACAAGCGCTGGATGGCGCTGGCCTTCTCGGCGCTGCTGCTGGTGACCTACGGCTTCGCCTTCGTCGGCCTGCAGTCCTTTACCGTGACCCATTCGCTGGAAAACGCCTTCGGCCTGCCGGTGCAGTACACCGGGATCGCCCTGGCCATCCTGCTGGGCCTGGTGTTCATCGGTGGCATCAAGCGCATCGCCGCGGTCTCCGACATCCTGGTGCCGGTCAAGACCCTGGCCTACATCGCCGTCACCCTCTATGTGATCGTCACCCAGATCGACCTGGTCCCCGGCACCCTGCTGACCATCGTCAAGAGCGCCTTCGGCCTGGAACCGGCCTTCGCCGGCCTGCTGGGCGCCGCCATCACCATGGGCGTCAAGCGTGGCGTCTTCGCCAACGAAGCCGGCCTGGGCGCCGCACCCAACGTCGCCGCCGTGGCCGCGGTCAAGCACCCGGCCGCCCAGGGCGTGGTGCAGGCCTTCAGCGTCTTCCTCGACACCTTCGTCATCTGCACCTGCACCGCGCTGCTGATCCTGCTCTCGGGCTTCTACACCCCGGGCTTCGAAGGCGACGGCATCGTCCTGACCCAGAACTCGCTGGCCGCGGTGGTCGGTGACTGGGGTCGCATCTTCATCAGCGTCGCCCTGTCGCTGTTCGTATTCACCTGCATCCTCTACAACATCTACCTGGGCGAGAACGGCCTGCGCTACCTGCTCGGCCGCGGCAAGGCCGTGCTGCTCGGCTATCGCGGCCTGGTGCTGGTGCTGATCTGTTGGGGCTCGATGCAGAACCTGACCACGGTGTTCGCCTTCGCCGACATCACCATGACCTGCCTGGCCTTCGTCAACCTGATCGCCCTGGCCATGCTGATCAAGGTCGGCATGCGCATCCTCAACGACTACGACGCCCAGCGCCGTGCTGGGGTCGACCAGCCGGTGTTCGACGCCGACCAGTTCCGCGACCTGGACCTGGATCGCCAGGCCTGGCCGGCGCTGGAGCGTCTGGAAGAGACCGTCGCCGAAGCCCGCGCCGCCCAGCCGCGCCAGGCGCACTGACCGCCGTCGTGGTCACCTTGGGCTTCGCTGCGCTCAACCCAACCTACATCATCCGTAGGTTGGGTTGAGGCGGCTCCATCGCCGAAGCCCAACGGCCCCGAACCATGATTCGCTTGTCTGCCCCCACCTCGCGTGGGGGCAGTCTTATCAGGAAGTCCCCCATGAATTCTCCCTACCTGCACATCCTCTACACCGGCGGCACCATCGGCATGCAGGCGACCGCCGCCGGCCTGGCCCCGGCCGCCGGGTTCGAGGCGCGCATCGAGGCCCTGCTGGCCAGCCGCCCGGAGCTGGGCAATCCGGCCTGGCGGCTGCAGGAGCTGCTGCCGCTGATCGACAGCGCCAACATGACCCCCGCCGCCTGGGAGCGCATGGCCCAGGCGATCATTGCGGCCGCTACGGACCCGGCCTGTCGCGGCGTGCTGGTACTGCATGGCACCGACACCCTGGCCTACAGTGCCGCCGCCCTGGCCTTCCGCCTGCTGGGCCTGGGCATTCCGGTGCTGCTGACCGGTTCCATGCTGCCGGCCGGCGTGACGGACAGCGATGCCGACGGCAATCTGGCCGACAGCTTCGCGGCCTTTTCGAGCGGACTGGCGCCGGGGGTCCAGGTGCAATTCCATGGCGAACGCCTGCCCGCGGCGCGCTGCACCAAGCAGGCCAGCAGCGGCTGGAAGGCCTTCGTGGCAAGCGCCCGGCCGCGCAGCGGTGACGCCCTCGTGGCCGCACCTGCCGCGCTGCGCTTCGACCAGCCGCGCCAGCCGGTGCGGGTGGCGGTGCTGCCGCTGTTTCCGGGTGTCGACGGCGCGGTCCTGCGTGGTCTGGCGGGCAGTGGCGTGCAGGGGTTGGTGCTGGAGTGCTACGGCAGCGGCACGGGACCGGCGGACGACGCCGACTTTCTCGCCGCCCTCGCTGAACTGCGCGACGCCGACGTCCCCGTGGTCGCCCTCAGCCAGGGTGCCCGTGGCACCGTGGAGCTGGGCACCTACGCCGCCGGCAGTGGCCTGGCCGACGCCGGGGTCATCTCCGGTCGCGGCATGACCCGCGAAGCCGCCCTGGGCAAACTGCACGCCCTGCTCGGCTGCGGCCTGGAGCGCGCGGCGGTGGCCGAGTGGATCGGGCGGAATCTGTGCGAAGAGTTGTGATCGTCGGCTAAGGGGTGGCTGCTCCCTCACCCCGGCCCTCTCCCAGCGGGAGAGGGGGCGTTTGGGTCGACGCCGCAGCACGGCAGTGACCCTGCCAAACCAGGCGTGAGCCCTGCGCACGCGCCAATACCCAGCACGCCAAAGCCTATCGGAGCATCCCCTCTCCCTCTGGGAGAGGGCCAGGGTGAGGGTGCGCTTGAAGCCCAACAGCCCAAGCCCTTCGCACCAAACTCCCCCTGAGCGCCCCCTCTCCCTGCGGGAGAGGGCCGGGGTGAGGGCAAGCCCGGACGCCTAAGCAGCCCCTACAGCGCCTCGCGCCACAGGCTCACCGCCATCTCGGCGGAGGCACCCGGCGCCACCGTGAGGACGTCGTCCATCACCCGGGCGGTCTCGATGCAGAGCATGCCGGTCCAGGCATCGTCGGCGAACTGGCTCAGGCGCGCGGCCTTGTCGATCCAGGGATTCCACAGCACCGCCGAATGGCTGTTGCGGGTCTCGACGAACAGCCGGCGCTGCCACTGGGGATCGCGGATCGCCAGGCGGGCCGGCAGGCCGACATAGACCCGGTCGGTCTCGGCGGTGATGGTCGGCTCGCCGTTCTGCCGCTTGCGGGTCCAGCCGTCCAGGCAGTCGTAGTAGTCGGCGTTGGCCAGGCCTTCGATACCCACCTCGCGCACGTCGCTCACGGCGAAATAGGTGTGCAGCGCCTGGCTCAGCACCAGCGGATGATCTTCCAGATTGCGCACGCTCAGGGTCAGCTCCAGGCGCTCGCCGACGCTCAGGCTCAGGGTCAGCTCGGTGGTATGGGGCCAGCCCGGAGTGGTCTCGGCGGAGGTGCGGTGGTGGAAGTCCAGGCGCACCCGGTCGGTGTCCACCTCGACGCCGCCGGCCTGCCAGGCCACCTGCCGCGCCAGGCCGTGGGCCGGGGCGTCCGCGGTGGTGGTGCACATGGCCTGGACCGCGGCCGGATTCTTCAGCAGGTCGCCGAACCAGGGCCAGCAGACCGGGATGCCGCCACGGATCGGGGTGCCGGGCTCGAACACGGCTTCCGGATTGCCCCAGACGATGTCCGGTTCGCCGTCGAAGCCGTAGCGCAGCACATGGGCGCCCTGGCAGGCCACCAGGGCTTCGGCCTGGCCGACGCGGATGCGCCAGACGGGCAATTGGCCCAGTTGGATCTGTTCGACGAGGGGGGCAGCGGACATGGGATGACTCCTGGAAAAGGTAAGAGGCGACTGTAGTCCAGTCGAGGACCGGGCTCCAGCCAGCCATGGACAGCATCGGCGGGAAAATCTTCCAACGCTGGCCGCGTCTCATACCGGTGCGGCACCGCTCGGCTAGACTCCTGGCCTCCCCTCTCCAGGAATGGCTCTCGCATGTCGGCTTTCCCGCGTCTTTCCCTGCTACTCGGCCTGGGCCTGGCCCTGCCGCTCCTGGCCAACGCGGCCAATTACCTCGACGATGAGGTCCGCGCCGCCGCCCGCGCGGTGATGGCCGAGCAGGACATCCCCGGTCTGGCGATAGGCGTCAGCGCCCCGGGCCTGCGCCGCCTCTACTACTTCGGCACCGCCGACCGCCGCAGCGGCCAGCCGGTGGACGCCGCCACCCTGTTCGAGATCGGCTCCCTGAGCAAGACCTACACCGCCACCCTGGGTGGCTACGCGGCGGCGACCGGTCGCCTGCGGCTGGACGAGTCCGCCGCTGAGGTCCGCCCGGCCCTGGCCGGCAGCGCCATCGGCCAGGCCAGCCTGCTGCAGCTGGCCACCTACAGCGCCGGCGGGCTGCCGCTGCAATTTCCCGACAGCGTCAACACCGACGATCAGGCGACGGCCTTCTACCAGGCCTTCCAGCCGCCCTTCCCCGCCGGCAGCCGCCGCCTCTACTCCAATCCCAGCATCGGCCTGTTCGGCGCCCTGGCGGCCCAGCGGCTCGACGAACCCTTCGCCACGGCGCTGCAGCGCCACGTGCTCAAGCCCCTGGGACTCGATCACACCTATCTGCAGGTACCGGCGGCCGAGCAGGCCCACTATGCCTGGGGCCATGGCAAGAACGGCCAGCCGCTGCGGGTCAATCCGGGCGTCTATGCCGAAGAGGCCTATGGCATCAAGACCACCGCCGGCGATCTGCTCGCCTTCGTCGAGGCGAATCTCAATCCCGGCCGGTTGCCGGCGCCCCTGGGCAAGGCGCTCGATGCCACCCAGCAGGGCTACTACCGCAGCGGCCCCCTGACCCAGGGCCTGGGCTGGGAGGCTTATCCCTATCCGCTGGCCAAGACCCAGCTGCTGGCCGGCAATACCTCGGCGATGGTCCTGGAACCGCAACCGGTGGACTGGCAACACCCGCCCCTGCCGGCGAGCGGCGCCCGGCTGTTGAACAAGACCGGCTCCACCAACGGCTTCGGCGCCTATGCGCTGTATATCCCGGAGCGCCAGCTCGGCCTGGTGATCCTGGCCAATCGCAACTACCCGAATTCCGCACGGATCGAGGCGGCCTGGCGAATCTTGCAGAAGCTCGATAGCCGGGTGCAGTGAGGTACCCCAATCGCGGCCATGGGCCGCTCCTACAGACGCATCACACCCTGTAGGAGCGGCCGCATTGGCGGACCGCCATGGCCGCGATCAACTCGAACCCCGTAGCGTGGATGACGGCGCAGCCTCATCCACGAACCCGCGCATCAAACCGCGGCCTCAAACCCCGCCCGATTCCTCGCGTCCTTCCACCGGCAGCCGTAGCATGGAAAACGGCGCAGCCTTTTCCACTGGGAGTTCGCAGCAGGAGGGCGCCCTCACCCCAGGGGAGAGGGAGCCATCCGAAGTGGCGCTCAACTTCATTGGCGCTGACAAGATCAGATCAGTAGCGTGGATGACGGTGCAGCCTCATCCACGAAACCCAACCTCAAACCCCACCCGATTCCTCGCGCCCTTCCACCGGCAGTTCGTGCTCGGTGGCGTAGCCGGCGTCCGCCGCCTCCAGCACGCCATGGGCGATGCTGCAGAACAGCGAATTGACCCGGCGCATGTCGCTGAGCAGGCCCAGATGCAGGGAGCTGGTCTCGAAGCTCTCCACCACCTGCTGGTGCAGCCGCTCGACGTGGGCATGGGCATAGCGCCGCTCCAGCAGGCGGAAGCGTTGCTTGAGCCGGCGCAGGCGGCGCGCCGCGTCCAAGTCGCCAGAGAGATAGACCGACAGGCACAGCTTGAGGCTGTCGACCAGCAGCCGGTGCAGCGCGGAGAGTTCGTCCACCCCGGATGCGGAGAAGGACCGCCGGGCGGCGATCTTCTTGCTGTCGACGTCGCTGGCCATGCGCTCGATCAGGTCGCCGGCCTGCTCCAGGTTGATCGCCAGTTCGATGGTCTCGGCCCAGCGCCGGCTATCGCGCTCGTCCAGATCGTCGCGCGGCATGCGCGCCAGGTACAGCTTGATCGCCGTGTAGAGGGCGTCGACGTCGTCGTCGAGACGGCGCACCTCGCGGGCCAGCTGCTTGTCGCCGGCGTTGATCAGCACCAGCAGGTGCTGCAGCATCTGCTCGATGACATCGCCCATGCGCAGCAGCTCGCGGGAGGCGTTGGTCAGCGCCAGGGCCGGGGTATCCAGGGCGGCGGTATCCAGGTGGCGCGGCCGCAGGATGGTCTCGGCGCTGTCCTTGGCCGGCAGCATGGCGGTGCAGAAGCGCGCCAGGGGCCCGGTCAGTGGCAGGAACAGCAGGCAGCGCACCAGGTTGTAGGCGACGTGGAAACCGATCACCACTTCGGCGTCGTTGAAGTCGTAGCCCTGCAGCCAGTCGGCCAGCAGGCCGATCCAGGGCAGCACCAGGATGCAGCCGGCGAGCTTGAACAGCAGGCTGCCGACCGCCACCCGCCGTGCTTCCACGCCCTGCTTGGCGGCGCCCATCAAGGCCAGCACGCCACTGCCCAGGTTGGCACCGACCACCAGGCACAGCGCCACCTTGAGCGAGATGACCCCGGAGCCGGCCAGGGTGGCGGTCAGCAGCACCGCCGCCAGGCTGGAATAGGAGACCATGGCGAAGACCGCGCCGGTCAGGGCGTCGAGCAGCTGGTCGCCGGTCAGCGAAGAGAACAGCACCTTGACCCCGGCCGCGTGGGTCATGGGCGAGGCGGCTTCGACGATCAGCTGCAGCGCCAGGATGATCAGTCCCAGGCCGATGGCGACCCGGCCGAGCTGGCCGGCGCGGGTCTGCTTGCGACCGAGAAAGAACACCACGCCAAGAAAGATCAGCAGCGGCGACAGCCAGGACAGGTCGAAGGTCAGCACCCGCGCCATCAGCGCCGTACCCACATCGGCGCCAAGCATGATGGCCAGCGCCGGAGTGAGCGGCACCAGACCCTGGGCGACGAAGGAGGTCACCAGCAGCGCCGTGGCATTGCTGCTCTGCACCAGGGCGGTGACGGCGATACCGGAAAGAAAGGCCAGCGGCATGCGCTGCATGCTGCGGCTGAGCACCCGGCGCAGGCTGGCGCCGTATACCCGCAGGATGCCGGTGCGCACGATATGGGTGCCCCACACCAGCAGGGCCACAGCGGATAGCAGATTGAGCAGTGTCAGCATCGTGGCGCCCTCCCGGCGCGTGTCCAAGAGCTCCTGGCGAGCTTGTCACAAAATCGTAATGACCGTTCTGCACAGACGCACGAGCCCGAAGGCAGGGCACCTTCGGGCTCGTGAGGACTTGCTGGTTTAGGCGGCGGAGAGCCGGGTGGGTTCCGCCGCTGGGCTCAGATCTGCTCTTTGCGCAGCTTGACCGCTTCGCGGGCCTTGGCCTTGCCGCGCAGGCGGATGTTGATGGCTTCCACCGCCAGCGAGAAGGCCATGGCGAAGTAGACGTAGCCCTTGGGCACGTGGACTTCGAAGGCCTCGGCGATGAGCACGGTGCCGACCACGATCAGGAAGGACAGCGCCAGCATCTTCAGGCTCGGGTGCTTGTCGATGAAATTGCTGATGGCGCCGGCCGCCAGCATCATCACCAGCACCGCGACGATGATCGCCGCGACCATGACCGGCACGTGGCTGACCATGCCGACCGCGGTGATCACCGAGTCCAGCGAGAAGACGATGTCGATGATGGCGATCTGGATGATGGTGCCGACGAAGCCGCTGCCCTTCTTCTGGGGCGCGTCTTCGTCCTGCTCTTCCTCGCCTTCCAGGCCGTGATAGATCTCGGCGCTGCTCTTCCACAGGAGGAACAGGCCGCCAAAGAACAGGATGAGGTCACGGCCGGAGATGCCCTGGCCGAAGACGAAGAACAGGTCGGCGGTGAGGCGCATCACCCAGGTAATGGACAGCAGCAGCAGGATGCGGGTGACCATGGCCAGGGCCAGGCCGAAGAACCGCGTCCGCGCCTGCATGTGCTTGGGCATGCGGCTGACCAGGATGGAGATCATGATGATGTTGTCGATGCCGAGGACGATCTCCAGGGCCGTCAGGGTAAAGAAGGCGACCCAGATTTCCGGGTTGGTCAACCAGTCCATTGCAAAATCCTCTCGTAGCTAAGGCGCGCTCAGAGCCTGTTCATAATGTGCTGCGCGTCGGCCAACCTGCGTTGAAAAGGCCTTCGGAATGCTCATTTACCATTCGTAAACTCCGCTTCCTCAGGCCTTTTCGCCTTGCTTGGCGCTAGCTCGCTAACTTATGAACACGCTCTTGGCACGCGCTCTAATGGAAAAGGCGCATCGGGCGACGCGCCGTTTTCGAACAGCCGGCAAGGCTAGTCGTAGCTCTGGCAAAACTCTAGCGGCTGTACAGCGGAAACACACCCAGTAACAAAGCGCCGACCAGCAGGAACATGCAGGTCACGGTGGCCCACTTCAGGGTGAAGCGCTGATGGTCGCCGAACTCCACCTTGGCCAGGCCCACCAGCAGGTAGGTCGAGGGCACCAGCGGGCTGAGCAGGTGCACGGGTTGACCGACGATGGAGGCTCGGGCGATCTCCACCGGGCTGATGCCATAGGCCGCAGCGGCCTCGGCCAGCACCGGCAGCACGCCGAAGTAGAAGGCGTCGTTGGAGATGAAGAAGGTGAACGGCAGGCTGACCAGGGCGGTGATCACCGCCATGTACGGGCCCAGGGCGTCCGGGATCACCGCCAGCAGGCCCTTGGACATGGCGTCGACCATGCCGGTACCCGAGAGGATGCCGGTGAAGATGCCCGCGGCGAAGATCAGCGAGACCACCGCCAGCACGTTTTCGGCATGGGCGGCGATGCGCTGCTTCTGCATGTTCAGGCAACGGTAGTTGACGGTCATGGCGATGCCGAAGGCGATCATGAACAGCACCGGCATCGGCAGCACGCCCACGATCAGCGCGGCCATCAGCGCCAGGGTCAGCAGGCCGTTGAACCAGCGCAGGTGCGGGCGGCGGGCCTCGGCGCACTGGGAGACGGTGACGTCGGCGCCTTCGGTCTCGCCGATCTGCAGGATGCCCAGGCGTGCGCGCTCGCTGCGGCCATAGAGGTAGGCCAGGAAGAACAGCCAGGCGATGGCCAGCAGCATGGGCGCGATCATGGGCACGAAGACGTCGGCCGGATCCACGTGCAGGGCACTGGCGGCACGCGCGGTCGGACCGCCCCAGGGGGTCAGGTTCATCACGCCACTGGAGAGCAGCATCAGGCAGGTCATGATCAGGGGATTCATGCCCAGGCGCCGGTACAGCGGGAACATGGCCGCCACGCAGATCATGTAGGTGGTCGAGCCGTCACCGTCCAGGGAGACCACCAGGGTCAGAAAGACGGTGCCCATGGCCACCTTGAGCGGATCGCCCTTGACCAGCTTGAGGATCCAGCGCACCGCCGGATCGAACAGACCGGTGTCGATCATCACCGCGAAGTAGAGGATCGCGAACAGCAGCATCACGCCGGTGGGCGCCAACTTGCGGATGCCGTCGAGCATCATCGGGCCGAGGGCGTCGAGCTTGACGTGGCCGAGACTGGCGAATTCGCTGGACAGCGCCCAGGCCAGCACGGCGAAGGCGATCGGCACCATGGTCAGGGCGATCAGCGGAGACAGGCGCTTGGTCATGATCAGGTACATGAAGGTCATGACCATGGCGAAGCCGAGGAAAGTCAGCATGGGAATACCTCTGAATTTTCGCGAAGAGAAGGAGGGTTCAGCCGCGGCGCAGCGGCGCGGAGAGGGCGAAAATCCAGGGGAGAGGGGCGCGCGGGGACGCCTGGAAGGACAGATACGACATGGCAAGAATCCTGGTTATTTTTGTAGGCACGTCGCCCGCTCACGGGGGCGGGTCTTGAGAGGATCCTAAGAGGTCAACCTTTCGCCAGCCTTGCGTGCTGGCGAGTGGATGTTGCCGGATGTCACGAAGCCGACACGGACGGGGGCTGTTCGGCCCGCTGCCAGCCCAGGATGCTCAGGAGCTCGACGAAGAAATCGAGCAGCACCTGGATCCTGGTCCGGCGACTGCGCGCCGAGCTGTTCGCCGATGGTGGCCAGGCGCAGGTCTGAACGGCATCTGGCGGCCAGAAAAAAGCGGACAGCGCTCAGGGCGCTGTCCGCTTTTCCACCGACTGAAGGTGAAGGTCAGCCGCGCAGTCGCTGATTCAGCACCGCGATATGCTCCGGACCGATGCCGCAGCAGCCGCCGATCAGACTCGCGCCACGCGCCTGCCAGTCCTGGGCGAAGCTCAGGTAGCCGGGCGGATCCAGGTCCGGCCGCAGGGGGTCAAGGCCATCATTGGCGGTGGCCTCTTCCGGCTGGGGCGGGAAGGCGTTGGCATAGGCGCCAAAGGGAATCTCGATCCCCGCCGCGGCAAAGGTCACCCGTGCGGTATCCAGCGCCGCGGCCATCACCTCGGGCTGGCTGCAATTGAACAGCAGGGCTCCGGCGCCCAGCTCCACCGCCAGCTGCGCCGCCTCGACCACCGGCTCGCCGGATCTCAGCCGTGGGACCTCGTCGACGTCTTCGTCCTTGAGGGTGAAGGACAGCCACAGCGGCTTGCCATCCCCTGGCAGCCCGGCGGCGATGGCGCGCACCTCGGCCAGGGAGCTCTGGGTTTCCGCCAGCCAGAGATCGACATGGGGCGCCAGGCCGCGGATCAGCGGCGGCAGCACCTCGTCCACCCGCGCCGGCTCGAACAGGTCGGGGCGATAGGAGCCGAACAGCGGCGGCAGCGACCCCGCCACCCGCACCGGCTGACCGCTGGCCACCACCGCCTGCCGTGCCAGCTGACCGGCCCGCGCGGCCAGGGCCTCGCCTTCGGCGGCGAAGCGCGCCTCGCCGATATGGAAGGGCACCACCGCATAGCTGTTGCTGGTGATCACCTGGGCGCCCGCCTCGATATAGGCGCGGTGCACCGCCTCCACCTGCTCCGGCGCCTCGCTCAGGGCCAGGGCCGACCACTCCGGCTGACGGAAGGGCGCGCCGCGGCGTTGTAGCTCGCGGCCCATGCCACCGTCGAGAAGCACAAGATTCATGTTGGCCATATAGCTATTTCACTTTTCCTTATAACCAAAACAGAGTTCAATATCGGTTCTCATATCTCTCTAATACCAGGCCCTCTTACCCTTTGCAAAGGACGCCCCCATGAGAACCGCTCTGCTATCGGCCCTCGGCCTGACCCTGGCGCTGGTCGCCACCTCGGCCTCGGCCGGCGCCACCCTGGACCGCATCAAGGCCAAGGGCGAGCTGGTCAACGTGCTCATGGAGAGCTATCCGCCCTTCTCCCAGCTCAATGCCCAGAACCAGCTGGAAGGCTTCGACGTGGACGTGGCCAAGGCCGTGGCCGACAAGCTCGGCGTCAAGCTGCGCCTGGAAACCCCCTCCTGGGACGTGATCGCCGCCGGTCGCTGGAGCGGTCGCTACGACGTCTGCATCTGCTCCATGACGCCCAGCCAGGCGCGCGCCCAGGTGTTCGACTTCCCGGTCAACTACTACGCCTCGCCGGCGGTGACCGTGGTCAACGCCGGTGACGACCGTATCCACGGCGCCAAGGACCTCTCCGGCAAGAAGGTCGGCGTCACCAGCGCCTCTTCCTACGAGAGCTACCTGAACAAGGACCTGACCATCGAGGGCCAGGAGGACAAGCCGCTGAGCTATCCCTTCGACGACGTCCAGGTGGTGCCCTTCCCCGACGACAACGTCGCCTTCCAGGACCTCGGCCTGGGCGCCGGCAAGCGCCTGGACGCGGTGCTGACCAATCTGGTGACCGCCCAGCCGCGCCTGGCCCAGGACAGCAAGTTCAAGCTGGCCGGTGCGCCGCTCTATGCCGAGCCCAACGCCGTGGCCATCGAGAAGGGTGACCCGGAATTCGCCGCCACGCTGCGCGAGATCATCGACGGGCTGCGCCAGGACGGCACCCTGAAGCGGATCTCCGACAAGTGGATCGGTGCCGACATCAGCCAATGAGTTCGCTACCGCCCCCAGACCAGCGCCGCCCCCTACTGAGCTTTCGCACCCGTGTCTGGCTGACCTGGCTGGCGCTGCTGGCCGGGGGCGTGGTCTTCGTGCTCGGCTTCGATCTCAAGTTCGCCAGCGTCTGGCCGCGCCTGCCCAATCTGGTGGGCTGGCGCCTGGGCCCCAATGGCTTCCTGCAGGGTGCGGCCCTGACGCTGTTTCTCAGCCTCAGCTCCATCCTGGTGTCGGTGCTGCTGGGCTTCGCCGCGGCCCTGGGCCGGCTGTCGTCCAGCGCCCTGGCCTATGGCGTGGCGACCTTCTACGCCTCCTTCTTTCGCGGCACCCCGCTGCTGATCCAGATCCTGCTGATCTACCTGGGCCTGCCGCAGATCGGCGTGGTGCCCGGCGCCATCAGCGCCGGCATCCTCGCCCTGTCGCTGAACTATGGCGCCTACCTCAGCGAGATCTTTCGCGCCGGCCTGCTCGGCGTCCCCGCCGGTCAACGCGAGGCGGCGCTGGCCCTGGGCCTGTCGCCGCGGGTGATCTTCTGGCGCGTGACCCTGCCCCAGGCCATGCGCAGCATCATCCCGCCCACCACCAGCCAGTTCATCTCCATGCTCAAGGACTCCTCCCTGGTCTCGGTGATGGGTGTCTGGGAGGTGATGTTCCTCGCCCAGTCCTATGGCCGCTCCAGCTATCGCTATCTGGAAATGCTCACCACCGCGGCGGTGCTCTACTGGCTGATGTCCCTGGCCATGGAATTCATGCAGTCGCGCCTGGAACGGCACTACGGGAAGGCGTATCGGGGGCGGTAGAGCCGCTTGGTCGGGCAAAAGCACAGGACGATGCTTGATCGACGTAGGCAGCGCGCTTGATAGAGTCTTCTTGCCACTAACTACTCGCTGATCCTTGCTGTTGTGAGCAGAACCGGAGGCCATATGACTGAGACAGAAACCGCTACTCAAAAGCTGGCCCGCTTTGAAACGGCGCGCTTTGCGCTTGAATCACTGATGGCCAACTGCTCTCGGCTGATCCAGGCAGAAGAGGCAAAACCAGAGCCGGATCAGGCATGTGTCGATCAGCTGAGGGCCAGGCGGCGCGAATACCGCAGGCTTCGTAACGGTCTGGACTTCGACAATCGAAGACAGATCGAGGACGCCATAGCCACCTATGGTCCCCAGGCAAAAGCCGCTATGCAGCAGGCAGAGAGATAGGATCCTGGTACAAGCCGATCGACCGGGCGCCAACCGGGATGAATGCCGACTGAGTTTGCTGAAGCCAGCGTCGAAAAGGCTGCTCTTCAAAGGATCACACCCGCTACAGGAGGAGTGATCCTTTGAAATTGCAGTCAAGGCAGCAGGATCCAGCCGTTACTTGAGATCGGTGGTCAGCTCTGGCGTACCGAAGCTGACGAGCGTGGCATTGGAACGTTCGAAATAGCCCTGCCAGAAACGTTCGAGACTCTGCAGTACCTTGCCCGAACGATAGGCGCCTTTGGCATCGTCACCGATCAGCCCCGCGCCCATGACATAAACCCGGGCGCCGTGCAGTTGGGCGAACAGCTCCTTCTTCTCTACCTTGGCCAGCTCGGCTGCAGGGTCGATTCCACGAATGCGGTTAGCTTGATAGAAGCTGCCGAAGTCGCTGTTTTCCAGCATGTCGGATACCAGCAGAATGACCTGATGCGCGCTCGGCTCCTGGCCTAGGTCTTCACCAATCTTCTTGAGGCTGGCGAAGATTTCACTGCGCGATATCTCCTCGTTCGGCTTGCCGAAACTCTCGACGAATTGCTTGCCGAATGTCTTCTGGAAAAAGGCGGCCTGCTGTTGCAGACAGGTATCGAGTTTCTTGAGACTGGCATTGCCGATATGGTTACGCACCTTGCCAACCAACGGTTTTTCCAGGATGCCGGCGAACTGCAACTTCATGTAGTTGTTCTGCAGCAGCGCCGAAAATTGATAGAGCTTGATGCTGTCGCCGGGCTGCAGGTATCTCAGGGTGTGCTCCCAGGCACTGCTTTTCAGCGCCTGGGGCATATTGACCGTTTCATCGATGACCACCGTCAACGCTCGCCCCGACGCGGCTGGCTGTTCGCTGGCCAATTGCGCATAGCTGTAGCAGCTCGGCAGGTCGTTACGTTCAGCCGCCATTGCCGCAGGCGCCAATAGCAGACCCGCGATTGCCAGGGTTACGGTCAGACGCATTTCAGGCACCCTCTTTCTTGGCGCGTTTTATCGCCACCTGCACTTTCTGCTTGCTCAGCAGCGCGGCGTTGTCGATACCCAACTCTTCGCCAATAGCGGTCAGTTCTTCGGGCGAATAGACCGTGAGATCGCCCAGATTGGCGATCAAGGCGTTCTGGTCCAAGGCAGCCGTGGGCTCCGGTGCCGATACCGGTGCTGGTACAGATACTGGTGCTGGTGCTGGTGCTGGTGCTGGTGCTGGTGCTGGTGCTGGTGCTTCAACGGTCGCGCTCGACGAGCGCTCAGGAGCTGAGACTTCAGTAATAGCCGCCGCGTTGTTGAGCGCAGCCAATTCACATTGCAAGGCCTGCTTTTCCCTGGCGGTATCGAGCGCCTTACGCATTTCTTCCAACTCGTTGGCGGCCGCACGCGCTTTTTTCTGCTGCTGATTTTCGCTGTTCTGCCGCTCCTTCTCGTTGGCATAGAGCGCAAAGCTCCGACGCGGACCACGGTCAGCACTACCGCCTAGAGAATGACGATGCTCGATCCGCTCTTGCAGGCTGCTGAGCTTGGCCTCGGCATCTCGGGCGACTCGATCACGCTGACTCTGCTGATAGGCCGCGAATTCACTGGCACTGCTGAAGCCGGAGATATAGCCCGCTGCTTCCCGTGACTGGGTGCCTGCGAACGAACGGAAAACGCCGATCAGGATGCCGATGATCTGCACGCCGATGAAAATGACCGACAGGATGAAGAAGGTGAGTTTGTAGGCGAAGATCCGATCGCCCGCGACCTCACTGGCCGCACGCTGGTCAGCCGCCTGCCCATCGGCAGTGGCTTCGCTGGGCAGTTGGAAAGGCGAGGCGTCTGGCGTGAGCGCCGAACCGCTACCCGAAGCATAGGGCGAACCGTTTACCTGCTGGGTCTCCAGTTCGTTGATGGTGGAGGCTCGGATGAAGTAGGCACCAATGGCCAGCGTCAGGATAAGCGCCGTAGCAATGAGGGTGGTCCACCAGGTCGGGGAGACCGTGGCGTTGTGCTTTACCCGATTGATGATATGCAGGTACTTGGGCTCTTTATCATCGAGACCGGTACGGTCCAGATCGACGTTGGCATCGGCCTGAAGATCCTTGGCATTGTTGTTGCGCCGAGCCTGCCGATGCCATTCGCGAGCCTTGCTGATAAGGCCGTTGCGGTGAATCTCGGCGCCCATGAGGTAGGTAGCAGGAACCAGAATCGTACCGATCAGCAGGGAGATGACGATGGCCGAGAATTCCGCCTGGTTGGCGGAAATGTTGTTGGCAATGAAAGGTGCCAGTACCAGAGCGAAGATGAACGCTTCAAGGACCACAAGAAAAATACTGGCGATCCAAAGGGGCAGGCCCGTAGGCTTGCGGCCTCGCTCTTCTACTTTATTAAGGTAATTCGCACACTTATCATAGAATGCGGCATCCTTATTTACTCTCGCATAGTAGCGATAATAGTTAGAGCAGAGATCACGCTCTACAGTATACCAAGCAGCGCCTCCCGCATCGGAGCTTTGCGTTAAGTCACGCTTAGGCGCCGTTGCTACGAATCCTACTACCGGCAAGCTCATCCTTACATTGAGGAAGAAGTACTTAACATCCTCCCACCAGCGGATGATTACCACGACCAGCACCAACAGACTGATCAGCGGCCATATCACGTAGCGATAAGCCGCCAGCGCTGTCGTCAACGTCTCGAAAAGTTCCATGTTTCGTCCCCGGAATCAGCCGCGCACAGGCGCGTAAGTCGCTATGTAAGGCTTGGTGCCATTGTCGTAAAACAGGTCGCCGTCGATACTTTTGTCGCCGGTCTTTTTAATTACTACATCAATACAACTTACCGGTGCCTGCTCGGGTTGTTCCAAGAAGACCCGATAGAGAATGGCGTCTTCACCTTCATAGGTATTGGCGACGGCCGTATAGGCATCGCTGGGTCCGCCTTTGTTTTTTTCATAGTTCTGGGTGACGAAGACTTTCGGATCCTTCACCAGCGCAGCGTTATCACGCAGCACGGCAACCGGCGACAGGGTCACCAGATGGCCATTGACCAAGCCGGCCCAGGCGCGTCCGTTCATGCCTGGCAGGTATTCGCGCGTGGCATGGTCAGATAGCGCAGCGCCGGTGGCGAAGCTTTTGACCTCGCCGCTGACGCGCGGGGCGTCCTGCTGACAGCTGCTCATGGGCACCTGGGCGTAGGCAGTGGAGATCAGCGTGAATCCACCGCTTTTCGGACGCAGGGCCTGACCCAGCTTCCAGGCACCGCTGGCAACCGGCTGACCTCCGAAATCGATTTTCGCCAGGCTCTGCTTCGTCTGCCGAGGCGCCTCGGCATCAGCCGTCTTGGCCGCTTTCGACGAAGTCGTGGCAACAACCGGTTTTTTACTCTCGGGCTTGGCCACGGACTCCGTGGCGGTGCCATGGGCCAGATACTTGGCGTTGTTCTTTTCCGCGTTGATACGCTTGACCAGCATCGCCTTGTCGTTCAACTCGACGATCTCGACGCGACGGTTCTTGCCACGCTCGAGCGGATCGCTGTTGTCGGCGATGGGGCGTGAGGCGCCGGCACCCTGGAAGTACATGCGATCTCGCGAAATGCCCTGCTCGACCAGAATGCTTGCTACCGCCCGTGCGCGCTGTTCCGACAGCGCCTGGTTGATGGCCGGTGTGCCGGTAGCGTCGGTATGGCCAACGATAAGAATGGGTGTGGCTTCCTTGCCAACATAGGCACTGGCAAGCTTGGCGAGCTTGCGGCGACCTTCGTCGTTGAGCTGGGCACTCCCTGTCGGGAACATGCCTTCATCGGCGATCTGAGCCACCAGCCCCGCTTCTTGGGGCGCAGCCGAAGGCGTAGCGGCGGCAGTCTGCAACGTTTCCACCTGAAGCGGGATCTTCTCCTGCTCAGCGATCTGCTTGAGTCGCTCGAGACGATTCTTGTAGGCCAGGGCGGCGCCACAGCCAACCGAGGCGCCGACCACGGCCCCGGCGATCAGGGTCGCACCATCGCCCTTGGCCAGCGCAGCCGCGGCTACGCCTGTAGCGGCGCCGAGGAAACCGCCAGCCAGACAGTTGACGGTGCGACTTTGGCCGCTGGAAAAATTATCGACGGTGGCGCAGCCGGTAACGCCCAAGGAAATGGCAGCGGCCAGCGCAGCAAGGCGAACTGGCCGGGAAGGAAGCAAAGAAGCCTGACTCACGTAAGTGACTCCTGGTTACTGGAGATAACGGATAACCAGGATGAAACGACCTATGATGTTTCATCCATGAAAACGGCGGGTGCTCTATCTAGCAGGATAGAAGCCTGGATTATATCCCGATATCGGGGATGGCAAGTGAAGCACAAGTAGGTTCAATTGCAATGACAGCCAAACTAGCGTCAGCCTAATAATCTCAAGGCAATATCATAACTAACGTTATTGCCTTCATAATTACTTACTCCAGGCCCCCCGCAGCCTGGCCAGCGCCTCGACGATCCGCGCCTCCGGCACCGCCGCGAAGCCCAGCACCAGTCCGGCGCGGGCGTCGGGCGGGGTCGGGCCCTCGGGCAGCCAGTAGCGCGACAGCGCATTGAGTTCCACCCCAACCGCGGCCGCCCGCGCTACCAGCTCGGCTTCGCGGGCCAACTGGGTGACCGGCAGGCACAGATGCAGGCCGGCCACCGGGACGCCAGGCGAGGCACAGCCGGCAACCTCCGGCCAGCCGGCCAGCAGGGCATCGCGGCGATTGCGCGCGGCCCGACGCATGCGCCGGATATGGCGCTGGAAATGACCCTGCTCGATGAAATCGGCCATGACCGTTTGGGTGGCGCTGTCGAGATGACGGATCCCGGCCCGTTGCAGCTCCAGCAGCGCCGGCACCAGCGCGGGCGGGGCCACCAGATAGCCCAGGCGCAGGCCGGGAAAGGCGATCTTGGAAAAGGTGCCGACATAGAGCACCCGGCCGTGGCGATCCAGGGCGGCCAGGGGCGCCAGCGGCGCGCCCTGGTAGCGGTATTCGCCGTCGTAGTCGTCCTCGACGATCCAGCCGTCCGTCTGCCGCGCCCAGTCCAAGAGCGCCAGGCGTCGCGGCAGGGACAGCACGGCGCCGGTGGGATACTGGTGCGAAGGGGTGACATAGACCAGCCGGCAGTCCCGCTGCCCTGCCAGCTGCTCCACCACCAGCCCTGCCCCATCCACCGCGATTCCCTGCAGCCGCGCGCCGCCACTCCGCAGGGCCAGGCCCGCGGCGCGATAGCCGGGATCCTCCATGGCCGCCAGGGCCCCGGGCGCCAGCAGCAGCCGGGCGCAGAGTTCGATGGCCTGCTGGGCGCCGCTGGTGATGAGGATCTGCTCGGGTGCGCAGACCAGGCCCCGCGCCTGGCGCAGATAGGCGCTCAGCAGGCGGCGCAGTCGCGGTTCGCCGCCGGGTTCGCGATAGCCCAGCAGCGCCGGTTCCGGCTGACGCCAGAAACGCTGTTGCAGCCGCGCCCAGGTGGCGAAGGGAAACAGATCCACCGCCGGCAGGCCGACCCGAAAGGCGCACGGCGCGCCGGGCGGCACGCTGGCCAGGGGCACGGGGGCCGCCCTGGTCGTGGCTTCGGGAGCGGCCAGCGCCCGGGTCACGGGCGCGACATAGGTGCCGTCGCCCGGGCGACTGTCGAGAAAACCCTCGGCCAGCAGCTGCTCGTAGGCGGCGGTCACGGTATTGCGCGAGATATCCAGCAACCGCGCCAGTTCGCGACTGGCCGGCAGCCGTACCCCGGCAGCCAGCTCACCGGCCAGGATGCGCTCGCGCAGGCCCTGGTAGAGCTGACGCGCCAGCCCCTGACCCGGCTCCAGCAACAGCCCCGACGGCTCGAATCCCAGCATGGATTGGCACCCTGAAAGTCATGGAAATTGGCTCTTACAGGGAGCCAAAGCCGACCTTAGCATGGCCGGACGTCGCTGGAGTTCCTGCCCATGTATCCCAATCCCGCCTTCTGTCTCGACGATCTGCCCAGGCTGCACCAGCACCTGCGCGATCACGCTCTGGCGCTGCTGGTCAGCCAGACCGAGGCCGGTCCGCTGGTGAGCCATCTGCCGCTTTGGCTGGCGCCCGACGAGGGTCCCTATGGCACCCTCTATGGCCACCTGGCACGCAGCAATCCCCAGGCCCGGGCGCTGGTCGAGGCCCCTGTCGCGCTGGCGGTATTCCAGGGTCCTCAGGCCTATGTCAGCCCGGCCTTCTATCCCGGCAAGGCCGAACATGGGCGCGTGGTGCCGACCTGGAACTACCAGGCGGTGCACGCCCGCGGCAGCGTCGAGGTGTTCGATGACCCCGAGCGCCTGCTGCAGTTGCTGGAGCGCCTCACCGACCAGCACGAAGCCGGGCGCGTCCGCCCCTGGCGGGTCGCGGATGCACCCGCGGATTATGTTCAGGGCATGCTGCGCGCCATCCGCGGCCTGCGCCTGCCGCTGGACAGTCTTCAGGGCCTCGCCAAGCTCAGCCAGAATCGCAACGCCGCCGATCGCGAAGGCGTCCGCCAGGGCCTGGCCGCCAGCCCGGTACCCGGCGACCAGGCCCTGGCCGCCCTGATCCCCTCTCCCGCCTGACCCTGGAGCCACCCATGACCATCCGCCCCCTGAACGAAACCGATCACGCCGCCTGGCATGACCTCTGGCAGGCCTACCTGGCCTTCTACGAGACCGTGCTGCCGGAGGCCACCTATGCCCGCACCTGGCAACGGCTGCTCGACCCCGCCCAGCCCCTGCATGGCGCCCTGGCCTGGGACGGCGAGCGGCCCCTGGGCCTGGTGCACTTCATCTATCACCCCTCCTGCTGGACCGAGAGCGATTACTGCTACCTACAGGATCTCTATGTCGCCCGGGACCACCGCGGCAGCGGCCTGGGCCGCGCCCTGATCAAGCACGTCTATGCCCGCGCCGAAGCGGATGGCTGCGACCGGGTGCACTGGCTGACTCAGGAGACCAACTATGCGGGACGCCAGCTCTACGATCGCATCGCCACCCGCTCCGGCTTCATCCAGTACCGTCACCTGTTGGGAGACAGACCATGACCCTTCTCGACTGGACCCCAGCCCTTCCGCCCCAGCCCCGCTTGCTGCAGGGTCGCCAGGTACGCCTGGAACCCCTGGACCCGCCGCGCCATGGCGCCGATCTCTGGGAAGCCCTGCACGACCGGGACCCGGCCCTGTGGGATTATCTGCCCTATGGCCCCTTCACCGAGCGGACCGCCTTCGACAGCTGGCTGGCCGGCCTGGCCCGGGGTCGTGATCCCTTGTTCTACGTCGTGGTGGATCCCCGCGACGGTCGCGCCCTCGGGCAGCTCAGCCTGATGAGCATCGTCCCCGAACACGGCAGCATCGAGATCGGCCATGTCGCCTTTGGCGGACGCCTGCAACGCACACCCCTGGCCACCGAAGCCTTCTATCTGCTGATGCAGGAAGCCTTCGTCCTGGGCTATCGACGCCTGGAGTGGAAGTGCGACAACGCCAATGCCCGTTCGAAGCGGGCGGCCGAACGGCTGGGCATGCGCCCTGAGGGGCTGTTCCGCCAGCACCGGGTGGTCAAGGGCCGCAACCGCGACACCGCCTGGTTCAGCCTGCTGGATCACGAATGGCCCGCCGTGGACGCCGGCTTCCGACGCTGGCTAGCGGCGGAGAATTTCGATGCCGAAGGGCGCCAGCTCAGCGCCCTGGCTGTCACGCCCGGCAAATGAGAAGCAATACCAACGGAGCAGGCAAAGCGTTATCCTAGAGAGGTTGCTACCAACAATCTCCCTTCGCCGTGACCGCCATCCACGTCCTACTCGTCGACGACCACCGCAAGCTGCGTGAGCCCCTGGCGATCTACCTGCGTCGCCAGGGGCTCGAAGCCACCACCGCAGCCGATGCCACGCGGATGAAGGCGTTGCTCGCGCAGCAGCGCTTCGATGTCATCGTCCTCGACGTGATGCTGCCGGATGGCGATGGCTTCAGTCTCTGCCGTGAGCTGCGCCAGGGCGACACGACGCCGGTCATCCTGCTCACTGCCCGGGGCGAAGTGGATGACCGGGTGCTTGGCCTGGAACAGGGCGCCGACGACTACCTGACCAAACCCTTCGAACCGCGCGAATTGGTGGCACGGATTCGCACCCTGCATCGTCGCTACCAGGCGACCGCTCCGACGTCTCCGAGCGAGCCTGTACCGGCGGCGATCTATCGTTTCGCGGGCTGGCACTACGCCGCCGTCAGTCAGCGCCTGCACTATCCGGACGGCAGCACCCGCCGCCTGGGTCAGGCGGAGGCGCGCCTGCTGCTGGCCTTCCTGTGTCAGCCCCAGACCGTGCTGCATCGTGATCTATTGCTGCACCAGGTACAGCCGCCCGATCGCGCGCTGGAAGATCGCAGCCTGGATCGCCAGGTCAGCCGACTGCGCCTGCGGTTGGCCGATCCGGCAGGCGAATCGCCGCTGCGGACCGTCTGGGGCCGCGGCTATCTGCTGGACTGCCCGGTAGAGGCCCTGGACAGCCCATGATCGCGCCTTGGCGTAGCTGGCTGCAGGGCATCACCCCCCGCCTCTGCCTGCTGTTCTGCGCGGCCTTGCTGCTGGCGCACGCGGCCGCGGCGCTGGTCCTGCACCAGACCGGCGCGCTGGTTCATCCGTTGTCCTATGGTCAGGCCTTGGAGCGGCTGGCGGTGGCCCGTACCGCAGTCGAGCGCCTGCCGACGGCGCAGGCGCAAGCCCTGTTGCGGGTGCTGGCCGAGTCACCGGCACAGGTCTGGATAGCCGCGACGCCGGAGGTGGCGCCCTTCCCCATGCTCGCGGAGGAGCGCCGCCTGACCCGGGATCTGGCGCGGCGTCTGGGACAGGCCGAAGAGGGTCTGGTGATGCAGCTGGAAGGCCTCGCGGGCGACGCCGCCCGTGCCTCGCCGCTGACCCCGGCCGGCTGGGCACCCCTGCGCTTGCGCAGCAGCGTGCGTCTGCCGGACGGTCGCTGGCTCAATGCCGTGCAGTATCCGGCACGCAGCGACGGCTGGCTGACCGCCCTAGGCTGGTCGCTGCTGCTGGGCGCCCTGCCGGTGCTGCTGCTGGCCTGGCTGCTGATCGGCCAATTGGTACGGCCGCTCCAACGGCTCACCCGCGCCGCCGAGGGACTCAGCCGGGGCGAGCGCAGTCGCCTGGAGGTCCGTCAGGGCCCGCGCGAGGCCAGAGAACTGGCCGCGGCCTTCGAGCTGATGCAGGAACGGCTGCTGCGCCACCTGGACGATCGAGTGCGCATGCTGGCCGCCATCAGCCACGACTTCAATACTCCACTGGCTGCGTTGCGGGTGCAACTGGCCCTGCTGGAGCCTTCGGTCGAGCGCGATGACATGGAAGAAAGCCTGGCCGAACTGGACGCCATGGTTCAGGAAACCCTCGACTTCATCCGTGGTGAGCGCCGGACCGAAAGCCACCAGGATGTCGACCTCGTCGTCCTGCTGCAGGAATTGCAGGATCGCTATCAGGTATTGGGCCAGACGGTGGCCTGGTCGAGCACCGGCGCAGCACTGCTCCGCGGTCGCCCACTGGCGCTCAAGCGCGCCCTGGGCAATCTGCTCGACAACGCCCTGCAGCACGGTAGCAGTGCCGCATTGGAGCTGTCGCGCCCCGCGCCACAGCTGCTCCGCCTGGATATCCTCGATGACGGCCCCGGCCTGCCGGAAAACCAGTTGGAACGGGTCTTCGAACCCTTCTACCGGCCCCCGGGCCAGGACAGCGCTCGTGGCCTTGGTCTCGGCCTGGCCATCGCCCGCGCCTGCATCCTCGCCCATGGCGGGGAGCTGCAGCTGCACAATCGCCCGCAAGGCGGCCTCTGCGCCCGGATCCTGCTGCCGTCGACCCCCTAGCAGCCCACCGACCTCTGGTTGCTCAGCCCAGGTTGGGCTTCGACGTTCGAGTCCGCTCAGTTGCTCGCGGCTATGGCGGTCAGGATCCTGCAGGTACTGGAGATGTACACCAGCGTGGATAGCCCCCTCTCCCTTTGGGAGAGGGTCGGGGTGAGGGCGCGTCTCACAGCGGATTCCCTGGTGGAAAAGGCTCCGCCGTTTTCCACGCTACGGTTCCGGTACCAACACGCGTCCCCCCAGTGGAGGTTCCACGTGGAGCATCCGACTTCTCTAGAAGCTCAAGGTCGCGCTTACCCAGAGATGGCGACCGTAGTTCACCGTGCCATAGGTCTCGTCGTCCAGACGCCGATCGTTCAGATTGCGGATAGCGGCATTGAAGCTCAGGTTGCGCGTCGCCACGAAGCCGCCGCCCACGTCCCAGGTGGTATAGGCCGGCGCCGCTTCGCCGGTCAGGGTGGCGTCGTATTCCTCACCGTAGTAATCCAGCGCCGTCCACAGATTGAGCCGGTCGGACAGGGTCCAGTCCAGGCGGACGTTGGCCTTGCGCTCCGGGGTCAGGGCCAGGGGCGCACCCTGATTGGGACCGCTGCGCTGCTCCGAGTCGAGATAGGTGAAGTTGCCGCCCAGGCGCAGGGCCTCGGTGATGTCCCAGCCACCGCTGAGCTCAACGCCGCGGATCACCGCCTCGTCGACGTTGATACGGTCCATGCGGATATAGCCGTTCCAGCGCTCGGTGGTGGTGACCGTCGACAGCTTGTCCTGAAAGTCGTTGTAGAACAGCGTCGCCGCCGCCTCTAGATTGCGCCGGTTGGACCAGAGCGCCGCCACCTCGTAGTTGGTGCTGGTTTCCGGCTTGAGATCCGGATTGCCAAGCATGACGAAGCGGTTGCGCCGCAGATAGGCGTAACCCGGCGCCACGGCGCGGATTTCCGGCGCCTTGAAGCCGCGCGAGACGCCACCCTTGAAGGTCCACTCAGGAGTCGCATGCCAGACACCGTAGAGCCGCGGACTCCAGTGATTGCCGTACAGCTCGTGGTGATCCAGGCGCAGCCCGCCGGTGAGCGCGAAGCTGTCGGTGATGGCCCACTCGTCCTCGGCGAACAGCGCCTGCTGGGTCACCGCGAAAGAATACTGGCGGCGATCGTTCAGGCCCTGGTTCCAATCCTGCACCTCGCCACGGTTGTATTGCACACCGGTGGTGAGCAGGTGGTCGTCCAAGGGCGTCACCAACTTGGCATCGAACACGGTGTTCTCGACCTGGGGCTTGCGCCCATAGATATCGGTCTGCTGCGGCGTGGCGAGGCCTTCGCGAGAGGTCTCCTCGTGCAGCAGCGACACATCCGAGCGCAGCCCGCCGGTCCAGTGGCCGGTGTGACTCAGCGACCAGTGATCGCGATCGTTGTCCTGCTGGCGGGTCGCCCAGTTGTCGCTCAGGCCGTCGCCGTTGCGCAGGCGTGTCTGCCCGGCTTCCAGCAGGACTTCGTGATTCTCGTTCGGGGTGAAGGCCAGGCGCCCGGTCAGGTCGCGATGGCGCGCCTTGCTGAAGCCCTGGGTCCGCTCGATGTCGTCGTCGGCCTGGCGATCCAGGTAGCGGCCCCAGAGCTGCAGACCGAGCAGGTCAGTGTGCAGCGGTCCGCTCAGAAAGAATTGGCCCTGGCGCGAATTGCCCTGGTCGCGGTGCTGCTGGGCGATGTAGTCGGTGGTCAGGGAGCCGTGCCAGGTGGCGGCGTTCTTCTTGGTGATGATGTTGATCACCCCGCCGATGGCGTCGGAGCCATACAGCGAGGACATGGGCCCGCGTACCACCTCGATCCGCTCGATGGCCGCCGCCGGCGGAATGAAACTCTGCTCGTAGCCACGATTGCCGTTGACCCGCGACTCCCGCGCGCTCTGCCGCTTACCGTCCACCAGGATCAGGGTGTAATCCCCCGGCATGCCCCGGATGGAGATGTCGGTCTCGTTGGCCGCGCCGTTGACCACTACCCCCTCGACGTCGCGCAGGGCATCGCCCAGGTCGCGGATCGGGCGCTTGCGCAGGGTCTCGGCGTCGATCACCGTGACCGAGGCCGGGGCGTCCTCCAGCCGCTGTTCGAAGCCGGAGGCGGTGACCACCGTGGTGTCGAGATCGGTGATCTCTTCGGCCTGAATCGCCAGACTGGCCACAGCCAGGCCGAGCGCCAGGGGCGTAGGGATGAAGCGTTGCAACCTTGCCATGCAGCGTGCCCTCCAGACGGGAAAGGGCACGGATGGTAATGATTGCCGTTACACAAATTGGGACAGGTTGGGACAGCTGCCCTCATTCGCCGCGGATGTAGCCTTCCAAGTGGCGGATCAGCTCCGCCTGCTGCACGGTGGTCGCCTTGACCAGGTCGCCGATGGACAGCAGCCCGATCAGCTTGCCGTTGCCCATCACCGGCAGGTGACGCAGGTGGTGGTCGGTCATCATCTGCATGCAGTCGCCCACGGTCTGCTGCGGCAGCACGATGATGACCGCCTCGGTCATGATCTCGCTGACCGGGGTCGCGTAGGAGGAGCGTCCCTGCAAGGCCACCTTGCGCGCATAGTCCCGCTCGCTGACGATGCCCACCAGTTCGCCGTCGCGCATCACCGGCAGCGCCCCGACGTTCTTTTCCGCCATCAGGCGCAGGGCGTCGAGCACCCAGGCGTCGGGAGCGATGGTGTAGACGTCCTGCTGGGTCTTCAGGGCGAGCAACTGGGCGACGGTTTTCATTGTAGTTCTCCTGAGGTGAGGCGAGCGTGACCGGAGGTGCCTGGCAGGGCCGGTCAGTCGATTACATCAGGCCACCTGAACGCCCTTGTCGCCCGAACGACGTCGATCCCGCCACAGGCGCCATGCCAGGGCCAGCAGGAAACCGGCCGTCAGCAGCACCACCAGGGTCGGCGCCGGGGCGCTGTCCCAGACCAGGCTCAGCAGCACCCCGCCCAGGGCCGCCGTCACGGCCAGGGTGGTGGCCAGCAGCAGCATCCAGCCAAAGGAACGGGTCAGCAGAAAGGCCGTGGCACCGGGGGCGATCAGCAGCGCCACCACCGGCACCATGCCTACCGCCTGCAGGGCGCCGACCACGGTCAGAGCGATCAGACCGAGCAGGCCGTAGTGCAGCAGTCCCACCCGCAGACCCAGGGCCCGGGCCTGGGCCGCGTCGAAGGCCAGCACCAGCAGGTCGCGCCAGCGACAGGCCAGCGCCAGCACCACCAGGCCGGCGATCACCGCCATCTGCCAGAAGGCCGCCGGGGACACCCCCAGCAGGTCGCCGAGCAGGATGTGGTCCAGGTGCAGCTCGGTGGGCAGCCTGGCGTGCAGCACCAGGCCCAGGCCGAACATGCCGGAAAAGACCACGCCCATCAGGGTGTCCTGCTTTACCCGGCTGTGGCGCTTGAGATAGCCGGTGGCCAGGGCGCAACCCAGCCCCGCGACGAAGGCGCCCGCCACCAGCGGTGCGCCCAGCGCCGAGGCCAGCACCAGGCCGGGAAAGACCGCGTGGGCGATAGCATCGCCCAGCAGCGCCCAGCCCTTGAGCACCAGGAAACAGGACAGCAGCGCCGTGGGCACCGCCACCAGCACGGCCATCAGCAACGCCTGGCGGAGGAAATCGACTTCCAGGGTCAGCAGCAGCCAGTCCATCAGCCCGCCTCCGCCGTCTGCCGCGCGCGGCGGCGGTTGGCCAGCAGGCCGTGACGCGGCGCCAGGACGAAGGCCAGCAGAAAGATCAGGGTCTGCAAGACCACCACGCAGCCCCCGGTGGCGCCGTCGAGGAAGTAGCTGAGGTAGGTGCCCAAGAGGCCGCTGCCGATACCGATGGCGACGCTGATCAGCACCACCCGCGAGAAGCGATCGCTGAGCAGATAGGCCGTCGCCCCCGGCGTCACCACCAGGGCGATGACCAGGAAGGCGCCCACCGTCTGCATGGCCGCCACGGTGCTCAGCGCCAGCAGGGTAAAGAACAGCAGCCGGTACAGGGTGGGATTGAGGCCGCAGGCGCGCGCCTGGCCTTCGTCGAAAAACACCAGCAGCAGGTCGCGCCATTTGAGCAGTAGCACCAGCAGGGAGACGGCGGCGATAGTCAGCAACTGGCGACTGGCCTCGGGGGTGATGGCCAGGATGTTGCCGAAGACGATGGTCTGGATGTCCACCGCCACCGGCGCCAGCGAGACCAGGAACAGCCCGCCGCCAAAGAAGGCGCTGAAGATCAGCCCGATGATGACGTCTTCCTTGAGCCGGGTGTACTGCCGCAGCCCGAGCATGGCGCCGGCCGCCGCGCCGCCGGCGAGAAAGGCGCCCAGCGCCAGCGGCAGGCCGAGCAGATAGGCGCCGGCCACGCCGGGCACCACGGCATGGGAAAGGGCATCGCCGATCAGCGACCAGCCCTTTAGCATCAGGTAGGCGGAAAGAAAGGCGCACAGCCCGCCCACCAGCGCCGCCGCGCCCAGGGCATTTCTCATGTAGCCGTAGGCCAGGGGTTCCAGCAGCCCTTCCATCAGGCACGCTCCCGCCGCCGCGGCTCCGCTTGCAGCCCGTCGAACAGCCGCAGGGCGCCGCCAAAGGTGCGTTCCAGGTTCTCCCGGGTAAAGACCTCGGCCGTCGGCCCCTGGGCCAGCACGGTGCGATCGAGCAACACGGTGCGATCGCAGAAGCGCTCGATGCTGGCCAGATCATGGGTCGACACCAGCATGGAGCGACCTTCGGCGCGCAGCGCCTGGAGCAACTCGATGATGGCGCGCTCGGAGGTGGCGTCCACCCCGGTGAAGGGTTCGTCCAGGAGGATCACCCGGCTGTCCTGGGCCAGGGCGCGGGCGAGAAAGACGCGCTTCTTCTGGCCGCCGGAGAGTTCGCCGATCTGCCGCTTGCGCAACGCGGTCAGCCCCACCCGGGCCAGGGCGGCGTCCACCGCCTGGTGATCGGCGGCGCGGGCCAGGCGTAGGAAATTCATCCGCCCATAGCGGCCCATGAGCACCACGTCCTCCACCCGCACCGGAAAGTCCCAGTCCACGTCTTCGCTCTGGGGGACGTAGGCGACGAGGTTGCGCTTGAGCGCCCGGGCCACCGGCAGGTCATCGACCCTTACCTGGCCGGAACGGACCGGCACGAAGCCCATGATCGCCTTGAACAGCGTCGACTTGCCGCTGCCGTTGACGCCCACCAGGGCGGTGATGGAGCCGCCGGGTACCACCAGACTGGCGTCGCGCAGGGCGGTATGGCCATTGCGATAGGTCACGCTGACTCCCTCGAGCGCGATCATGGCGCCAGCCCCTTCACCAGGGTTTCGGTGGTGACCCGCAGCAGATCGAGATAGGTGGGCACCGGTCCCTCGGCGGCGCTCAGGGAGTCGACATAAAGCACCCCGCCGTAGCGAGCGCCGCTCTCCCGTGCCACCTGCTCGGCCGGTGCGGCGGAAACCGTGCTTTCGCTGAACACCGCCGGAATCCGCTCGGCGCGCACCGTCTCGATCACCCGGCGGACCTGCTGCGGCGTGCCCTGGGCGTCGGCGTTGATCGGCCAGAGATAGAGCTCCTTGAGCCCCAGGTCGCGCGCCAGGTAGCTGAAGGCGCCCTCGCTGGACACCAGCCAGCGCCGCTGTTCGGGAATCGCCTGCAGCTGCTGGCGCAGGGGTTCGAGGGTGGCGGTGATGCGCGCCTTGTAGGCCGCGGCGTTGCGGCGATAGGTCTCGGCCTGGGCCGGATCGTGCTCCACCAGGGCATCGCGGATGTTGTCGACGTAGATCAGCGCTGCCTGCGGCGACATCCAGGCATGGGGATTGGGCTTGCTGGCATAGGGACCCTGGGCGATGGCGATGGGCGCGACGCCCCGGGAAACCACCGCGCTGGGCACGTCCGTCATGCGACTGAAGAAGCGCTCGAACCAGAGCTCCAGATTGAGGCCGTTCCACAGCACCAGCTGGGCATCGCGCGTCTTGAGTAGATCGCCCGGGGTGGGCTGGTAGTTGTGGATCTCGGCGCCGGGTTTGGTGATGGATTCCACCCGCGCGGCGTCGCCCGCCACATTGCGCGCCATGTCGGCGATCACCGTGAAGGTGGTGACCACCTTGAACGGCTCGGCGGCCTGGGCGGCATTCCCCAGCAGCAATCCCAGCAGACCCGCCAGGGTCCAGCGTCTCGTCTTCTCCAGCATCCGGCCCGCCTCTCGGTGGTTATAGCCTTGGCTAAATTAGATAGCACAACCTATCAGAGGTGCAGGAAGACTTTGTAACCTGGGATGAGAGGGGTGAGGGACAGGGACGAACACGGCAAGGCGGAGGCGCTGAGGAGGGCTGCAGAGGCCGGAGGGACCGGCCTGATTGGCAGGGATCAGTGCGCGGCGTGGACCGTCATGCCGCGAGGACGCTCGGGCGGGGTTTCCAGCGCGCGGCGTTCGGCGTGTCCGTCGAGCAGCTTGTCCAGCAGACCGCGCAGGGCGCGTTTCTTGAGTTCTTTCAGCATCGCGAATCCTCCCGGGATCGTTATAGCCTTGGCTATATTAAATAGCAGACCCTATCGAGAGGTGTTAGTGCTTTTTCTCAATCAGATAAATAGAGGCGCCCTAAACCGCTCGGGCTAGTGCGAGCAGACGAACCGGGAGCGAGGCCTAGTCGCCCTCTTCCTCCCGCGTCTTCAGGCGACGGCGGGCTTCCTGTGGTGTCAGGCCGGTCCAGCGCCGGAAGGCCCGGCGGAAATTGCGCAGATCGCCAAAGCCGGTTTGGAAGGCCACCTCGGCCAGCGCCAGGTCGGCCCGGCCGAGCAACGTCAGCGCCAAGCCACGCCGGGCTTCGTCAACCAGCGCCTGATAGCGGGTACCCGCCGCTTCGAGCCGGCGCCTCAGGGTCCGCTCGCTGAGATTGAGCGGCGCGGCCAGTTGCGCCAGGGTCGGCGGCGCATCCAGTCGCTTGCGGATCTCGCGCTGCAGGCCCTCGACCAGATCCGTCTGCAAGGGATCGTAGCCAGCCGCCGCGCCCAGCAATTCAATCACCTCGGCGGCCACGGCGTCGTCGCGGGTGGCGAGCGGCAGGTCCAGCCAGGCAGGGTCGAATTCGATGGCGGTCGCCGGCGCGGCGAAGCGCACCGGGCACTCGAACAAGGCCGCATAGCGCTCGCCATGCGGCGGCGCGGGATAGTCCAGACTCAGCGCCCGCGGCGGCAGCTGGGTCCCGGCGAGATGGCGGGCGACGCCTAGCACGCTGGCCAGTCCCTCCTCCATGTAGAAGGCGGTCACCGCCGGCTCGTGGAAGCGGGGCGTCAGCACCAGCCGCACCGCCGCCGCCCCTTGCTCCAGGCCATAGTCGAGCATGGCACCGGCCTGCTGCTGGTAGTGCAACCCCAGTTCCAGGGCCGCGCCCAGCGTGGCGCAGGCCTGCATGCCGAGGCCGACCAGACCGAGCGAGACGCTGGTCTGCCGGGCGCCGACTGCCAAGCCCAGGCCGTCGTCACCCAGTTGCGCCAGGCAGCGCCTGACCAGCAGATAGCCCTGCCGGTGCGATAGGCGAAAGCCCGGTCGCTGCACGTCGGCCGCCGTGAACCCCAGGCCGCGGCAGAGTCGCTCCACGTCGGCGTGGCGTTCGGCTGCCACCCGCAGCAGTAGCCGCGACACCTGGGGCGGCGCCGAGGCACGGGAAAAGCGCGGATCGACGGGGTCCGGCATGACGACGCTCCTCGGGCGAGAACCTGCCCGACGTTAACCCAGTGGCGCGCGGGCGAAAATCCCTCGGCAACGGCTGTCCGTTTCGGCCCCCTTCCCTGGCCGCCGCCACCCTGCCGTGGCCCCTCGACCCGCCGCTAAGGTGGCCTCGACACCCACGCGTGGAGACCTGCATGAACGACGACCTTTCCTACCAGGACTGCGGCGAGCGCATCTGCATCGTCGGCGGTGGCCCCGGCGGCCTGTGCATGGCCCGCGCGCTCAGGCGCCGCGGCCTGGACTACGAGCAGTTCGAGCGCCACAGCGACTTCGGCGGCGTCTGGGACCTGGATAACCCCGGCACGCCCATGTACGAATCCGCCCACTTCATCTCGTCGCGGGACCTCTCGGGCTTTCTCGACTATCCGATGCCCCGCGCCTTTCCCGACTATCCCGGCAATCGCCAGATCCTCGACTACCTGCGCGCCTTCGCCCGCACCTTCAGCCTCTATGCCCAGGCCCGTTTCAACACCGCCGTCGAACGGGTCGATAAAGATGCAGAGGACCGCTGGATCGTCACCCTCGACAGCGGTGAACGCCGCCGCTATCGGGCACTGATCTGCGCCACCGGCTGCAACTGGGACCCCAACCTGCCGGAGATCCCGGGGCACTTCAGCGGCGAGATCCGCCACGCGGTCAGCTACCGGCGCGCGACGGAATTCCAGGGCAAGCGGGTATTGATCGTCGGCGCCGGCAATTCCGGAGCCGACATCGCCTGCGACGCCGCCGCCAATGCCGAGCGCGCCTTCATCAGCCTGAGGCGCGGCTATCACTTCATCCCCAAGCACCTCTTCGGCGTGCCGGCGGACGTCTTCGGCGAACGCGGTCCGCGCCTGCCGCTGTGGCTGGAACGGCCGCTGTTCCAGGGCCTGCTGCGCCTGCTGCAGGGCGACCTGACCCGCTTTGGCCTGCCCAAGCCGGACCATCGCCTGTTCGAGAGCCATCCGCTGCTCAACAGCCAGCTGCTGCATCATCTGCAGCACGGCAACATCCAGGCGCGTCCGGATGTCTCCCACTTCGAGGGCGACCAGGTGGTGTTTCGCGATGGCAGCCGGGAGACTCTCGACCTGGTGCTCTATGCCACCGGCTATCGCTGGAGTTGCCGCTACGCCGCCGACTACCTCAGCTGGCAGCACGGCCGGCCGCAGCTCTACCTGTCCATCTTCAGTCGCGAGCACCGCAACCTGTTCGGCATCGGCTATCTGGAGACCAACTCCAGCGCCTACAAGCTGTTCGATCAGGAAGCCCACCTGATCGCCTGCCACCTGGCCGACCAGCTCCAGCGCCCGCACCAGGCCCGCGAATTCCAGGCGCTGATCCAGCAGGACGACCCGGACCTCTCCGGCGGCATCCGCTTCGTCGACTCGCCTCGCCACGCCGTCTACCTGGAGGTGCACGCCCTGCAGAAATACCTGCGCCAGCTGCGCCGTCGGCTGGGCTGGAGCGATCTGACCCCGGGTTATTTCGACCCCCTGCGCCAGGCACCCGAGCCGCTTCCGGCCAGCCTGCCCACCCCGTCCTGAGCGAGCCTGCCCATGAGCGACGTCATCCTGATCACCGGTGCCGCCGGCGGCATCGGTCAATGCCTGGCGCGGCAACTCAGCCGCCGTCCGGTCCAGCTGATCCTGGTGGATCGCGACGCCAGGGGCCTGGCCGCCCTGCGCGCCGAGCTGGACGAAGCCACCCTGACCTACGCCGCCGATCTCTGCGACGAAGACCAGCTCGCCGCCCTGATCGACTTCGTCCAGCAGCGCTGCGGTCGCCTCGACGCCCTGGTCAACAACGCCGCCATCGTCCGCGTCGGCCCCCTCACCGAACGCTCTCCGGCGAGCATTCGCCAGGAGCTCGACATCAACCTGCTGGCGCCCCTGCTGCTCGCGCGCCTGGCCATTCCCCTGCTCCAACGCTCGACCAATGCCCGGCTGGTCACCACGGTCTCCCTGGCGGGCATCTTTCCCACCCCGGAAAGCCCCATCTATTGCGCCAGCAAGTTCGGCCTGCGCGGCGCCATGCTCGCCCTGGCGCAGGATCTCGCGCCCCAGGGCATCCGCGTCTGCTGCGTCCTGCCGTCGGCCACCGACACCCCGATGCTGCGCCACGAGGCCATCGCCGGCGGCAATGCCCTGCAATTCATGGATCCGCCCCAGTCACCCGAGACGGTGGCGCGGCTGCTGGTGCGGGTGCTGGATCGACCGCGCCTGGAAAGCGCCCCGCGCGCCGGCGAACTCTGGCTGAGTCGGCTGGCGATGCTGGTGCCCGACCTGCTGCCGCGCCTGTTGCCGTTCTTTCAGCGCCGCGGCGAACGCGGCCTGCGTCGCTATCTCAGCGACCTGGAGCAACGCGGCCTGGCCGAGCGCCACGAGGGCACCTGGCGCCTGCGCCCGGACGACCGACCCGATTAGCCTGCTTTCGAAAACAAAAAAGGGGCCCGAGGACCCCAAGGGAAATCGAAGTGATCTCAGCCTTCGATTTCGATCAACACCTCGCCCGGATTGACCCGGTCGCTCTTGGCCACCCGCACCGCGGTGACGGTGCCGGCGATGGGCGCCTGGATCTCGGTTTCCATCTTCATGGCTTCGGTGACCAGCAAGCCCTGCCCGGCCCTGACCTGGTCGCCCTCCTTGACCAGCACCTCGACGATGTTGCCCGGCATGGTGGTGCTGACGTCGCCCGGACGCTCCGCCTGGCGCCGCCGCTGGCCGCCCTCGGCGACGAAGTCGCCACTGGCTTCGAACACCACCTCTTCCGGCACCCCGTCGATGGACAGGTAGAAGTGCCGCTTGCCTTCGCTCTTGAGGCCGATGCCGGTGATGTCCACCTGGTAGGTCTCGCCGTGCACGTCGACGCTGAAGGCGGTGGGCACGCCCTGGCCGCCCACCGCGGCCACGCCATCGGCCGACGGCATGGGCAGCAGGGCTTCCGGCACCAGGGTCCCGGCGGCGCGTTCCTCGAGGAACTTGCGCCCGATGTCGGGGAACATGGCAAAGGTCATCACGTCTTCTTCGCTCTTCGCCAGGTCACCGATCTCGGCGCGCAGCCGGGCCAGCTCGGGACTGAGCAGATCGGCCGGACGCACCTCGATGACCTCTTCCTGACCGATGGCCTGCTTGCGCAGCTGCTCGCAGATGGCACCCGGCGCCTTGCCGTAGCGGCCCTGCAGATAGAGCTTCACCTCGTTGGTGATGGTCTTGTAGCGCTCGCCGGCCAGCACGTTGAAGAAGGCCTGGGTGCCGACGATCTGCGAGGTCGGGGTCACCAGGGGCGGATAGCCCAGGTCCTTGCGCACCCGCGGGATCTCTTCCAGCACCTCGTTCATGCGATTGAGGGCGCCCTGCTCGCGCAGCTGGTTGGCCAGGTTGGAGATCATGCCGCCCGGCACCTGGTTGACCTGCACGCGGGTGTCGACCCCGGTGAATTCGCTCTCGAACTGGTGGTACTTCTTGCGCACCGCATGGAAATACAGGCCGATCTCCTGTAGCAGCTCCAGATCCAGGCCGGTGTCATAGGGCGTGTCGCGCAGGGCCGCGACCATGGATTCGGTCCCCGGGTGGCTGGTGCCCCAGGCCATGCTGGAGATCGCCGTGTCGATGCGATCGGCGCCATTCTCCACCGCCTTGAGCTGGCACATGGCGGCCACCCCGGCGGTGTCATGGGAATGCACCACTACGTCCAGGGTCAGGGCCTCCTTGAGCGCCTTGACCAGCTCGCCGGTGGCATAGGGCGTCAGCAGGCCGGCCATGTCCTTGATGGCGATGGAGTCCACGCCCAGGTCGGCCATGCGCCGCGCCTGCTCGACGAAGGCCGCGACGGTGTGCACCGGGCTGGTGGTGTAGCAGAGGGTGCCCTGGGCATGCTTGCCGCTGGCCTTGACCGCGCGGATGGCGGTTTCCAGGTTACGCACGTCGTTCATGGCATCGAAGATGCGGAAGACGTCGGTGCCATTGGCGGCGGCGCGCTCGACGAAGGCCTCGACCACGTCATCGCTGTAGTGCCGGTAGCCGAGCAGATTCTGGCCGCGCAGGAGCATCTGCAGCCGGGTATTGGGCAGCGCCTTGCGTAGCTGGCGCAGACGCTCCCAGGGGTCTTCCTTGAGGAAGCGCACGCAGGCGTCGAAGGTGGCGCCGCCCCAGACTTCCAGCGACCAGTAGCCGACCTGGTCGAGCTTGGCGCAGATCGGCAGCATGTCTTCGGTGCGCATGCGGGTCGCCAGCAGCGATTGGTGGGCGTCGCGCAGGATGGTGTCGGTGATCTGGATGCTTTTCATTGTTCTGTCGTCCTTACAGACCGGCGTGGGCGGCGATGGCGGCGGCGATGGCGATGGCCAGGTGCGTCGGGTTGCGCTTGATCGAGTACTGGGTCAGCTCCGGATGGCTTTCCACGAAGCTGGTGTTGAAGCGCCCGCTGCGGAATTCGGGATCGCGCAGGATGGCCTCGTAATAGGGCGCGGTGGTCTTCACCCCCTGCACGCGCATGTCGTCCAGGGCGCGCAGGCCACGATCCATGGCCTCTTCCCAGGTCAGCGCCCAGACGATCAGCTTGAGGCACATGGAGTCGTAGTACGGCGGGATCACGTAGCCGGTGTAGATGGCGGTGTCGGTGCGCACCCCCGGTCCGCCCGGGGCGTAGTAGCGGGTGATCTTGCCGAAGCTCGGCAGGAAGTTGTTCTTCGGGTCCTCGGCATTGATGCGGAATTGCAGGGCGAAGCCGCGGTGCTGGACGTCTTCCTGGGCAAAGGACAGCGGCAGGCCCGAGGCGATGCGGATCTGCTCGCGAACGATGTCGATGCCGGTGATTTCCTCGGTAATGGTGTGCTCCACCTGCACCCGGGTGTTCATCTCCATGAAATACACCTCGCCCTCGGCGAGCAGGAATTCCACGGTGCCTGCGTTCTCGTACCCCACCGCCTTGGCGGCGCGCACGGCCAGGTCGCCGATGTAGGCGCGCTGCTCGGGGGTCAGCTGGGGGCTGGGCGCGATCTCGATCAGCTTCTGGTTGCGCCGCTGGATGGAGCAGTCGCGCTCGAACAGGTGCACGGTGTTGCCGTGGCTGTCGGCAAGGATCTGCGCCTCGATGTGCTTGGGATTGACGATGCATTTCTCGAGAAACACCTCGGCCGAGCCGAAGGCCTTGGTCGCCTCGGAGATCACCCGTGGATAGGCCTGCTCCAGTTCCTCGCGGGAATTGCAGCGGCGGATACCACGACCGCCGCCGCCGGAGGTGGCCTTGAGCATTACCGGATAGCCGAGTCGATCGCCTTCGCGCAGGGCCTCGGCGATGTCCGCCACGTTGCCCTCGGTGCCCGGGGTGCAGGGTACGCCGGCGGCGATCATGCTGCGCCGGGCCTCGGTCTTGTCGCCCATGCGGCGGATGACCTCGGCGGATGGCCCGATGAAGCGGATCCCGCGCTGGGCGCAGATTTCCGCCAGCTCGGCGTTTTCCGAAAGAAAGCCATAGCCGGGATGCAGGGCGTCGCAACCGGTCTCCACGGCGAGATTCACCAATTTGCGCGGGTTGAGATAACCCTCCAGCGGATCGCTGCCGATCCCATGGGCTTCGTCGGCACGTTTCACGTGGAGCGCTTGGCGATCCGCATCGGAGTAGACCGCCACCGAGCGGATGCCCATCTCGGCACAGGCACGCACGATGCGCACGGCGATCTCGCCCCGATTGGCGATAAGTATCTTCTTGATCACACCTGGCTCCTTGTCTGCTGCAGCCTGCAGCCGCTTGTTATTGCCGGTGACCTGAAGCTACGCCAGGGTCTCTCTTATGGAAAATAAATAATTGTTGGATACTCCATAAGTCATCCCTTATGGATCTCCAAGATGCCCATGCGCAAGCCCTTGATGCGGCTCACCTTTCGCCAATTGCAGGTATTCGAGGCCGTGTGCGAGGCCCGCTCCTACAGCCGCGCGGCCGACATCATGGCGCTGACCCAGCCGGCGGTGAGCCTGCAGGTCCGTCAGCTCGAAGAGGTAGTGGGCGCGCCCCTGTTCAACTACGTCAATCGCACCCTTTACCTCACCGAAGCCGGCGAGGCCCTGCGCCAGACCGGGCGCGATCTCTTCGCCCGCCTGGGCAGCCTGGACATGCAGCTGTCGGATCTGCGCGGCGCCCTGCACGGCCAGCTGCGCCTGGGGGTGGAGAGCAGCGCCCAGTACCTGGCGCCGCACCTGTTCAGCCAGTTCCGCAGCAGCCATCCCCAGGTCGATCTGGCGCTGACCGTGGGCAACCATGCCCGGGTGCTGCGTCGGCTGACGGAGAATCGCGAGGACGTGGCGCTGATGTCCGGGGTGCCCAGTGGCTCGGACCTGGATTTCCTGCCCTTGCTGGACAACGCCATCGTCGCCGTGGCGCGCCCGGGCCATGCCCTGGCCGGCCGCCATGGCCTGAGCCTGCGCGATCTGGCGGCCTATCCGCTGCTGGTGCGCGAGGTCGGCTCCGGCACGCGCCAGGCTTGCGAGGACTATCTCAAGCAGAAGCGCGCCCACTTCGCCGAACAGCTGGAGATCGGCGCCTTCGAGGCGCAGCGCGAGGCGGTCCGCGCCGGACTCGGCCTGGCGCTGCTGCCGCGCCAGGCCATTCGCAGTGATCTCGCCGCCGGCAGCCTGGTCGAGCTGGACGTCGCCGACTTGCCGCTGCGCCGCTCCTGGTGCGTGGTGCAGGTGCGCGGCAAGCCGCTGTCGCCGGTGGCCCAGGCCTTCGTCGACTATCTGCGCGGCCAGCGCAGCCTGATCAATGCGTTAGGTATTGCCCTGGAGCCTGCTGCCGGCGCTGGGCCTGGCGTTCGTCCAGCAGCTGATTGAGAAACAGCAACTCATCGAGCTCCACGGCGAGTCGCTGGTCTTCGGCACGGGCTTCGATGGCGCGGCGGAATTTCATCCGCCGTTGATCCTGTAGCTTTCTGCGGGTCTTGCTGTCGAGACGAACGCTGGATTCCTGGATGAGAGCGGTCATGCCAATTCCTCCGGGCTGGGATCGGAATGGGCAGCTTCACCCTAACAGGTGACGATTTGGCGACAAAAAGACGACTATTGGGTGTCGCTGTGCTTGGTCGATTTCGATGACAACCGCAGGCTGCGCAAGCTGCGCTTCACGCCCTTGAGGTGCTCGACCAGGGCCGGACCGCGGGACATGGCCACGCCCATGGCCAGCACATCGATCACCACCAGGTGGGCGATCCGCGAGGTCAGGGGCACATAGATATCGGTGTCTTCGTGCACGTCGATGGCGATGTTGACCGTCGACAGATCGGCCAGCGGCGTCTGCCCCGGGCAGATGGTGATCAGGGCCGCGCCATTGTCGCGCACCAGGTTCGCGGTGATCAGCAGGTCCTTGGAGCGGCCCGACTGGGAGATGCAGATGGCTGCATCGGAAGCCGTCAGGGTCGCCGCCGACATGGCCTGCATGTGCGGATCGGAATAGGCGGTGGCGCTGAGCTGCAGGCGAAAGAATTTGTGCTGGGCGTCGTTGGCCACCGAGCCCGAGGCGCCGAAGCCGTAGAACATCACCCGCTGCGCCTTGGCGATCGCCTCGATCGCCGTTTCCAGCGCACGCATGTCCAGGCGCTCGCGCACGTCCATGAGGGTATGCAGGGTGGTGTCGAAGATCTTCAGGCTGAAGTCTTCCACCGCATCGTTCTCGTGGATGGCGAACTGGCCGAAACTGGCCCCCGCCGCCAGGCTCTGGGCCAGGCGCAGCTTGAGATCCTGGAAGCCGTCGCAGCCGATGGCGCGGCAGAAACGCACGATGGTGGGCTCGCTGACGCCGACGTTGTGGGCGAGGTCGGCCATGGAGCTGTGCATGACGGCAGCCGGATCCACCATGACCTGCTCGGCGACCTTGAGCTCCGACTTGCGCAGCAGGTGGCGGGATTGAGCAATGTGTTGCATGAGGTTCACAGGCGTATCTCGTCTAGCGGGCGGATGTAGTGCGTCGTACTTATACTACATAACGGTCGCCAAGGCTCTTGGTCATTACGATTCAGCACGTTCCTTTTCGCGCCCGTATCGGCACTTGGTAGTCATCCGCACGACCGACTACCTGAGCCCGAGCAGCTTTCGAACCGCTCTGCGCAAGGCCTTGCGCAGATTCCCGAGCAGTGGCGCACAGACGTCCTGCCCCGCCCCTGTAGTGCTTTTGCAACCCACTGATCAGAAAGGAATTTTCGGTTCTGGCATAGCCCTTGTTATCTCCTGGCACCCGGGCCATGACGGCCCATCACCAGGCAAGGAGAGCACCATGCCAACCCCCGCGTACCTGTCCCTCGAAGGCACCAAGCAAGGCCTGATCACTGCCGGCACCTTTACCGAAGACTCGGTCGGCAACATCTTCCAGGAAGGTCACGAAGACCAGATCCTGGTCCAGGCCTTCAATCACCAGGTGATCATTCCCCGCGATCCCCAGTCGGGTCAGCCCACCGGCCAGCGCGTGCACAAGCCGCTGATGATCACCAAGGTGTTCGACAAGGCCTCGCCGCTGATCTTCAACGCCCTCACCTCCGGCGAGCGCCTCGGCAAGTGCCGCCTGGAGTGGTACCGCACCTCGGCCACCGGTACCCAGGAGCACTACTTCACCATCGAACTGGAGGACGCCATCATCGTCGACGTCCAGTCGCGCATGCCCAACTGCCAGGACCCGAGCATGGCGCACTTCACCCACCTGGAAGACGTCTACTTCACCTACCGCAAGATCGTCTGGACCCACGAGGTCTCCGGCACCTCCGGTTCCGACGACTGGCGCTCGCCGATCGCCGCCTGAGGCGCCGGCTGCCGGCTTCACTCTACCCCCCCGGCCAGCCCCGCTGGCCGGGGGATTCGCTGCCCTGCGCCACCCGCCTCGCCTCCCATCCGTCCGGTTTGGCGCTCCTTCTACCGCATCGGTAGAATGCGGCGATGAACGACGACATCTCCCTGCTGCTCAATTCCCTCAACGATGCCCAGCGTCAGGCCGTGGCCGCGCCCCTGGGTCGCCAACTGGTCCTGGCCGGCGCCGGCTCGGGCAAGACCCGGGTGCTGGTGCACCGCATCGCCTGGCTGATCCAGGTCGAGCGCGCCTCGCCGCACTCCATCCTCTCGGTGACCTTCACCAACAAGGCCGCCGCCGAGATGCGCCACCGCATCGAGCAATTGCTCGGCATGAGTCCGCAGGGCATGTGGGTCGGCACCTTCCACGGCCTGGCCCACCGCCTGTTGCGGGCGCACTGGCAGGAAGCGGGGCTGTCGCAGAATTTCCAGATCCTCGACAGCGACGATCAGCAGCGCATCGTCAAGCGGGTGATCCGCGAGCTGGGCCTCGACGAGCAGCGCTGGCCGGCACGCCAGGCGCAGTGGTTCATCAACGGCCAGAAGGACGAAGGCCTGCGACCGCAGCACATCCAGGCCGCAGGCGATCTCTTCCTCAGCACCATGCGCAGCATCTACGAAGCCTACGAGGCGGCCTGCGCCCGCGCCGGGGTGATCGACTTCTCCGAGCTGCTGCTGCGCGCCCTGGATCTGTGGCGCAACAATCCCAGCCTGCTGGAGCACTACCAGCGGCGCTTCCAGCACCTGCTGGTGGACGAATTCCAGGACACCAACGCCGTCCAGTACGCCTGGCTCAAGCACCTCGCCCAGAATGGCGCCAGCCTCATGGTGGTGGGCGACGACGACCAGTCCATCTATGGCTGGCGCGGCGCCAAGATCGAGAACATCCAGCAGTTCAACGAGGACTTCTCGGCCGAGATCATCCGCCTGGAGCAGAACTACCGCTCCACCGACACCATCCTCAAGGCCGCCAACGGCCTGATCGCCCACAACTTCGGCCGCCTCGGCAAGGAGCTGTGGACCGATACCGGCGAAGGCGAGGCCATCACCCTCTATGCCGGCTTCAACGAGCACGACGAGGCGCGCTACATCGTCGAGACCATCGAAAGCGAGTTCAAGAAGGGCACCCGGCGCAGCGAGATGGCCATCCTCTACCGCTCCAACGCCCAGTCCCGGGTGCTGGAAGAGGCGCTGCTGCGCGAGAAGATCCCCTATCGCATCTATGGCGGTCTGAGATTCTTCGAGCGCGCCGAGATCAAGAACGCCATGGCCTACCTGCGGCTGATCCAGCATCGCCATGACGATGCCGCCCTGGAGCGGGTGATCAACGTGCCGCCGCGGGGCATCGGCGAAAAGACCGTGGAGGCGCTGCGCAGCGCCGCCCGCGCGCAGAACACCTCGCTGTGGCAGGCGCTGCACGACCTGGTCGGCGCCCGCGCGGTGTCGGGTCGCGCCGCCTCGGCGCTCAATGCCTTCGTCGAGCTGGTCGACACCCTGGCGCTCAAGGCCGAGGACCTGTCCCTGCACAGCCTGGTGCAGCAGATCATCGAGCAGACCGGCCTGGTCACCTTCCACAAAGAAGAAAAGGGCGAGAAAGGCCAGGCGCGGGTGGAAAACCTGGAAGAACTGGTCAGCGCCGCGCGCTCCTTCGATTTCAGCGGTGACGAGGAGATGACGCCCCTGGCGGCCTTCCTCGACCACGCCGCCCTGGAATCCGGTGACACCCAGGCCGACAGCCACGAAGACAGCGTCCAGCTGATGACCCTGCACAGTGCCAAGGGCCTGGAATTCCCCCTGGTGTTCCTGGCCGGCATGGAAGAAGGCCTGTTCCCGCACAAGATGAGCCTGGAAGAACCCGGCCGCCTGGAAGAGGAACGCCGCCTGGCCTACGTGGGCATCACCCGCGCCATGCGCCGCCTGGTGATGAGCTATGCGGAGACCCGCCGGCTCTATGGCAGCGAGACCTACAACAAGGTCTCGCGCTTCGTCCGCGAGGTACCGGACGGCCTGATCCAGGAAGTGCGGCTGTCCAATGCGGTCAAGCAGCCCTTCGCCGGCAGCCGACCCAGTCCCTTCGCCCAGGCCCCGGTGCCGGAGACCACCTTCAGTCTCGGTCAGCCGGTGCGCCACGCCCTGTTCGGCGACGGTGTCATCCTCAACTACGAGGGCTCCGGCGCCCATGCCCGGGTGCAGGTCAACTTCAAGTCCGAAGGCAGCAAGTGGCTGATGGTGAGCTACGCCAAGCTCGAACCGCTCTAGCCATGACCACCTCCTGGCTGTTCTGGGCGCTCCTGGCGGCGGCGTTCGCCGCCCTCACCGCCATCTTCGGCAAGCTGGGCGTGGAACACGTCAACGCGGACTTCGCCACCCTGCTGCGCACCCTGGTGGTCGTGGTGGTCCTGGCGGTCATCGTCCTGGCCACCGGGCAGGCGCAACCCCTGGCCAGCATCGCCGGTCGCAGCTATCTGTTCCTGTTGCTTTCGGGCGTGGCCACCGGCCTGTCCTGGCTGTGCTACTACCGGGCGCTCAAGCTGGGCCCCGCCTCGCTGGTGGCGCCGGTGGACAAGTTGAGCGTGGTGCTGGTGGCGATCTTTGGCGTGGCGCTGCTGGGTGAGCGCCTGGACCTGCGCCAGTGGTGCGGCATCGCCGCCATCGGTGGGGGCGTGCTGCTGCTGGCCTGGCGACCTTGAAGGGGCGCAGGAAAAGAGCCTGACCGCCGGTGGGAGATTGCCGGACGGCAGAAAGCGGCCAAGCCCATTTCCTGCATTGCGCATTCCCTTGCCATCGATCCGCTTATTCAAACGGCCGACTTAGAGCGATTCTGCCGCGTCGATCCCCGGCCGGCAATGGCTGGATTCCGCAAAAGCGGCCTAAGGGTGTCCGCCCTTGTCCTGTTCCAGGGTCTCGATGAAGGCGATCTGCAGCCGCGAGTGGACGCGGATGAACCAGCGCCACAGCACCGCGATCACCACCACCGCGACCAGGCCGATCAGCAGCAGCAGCTCGCCACGCGGCAGGATGCTGCTGCTCAGCGCGGCCAGCAGCACCAGGATGCCGGCCAGCGACAGAAGCGGGATCAGCTCGCTGACCAGTCGCCGTACCGGCTGCGTATAGCGGCCGGCCTGGTTCTGCCTGACGCTGAGTTCGGCCATCAGCATGGCCAGAGCCTTGAGCTTGCGATAGGCGGCGATCAGGCAGGGCAGCGACAGCAGCAGGGCCCCGCCCCAGATGCAGGCCTTCTGCAGATCGGGATCGGTGATCCAGGTGCTGAGCCAGCCGGCCAGGCCACCAGCGAAATAGGCGCCGCCAAGGAAGATGGCGATGACCAGCGACAGGTTGATTCCGACCTGCAGCAGGATGCGCCTCATCATGCCGGCCAGGACCGCCTTCTCGCCCTGGGGCTGGATGCTGCGCAGCCATTCGCCATAGATGCCCAGCACCCGCTGCATGGGCTGTGGCAACCAGCGGCCGATCCACAGCGCCAGCGGATCGGCGGCCTTGATCAGATAGGGTGTCAGCAGCGTGGTGATCGCCGACACGGCCACCGCCACCGGATAGAGGAAATGACTGGTGACGCCCAGGGTGATCCCGAGGGTGGCGATGATGAAGGAGAACTCGCCGATCTGCGCCAGGCCCATGCCGACCCGCAGCGAGGTCCGGCCATCGTTGCCGGCGATCAGGGTCCCCAGGCTGCAGGCGAGGATCTTGCCCAGCACCACGGCGACGCTGATCACGGTGATCGGCCAGGCGTACTCCACCAGCACCTTGGGATCGAGCAGCAGGCCGATGGCGACGAAGAAGATGGCGCTGAACATGTCGCGCAGCGGCTCCACCAGCTTCTCGATCTTAAGCAGCTGCCGCGACTCGGCCATGATGGCGCCGATCAGGAAGGCACCCAGCACCACGCTGTATTCCAGCTTGGCCACCAGCAGGCAGAAGCCGAAGCACAGCCCCAGCACCGTGATCAGCAGCATCTCGTTGCTGTCGAACTTGGCCACGTAGGCCAGCAGGCGTGGCACCAGCAGGATGCCGATGACCAGCGCCACGATCATGAACAGACTCAGCTTGCCCAGGGTCGAGGCCACCGCGCCCGGTTCCACCGAACCGCTCACCGCCAGGCCCGACAGCAGGGCGATGATGCCGATGCCGAGGATGTCCTCGACGATCAGCACGCCAAAGATCTGCTGGGCGAAGCGCTCGTGCTTCATCTTCAACTCGTTGAGCGCCTTGACGATGATGGTGGTCGAGGAGATGGCCAGGATGGCGCCGAGGAACAGCGAATCCATGTGCGACCAGCCGAACATCTGGCCCACCTGGTAACCCAGCCAGAGCATCAGGCTGATCTCGAGGAAGGCCGCGATGAAGGCCGTGGCGCCCACCCGGAACAGCTTGCGCAGCGAGAATTCCAGGCCGAGGCTGAACATCAGGAAGATCACCCCCACCTCGGCGAGGGTCTTGATGCTTTCTTCGTCGTGGATCAGACCGAATGGCGGGGTGTGGGGTCCGATGATGAAGCCGGCGAGGATGTAGCCCAGGACCACGGGCTGCTTGAGGCGGTGGAAGAGGATGGTCACCACGCCGGCCACCAGCATGATGACGGCCATGTCCTGGATAAAAGCTAGAGCATGCATCGGCCGGGCCCTCCTATGACGGGCCGGGCACTCTCCCGACACCTGCGCTGACTGGAGTCCAAGACTAGCATCTGCAAACTCTTGTGACGGATTTTGCAAAAATCTGTAATAGATTGATGTGCTTGGAAATTTTCAACGGTCGCAAGCACTTGGCGGCCTGCTTCCAGGTAACGCCGACAGGGCAAAATACCGAAACAATTCACGCTGGCTGTACTTGACCGGGCAGCGCAAGATGTATCCAACACCAGACTCTTCACAGAGAGAACACCACATGCAACGCCTGATGAGCTTCTTCATGATCCTGTGCCTGGGCCTCACGCTCAGCCTGGATGCCAATGCCAAACGCATGGGCGCCGGCAAGTCCGCTGGCGCCGCGCCCATTCACCAGACCCGCCAGGCCGCGCCAACCCAGCAGCCGGGCATGGCTGCGCCTGCCGCCGGTGCTGGCGCCGCCGCCGCTGCCCGTCCCAGCGGTGCCTCGCGCTGGCTCGGCCCGCTGGCCGGTATCGCCGCCGGTGGTCTGCTCGCCTCCATGTTCATGGGTGACGGCTTCGAAGGCTTCCAGTTCTTCGACTTCCTGATCCTGGCGCTCATCGCCTTCGTGATCTTCCGCCTGATCGCCCGTCGCAAGCAGCAGGCCGGTCCGCAGCCCGCCGTCGCCGGTCATGCGCCGATGCAGCGCGAGATGCCCAACCAGCCCAACAACGGTGGTCTGTTCGGCGGTGCCGCCGCTGGCGCCGCACCGGTGATCAACGCACCGAGCTGGTTCAATGCCGAGCGCTTCGTGGCCGCTGGTCGCGAGCACTTCATGAACCTACAGCAGCACTGGGACGCCAACGAGATGGACAAGATCTCCGAGTTCGTCACCCCGCAGATGCTGCAATGGCTGCGTGACGAGCGCGCCGCGCTGGGCGAGGGCTTCCAGTCCACCTACATCGAGAACCTGAACGCCACCCTCGACGGTGTCGAGGATCTGCAGGGCAAGACCATCGCCACCATCACCTTCAACGGTGTGTCCAAGGAATCGCGTTTCGACCAGGGCCAGCCGTTCAGCGAAAGCTGGCGCATGGAGCGCATGGCCGGCGAGAACCAGCCTTGGCTGCTGGCCGGTATCCGCCAGAACGCCTGATAAGGGCGCTTCACCCAGAAGCCCGGCTCTACGCCGGGCTTTTTCATGGGCCCCGCCTGCCGAACATCTCTCGAAACCGCTATCAAGTCCGCACGGAAGCTGCCGTTATCCCGGACTGAACTGCTAACCTTGCGCGCCTCTTTTCCCTTTATCCGGTGCGCATTTCGAGAGAGGCCTGCTATGGAAGACGTCATCGAACGCCTGCGTGAAGAAAACGAACCCGTTCCCGTACCCCTGGAGCTGCCCGACGAAGACCTGCTGGTCGAGATCGAGGAAGAATTGCTCATCAGCCTGCCGCCGGAATTCCGCGAATTCCTGCTGACCGTCAGCGACGTGGTCTATGGCCGCATCGAGCCGGTGACCGTCACCGATCCCCAGTCCCATACCTACCTGCCGGAAGTGGCTGCCACCGCCTGGGACGAAGGCCTGCCGCGCGAGTACATCCCCCTCTGCGCCAGCGACGACGGCTACTACTGCGTCAGCCAGGAAGGCGAGGTACTGTTGTGGGAAGATGGCGACCTGACCGACGAATCCTGGGATTCGGTCTGGGTCTGGGCGCGCGACGTCTGGCTGGAAAGCTGACCGGCCCGCTACTGAACGACCCCGCTGCGCATGGGTCTGGATAAGGCCATCACTTACGGAGGATGCGTCATGAGCACTCCCGTCGTCCTGATCACCGGTGCCGCGGGCGGCCTCGGCCGCGCCCTGGCGCAACGCTTCGCCCAGAGTCGCTGGCGCGTCGCCGCCGCCGACCGCGATGCCGAGGGCCTGCATGGCCTCAACGGCATCGTCGGCCTGGATTCCAGCGTGACCGCCGATATCTCCAGCGCCGAGGGCTGCCGTTCCCTGGTCAGCAAGGTCATGGCCCGTACCGGGCGTCTGGATGCCCTGATCAACGCGGCGGGCATCTGGCGCGAAGGCGAGGTCGAGACCTTTACCGAGGACGACTACGACCTGGTGATGGCGGTCAATCTCAAGGCCACCTTCTTCATGTGCTCGGCGGCCATCCCCTTCCTCAAGGAAAATCGCGGCGTCATCATCAACGTCGCCAGCGGCGCCGGACGCCAGCCCATCGCCGGCGCGGCGGCCTATGGCGCGGCCAAGGCCGCGGTGCGCTTCTTCAGCCAGAATCTGGCGGTGGAGCTGGCGCGTGATGGGGTACGGGTCAATGCCGTCTCGCCAGGGGACATCGACACCCCCATGCTGGACTTCCAGGCCGCCCACTATGGCAGTGGCGATCCGGCCGGGTATCGCCGCAACCTGCTCAATCGCTATCCCCAGGGCGAAACCGCGCGCTTCATCCAGCCGGAAGAGGTGGCCGAATTCGTCTACTTCCTCTGCCAGCCCCAGGCGGCGGCCATTTCCGGCGCCGACCTGCCCATCGACTTCGGGCTGTCCGCCGGCCGTTGACGGCTGTGACAGACGGCGTCGGTGCGCCGTCTACAGGATTTCCCCCTCGAGGATTCGCCCATGGAAGCCGGCAACCACCAGTTGAGCATGACCATCCTGATGACCCCGGACCTGGCCAACTTTTCCGGCAATGTCCACGGCGGCGCCCTGCTCAAGCACCTCGACGAAGTGGCCTACGCCTGCGCCAGCCGCTATGCCGGACGCTATGTGGTGACCCTCTCGGTGGATCAGGTGATCTTTCGCGAACCGGTGCATGTCGGCGAACTGGTGACCTTTCTCGCCTCGGTGAACTACACCGGGACCACTTCCATGGAAATCGGCGTCAAGGTCATCACCGAGAACATCCAGCAGCGTTCGGTGCGCCACACCAACAGTTGCTTCTTCACCATGGTGGCGGTGGACGAGAATGGCAAATCCTGCCCCGTGCCCCAGCTGGAACCCGTGACCGCGGACGAGAAGCGACGCTGTGTGCAGGCCCAGCAGCGCCGGCAGATCCGTCGGGAACTTCAAGAGCGCTATCAGGCACTCAAGGAAACCTTTTGAGTTTTGCCGGCTAGGTCGCCGTCGTTCGACGGCAGCGGCTCCAGGATCTGGCAATCCAAATCCTTGGAGCCAGCATGTCCCATGACACCCCTCTGATATCCACCCTGGCGATCGGCCTGGTCCTGGCCTTTGCCTTCGGCATCCTCGCCACCCGTCTGCGCCTGCCGCCCATCGCCGGCTATCTGCTCGCCGGGGTCGCGGCCGGCCCCTTCACGCCCGGCTTCGTCGCCGATCCCGAACTGTCCAAGGAGCTGACCGAAATCGGCGTCATCCTGCTGATGTTCGGTGTGGGTCTGCACTTCTCCATCAAGGATCTGCTGGCGGTCAAACGCATCGCCATCCCCGGCGCCATCGTGCAGATCGCTGCCGCCACCCTGATGGGCATGGGAGTGAGCCACTTCCTGGGCTGGGGGCTGGGCAGCGGCCTGGTATTCGGGTTGTCGCTGTCGGTGGCCAGTACCGTGGTGCTGCTGCGAGCCCTGGAAGAACGCCAGATGGTGGAGAGTCGGCGCGGTCGCATCGCCGTGGGCTGGCTGATCGTGGAAGACCTGCTGATGGTGCTGGCCCTGGTGGTACTGCCGGCGCTGGCCGGGCCGCTGGGTGGCGACAGCGGCGAAGAGGCGGGCCAGAGCCTGGGGCTGGAGCTGGGCCTCACCGCGCTCAAGGTCGGCGCCTTCATCGCGCTGATGCTGCTGGTGGGCCGGCGCGTCATCCCCTGGCTGCTGGCCCGGGTGGTCCGTACCGGTTCGCGCGAACTCTTCACCCTGGCGACCCTGGCCATCGCCATGGGCATCGCCTATGGCTCGGCGTCGCTGTTCGGCGTGTCCTTCGCCCTGGGCGCCTTCTTTGCCGGCGTGGTGCTCAACGAATCGGAACTCAGCCACGACGCGGCGGAGAATTCGCTACCCCTGCGCGAAGCCTTCGCCGTGCTGTTCTTCTTTTCCGTAGGTTGCCTGTTCGATCCGGAGATCCTGCTGGAACAACCCCTGGCGGTGCTGGCCACGGTGGCGGTGATCGTCTTTGGCAAGTCCATCGCCGCGACCCTGATCGTCCTGGCCTATCGCCGTCCCTTGAGCGTGGCCCTGACCATCGCCGCCAGCCTGGCGCAGATCGGGGAGTTCTCCTTTATCCTCGCCAGTCTCGGCCTGTCGCTGAAACTGCTCGACCAGGGCGCTCACGACCTCATCCTGGCCGCCGCCATCATCTCGATCATCCTTAATCCGCTGCTGTTTCACGGCATCGACCTGCTGCAGCCCTGGATGGAGCGTCGCGAAGGCCGCCGGCTGATCAATGCCAAGGGCAAGCATGCGCCAGAGCTGGACGACGAACCCGAGCCACTGGCGCAACGGGGTCACCTGGTGCTGGTGGGCTATGGACGCGTGGGCCGCTATATTTGCGCTCGCCTGAATCGCGAGGATCCGCCGCTGATCGTGATCTCGGACGAACCGGAGCACGTCACGGCGCTACGCCAGCAGGGATTCAAGGCGATCCTCGGCAACGCCACCCAGGACAAGGTGCTGGCACGGGCCAAGCTCCAGGAGGCGCGGGCCCTGCTGCTGGCGATTCCCAACGGTTTCGAGGCCGCCGAGATCGCGCGCCGGGCCCGCGAGCTGGCGCCGGAACTGCCTATCCTCGCCCGTGCCCATCACGAAGACGAGATCCGCCATCTGGAGCGTCATGGCGTAGACGAGGTGATCATGGGCGAACGCGAGATCGCCCTTGGCATGTTCCGCTATCTGGGCCTGGAGCGGCCCGGGGATTCCGAGGCGGAGCCCAGGGGCTCCGCTGCCTAGCGACCTAGCGGCGCTGGATCTTGAAGTTGAAGGTCTTGGTGGCCTTGCGCGGGACGATCTGACCGCCGGAGACCCGGGGGGCGAAGCGCCATTCGCCCAGCACCTCGAGCACCGCGCGCTCCAGTTGCTTGTTGGAGGCTTCCAACACCTGGATGTCGGCCAGTCGACCGTCGGCGGTCACGGTGAACATCACCCGCACCTCGCCACCCACACCGCGACGACGCAGCATTTCCGGATACTCCGGCGGCGTCATCTTGATCGGCCGGATGTCGGCGTCGTCGATGCTGCCGGTGGGCAGGCCGGCGGTCTTCGGCGGACCGGACGGCGCAGCGGCCGGCGCCGGCTGACTGGGCGCAGCCGTGGCCGCAGGCGCGGGGGCCGACGCCGGTGCGGCCTGAGCCACCGGCTCCGGCGCGGGCTCGACCTTTTTCGGCAGCGGCTTCTGCTGGCTGTGCTCGACCGGCTTGGGCTTCGGCTTGGGTTTGGGCTTTTCCACCACCGGCTTGGGCGGCTCCACCGGTTTCGGTGGTTCCACGGGCTTGGGCGGCTCCGGTGGCGGCGGTTCGGGTTGCGGCGGCGGTGGCGCGGGCGGTGCCGGAGTCGGCGCGGGCGGCTCGGGTACCGGCTTGGGCAACTGGATGAAGCTGACCTGCATGGGTTCGTCGCCCTTGGCGATCTTCAGCTCCGGTGGCGCCTGGACCACCAGGAACAGCGCCGCGGCCATGCTGGCGTGCATGATCAGCGACAGCGCCGAGGCGGCCCCCCAGCCGCGACCCCGGGGTGGCTGCTCGCCCGGTTCGGCAGCGCCGACCGGGGTCAGTACCGGGGTCAGGATCTCTTCGTTACGCTCGGGCATGCGGAACGACAGGATGGTGGCCGAGGGTTCGCTACGCTTGGCATTGACCCCTGCCACGGGCTCCACGTCGCCTGCCTGGGCGGCCCTGACGGGTCCCTGGACGGATTCCAGCTCATCGCCATCGGTACGCGCAGCGACTACGAGAGGTTCAGGCTTGGCAAGAGACGTAGGAGCCATGGGAGCAATACGCAGAGGAAGTAAATTTAATAATCATTATCATTAGCTGAACAAATTTGGCAACCTCAAATATCGCGAATGGTCCCGCCCAGCGCTTTTTCGAGGGCCTCTAGGTCCGGCTTTTCCTCCAGGATCAACTCCAGCCGGTTGTCGCGTCGCCACAGGGTCGGCTCCCAGGCGCCCTGCCCGGCCAGACCGTTGTAGGCCTGCCAGCCCTCCGCCAGCTGCAGCACCGCCTTCAGCCTGAGCAGCCCGGGGAGACCGCCCAGCAGCGCCAGCAATGCCGGGCCATCGAAGCTGTGGCTGGGATGCCAGCGCCAACCGACGGCGTGGTGGCCCTCCAGGGTATGGCTGAAGCGCAGCGGCCGTCCGGGCAGCAACAGCGCCTGCGGAGCGGACGCTGCCTTGGGCTCGGCCAACTCGCCGTCGGTCGAGGTTTCACCGTCGGCCAGGGGCAGATCGGCCAGGGCGATCCGCCCGCCTTCGGTCCAGTACAGCGGCCGATCGCCCAACTGCGCCGACAAGCCTGCCCGCTCCAGGCCCGCGCTCTTGTTGAGCACGATCAGGCCGGCCTGGCCCAGCGCCTGCTGCTGGGCGTCCGGCAAGGGCTGGCCCTCCAGCAGTTGCCTGGCATCCACCACCCAGATCAGGGGTTGCAGACTCAGCACCCCGGTCCAGGGCGGCGCCTGGAGTTGCCGATAGAGACTGGCGGGATGGCCCAGGCCGGAAGGCTCGATGAATAGCCGCTGGGGTCGTGCCCGTCTGAGCAGTCGGGTGAGGGCTACCTGCAGGGGCACGCCCTGGACGCAGCACAGGCAGCCACCCGGGACCTCGGCGATCGCCAGGCCATCGTCATCCCGGGTCATGAGCGCCGCGTCGAGTCCGACCTGGCCGAATTCGTTGACCAGGATCGCCCAGCGCTCGTGGGCGGGGCGCTGGGCGAACAGCTGACGGATCAGGGTGGTCTTGCCGGCGCCCAGAGGGCCGGCGATCACATGGGTCTTGATATCGGCGAGGCGCATGGCGGGAGGGTCGAATGCTAGAGTGGCGATTTCATCAGGGAGATGGGCTGGAATGTGGCGATTGCTGATGCCTCTGCTGCTGTTGCCGTCACTGGCGCTCGCCGATGCCTGCGTGATCCGCAGTCGTCAGGGTAGTGTGGACGTGCAGGTCTGCCAGAGCAATATCGACATCCCCGCCCAACTGTTTCGCGACGGCTTCTGCCAGCCGCAGCTCAAGGATCAGCAGACCGAGGTCCGCTTCGTCGACCGCTGTCCAGTCGGCGAGATCGGCATCTGCCAGGGCGCCCGCAGTCCGGGCGTGCCCTATCGACAGGATATCCACTACTACGGCGAACCCGGCGACGGCCGCTTCCTGGCCGTCGCCTGCCGGCAGCAGAATCAGGGCAGCTGGCGCGTGCCCTGAGGTTCCACGTGGAACCCTTTATTCCACGGTCACCGACTTGGCCAGGTTGCGCGGCTGGTCCACGTCGGTGCCCTTGAACACGGCCACGTGGTAGGACAGCAGCTGCAGCGGGATGGTGTAGAGGATCGGCGACAGCGCATCGTGGATGTGCGGCATGGGTACGATGCGGGTGCCTTCGCCTTCCTCGAAGCCGGCACGCTCGTCGGCGAAGACGATGAGCTGACCGCCACGGGCGCGCACTTCCTGCAGGTTGGACTTGAGCTTTTCCAGCAGCTCGTTGTTGGGCGCCACCGTCACCACCGGCATGTCGGCATCCACCAGCGCGAGCGGACCGTGCTTGAGTTCGCCGGCCGGATAGGCCTCGGCGTGGATGTAGGAGATCTCCTTGAGCTTGAGCGCCCCCTCCATGGCCACCGGGTACTGCTCGCCGCGCCCCAGGAACAGGGTGTGGTGCTTCTCGGCAAAGGACTCCGCCAGCTTTTCCACGGTCTTGTCCATGGCCAGGGCTTCGTCCAGCCGCGCCGGCAGCCGGCGTAATTCAGCCACCAGCTCGGCTTCGACGGCCGCAGCCAGACGCTGCTGGCAGCGACCCAGACTCAGCGTCAGCAGCAGCAGAGAAACCAACTGGGTGGTGAAGGCCTTGGTCGAGGCCACGCCGATCTCCGGACCGGCCTGGGTCAGGAAGCTCAGCTGCGATTCGCGCACCAGGGAGCTGGTCGCCACGTTGCAGATGGCCAGGCTGCTCAGATAGCCGGATTGCTTGGCCATGCGTAGCGCGGCCAGGGTATCGGCGGTCTCGCCCGACTGGGAGATGGTGACGAACAGGGTGTCCGGGCTGACGGCGACGCGGCGATAGCGGAATTCGCTGGCCACCTCCACCTGGCAGGGGATGCCGACGTATTCCTCGATCCAGTAGCGCGCCACCGAACCGGCATGGAAGCTGGTGCCGCAGGCGACGATCTGGACCTGGCGGACCTTGGCGAACAGCTCGGACGCCGCCGGACCGAAGGCCTCGGGCAATACCTGACCGTCACCCAGGCGGCCTTCCAGGGTACGCTGCACCACGCTGGGCTGCTCGTGGATCTCCTTGAGCATGAAGTGCCGATAGGCACCCTTGTCGGCGGCCTCGCTGCCTTCGTGGTACTGCACCGTCTCGCGCTGGACCGGCGCGCCGCTCACGTCCCAGAGCTTGACCTGATCCAGACGGATCTCGGCCACGTCGCCCTCTTCCAGGTAGACGAAGCGATCGGTCACCTGACGCAGCGCCAGCTGGTCGGAAGCCAGGTAGTTCTCGCCCAGACCCAGGCCGATGACCAGGGGGCTGCCGCTGCGGGTCGCCACCAGGCGATCCGGCTGCTGGCGCCAGACTGCCGCCAGGCCATAGGCGCCGTGCAATTCCTTGACCGCCGCCTTCAGCGCCGTGGTCAGGTCGCCGCTGTCCTGCAGCTTGAGGTGCAGCAGGTGGACGATGACCTCGGTGTCGGTCTGGGAGGTGAAGACATACCCCTGGGCCTTGAGCTGGGCGCGCAGGGCTTCGTGGTTTTCGATGATGCCGTTGTGCACCACCGCCACGTCACCCTGGGAGAAATGCGGGTGGGCATTGGCTTCGGTGGGCGCACCATGGGTCGCCCAGCGGGTGTGGGCGATGCCCAGGCGACCTGCCAGGGGATCGGCCAGCAGGGCCGCTTCCAGTTCGCTGACCTTGCCGATGCGGCGCAGGCGCTGCAACTCGCCCTGGGCATCCAGCAACGCCAGGCCGGCGCTGTCGTAGCCGCGGTATTCCAGGCGCTTGAGACCCTCGACCAGAATGGCGGTGATGTTACGCTCGGCAATGGCGCCGACGATTCCACACATGCTTACCTCCCCTTGCCTGTCTTATCCACAGCGACCCGGCGGGGCCGGCTGTGGATGACCTTATTGTCTAGTTTTCCACCGGGGCGCAGATGACCTGCACCCCCTGGGTTTCGATCGCCCGGGCCGCCTCGGCGGGCAGTCGCTCATCGGTGATGAGCACGTCCACCCTTTCCCAAGGTAGTTCCAGATTGGGAATTCGCCTGCCCAGCTTGCTCGCTTCGGCCATGACCACCACCTCGCGCGCCACCTCGGCCATCACCCGCGACAGCGACAGGTGCTCGTTGAAGGTGGTGGTGCCGCGTTCCGGATCGAGGCCGTCGGCACCGATGAACAGCTGGTCGAAGTCATAGGATCTGAGTACCTGCTCGGCGACCTGCCCCTGGAAGGATTCCGAGTGCGGATCCCAGGTGCCGCCGGTCATCAGCAGCATGGGTTCCTGTTCCAGCTCGCGCAGAGCGGTGGCCACCTGCAGGGAATTGGTCATCACCACCAGGCCGGGACGGCGATCGAGTTGCGGGATCAGCGCCGCCGTAGTGCTGCCGCAGTCGACGATGATCCGTGCATGTTCACGCAGGCGCTGCGCCGCGGCCCGGGCGATGGCCTGCTTGAAGGGCGATGCCTGGGGCGGTGCCTCGGCCAGCAGCTCCTGGGGCATGGCCAGCGCACCGCCATAGCGGCGCAGCAGCAGGCCATTGCGCTCGAGGGCAGCCAGGTCCTTGCGGATGGTGACCTCGGAGGTCTCCAGCTGGCGGGCCAGTTCGTCCACGCTGACCTCGCCCTGCTCCTGGAGCTGGGCAAGGATGGCGTGACGGCGCTGGGCGGTATTGCGACGGGTCATAAATTTCGATTCGAAAGATAATGGATCGAATCAAAACCTAATAGCAGGCCGGCGTCAAGCCTTGGGGGCCTTCTTCGGTCGCTGCCAGCCGGTCTTGTTGACCTGCCGTGCCCGCCCCAGCGCCAGGGTATCGGCCGGCACGTCAGCCGTGATGACCGAGCCTGCCGCCGTGGTCGCGCCGGCGCCCAGGCTGACCGGCGCCACCAGCGAGCTGTTGGAACCCACGAAGACGTCCGCGCCGATTTCGGTTCGAAACTTGTTGGCGCCATCATAGTTACAGGTGATGGTACCCGCGCCTATGTTGCTGCCGGCACCGATGCTGGCGTCGCCCAGATAGGTCAGGTGACCGGCCTTGGCGCCGTCCTGCAGCTGGGCATTCTTCAGCTCGACGAAGTTGCCCACATGGGCCTTGCTGCCCAGTTCGCTGCCCGGGCGCAGACGGGCGAAGGGACCGACGTCGGCGCCCTCCCCGACCACCGCGCCGTCCAGGTGGCTGTTGGCCTTGATGATGGCGCCGCGCTTGAGGACGCTGTCCTTGATCACGCAATTCGGCCCTATGCTCACCCCATCCTCCAGCACCACCCGGCCTTCGAGAATGACGTTGACGTCGATGGAGACGTCGCGACCCGCCTCGACCTGCCCACGCTGATCGAAGCGCAGGGGATCCAGCAGGGTCACGCCCTGCAGCATCAGGCGCTCGGCGGCACGCTGCTGGAAGTGCCGCTCCAGTTGGGCCAGTTGCCGGCGATCGTTGGCGCCCTGCACTTCCATGGCGTCCGCCGGCTGGCTGGTGGCGATGGTCAGGCCGTCCGCCACCGCGAGGGCGATGACGTCGGTCAGGTAGTACTCGCCCTGGGCGTTGCTGTTGGACAGGCGACCCAGCCAGTCCGCCAGCCGCCGACCGGGTACCGCGAGGATGCCGGTATTGCCTTCGCGGATGGCGCGCTGGGCCTCGCTGGCGTCCTTGTGCTCGACGATAGCGGTTACCCGCCCCTGCTCGTCGCGCAGGATGCGGCCATAGCCGGTGGGATCGTCCAGCTCCACGGTCAGCAGCGCCAGATGGCTGTCATCCACCTGCAGCAGCAGGCGTTGCAGGGTCTCGGTCTGGATCAGGGGCACGTCGCCATAGAGGACCAGTACCCGCTCCGCCGTCAGCGCCGGCGCCGCCTGGGCGACGGCATGGCCGGTGCCGAGTTGCTCGGCCTGGACCACGAAGCTCACGTCGTCGGCGGCCAGCTGGCTGCGGACCTGATCGGCGCCATGGCCGATGACGACGTGGATGCCGGCCGGCTGCAATTCGCGGGCGCGGTCGAGGACATGCCCCAGCATGCTGCGACCGGCCACGGGATGCAGCACCTTGGGTAGAGCGGATCTCATGCGGGTGCCCTGACCAGCAGCCAGGATGACGATTTCCAGGGACATCGGAACCTCGGAGACAGAGGGAAGAGACGGGCCGCGATCAAGGGCAACGGGGGCCCCACGAGCGCCGACCACGCGAAATTTCTCGCCCACTTTTCGGGCGACAAAAGAAAAGGGTAGCCGAAGCTACCCTTGTCGTTACAGCCTGACCTTGCGCTTAGCGCTTGGCCTGCCGCTTGAGCTGCTGGATGGTGCGCAGCTGGGCGGCGGCTTCGGCGAGCTGAGTGGCGGCAGCGGTGTAGTCGAACTCCGTGCCCTTGTCGCTCAGTGCTGCCTCGGCGCGCTGCTTGGCTTCCAGAGCGGCAGCTTCGTCGATGTCACCGGCGCGGCTGGCGGTATCGGCCAGCACTTCGACGACATTCGGCTGCACTTCCAGAAAACCGCCGGAGATGTAGAACACCTCCTCGGCGCCCCCGGCCTTGACCAGGCGGATGGGGCCCGGTTTCAGATCGGTGAGCAGCGGCGCATGGCCCGGGGCGATACCCAGATCACCCAGGTGGCCGTGGGCGATGATCATCTCCACCGCGCCGGAGAAGATTTCCCCTTCCGCGCTGACGATGTCGCATTGGACTGTCTTGGCCATAGCGTGCCTCTAAGAGCGCCCGTTACCGGGCGCGGCAGTTACAGTTTCTTGGCTTTCTCGATGGCTTCGTCGATGCTGCCGACCATGTAGAACGCCTGCTCGGGCAGGTGATCGTAGTCGCCACGCAGGATCCCGGAGAAGCCCGCGATGGTGTCCTTGAGGGACACGTACTTGCCGGGCGAACCGGTGAAGACTTCGGCCACGAAGAACGGCTGGGACAGGAAGCGCTGGATCTTACGCGCGCGGGATACCAGCTGCTTGTCGGACTCGGACAGTTCGTCCATGCCCAGGATCGCGATGATGTCCTTCAGCTCCTTGTAGCGCTGCAGCACGTACTGGACGCCGCGAGCGGTGTCGTAGTGCTCCTGGCCGATCACGTTCGGGTCCAGCTGGCGCGAGGTGGAGTCCAGGGGATCGACCGCCGGGTAGATACCCAGGGAGGCGATGTCACGGGACAAGACCACGGTGGCGTCCAGGTGGGCGAAGGTGGTCGCCGGGGACGGGTCGGTCAAGTCATCCGCAGGCACGTAGACGGCCTGGACAGAGGTGATCGAACCCAGCTTGGTGGAGGTGATGCGCTCCTGCAGGACACCCATCTCCTCGGCCAGGGTCGGCTGGTAGCCCACCGCGGACGGCATACGACCCAGCAGCGCGGACACTTCGGTACCGGCCAGGGTGTAGCGGTAGATGTTGTCGACGAACAGCAGGACGTCACGGCCTTCGTCACGGAATTTCTCGGCCATGGTCAGACCGGTCAGGGCCACGCGCAGACGGTTGCCCGGCGGCTCGTTCATCTGGCCATAGACCAGGGCGACCTTGTCCAGAACGTTGGAGTCCTTCATCTCGTGGTAGAAGTCGTTCCCTTCACGGGTACGCTCGCCCACGCCGGCGAACACGGAATAACCGCTGTGCTCGATGGCGATGTTACGGATGAGCTCCATCATGTTGACGGTCTTGCCCACGCCGGCGCCGCCGAACAGGCCGACCTTGCCGCCCTTGGCGAAGGGGCAGACCAGGTCGATGACCTTGATGCCGGTTTCCAGCAGGTCGTTACCGCCCGCCTGCTCTGCATAGGACGGGGCCTTGCGGTGGATTTCCCAGCGCTCTTCCTCGCCGATGGGGCCGGCTTCGTCGATGGGGTTGCCCAGGACGTCCATGATGCGGCCGAGGGTCTTGACGCCGACCGGGACCTTGATGGCCTCGCCGGTGTTGCCCACGTTCAGGCCGCGCTTGAGGCCTTCGGTGCTACCCATGGCGATGGTACGGACCACGCCGTCGCCCAGCTGCTGCTGGACTTCCAGGGTGGTTTCGGCACCCTGCACCTTGAGGGCGTCAAAGACGCGCGGTACCGCGTCGCGCGGGAATTCCACGTCGATCACGGCGCCGATGATTTGTACGATACGTCCGCTACTCATTTCGCGTTCCTCGAATGTTTAAGCTGTCCGTCAGACCGCGGCGGCGCCGCCGACGATTTCCGAAATTTCTTGGGTGATCGCAGCCTGGCGAGCCTTGTTGTAGACCAGCTGCAGCTCCTTGATGAGATCGCCGGCGTTGTCGGTGGCGTTCTTCATCGCGATCATCCGCGCGGCCTGTTCGCTGGCAGCGTTCTCGACCACGGCCTGGTACACCTGGGATTCCACGTAGCGCACCAGCAGACCGTCGAGCAGGGTCTTGGCGTCGGGCTCGTAGAGGTAGTCCCAATGCTTGCCTTGCAGCTCACCGCCCTCGGCCGGTACCAGGGGCACCAGCTGCTGGATGGTCGGCTTCTGGGTCATGGTGTTGACGAAGACGTTGGACACCACGTACAGACGGTCGATACGGCCGTTCAGGTAGGCATCCAGCATCACCTTGATGCTGCCGATCAGATCGCCGATCGCCGGGGCTTCGCCGAGGTGGCTGATCGCCGCGACCACGTTGCCGCCGAAGCTGCGGAAGAAGGAGGCACCCTTGGCCCCGATCACCGCCAGATCGATTTCCACACCCTTGCCGCGCTGGTCGCTCATGTCGCGGACCAGAGCCTTGAACAGGTTGGTGTTCAGACCACCGGCCAGACCCCGATCGGAGCTGACCACGATGTAACCGACGCGCTTGACCTCGCGTTCCACCATGAAGGCATGGCGGTACTCGGGGTTGGCGTTGGCCAGGTGGCCGATCACAGCGCGGATGCGCTCGGCATAAGGCTTGCTGGCAGCCATGCGGGCCTGAGCCTTACGCATCTTGCTGACCGCAACCTTTTCCATGGCGCTGGTGATCTTCTGTGTGCTTTTGATGCTCGCGATCTTGCCGCGAATCTCTTTTGCGCCTGCCATGTGACACCTATCGGGTTGGCAAACGGGGGCTGGCGCCCCCGTCGCGGCTTACCAGGTTTGCGTGGCCTTGAACTTCTCGATTCCCGCCTTGATGCCGGCGTCGATCTCGTCGTTGAAGTCGCCCTTCACGTTGATCTTGGCCATCAGGTCGGCGTGATCGCGGTTGAAGTAGGCGATCAGGGCCTGCTCGAAGCTACCGATCTTGTCCAGGGACACATCGCTCAGGAAACCACGCTCGGCGGCGTACAGGCTCAGGGACATCTCGGCGATGGACATGGGCGCGTACTGCTTCTGCTTCATCAGCTCGGTGACGCGCTGACCATGCTCGAGCTGCTTGCGGGTGGCTTCGTCCAGGTCCGAGGCGAACTGGGCGAAGGCCGCCAGTTCACGGTACTGGGCCAGCGCGGTACGGATACCGCCGGACAGCTTCTTGATGATCTTGGTCTGGGCCGCACCACCCACACGGGATACCGAGACACCGGCGTTGACCGCCGGGCGGATGCCCGAGTTGAACAGGCCGGCTTCCAGGAAGATCTGGCCGTCGGTGATGGAGATCACGTTGGTCGGAACGAAGGCGGACACGTCGCCGGCCTGGGTCTCGATGATCGGCAGTGCGGTCAGCGAGCCGGTCTTGCCGGTCACGGCGCCGTTGGTGAACTTCTCGACGTAGTCGGCGGAGACGCGGGAGGCGCGCTCGAGCAGACGGCTGTGGAGATAGAACACGTCGCCGGGATAGGCTTCACGGCCCGGCGGACGACGCAGCAGCAGGGAGATCTGGCGATAGGCCACGGCCTGCTTGGACAGATCGTCATAGACGATCAGGGCGTCTTCACCGCGGTCGCGGAAGTATTCGCCCATGGTGCAACCCGAGTAGGGTGCCAGGAACTGCAGAGCCGCCGATTCGGACGCACTGGCTGCCACCACGATGGTGTTGTGCAGAGCGCCGTTCTCTTCCAGCTTGCGCACCACGTTGGCGATGGTCGACTGCTTCTGACCAATGGCGACGTAGACGCAGCGGATGCCGCTGTTCTTCTGGTTGATGATGGCATCGATCGCCATGGCGGTCTTGCCGATCTGACGGTCACCGATGATCAGCTCGCGCTGACCGCGGCCTACCGGGATCATGGCATCGACGGCCTTGTAGCCGGTCTGCACCGGCTGGTCGACCGACTGACGCCAGATCACGCCCGGTGCGACCTTCTCGACGGCGTCGGTGGCGCTGGCGTTCAGCGGACCCTTGCCATCGATGGGGTTGCCCAGGGCGTCGACGACGCGACCCAGCAGTTCCGGACCAACCGGGACTTCCAGGATGCGGCCGGTGCACTTGGCGCTCATGCCTTCGGCCAGACCCAGGTAGCTACCCAGGACCACGGCGCCGACGGAGTCCTGCTCCAGGTTCAGCGCCATGCCGTAGATGCCGCCGGGGAATTCGATCATTTCGCCGTACATGACGTCGGCCAGACCGAAGATCCGCACGATACCGTCGGACACGCTGACGATGGTGCCTTCGTTGCGGGCTTGCGAGGTCACGTCGAGTTTCTCGATGCGACCCTTGATGATTTCACTAATTTCGGAAGGATTGAGTTGCTGCATGCTACTGCCCCTTCAAACTCAAGGTTTCAACGCTTCGGCCAGTTGCGCGAGCTTGCCGCGAACGGAGCCATCGATTACCAAGTCGCCGGCGCGGATTACCACACCACCGATCAGGCTCGCATCCTCGGATGCATTTAGTCGCACTTGTCGACCTAGCCTTGCGCTGAGAGCCTTGGCGAGTTTGTCTTGCTGTTCGTCGCTCAAGGCGAAAGCACTGGTGACTTCCGCCTCAATGGATTTTTCCTGCTCGGCCTTGTACGCCTCGTAAATCTCGGCGATGGCCGGGAACAGGTCGATCCGGTCGTTTTCTGCCACGGTCCGAACGAAGTTCTGGGACTGTGCATCCAGCTGATCGCCACATACGTCGATGAGCAATCCGGCCTTGGCGTCCGCAGTCAACTGCGGCTGCTGAAGCAGCTGGCGCACGGTCCCATCTTGGGATACCGCGGCGAGCAGCCCTAGCGCGGCCGACCATTGGGTCAACTGCTGCTGGGACTGTGCGAACTCGAAAGCCGCCTTGGCATAGGGCCGGGCCAGCGTGTTCAGTTCTGCCATTGGTGGCCTCGCTTAGATTTCCGCTGCCAGTCGGTCGACCAACTGGGCATGAGCATTGGCATCAACGGTCGATCCGAGGATCTTCTCGGCGCCGGCCACGGCCAGCACGCCGACGCGAGCACGCAGAGCGTCCTTCGCGGTGTTGATTTCCTGCTCGATTTCCGCCTGAGCCTGCGCCTTGATCCGGTCGCCTTCGGCACGGGCCTTGGCCTGTGCGTCCTCGACGATCTGAGCGGCACGCTTGTTGGCTTGCTCGATGATCTCGGCTGCCTGGCCCTTGGCTTCGTTCACTTTCTGGTTGGCTTGCTGCTGTGCCACTTCCAGATCACGAGCCGCGCGGTTGGCAGCGTCAAGGCCATCGGCAATCTTCTTCTCACGCTCACGCAGCGCCGAGATGATCGGCGGCCACACGTACTTCATGCAGAAGAGCACGAAGATGAAGAAGGCAACGGACTGGCCTATCAGGGTTGCATTAATGTTCACGCCAACACCTCGCTCGTTCGTTGTCCATCAGTCCTGCCTACACCCGCGAGGGTGATCAGCCGGCGATCTGACCAACGAAGGGGTTAGCGAAGGTGAAGAACAGGGCGATACCAACACCGATCATGGTCACGGCGTCGAGCAGACCGGCGACGATGAACATCTTGACTTGCAGCATCGGAACCATTTCCGGCTGACGAGCGGCGCCTTCCAGGAACTTGCCACCCAGCAGACCGAAGCCAATGGCGGTACCCAGAGCGCCCAGGCCAATCAGCAGAGCAACGGCGATCGCGGTCAAACCAACTACAGTTTCCATCTTTCCTCCCGACTTTTTTAGTCGTCTTGGTTAAGGTTGAAGCGAAAAAGTTTTCCCAAGTTACCCGGCGGACAGGGCCCGCCGGGACTCACGGCAGAACCGCCTCCGGACGCCGTCAGCAGCGCCCGGGGGCCATTCCTTAGTGACTTTCTTCGTGCGCCATCGACAGGTAGACGATGGTCAGCATCATGAAGATGAAGGCCTGCAGGGTGATGATGAGGATGTGGAACACCGCCCACGCCCACTGCAGCACGATACCCAGACCGCCCAGTGCCAGACCGTTGGCGAACATGATGGCGATCAGGATGAAGATCAGCTCGCCCGCATACATGTTGCCGAACAGTCGCAGTGCCAGCGAGATCGGCTTGGCGATCAGGGTGACGAATTCGAGCAGGAAGTTGATCGGAATCAGGATGATCTGCAGCAGCGGGTTCTTGCTGCTGAACGGGTGCAGGGTCAGCTCGCCGAAGAAGCCGCCGAGACCCTTCATCTTGATGCTGTAGAAGATGATCAGGCCGAACACCGACAGAGCCATGCCCAGCGTGGCGTTCGGGTCGGTGGTGGGCACCACGCGGAAGTAGGTGTGCTCACCGAACAGCATGCCGGCCACGGACGGCAGCCAGTCCACCGGCACCAGGTCCATCAGGTTCATCAGGAAGATCCAGACGAAGATGGTCAGGGCCAGGGGCGCGATCAGGGCGTTCTTGCCATGGAAGGTGTCACGGACGCTGCCGTCGACGAATTCCACCAGCACTTCGACGAAGTTCTGCAGGCCGCCGGGCTGACCGCTGGTGGCCTTCTTGGCGATGCTGCGGAACAGCACCAGGAAGATCAGGCCGAGAGCGACCGACCAGCCGAGGGTGTCCACGTGGAAGGCCCAGAAGCCCATTTCCTTAGCTTCAGCGGGGGTGTGGGCGAAGCTCCAGCCGTTCACCGGATGCAGACCATAGGTCAGGTTCTGCAGGTGGTGCTGGATGTAGCCCGAAGCGGAGTCTGCTGCCATGTGTGCCTCGAATGCCTTAAGGTCTAGTCGGTTTTTTCAGTAGCAGGGGCGCGCCGGCATTGACCATCAGCGTCAACAGGTAGACGCCGAACAGTGCAGGAGCCGAAAGCGGTTTTACCCCGGCAAACGTCAGTGCAAAGAGCACTGCCGTGAGAATCAGTTTGCCCGCCTCGCCCGAGTAGAAAGAACGGACGATGTCTCGGGCGGCATGGGCGCCGCGATAGCGGAACGCCTTGAACGAAAAATACAGATTGGGCAGCCAGGCAATCAGCCCGCCCAACAATCCGGAATAACCGGCGACCTTACCGACGAAGCAAGACAAGACAACGGCGGCACACGACGCGACAGCCAGTTGGACGAGCAGCAGGCGAAAGGCAGGCTGGTGATGGAAGGGCAGGCGTTTGGGCGTGCGGCGGTCCATCGGCTCGAAGTCCTCTGGTGTCGGCATAATAGTTGTTTTCACTGGCATGCTTTGTGCCGACAAAAAGCGGGCAAAGTATAGGGGCGCGTCTGGAGTGGTTCAAGCCACCCCGGACAGATTGCCGCCCAGCCTTGCAGGCATTTGTGTCAGCGAATGTGCGCCAGTACGCCTTGAAGTTCGTCCAAAGAGGTGTAACGGATCACCAGTTGACCCTTGCCTTTCTCGCCATGGCGGATCTGCACGTTGGCGCCCAAACGTTCGGCCAGACGCTGCTCCAGCCGGCTGATGTCCGGATCCACCGCAGGCGCCTTCTCGACCGGCTCCGCGCCGCTGAGCCACTGGCGCACCAGGGCTTCGGTCTGGCGGACGGTGAGCCCCCGTGCGACAACGTGCCGCGCCCCTTCGGCCTGGCGGGCCTTGGGCAGGCCGAGCAGGGCGCGGGCATGGCCCATCTCCAGCTCGCCCCTGGCCAGCAGGTCCTTGGCGTCTTCGGCCAGGGCCAGCAGGCGCAGCAGGTTGGTCACGCCCGAGCGCGACTTGCCGACGGCTTCGGCCACCTGGGCCTGGGTCAGCTCGAATTCGTCCTGCAACCGCTGCAGGGCCATGGCCTCTTCCAGCGGATTGAGGTTCTGCCGCTGGATGTTCTCGATCAGCGCCAGGGCGATAGCCACCTGGTCGGGCACATCGCGCACCAGCGCGGGGATGCGGTCCAGGCCGGCCTGCTGGCTGGCGCGCCAGCGGCGTTCACCGGCGATGATCTCGTAACGGCCTTCGCCGATGGCACGCACCACGATGGGCTGCATCAGCCCCTGGACGCGAATGGAGTTGGCCAGCTCTTCCAGAGCGGTCGGATCCATGTGCCGGCGCGGCTGGTACTTGCCGCGCTGGATGATGTCCACCGGCAGCGATTGCAGTTCGCTGACCGGGGTGGCGGCGGCCTGCTCCTGCAGGACCTTGACGCTGGCACCGCCGAGCAGGGCGTCGAGACCGCGGCCCAGACCTCGTTTCTTCACAGCCATGGGGATTCCTTAGGCAGTCTTGGCGACGCGAGCCGCCTTGCGCTGACGTTTGACCAGCTCGCTGGCCAGCTCCAGATAGGCCGCGGCCCCCTTGGAGCTCTTGTCGTAGACCAGCGCGGGCATGCCGTAGCTGGGGGCTTCGGCCAGGCGGACGTTGCGCGGAATGATGGTTTCGTAGAGCTCGTCGCCGAAGTGCTGCTTGAGCTGGGCGGCGACGTCGTTGGCCAGGCCGATGCGCGGATCGAACATGGTGCGCAGCAGCCCTTCGATCTTCAGCTGCGGATTCAGCCGCTGGGCGATGTGCTGGATGCTGCCGATCAGATCGGTCAGGCCTTCCAGGGCGAAGTATTCGCACTGCATGGGAATGATCACGCCATCGGCGGCCACCAGGCCGTTGATGGTCAGCATGGACAGCGACGGCGGGCAGTCGATGAGCACGTAGTCGTAGTTGTCCCGCACCGGGGCCAGGGCATCGCGCAGGCGGCTCTCGCGCCCGCTCATCTCCAGCAGCTCGACTTCCGCGGCGGTGACGTCGCGGTTCGAGGGCAGCAGCTGGTAGCCGCCGTGCTCGGAAAAGTGCATGGCGTCGAGCAGGCCGCAGGCGCCGGTGAGGACGTCCAGCACCGAATGCTCCAGGGCATGCTTGTCCACCCCGCTGCCCATGGTGGCGTTACCCTGGGGATCGAGGTCGATCAGCAGCACCTTGCGCCGGTTGGTGGCGGCCAGAGAAGCGGCGAGATTGATGCACGTCGTGGTCTTGCCCACCCCGCCCTTCTGGTTGGCTATCGCGTAAACCTTGGCCATGTACCGCCTTACCCCTCTCCGTTCGTGCGGCGCAGTATCAGCAAGTGCCGCTGGCCTTGGCAACCGGGAACCGCGAGGACGTGCGCCGCCGCAACCCGGAAATCCGCTGGTAGCTTGGCCAGCTCGTCGTCGGGGTGCAGCCCCTTCATCGCCAGCCACTGTGTTTGGTTGTCGCCCAGGTGGCGCGTCCAGGTGGCGAGGTCGTCGATGGCGCTGAACGCCCGCGAGACGATGCCGGTGAAGGGCGCGGCGGGCTGGTAGGCCTCGACGCGGGCATGCACCACCTCGAGATTGGCCAGCCCCAGCTCGATCCTGGCCTGGGTCAGGAAGCGCGTCTTCTTGCCGTTGCTGTCGAGCAGGGTGAAGCGCGACTCCGGAAAGAGGATCGCCAGGGGAATGCCCGGCATGCCGCCGCCGCTGCCTACGTCCAGCCAGTGCCCGGCGCCCACGTAGGGGACGATGCTGAGGCTGTCCAGCAGGTGCCGCGAGACCATCTCGTTGGGATCGCGCACCGCGGTGAGGTTGTAGGCCTTGTTCCACTTGACCAGCAGGTCCAGGTAGCCCAGCAGGCGCTCTTCCACGGCGGTGGACAGCGCCACGCCGAGCGTCTCGGCGCCCTGGCGCAGTTCGTTGGCTTGAATCGCGCTGGCCATCAGGCGCTGTGCTCCAGGCTGCGACCGGCGCTGCGCTTCTTCAGGTGGATCAGCAGCAGCGAGACCGCCGCCGGGGTGACCCCGGGAATGCGCGAGGCCTGACCGAGGGTTTCGGGGCGGGCCTGGGCCAGCTTGTGCTGAATCTCCTTGGACAGGCCGGAGATGCTGGCGTAGTCCAGCTCGGCGGGCAGCGCCACGGCGTCGCTGGCGCGCAGCCGCTGGATCTCGTCCTGCTGGCGATCGATGTAGCCGGCGTACTTGGTCTTGATCTCGATCTGCTCGGCGACCTGGGTCTCGGCCGGCGTTTCGCCCACCGCGGCCATCAGGCCGGCGTAGTCGATCTCCGGGCGGGCCAGCAGGTTCTGCAGGTTGTATTCGTGGTTGAGCGGGGTGCCGAAGCGTTCGGCCACCGCCGTGCCCTGGGGCGTGCCCGGACGGATCCAGGTCGCCTTGAGGCGCTGCTCTTCCAGGGCGATGCCCTCGCGCTTGGCTTCGAACAGCGCCCAGCGCTGATCGTCCACCAGGCCCAGCTCGCGACCCTTCTCGGTCAGGCGCAGGTCGGCGTTGTCTTCGCGCAGGATCAGCCGGTATTCGGCACGCGAGGTAAACATCCGATAGGGCTCCTGGGTGCCCAGGGTGATGAGGTCGTCCACCAGCACGCCGAGGTAGGCCTCGTCGCGGCGCGGACACCAGGCCTCGCGGCCCTGGGCGCGCAGCGCGGCGTTGGCACCGGCGAGCAGCCCCTGGGCGCCGGCTTCTTCGTAGCCGGTGGTGCCATTGATCTGGCCGGCGAAGAACAGGCCGGCGATGACCTTGGTTTCCAGGCTGTACTTGAGATCCCGCGGATCGAAGAAGTCGTATTCGATGGCGTAGCCGGGTCGCAGGATGTGGGCGTTCTCCATGCCGCGCATGGAGCGCACCACCTCGAGCTGCACATCGAAGGGCAGCGAGGTGGAGATGCCGTTGGGATAGAGCTCGTGGGTGGTCAGCCCCTCGGGCTCGAGAAAGACCTGATGGCTGTCCTTGTCGGCGAAGCGGTGGATCTTGTCTTCGATGGACGGACAGTAGCGCGGCCCTACCCCTTCGATCACGCCGGAGTACATGGGCGAACGATCCAGGTTGGCGCGGATGATGTCGTGGGTGCGGGCATTGGTGTGGGTGATCCAGCAGCTGACCTGCGTCGGATGCTGCTCGCGATTGCCGAGAAAGGACATCACCGGCAAGGGAGTGTCGCCAGGCTGCTCGGTCATCACCGAGAAGTCCACCGAGCGGCCGTCGATGCGTGGCGGCGTGCCGGTCTTCAGTCGCGATACCCGCAGCGGCAGTTCACGCAGGCGCTGGGCCAGGGCGATGGCCGGCGGGTCCCCGGCTCGTCCACCGCTGTGGTTCTGCAGACCGATGTGGATAAGACCACCGAGGAAGGTCCCGGCAGTGAGCACCACGTTGTCGGCATGGAATTTCAGGCCCATCTGGGTGATCACGCCGGCGACGCGATCGCCTTCGACGATGAGGTCGTCGCAGGCCTGCTGGAATATCCACAGGTTCGGCTGGTTTTCCAGCGTGTAGCGGATGGCCGCCTTGTACAGCACGCGATCGGCCTGGGCGCGAGTGGCGCGCACGGCAGGTCCCTTGCGGCTGTTGAGAATGCGGAACTGGATGCCGGCGAGATCCGTGGCCGCGGCCATGGCGCCGCCCAGGGCATCGATCTCCTTGACCAGATGGCTCTTGCCGATGCCGCCGATGGCGGGGTTGCAGCTCATCTGGCCGAGAGTTTCCACATTATGCGTGAGCAGCAGGGTGCGCACACCCATGCGAGCGGCCGCCAAGGCCGCTTCGGTACCGGCATGGCCGCCGCCGATCACGATGACGTCGAAACGGGAAGGAAAGTCCACCACGCACCTCGTGCCTGTTGGCAGGAATTCAAAGGAAAGCCGGCAAGTATAAGGCCTGGACGTCGCTTGCAGAAGGGGGCTCTGGCCAAAAAATGATCAGCCGGCCTGGCAGACACCCAATATAAACAATAGGGAAGAAAGTTTTAAAAGGACTGATATAGAGCTTATGTATATGCAGGCCCTTCGCTGTGGATAAGCCTATGCAGCCCTCGTCAACGCTGGGCTGGGGAAAACCTGAACCCCGTGTACGTCTTGTGCTGTGGATGAATACAAGCTCTCAGCATCCTGTGGACCCTTTGCCCGCTTATCCACAACGCCAGTCATGGACAGTTCGTGCACCGATTTATGGGCAGACCTCAGGCAGGGTTATCAACAGGACTCTGGAAAGGGGAGATGAGGACAGCCAAGGCCTGCGTTGCACAGGCCGGGAACGGCGGGCGGGAGGCTATTTGCCGATGCAGAAGCTGGAGAAGATGCGCCCGAGCAGGTCGTCGGAGCTGAAGGCGCCGGTGATCTCGCCAAGCACCTGCTGGGCCTGGCGCAGGTCTTCGGCCAGCAGCTCGCCGGAGCCGGCCAGGGTGAGTTGGCGATAGCCGTGGTCCAGGGCGCTGGCAGCCCGCTGCAGGGCATCCAGATGGCGGCGGCGGGCGCTGAAGCCGCCTTCGGTGGTCTGTTCGAAGCCCATGCAGGCCTTGAGATGCTCGCGCAGGGCTTCGATACCGGCGCCATCGGTGGCGCTGAGACTGATCTCGACCGGCTCGGTCGCCAGCAGCCCGGTGGGCTCACCGGTGAGGTCGGCCTTGTTGCGGATCACCGTCAGCTTGTCCAGCGGCGGCCGGGTGCTCAGCAGTTCCGGCCAGAGCGCCTGGGGGTCCCGGGCTTCCGGGGCGCTGGCGTCCACCACCAGCAGTACCCGGTCGGCGCCGGCAATGGCATCCAGGGCGCGCTGGACCCCGATCTGCTCGACCCGGTCGCTGGTGTCGCGCAGGCCGGCGGTATCGACCACATGCAGCGGCATGCCATCGAGGTGGATATGTTCGCGCAGGACATCCCGGGTGGTGCCGGCGATGTCGGTGACGATGGCGGCCTCACGCCCGGCCAAGGCGTTGAGCAGGCTGGACTTGCCGGCATTGGGGCGACCGGCGATCACCACGGTCATGCCGTCGCGCAGCAGGGCGCCGCGGTTGGCTTCGCGCTGGACCTCGTGCAGTTCGGCCTGGACGCCCTCCAGCAGGCCCTGGACCCGGCCATCGGCGAGGAAGTCGATCTCTTCCTCGGGAAAGTCGATGGCCGCCTCGACATAGATGCGCAGGCGGATCAACTGTTCGACCAGGCTCTCCACCCGGCGCGAGAATTCGCCCTGCAGCGAACGCAGGGCATTGCGCGCCGCCTGTTCGGTGCTCGCCTCGATGAGGTCGGCGATGGCTTCGGCCTGGGCCAGGTCGAGCTTGTCGTTGAGAAAGGCGCGTTCGCTGAATTCACCCGGGCGGGCCAGGCGCGCGCCCTCTTCCAGGGTGCGGCGCAGCAGCAGGTCGAGGATCACCGGGCCGCCATGGCCCTGGAGTTCCAGCACGTCTTCGCCGGTGAAGGAGTTGGGGCCGGGAAAGAACAGCGCGATGCCGGCGTCCAGCACGCTGCCGTCGGCGGCGAGGAAGTTGCCGTAGTGGGCATGCCGGGGCGGCAGCTCGCGGCCGCAGATCGCCCGCGCCAACGGGGCGGCCAGGGGACCGGAGACGCGGACGATGCCGACCCCGCCGCGCCCGGTGGCGGTGGCGATGGCGGCGATACTGTCGGAAGGCAGGGACATGACGATCCTCCAGAAAGCACGACGCCCCAATCAAGGGGCGTCGTGTGGACAGAATGAGCGGGGTCAGGCCTTCTTGCTGGCCGCCTCGATCTTCCGGGTAATGTACCACTGCTGCAGGATCGACAGGCAGTTGTTGACGATCCAGTACAGCACCAGACCGGCCGGGAACCACAGGAAGAAGAAGGTGAAGATGATCGGCATCATCTTCATGACCTTGGCCTGCATGGGATCCGGCGGTGCCGGGTTGAGCATCTGCTGCACCAGCATGGTACCGCCCATGATGATCGGCAGGATGAAGAAGGGATCCTTGGCCGACAGGTCGGTGATCCAGAACATCCAGGGCGACTGGCGCATCTCGACGCTTTCCAGCAGCACCCAGTACAGCGCCAGGAACACCGGCATCTGCACCACGATGGGCAGGCAGCCACCCAGGGGATTGATCTTCTCCTTGCGGTACAGCTCCATCATCGCCTGGGACATCTTCTGGCGATCGTCGCCATACTGTTCCTTCAGCGCCTGCAGTCGCGGGCCGACGGCACGCATGCGCGCCATGGAACGGTAGCTGGCGGCGGACAGCGGGAAGAACAGCATCTTGATGATGATGGTCAGGACGATGATCGACCAGCCCCAGTTACCCAGGATGCTGTGGATATGCTGCAGCAGCCAGAAAATCGGCTGGGCGATGAACCACAGGAAGCCGTAGTCGACGGTCAGTTCCAGGCCGTGGGACAGGGTCTTGAGGTGCTCCTGGATCTTCGGACCGGCATAGAGGGTCAGCGAGGTCTCGCCCTTGCCACCCGCCGGCACGCTGAACTGCGGACCGGTGAAGCCGACGATGTAGTTGCCCTGGGCGTCCTTGCGGGTGGTGATCTGGTGCTGCTCATCCTTGTTCGGCACCCAGGCGGTGACGAAGTAGTGCTGCAGCCAACCCACCCAGCCGCCCTGCACGGATTCCTGCAGGCGGTTCTTGTCCATGTCGCTCATGGACACCTTGCGATAGGGCTCGGCCGGGGTGCCGACCGCGGCGCCCAGGTAGGTGGACACGCCGGTGGCTGTGGTGGCCGAGGGATCGCCGCTCTTGTCACGCTTGAGCTGGGCGTAGAGCACGCCGTTCCAGGCGTTGGCGCTGTGGTTGTCGATCAGGTAGCTGACCTGGATCTGGTAGGCGTCCGGATTGATGCAGGTGATCTTCTTCTGCGCCTTCTCGGCGTCCGAACAATCGACCTTCAGGCCCCGGTGGAAGGTGAATCTCTTGGTGTAGTCCACGCCATTGGCCTGGTACTTGAGATCCACCACCAGTTGCGGCTGGCCATCGGCGAGCACGTAGCTGGACTGCGCCGAGGTGTACAGCGGACGACCGGCGCTGTTGGCGTCGGGTCCGTTGGCACCGGTCAGGCCGCTCTGGGCCAGGTAGAGACGCTCGTTGCCGTTGTCGAACAGCATGAAGGGAACGTCGGGGTGGTCCTGGCGACGGGGGTACTGCACCAGTCCGAGCTGGACGATGTCACCACCGCGCGGATCGATGGCCAGATCCAGGACGTCGGTACGCACCTTGATGAGCGCGGTGCTCGGTTGGGCGGCCGAGTTGTCCACTGGCGCCGCGGCCTTGGCATCGGCCGGTACGTCGGTGGGCACGTTGGGGGTATCGCCCGGCAGGACGCTGGTCTGCGTCTTGGCCGTGGGCAGATCGGCCTGGCCGTAATCCTTGTTCCACTGGAAAACCAGGGTGTAGGACACGATCGCCAAGGCGGCAATGAGTAGCGGGCGCTTGATATCCATGTTTACTCGGCCATCGAAGAGGTCGGGGCTGGGTTCTTTGCGGGAGGAACGGGATCATATCCGCCTGAGTGCCAGGGATGGCACCGGCACAGTCGCCGTGTGGTCAGCCAGCCACCACGCAGCAGCCCGTGGCGCTCGATGGCTTCGAGGGCGTAACCGGAACAGGTCGGATAGAAACGACAGTGACTGGCCATCATGGGGCTGATGGCGTAACGGTAGAAGCGAATCAGCAGCAGGGCCGGTTTACGCATGAGCACCGTCGGGACTGTCGATTGGGTGGGCAACGGTCTTGCTCGCCTGGCGATTGAGACGTTTCCACAGTTGCAGCAGCTGATCGTGCAATTCGGGATTGTCGACTTCGCCAAGTCCCTTGCGGGCGACGAAGACCAGATCGAAGCTGCCCAGGCGGTCCTGATTCAGACGGAAGGAATCCCGGATGACCCGCTTGATGCGATTGCGCTCGACAGAAAGCTTGACGCTCTTCTTGCCGATGACCAGCCCGAGGCGGGAATGGTCGAGCCCATTGGCATGGGCGAGCAGCAGCAGGTGCTTGCCGGATGCCTTGTGGGTGGGAGAGTCAAAGACCGCTTGGAACTGTTGGGAGCTCAGTAAGCGCCTGTCCCGACCGAAACCCTGACTCACCACCTGACCGGGCAATCAGATCGCCAGACGCTTGCGGCCTTTGGCACGGCGACGGGACAGAACCTGACGGCCGTTCTTGGTTGCCATACGAGCACGGAAACCGTGGACACGGGCGCGCTTCAGGGTGCTGGGTTGGAAGGTGCGTTTCATGGACTTTTACCTAGGTGAAAGCGGCAAGGCATGAGTGCCCCGCGCAAAGAGACCGGCGATTCTAGAGAAAGCCTCGGTACAGGTCAATTTCCAACCAGCACCGGCTGACAGGAGACCAGGCAAATAAAATCAACAGGTCAGAAGGTTTTAAAAGACTGTTGAAGTGAATATGTATGGTGCAGCGGATTTCTGTGGATAGATCGTGCCAGGCCAGACGGGCTCTGCTCGGAGCGGGGACGGAAAGTCTGTTTTCAACAGGTGCAGTTCGGGTGCTCTGCCTGCTGAGAGGCTGTGGATAAGCAAGGCTGTTACGCACAGCTGGATTATCCACAGCGCAAAGCCCTGGGATGTCCAGAGAGGTCAGACGGCGTTATCCACAGAGCTGACGGTCGTGGGTCCGCCCGTTGCCTTCGTGACGGCTATCTGTTGGGAAACTGCGCGGTCATGTGGATAACCCGGGTGGGGAGGGATACAATGGGCGTTTGCTCATGGCCCGTCCGGGCCGCTCCAGTTCTTGGGAGACGCTGTGTCGGTCGAACTCTGGCAACGTTGCGTGGATGTGCTGCGCGACGAGCTGCCTTCGCAACAATTCAATACCTGGATCCGGCCACTGCAGGTGGAAGCGGAAGGGGATGAGCTGCGGGTGTTCGCGCCCAATCGCTTCGTGCTCGACTGGGTCAACGAGAAGTACCTGAGCCGCATCCTCGAATTGCTCGAGGAACATGCCGACGACGGCATCGCCCCGGTGCTGTCCCTGTTGATCGGCAGCAAGCGCAGCAACAAGCCGCGTCCGGCGCAGACGCCAAGCAGCCAGAGCACCCCGCTGCCTCCTCCGGTGCAGGCTCCGCAGCCGATCCAGTCGGACATCGTCACCGCGGGCGTGGCTCTGGAAGACGTGACCGCGGAACTGGCCGAGGCCGACGAGCCGGCGGTCAAGACCGAACGCACCGTGCAGGTGGAGGGCGCGCTCAAGCACACCAGCTACCTGAACCGTACCTTCACCTTCGAGAACTTCGTCGAGGGCAAGTCCAACCAGCTGGCCCGCGCCGCGGCCTGGCAGGTGGCGGACAATCCCAAGCACGGGTACAACCCGCTCTTCCTTTATGGCGGCGTGGGTCTGGGTAAGACCCACCTGATGCACGCGGTGGGCAATCACCTGCTCAAGCGCAATCCGAACGCCAAGATCGTCTATCTGCATTCGGAGCGCTTCGTCGCCGACATGGTCAAGGCGCTGCAGCTCAACGCCATCAACGAATTCAAGCGCTTCTACCGCTCGGTGGACGCGCTGCTGATCGACGACATCCAGTTCTTCGCCCGCAAGGAGCGTTCGCAGGAAGAGTTTTTCCACACCTTCAATGCCCTGCTCGAAGGTGGACAACAGGTGATCCTCACCAGCGACCGCTATCCCAAGGAGATCGACGGCCTGGAAGAGCGGCTCAAGTCGCGCTTCGGCTGGGGTCTCACCGTGGCGGTGGAGCCCCCGGAGCTGGAAACGCGGGTGGCGATCCTGATGAAGAAGGCCGACCAGGCCAAGGTCGACCTGCCCCACGACGCCGCCTTCTTTATCGCCCAGCGCATCCGCTCCAACGTGCGGGAACTGGAAGGCGCGCTCAAGCGGGTGATCGCCCATGCCCACTTCATGGGCCGCGACATCACCATCGAGCTGATCCGCGAATCGCTCAAGGATCTCCTGGCGCTGCAGGACAAGCTGGTCAGCATCGACAACATCCAGCGCACTGCGGCCGAGTACTACAAGATCAAGATCGCTGATCTGCTGTCCAAACGCCGCTCGCGTTCGGTGGCCCGGCCGCGGCAGGTCGCCATGGCGCTGTCCAAGGAGCTGACCAACCACAGCCTGCCGGAAATCGGCGACGCCTTTGGCGGACGCGATCACACGACGGTGTTGCACGCCTGTCGCAAGATCGCCGAACTTCGGGAATCCGACGCGGATATCCGCGAGGATTACAAGAACCTGCTGCGTACCCTGACGACCTGACGGACGCGGCCCTGGCAAGGACCTGACCATGCATTTCACCATTCAACGCGAAGCCCTGTTGAAACCGCTGCAGCTGGTGGCCGGTGTCGTGGAACGTCGGCAAACGCTGCCGGTGCTGTCCAACGTACTCCTGGTCGTGGAAGGCCAGCGGCTGTCGCTGACCGGTACCGACCTGGAAGTCGAGCTGGTTGGCCGGGTCGATCTGGAAGAAGCCGCCGAAGCCGGCGAAATCACCGTGCCGGCGCGCAAGCTGATGGATATCTGCAAGAGCCTGCAGCCCGATGCGCTGATCGACATCCGCACCGAGGAGCAGAAGCTGCTGATCCGCGCCGGACGCAGCCGTTTCACCCTGTCCACCCTGCCGGCCAACGACTTCCCCACCGTGGAGGAAGGTCCGGGTTCGCTGAAGTTCAGCATTCCCCAGGGGCGCCTGCGCCGCCTGATCGAGCGCACCGGCTTCGCCATGGCTCAGCAGGACGTGCGCTACTACCTCAACGGCATGCTGCTCGAAGCCAGCACCGGGCGCCTGCGCGCCGTGGCCACCGATGGTCACCGCCTGGCCATGTGCATGCTGGAAGCCGACGTCGACCAGGCCGAGAAGCACCAGGTCATCGTGCCGCGCAAGGGCATCCTGGAACTGTCGCGCCTGCTCACCGAGCCGGAAGAGCCGGTCAACGTGGTGCTGGGCCAGCACCATATCCGCGCCACCACCGGGGACTTCACCTTTACCTCCAAGCTGGTGGACGGCAAGTTCCCCGACTACGAGCGCGTCCTGCCGCGGCATGGCGACAAGCTGGTATTGGGCGAACGTCAGCACCTGCGCGAGGCGTTCAGCCGCACCGCCATTCTCTCCAACGAGAAGTACCGCGGTATCCGCCTGCAGCTGGAAAACGGCTTCATGAAGATCCAGGCCAACAACCCGGAGCAGGAAGAGGCCGAGGAAGAACTGCAGGTCGATTACGACGGCGGCAGCCTGGAGATCGGCTTCAACGTCAGCTACCTGCTCGACGTGCTCGGCGTGATGACCACCGACCAGGTGCGCATCACCCTGTCCGATTCCAGCAGCAGTGCGCTGTTGCAGGAGGCGGGCAACGACGATTCCTCCTATGTCGTGATGCCGATGCGCCTCTGATCGCCGCTCGATGACGCTGATCCGCTTCAACGTCGACCGCCTGCGCAATCTGCAGGCGGTCGCGCTTCAGCCCTCGCCCCGGGTCAACCTGCTGCACGGCGCCAACGGCAGCGGCAAGACCAGCCTGCTGGAAGCCATCCACCTGCTGGGCCTGGCCCGCTCCTTTCGCAGCACCAAGCTGGCGCCGGTCATCCAGCACGAGCAGGCCAGCTGCACGGTGTTCGGCCAGGTGCGGCTGCCCGGGGGCCAGGATTGCAACCTGGGCATCCAGCGCGAGCGCGGCGGCGACTACCAGATCCGCATCAACGGCGAGAATGCCCGCAGTGCGGCGCAGCTGGCCGAGGTGCTGCCGCTGCAGCTGATCAACCCCGACGGCTTCCGGCTGCTCGAAGGCAGTCCCAAGATCAGACGGCAGTTTCTCGACTGGGGCGTGTTCCACGAGGAACAGCGTTTTCTGCCCCTATGGCAACGCCTGCAAAAGGCGCTCAGGCAGCGAAATCACTGGCTCAGACGTGGTAAAATCGACCCTGCGGCGCAGGCCGCCTGGGATCAGGAACTGGCCCTGGCCAGTGCCGAGATCGATGGCTTTCGCCAGGCCTACATCCAGCGCCTGAAACCGGAATTCACCGCAGTGCTGGCCAAGCTGATCCAGCTCGACGGCCTGACCCTGAGTTACTACCGCGGCTGGGACCGCGAGCGCGATCTGCGCGAGGTGCTGGCGGACAGCCTGCCGCGGGATCTGCAGCTGGGGCATACCCAGGCCGGTCCCCAACGCGCCGACCTGCGGATCCGCATCGGCAATCACAACGCGGCGGACATCCTGTCGCGCGGCCAGCAGAAGCTGGTGGTGTGCGCACTGCGCATCGCCCAGGGGCGGCTGGTCAACCAGGTCAAGCGGGGCCAGTGCGTCTATCTCATCGACGACCTGCCCTCGGAACTGGACGAGGGACACCGGCTGGCCTTGTGCCGGCTGCTGGAGGCACTGGGGTGCCAAGTCTTCATCACCTGTGTCGAGCGCGAGACGCTACAGGCCGCCTGGCGGCCGGAGACAGAGGTCAGCGTGTTCCACGTGGAACACGGCCATATCAAGCAGACCCACACTAGCGGGAGCCAAGCATGAGCGAGACCAATACCTACGACTCTTCCAGCATCAAGGTGCTGAAGGGACTGGATGCCGTGCGCAAGCGCCCCGGCATGTACATCGGCGACACCGATGACGGCACCGGCCTGCACCACATGGTCTTCGAGGTGGTGGACAACTCCATCGACGAGGCCCTGGCCGGCTTCTGCAGCGAGATCAGCATCACCATCCACATGGACGAATCCATCACCGTGCGCGACAACGGTCGCGGCATCCCGGTGGATATCCACAAGGAAGAAGGCGTTTCCGCGGCCGAGGTCATCATGACCGTGCTGCACGCCGGCGGTAAGTTCGACGACAACACCTACAAGGTGTCCGGCGGCCTGCACGGCGTGGGCGTCTCGGTGGTGAACGCCCTGTCCGAGGAGCTGCGGCTGACCATTCGCCGCGCCGGCCAGGTGTGGGAGCAGGTCTATGTGCATGGCGTGCCCCAGGCACCGCTGGCGGTGATCGGCGAGACCGACACCACCGGTACCCAGGTGCACTTCAAGCCGTCCGCCGAGACCTTCAGCAACATCCAGTTCAGCTGGGACATCCTGGCCAAGCGGATTCGCGAGCTGTCCTTCCTCAACTCCGGTGTCGGCATCGTCCTGCGCGACGAGCGCAGCGGCAAGGAAGAGCTGTTCAAGTACGAAGGCGGCCTGCGTGCCTTCGTCGACTACCTCAACACCAACAAGACCGCGGTGAACGAGGTGTTCCATTTCCAGGTGCAGCGCGACGACGATGGCGTCGGCGTGGAAGTGGCCCTGCAGTGGAACGACAGCTTCAACGAGAACATCCTCTGCTTCACCAACAACATTCCCCAGCGCGATGGCGGTACCCACCTGGCGGGCTTCCGCTCGGCACTGACGCGCAACCTGAACAACTACATCGAGGCCGAGGGCCTGGCCAAGAAGTTCAAGGTGGCCACCACCGGTGACGACGCCCGGGAAGGCCTGACCGCCATCATCTCGGTCAAGGTGCCGGATCCCAAGTTCTCCTCCCAGACCAAGGACAAGCTGGTCTCCTCCGAGGTGAAGACCGCTGTGGAGCAGGAGATGGGCAAGTACTTCTCCGACTTCCTGCTGGAGAATCCCAACGAGGCCAAGGCAGTGGTCGGCAAGATGATCGACGCGGCCCGGGCCCGGGAAGCGGCGCGCAAGGCGCGGGAGATGACCCGCCGCAAGGGCGCCCTGGACATCGCCGGTCTGCCCGGCAAGCTGGCGGACTGCCAGGAAAAGGACCCGGCGCTGTCCGAACTCTACATCGTGGAGGGTGACTCCGCCGGTGGTTCGGCCAAGCAGGGCCGCAACCGGCGCACCCAGGCGATCCTGCCGCTCAAGGGCAAGATCCTCAACGTCGAGAAGGCCCGCTTCGACAAGATGCTCTCCTCCCAGGAGGTGGGCACCCTGATCACCGCGCTGGGCTGCGGTATCGGTCGCGAAGAGTTCAATATCGACAAGCTGCGCTACCACAACATCATCATCATGACCGATGCTGACGTCGACGGTTCGCACATCCGTACCCTGCTGCTGACCTTCTTCTTCCGCCAGATGCCGCTGTTGATCGAGCGGGGCTACATCTACATCGCTCAGCCGCCGCTGTACAAGGTGAAGCGTGGCAAGCAGGAGCAGTACATCAAGGACGACGAGGCGATGGAGGAATACCTGACCCAGACCGCCCTCGAGGAAGCCAGCCTGCACGTCAACGAGAACGCCCCGGGCCTGTCCGGCGTGGAACTCGAGAAGCTGGTGAACAGCTATCGCCAGGTGATGAAGACCTTCAAGCGCCTGTCGCGCCTCTATCCGGCCGATGTCAGCGAGCACCTGCTGTACCTGCCCCGCGTGGGCGTGGAGCAGCTGGGTGACGAGGCGGCCATGCGCCAGTGGCTGGCCGGCCTGGAGACGCGCCTGAAGGCTGCCGAGCGCAATGGCACCACCTACACCCTGAGCCTGCGCGAAGACCGCGAGCGCAGCCTGTGGCTGCCGGAGGTCGAGACCCGTGCCCACGGCCTGTCCAGCTACGTCACCTTCAACCGGGATTTCTTCGGCAGCAACGATTACCGCCTGGTGACCGAGCTGGCCGCCCAGCTGGACAACCTGCTGGAAGAAGGCGCCTACGCCAAGCGCGGCGAACGCCGGCGCCCGGTCAGCACCTTCAAGGAAGCCTGGGAATGGCTGATGGTGGAGACCAGCAAGAGATTCAACATCCAGCGCTACAAGGGCCTGGGCGAGATGAATCCGGATCAGCTGTGGGAAACCACCATGGACCCGAACGTGCGCCGCATGCTGCAGGTGACCATCGAGGACGCCATCGCCGCCGATCAGATCTTCAACACCCTGATGGGCGATCAGGTGGAGCCGCGCCGCGACTTCATCGAGAGCAACGCCCTGGCCGTGTCGAACCTCGACGTCTGATCCCGCGGTTATGCACAAGCCCCGCCATGCGGGGCTTTTTTGTGGAAAACATTCTGCCTAGAGAGCCGCAGCGTTTCGTTCCCCGGGAGCGAACGCCGTTCATCTTATAGCCAGAGGTTTTGTGGATAGTTTTCCTCAGCCGCTTTTGATCACCACAGAAAATTTGCGTAAAGAGGCCGTGCCATGCGGCATAGAGACACAGGCTATAACGGACGATCCTGTGGATAAGCCTGGGAATAAGCTTGTCGGTACTTGTGGATGACGACGCATCCGCGGTAGCGGACCAAAATTCGCCCACACCAAAGGCTCGACCTGGCCTGTGGATAAGTCTGTGGGAAAAGGGCGGAAAAGGGGTGGAAACCGCCAGGCCTCGCGGCCTGGCGGTCAGGCTACGCAGCGCAGGCGGGACTGGCGTCGGGCTTGGGCGCCAGGGCCTGTTCGATGAAGGCGAAGCAGCGAGCATTGAGATCGACGATGGCGCGCGGATCCTGACCCTGGGGATGGAGCAGCGGACCGATGCTGACCTTGATGGTCCCCGGCGACTTGATCCAGGAGCGATTGGGCCAGTAGGCACCGGCGTCATGGGCGATGGGCAGGATGGGCACGTTCAGGCTGCAGGCCAGGGCGGCGCCACCGCGAGAGAACTTGCCCATCTGGCCGTGATCGATGCGGGTGCCCTGGGGAAAGATCAGCACCCAGCAACCCTGGGCCAGATAGCGACCGCCCTGCTCCGTCAGCTGCTGCAGGGCCAGCTTGCCGTTGTCGCGGTCGATGGCGATCGGCTTGAGCAGCGAGAAGGCCCAGCCAAAGAAGGGAATCCGCAGCAATTCGCGCTTGATCACCTGGGAAGTGGGCTCGAACTGGGCGGAGAGGAAAAAGGTTTCCCAGGTGCTCTGGTGGTTGGCCACGATCACGCAGGGCTGCGCCGGGACGTTTTCCAGGCCTTCGATCTCGTAGCGGATGCCGCAGATGACCTTGGCCAGCCAGACGGCGAAACCGGTCCAGGCCTTGACCACCAGCCGATAGCGGGCGCGATAGGCGAGGAAGGGGGCGATCAGCAGGCTGACGCAGGACCAGAGAATGCCGCTGGTGCCCAGCAGCACATAGAACAACAGGGTACGCAAGAGCCGCATCAGGGCGCTTCCTCAAGCAGGTGATCAGCCACCGCGGCCAGGTCGGCGAAGACCCGGGTGCCGGCTGGCAAGGGCTTGGCCAGGGTGCGCTCGCCCTTGCCGGTACGCACCAGACAGGGCGTGCAGCCAAGGGCCACGCCGGCTTCCAGATCGCGCAGGCTGTCGCCCACCACTGGCACGCCGTTCAGGTCGGCCCGGCCATAGTGGTGGGCGATGGCGCGAAACAGGCCGGGCAGCGGCTTGCGGCAGTCGCAGCCCGCTTCCGGGCCATGGGGGCAGTGCAGGATCAGGTCGACCCGACCGCCCTCCTCCGCCAGCAGCCGCTGCAATTTCTCGTGCATGGCCGTCAGGTCGTCTGCCGTGAAGTAGCCGCGGGCCAGGCCGGACTGGTTGGTGGCCACGGCCACCTGCCAGCCGGCCCGGTTCAGGCGAGCGATGGCGGCGAGGCTGCCGGGCAGCGGTTGCCACTGCTCGGCGCTGCGCACGTAGTCATCGGAATCGACATTGATGACGCCATCGCGGTCCAGCACGATCAGCTTCATGCCCTAGCCCAGCACCGAGATGTCGGCGATGCCCAGGAACAGGCCGCGCAGGTGGGCGAGCAGCGCATAGCGATTGGCGCGGACGCGCTCGTCCTCGGCGTTGACCAGCACCTCGTCGAAGAAGGCATCCACCGGCATGCGCAGGCTGGCCAGGAGCTCCAGGGCTTCGCGATACCGGCGGGCTTCGGCCAGGGGCGCGGCTTCCCGCTCGGCATCGGCGATGGCCACGGCCAGGGTGCGCTCGGCGTCGGTCTCGAACAGCGCGGCATCGGCCTGGGCGGCGACCGTGCCCTCGAACTTGCCGAGCAGGTTGGAGACGCGCTTGTTGGCGGCGGCCAGGGCTTCGGCCTCGGGCAGGCGGCGGAAGGCCTGCACGGCCTGGACGCGCTGATCGAAGTCCAGCGCCGAGGCCGGGCGCAGGGCGCGTACCGCCAGGTAGGCGGCGGTGTCGACGCCTTCGTCCTCGTAGCGGGCACGCAGCCGGTCGAAGACGAAGTCCAGCACCTGCTCCTGCAGCCCCGCGGCCTTGACCCGCTCGCCGTAACCGGCGATGGCGAAGGCGACGGCGGCCGGCAGATCCAGCTCCAGGCCCTTCTCGATGAGGATGCGCAGCACCCCCAGGGCCTGGCGCCGCAGGGCGAAGGGGTCCTTGCTGCCGGTGGGCAGCATGCCAATGCCAAAGATGCCGACCAGGGTGTCGAGCTTGTCGGCCAGGGCCACGGCGGCACCGGTCAGGGTCTGCGGCAATTCGGCGCCGGCGCCGCGCGGCATGTACTGCTCGTTGAGCGCCAGGGCCACGTCGTCGGCCTCGCCGCCCTTCTTGGCGTAGTAGTAGCCGGCGATGCCCTGCATCTCGGGGAATTCGCCGACCATCTCGGTGGCCAGGTCGCACTTGGCGAGCACACCGGCGCGGTGGGCGCGCTCGGCATCACCGCCGATGCGTTCGGCGATAAAGGCGGCCAGGGCGGCGACGCGCTGGGCCTTGTCGTAGACGGTACCGAGCTGGGCCTGGAAGACCACGTTCTTGAGGCGCTCGTTGAAGCTTTCCAGCGGCTGCTTCTGGTCCTGCTTGAAGAAGAATTCGGCGTCGGTGAGACGGGGGCGGACCACCTTCTCGTTGCCGCTGACGATCTGCGCCGGATCCTTGCTCTCCAGGTTGGCCACGGTGATGAAGCGCGGCAGGAGCTTGCCCTGGGCGTCCAGCAGGCAGAAGTACTTCTGGTTGTCCTGCATGGTGGTGATCAGGGCTTCCTGGGGCACCTCAAGGAAGCGTTCCTCGAAGGCGCAGACCAGCGGCACCGGCCATTCCACCAGGGCGGTCACCTCGTCCAGCAGCGCGGGCGGCACCACGGCGCTGCCCTGCTCCGCCGCGGCCAGTTCGGCCACGCGGGATTCGATCAGCTGGCGGCGCTCGGCGAAGTCGGCCAGCACATGGGCGGCGCGCAGGTCGGCGGCGTAGTGGGCCGGGGCGCTGATGCGCACGGCGTCGGGATGGTGGAAGCGATGGCCACGGGACTCACGGCCGGCCCGGCGGGTCAGGATCTCGCAGTCGATGACCTCGTCACCCAGCAGCATCACCAGCCACTGGGTCGGACGCACGAATTCCTCGCGGCGGGCGGCCCAGCGCATGCGCTTGGGAATCGGCAGCTCGGCCAGGGAGGCTTCGACGATGCCGGGCAGCAAGCTGGCCGCCGGTTGACCGGGAATGCTCTGGGAGAATCTCAGCTTGGGACCGCTGCGGTCGATGGCGCTGATGTCGACGCCACACTTGCGGGCGAAACCCAGGGCCGCCTGGGTCGGCTGGCCATCGGCGCCAAAGGCGGCCTGCAGCGGCGGGCCGTCCAGGTTGACGCTACGTTCGGGCTGCTGGATCTGCAGGGCTTCGACCAGCACCGCCAGACGACGCGGCGCGGCATAGGCGCGGGCGCTGGCATAGCCGAGACCGGCCTGCTTGAGGCCCTTCTCGATGCCGGCGAGAAAGCTGTCGCCAAGGGTCTTGAGCACCTTGGGTGGCAGTTCTTCGGTACCCAGTTCGACCAGGAAATCCAGAGTGGTGCTCATCATTCGCCCTCCTTGAGCAGCGCCTGGACATCGTCGCGACCCAGGACCTCGTCACGCAGCGCGGGGCTGGCCAGCGGGAAGCCCAGCCGTGCCCGAGCCTTGAAATAGCCCTGGGCGACGCTGCGCGCCAGGGTGCGCACGCGCAGGATGTAGCGCTGGCGCTCGGTCACCGAGATGGCGCGACGGGCGTCCAGCAGGTTGAAGGTGTGGGAGGCCTTGAGCACCATCTCGTAGGTGGGCAGCGGCAGGTCCAGGGCGATCAGGCGATTGGCCTCGGACTCGTAGAAGTCGAACAGCTCGAACAGCTTGGGCACATTGGCGTGCTCGAAGTTGTAGGTGCTCTGCTCCACCTCGTTCTGGTGGAAGACGTCGCCGTAGGTCACGGTGCCGAAGGGGCCGTCGGCCCAGATCAGGTCATAGACCGAATCCACGCCCTGCAGGTACATGGCCAGGCGCTCCAGGCCATAGGTGATCTCGCCGGTCACCGGGTAGCACTCGAGACCGCCCGCCTGCTGGAAGTAGGTGAACTGGGTGACTTCCATGCCGTTGAGCCAGACTTCCCAGCCCAGACCCCAGGCGCCCAGGGTGGGCGATTCCCAGTTGTCCTCGACGAAGCGCACGTCGTGCACCAGCGGATCCAGGCCGATGGCGGCCAGGGAGCCGAGGTAGAGCTCCTGGAAGTTGTCCGGGTTGGGCTTCAGGACCACCTGGAACTGGTAGTAGTGCTGCAGGCGATTGGGGTTCTCGCCGTAGCGGCCGTCGGTGGGGCGGCGGCTGGGCTGCACATAGGCGGCGTTCCAGGTCTCGGGACCGATGGCGCGCAGGAAGGTGGCGGTGTGGAAGGTACCGGCGCCGACTTCCATGTCATAGGGCTGGAGTACCACGCAGCCCTGCTCGGCCCAGTATTGCTGCAAGGCCAGGATCAAGTCTTGGAAGGTGCGCACGGTGGGCTTGGACTGGCTCACGAAAAATACCCGTTCGGCTGCGACGAAAAGCCGGGGAGTATAGCCGAAAGCCGCCGTCGCCCGCATGGGGCGCGTGTCGCGGCCGGGCGGCTGGCCGGGTAGTCCGGACGGGCTGTCTCCGTTGGCGGGTAATTGCGCTAAGGTGAGGCCTTCCCTTCTCGACCGAGTCTTCGCCATGCCGCGTTGCTTCTGGTGCACCGCCGATCCGCTGTACATCGAGTATCACGACCACGAATGGGGCGTGCCCCAGCGCGATCCGGCGGTACTCTTCGAATTCCTCCTGCTGGAGGGCTTCCAGGCCGGACTGTCGTGGATCACCGTGCTGAAGAAGCGCGAGCGCTATCGTCAGGTGCTGCATGGCTTCGATCCCAGGCGCCTGGCGCAACTGAGCGATGCCGAGATCGCGGTGCTGATGCAGGACCCGGGCATCATCCGCAATGGCGCCAAGCTGCGCGCCGCTCGTCAGAATGCCCAGGCCTGGTTGCGCCTCGAAGACCCTGCCGGCTGGCTGTGGTCCTTTGTCGGCGGTGCGCCGCGCATCAATCGTTTCCGCGATCGCAGCGAGGTGCCGGCGATCACCCCGGAAGCCGAGGCCATGAGCAAGGCGCTCAAGCGGGCCGGTTTCACCTTCGTCGGCCCGACCATCTGCTATGCCTTCATGCAGGCCATGGGCCTGGTCATGGACCACACCCTCGATTGCGATCGCCATGGCGAATTGGCGTCTGCGTCGCCAGAGCTGCAGGAAAAGTCGAATGTATAGCTGCCAGTTGGCGCGAACCTTACGCTTTCTTAACGTTTCCGGGGCTTGTAGACGGTAAACTGTCTGGGCATTCAGACAGGAGCCCTCTTTTGGAAAGATTCAAAGGCGCGCTGATGATCGCCTTCCTGCGCCTTTTCGCCCTGCTGCCCTGGCCGCTGGTGCAGCGCCTGGGTGGATTCATCGGCTGGTGCATGTGGAAGCTGCCGACCCGCGCCAGCAAGGTCACCCGCATCAACCTCGCCCACTGTTTTCCCGAACTCGATGCCGCCGGTCTGGAACGGCTGTCGCGCGAGTGCCTGCGCGGTATAGGCAAGACCCTGACCGAAAGCGCCTGCGCCTGGATCTGGTCGCCGCAGCGTTCCTTGCGCCTGGTGCGCGAGGTGGAAGGCATGGACGTCCTGCAGGAAGCCCTGGCCTCCGGCGATGGCGTGGTGGGCATCACCAGCCACCTGGGCAACTGGGAGTTGCTCAACCACTTCTACTGCTCCCATGCCAAGCCGATCATCTTCTACCGGCCGCCCAAGCTCAAGGCGGTGGACGAGCTGCTCAAGCGCCAGCGGGTGCAGCTGGGCAATCGCGTGGCGCCCTCCACCCCGGAAGGCATCATCAGCGTGATCAAGGAAGTCCGGCGCGGCGGCGCCGTGGGTATCCCGGCCGATCCCGAGCCGAGTCGCAGCGCCGGCCTCTTCGTGCCCTTTCTCGGCACCACCGCCCTGACCAGCAAGTTCGTGCCCTCGCTGCTGGCGCGCGGCAAGGCCCGCGGGGTGTTCTTCCATGCCGTGCGCCTGGCAGACGGCAGCGGCTACAAGGTGATCCTGGAAGCGGCGCCGCCGGCCATGTACGACCCGGATCCGGAGGTCTCGGTGGCCGCCATGAGCGAGGTGCTGGCCGGCTACGTGCGGCGCTATCCGACCCAGTACATGTGGAGCATGAAGAGATTCAAGAGTCGCCCGGATGGCGAGGAGAAGTGGTACTGAGGTCTAGCGCCCGGGTCCGGTCCGGGCGCCGAGGGGCAGGCGGTGGTCCCATGACCTATCGCTCGGCGCTTCGCCAGCACCGTTCGGTCGGCGCGCGGCTGACAGGCGCCGGGCTTTGCCGGAAGCTGCCAGGACCTCAAGGGAGCGCCTAAGCCAGGGAGTCAGGCGATGAATTCGCGCGATCAGCGCCAGCATACCCGTACCCCGCTCAAGTGCCGGCTGTGGATCGCCTATCCGGATGGCGAGATCGTCGGCGAGACCCGCGACCTGTCCGATGGCGGCGTCTATGTGGTGCATCCCGAGCTGACCCGGCTGCCGCAGGGCACCCGGGTGGTCGGCCAGGTGCTCGACCTGCCGATCGAAGCGCCCAAGGTGACCATGGAAGTCATGCGCACCGACGGTGACGGCGCGGGCCTCAGATTCCTCCGCGATCAGGACTGAGCGCGGCGCGCCAGGCGCTTGAGAAACACCGTCATCTCCTTTTCCGCCTGCTTGTCGCCCCTGGCTTGCGCCGCCTGCAGGCCCTGGGTCCAGGCCGCCTCGGCGCTGGCCAGGTCGCCACTCTCCTCTTGGGCCTTGCCCAGCAGCTTCCAGGCCGCCGAATAGGCCGGATCGAATTCGACGCAACGCGCCAGGTGCTCGATCGCCCGTGCAGGCTCTCCGGCATCCAGATAACCCTTGCCCAGGCCGAATCTCAGCAGGGCGTTGTCCTGGCCGCGGGCGAGCATCTTCTCCAGGGATTCGAGCATGGTGGCCTCAATTGGCAGGCTGGGGACGGACGGGGGCCGATCATTCTGCCCGCAGCCATGGCGGTCTGGCGAATCTCCCAGGCGGGTGCCATATGTCCGGCGGACGGGCGAGTTGGTCTGGAACGGGGCTTTCAGCGGTTTTTTGTGATGGATTTCGCATTATCCTGTTGGGTCTCCCGGCATTCAGGATGGCCGCAGGCTCTCGATGAACGTGTTCTCTTCTTGCAGTCGCAAACTCGTCCGCGAGCGCGTCCGCGTCGTCGAGGCGCCTCGCTGGCATGGGCCTCGGCTCTGGCTCCTGGCGTTGAGTTCGCTCGCCACCTTCGCCCTCGGCTGCTGGTTCGGCGGGCGGATGACGCCTGCCGAACCCGCTGTCGGCGTGGCGGCAACCCGGTCGGCGGAGGCCGCGGGCGAGTCGCTGGCGCTGGAGCGGATGGGTAGGCTGGTCGGCCGCCTGCAATCGTTGGAAGCCGATACCCAAGCCCTGCAGCTCATGCTGGAACAGAACCAGACCTTGCGCGACCGGGTGACGGCCGTCGATCCGGCGCTGTTGCCGGCGCTACTGGCGGAACCCAGGCCTCACGGCCCCCAGGGCGGCGCCTGGTTGCCTCCCAGGGCCTGCAATGCCGGCGCTGTCGATCAGGGATTGCCGATGCGGGTACTCGGATCCAGCGAGCAGGTGGCCTTGTGTCTGCGCCAACAGCTGGATCTGCTGTTGAACCGAGTGGCCAGTCGCAATGCAGCGCTGATGGCGATTCCCTCTCAGCGTCCGGTGGACCAGGCACGCCTGGGCTCTGCGTTCGGCAATCGGATCGATCCCTTCAACGGTCATCTGGCCTTTCATTCCGGCCTCGACTTCGCCGCGCCCACGGGTACCCAGGTGCGCGCCGCCGCAGGCGGTCGGATCCAGGCCGCGGGCGTCCTGGGTGGCTATGGCTATCGGGTGGAAGTGGACCATGGCAATACCTTGGTCACCCGCTATGCCCACCTGAGTCGCATCTTCGTCAGGGAAGGCCAGGTGGTCACGCCCGGCCAACCGCTTGGAGCAGTCGGCTCCACCGGACGCTCCACGGGGGCCCACCTGCATTTCGAAGTTTTGCGCGGCGGGCAGTTCGTCGATCCCCAGCGCTTCCTCGCCCTGGGCCCGCTCGAACGTGACGTCGGGGCTCCGGCGCGTGACTAGCAGATCGTCGAGTCGCGAGCTGCTGCGCGGCGAGGTGCGTCTGCAGCTCACGCCGCGTCGGTCCCTGGCCAGAACGCTGGGGCTCGCGCTGCTCCTGCTGATCCCCATGCTGTTGCTGGTGGTCAGCTATCGCCTGCAGCTGGAACAGCAGGCCGCCGTGCACGCCTTGCAGAGGGAGAACCAGCAACTCGGCGAGCGCCTGGCGCGCCAGGCGTTGGAGCTGCAGCTGGGCACGGCCACCGAACGCCAGCTGACCCAGCGCAACGCCGCCCTGCTGGCGCAGATCGAGCGGCTGACCACGGAGCTGGCCTTTTTCCGCCGCCAGAATCAGAAACCCTAGCCGGAGAGCAGCACCGATGTTCAACCGAAAGAAGGCGGCGCCCCGCCCTGCCGTGAATGGCTTTTCCAGTCTCATCGCCGATAACCTGGCGATCCAGGGTGACCTGGAATTCAGCGAAGGCCTGAAGATCAACGGGCGGGTGCGTGGCAGCATCAGTTTCAAGCCGGGCACCACCAGCCTGCTGGCCCTCAGCGTCAATGGCGTGGTGGAAGGCGACGTCAGCAGCTATGACGCCCTCATCGACGGCACCATCGTCGGCGATCTGCGGGTCGAACACCTGCTGGAGCTGCATTCCAATGCGCGGGTGCGCGGCAATATCACCTATCGCCAGCTAAGCATGGAAAATGGCGCCGTGGTGGAAGGCACCCTGCGCCGCCTCGACGAGGCCGCGCCGCTGCTGGAGTTGCCCCAGCCCGCGCCCGTGGCGCTACCGGCCGAGACTAGCGAGCGATCTTGATCAGCTTGCAGTAGTAGAAGCCGTCGTGGCCTTCGGGCTGCGGCAGCAACTGGCGGCCATGGGGCTGGGCCAGGCCCCAGGGGGCGGGAATGTCCAGTTCGCGGGCGCCCGGGGTGCGGGCGAGGAAGGCGGCGAGGTTGTCGCTGTTCTCTTCCGGTAGCACCGAACAGGTGGCATAGACCAGGATGCCGCCCACTTCCAGGGTCGGCCAGAGGGCGTCCAGCAATTCACCCTGCAGCTGCACCAGGGGCGCGATATCGCTTTCCTGGCGGGTCAGCTTGATGTCCGGATGGCGGCGGATCACCCCGGTGGCGCTGCAGGGGGCGTCCAGCAGGATGCGCTGGAAGGGCGTGCCGTCCCACCAGTCGGCCACGGCGCGGCCGTCGGCGGCCAGGGTGCGGGCCGTGAGGCCCAGGCGGGCCAGATTCTGCTCGACCCGCTGCAGGCGGCCGGCATCGGCGTCCAGCGCCACCACCTCGGCCAGCGCCGGTTCACGTTCCAGCAGGTGGCAGGTCTTGCCACCGGGTGCGGCGCAGGCGTCCAGCACCCGCTGGCCGGGCGCCAGTTCCAGGAGTTCGGCCGCCAGCTGGGCGGCTTCGTCCTGCACGCTCAAGCGACCCGCGGCAAAACCCGGCAGGGCGGTGACGTCCTGGGGCTGCAGCAGGCGGATGCCGTCGGCGCTGAAGGCGCAGGGCACGGCCTCGATACCGGCGGCGGCCAGCTCGGCCAGATAGGCATCGCGACTGCCCTGACGGCGATTGATCCTGAGGATCAGCGGCGGATGCAGGTTGTTGGCCGTGGCGATGGCCTCCCACTGCTCGGGCCAGCGCGCCTTGAGGGCTTTCTGCAGCCAGCGCGGATGGGCCAGGCGCGCCGCCGGGTCATGCTCCAGGGCCGGCAGCAGGCTGTCGTATTCACGCTGGGCGCGGCGCAGCACGGCGTTGAGCAGGCCCTTGGCCGAGGATTTCTTCAGCTTGTCGACGCAGCCCACCGTCTCGCCGATGGCGGCGTGGGCCGGGATGCGGGTATGGAACAGCTGGTAGAGCCCGATCAGCAGCAGGGCTTCGAGATCGCGGTCGCCGGCCTTGAAGGGTTTATCCATGAGCTTTTCCGCCAGCAGCGACAGGCGCGGCTGCCAGCGGGCGGTGCCGAAGGCCAGATCCTGGGCCAGGGCGCGGTCACGCGGATCGACCTTGGCCAGTTGCTCGGGCAGGCTGCTGCCGAGGGAGGCGCGGCCGGCGAGGACCGCCGCCAGGGCGCGGGTAGCTGCCAGCCGCGGATTCATAGACCCAGCACCTGACCGGGGGCGAAGCGCTCGCGACGGGCGTTGTAGAGATCGGCGAAGCCCAGCGGCTTGCCCCCGGGCAGCTGCAGCCGGGTCAGGCGCAGGGCGCCTTCGCCGCAGGCGACCAGCAGGCCATGACGATCGGCATCCAGCACCATGCCGGGAACGCCCTGCCCTTCGGCCAATTCGGCACTCCAGACCTTGAGCGGCTCGCCGGCCAGGGCGGTGTGGCACAGCGGCCAGGGATCGAAGGCGCGGATACGGCGCTCCAGTTCCACCGCCGGACGGCCCCAGTCCAGCCGGGCCTCGTCCTTGTTGAGCTTGTGCGCATAGGTGGCCAGGTCGTCGTCCTGCACCTCGCCCGGCAGGCTGCCGTTGGCCAGGCCCGGCAGCGCCTGGACCACGGTGGCGGCGCCCAGGCTGGCCAGGCGATCGTGCAGGCTGCCGCCGGTGTCGTCGGCGGTCAGCGGTGTGCTCACCTTGCTCAGCATGGGGCCGGTATCCAGACCTGCCTCCATGCGCATCACGGTGACCCCGGATTCGGCATCGCCGGCCTCCAGGGCGCGCTGGATGGGCGCGGCGCCGCGCCAGCGCGGTAGCAGCGAGGCATGACTGTTGATGCAGCCCAGGCGCGGGATGTCGAGCACCGCCTGGGGCAGGATCAGGCCGTAGGCCACCACCACCAGCAGATCGGGTTCCAGCGCCGCCAGGGTGGCCTGGGCGGCGGGATCGCGCAGGGTCGGCGGCTGCTGCACGGGGATGCCGTGGCCTAGCGCCAGCTGCTTGACCGGACTCATGGCCAGTTTCTGGCCACGCCCGGCGGGGCGATCCGGCTGGGTGTAGACGGCGGCGATGGGATAACCGGCGTCGATCAGCGCCTGCAGGTGCACGGCGGCGAATTCCGGGGTTCCGGCGAAGACGAGGCGAAGGGATCTGGACATGGCGGACCTGGCGGAAAGGGCGAGCGGCGGACGCCGATGACGCCGTCCGCCAGGGCGATCAGGCCTTGTGGCGCTGCTGCTTTTCGAGCTTCTTCTTGATGCGATCGCGCTTGAGCGGCGACAGGTAGTCGACGAACAGCTTGCCGTCGAGGTGATCGATCTCGTGCTGGATGCACACCGCCAGCAAGCCGTCGCATTCCAGCTCGAAGGGCTTGCCGTCGCGATCCAGGGCCTTGACCCGGACGCGCTCGGGACGGCAGACCTTTTCGTAGAAGCCGGGGATCGACAGGCAGCCTTCCTGGTACTCGCCCAGTTCCTGGGTGAGCGGCTCGGCCTCGGGATTGATGAAGACCAGCGGCTCGCTCTTGTCTTCGCTGACGTCGATCACCACCAGGCGGCGATGCACGTTGACCTGGGTGGCGGCCAGACCGATGCCGGGCGCTTCGTACATGGTCTCGAACATGTCGTCGATGGTCTGGCGCAGGGCGTCGTCCACCGTGTCGATGGGCTTGGCGACGGTGCGCAGGCGGGGATCGGGGAATTCGAGGATGTCTAGGATCGCCATGGCGTTGAGGGCACTTGTGGAATACAGTCAAGGGGCGCTGCTAAGATGCCGCAGCGTTGTTTCCACCCGGCTCGGGCTGGTCCCGAGTGGTGGATGACGTCGGTCGACGGGGATGAGCGCCTGCGCCGCCCGGTGCCGACAAAGGTGGCGATCAGGGCACGACTGGGGCGATTCCCCGACGTTTGCGTGAAGACGGTTCTTCAAGGCCAAGAGTGTAAAGGGATTCGACGCATGAGGAAATCTTTGTTCGCCCTGCTGCTGGTTGCAGGGGGCGCCCTGCAGTCGGCGTACGCAGCGGTCACCCTGCGTCAGGATCACCCGGAAAGCTACACCGTGGTTCGCGGCGACACCCTCTGGGACATCTCCGCCAGATTCCTCAGCAAACCCTGGGAATGGCCGGAGATCTGGCAGGCCAATCCGCAGATCAAGAATCCCCACCTCATCTATCCCGGCGACACCCTGGTGCTGAGCTATGTCGACGGTCAGCCGCGCCTGCAGCTCAACCGCGGCGCCTCGCGCGGCACGGTCAAGCTGTCGCCCACGGTGCGCAGCACGCCCATCGCCGAAGCCATCCCGGCCATTCCGCTGGAAGCGGTCAACAGCTTCCTCTTGCAGAATCGCGCCATCGATTCGGCCGAACAGTTCCAGGCGGCGCCCTATGTGGTGGCCGGCAACGCCGAGCGGGTGGTGAGCGGCGCTGGCGATCGCATCTATGTGCGCGGCAAGCTGCAACCGGGGGTCTCGGCCTATGGCATCTACCGCCAGGGCAAGACCTATGTCGATCCCAAGACCGGCGCCTTCCTCGGCATCAATGGCGACTTCATCGGCAGCGCCGATCTGGTCGCCCAGGAGGGCGATATCGCCACCCTGCGCCTGACCCGCACCACCCAGGAGGTGCGCCTGGGCGACCGGCTGTTCCCCACCGAGGAGCGGCTGGTGAATTCCACCTTCATGCCCAGCGCCCCGGCCCGCGACATCAATGGCCTGATCCTCGATGTGCCGCGTGGCGTCACCCAGGTCGGGCAGTTCGACGTGGTGACCCTCAACAAGGGCGCTCGTGACGGCCTGGCCGAGGGCAACGTGCTGGCGGTCAACAAGACCGGCGAGACGGTGCGCGACCGCATCACCGGCGAGCTGGTGAAGATCCCCGACGAGCGCGCCGGCCTGCTGATGGTCTTTCGCACCTACGACAAGATCAGCTACGGCCTGATCCTGACCGCCACCCGCCAGCTGGCGATCATGGACAAGGTGCGCAACCCCTAACCCCCTCCCGGGTCGCCAGGACGGCGACCGGCCACCCTCAAGGATGACACCATGGCCAGCTTCTCCCCTGCCGAGCTGGACGCTCGGCTGCGCCTGCATGCACTTCCGGAGCTTGGCGCCGTGCGCCAGCGCCTGTTGCTGGACGCCTTTGGCAGCGCCAGCGCCGCCCTCAGTGCCCCGGCCTCCGCCTGGCGCGCCTTGCGCCTGCCGGCGGTGGCCGCGGAGGCCCGCCGCAGTCCCGCCACCCGCGAACGGGTCGACCAGGCTCTGGCCTGGCTGGACGGCCCCGAACGCCACCTGCTCTGCCTGGGCGACGAGCGCTATCCGGCGCTGCTCGCCGAGATCGCCGACCCACCCCCGCTGCTGTTCGTCGAAGGCCAGATCGAGTTGCTCGAGCGGCCGCAACTGGCCCTAGTCGGCAGTCGCCAGGCCAGCGCCCAGGGACTGGACAATGCCCGGCGTTTCGCCCACAGCCTGGCCGCGGCCGGCTTCTGCATCACCAGTGGCCTGGCGCTGGGCATCGATGGCGCGGCGCACCAGGGCGCCCTGGACGCCGGCGGCGGCACGGTCGCCGTGCTCGGCACCGGCCTGCGGCAGCTCTATCCGCGCCGGCACCTGGGGCTCGCCCGGCGCCTGCTGGCCGAGGGCGGCGCGCTGGTCTCGGAATTGCCGCTGGACTGCACGCCCCAGGCCGGCAACTTTCCCCGGCGCAACCGGATCATCAGCGGTCTCAGCCTGGGTACTCTGGTGGTGGAGGCCAGTCCTTCCAGCGGTTCGCTGATCACCGCGCGAATGGCCGCCGAGCAGGGGCGCGAGGTGTTCGCCCTGCCCGGTTCCATCCATCATCCCGGGGCCCGCGGCTGTCATCAGCTGATCCGCGAGGGCGCGCAGCTGGTGGAAGGCGTGGAACACATTCTCGAAGCCCTGCAGGGCTGGCGCAGCCTGGCCCCGCTCGCTACCACCGCGGCGGTCGAGGAACATCCTCTGCTGCGCCAGCTGGCTGCCGGACCGCTCAACAGCGAAGAACTGGCGCGGCTCTGCGATCTGTCGCTGCCGGAGGTGCTGGTCCAGCTGACCGAGCTGGAGCTGGAAGGCCGGATCGTGGCGCAGCAGGGCAGCTGGAGTCGCCTCGGCTAGCGGGGGATGACTGGCATCGGCGGCGCGCTCGGGTAGACTTCAGGGATTTGGCGGAGGCAAGGCGATGCACAACAGCTGGCGAGTGCGGCAGGCGGCGCGAATCGTGCGCGAGGGGGGCGTCCTGGCCTACCCCACCGAGGCCGTCTGGGGCCTGGGCTGCGATCCCTGGGATCAGGCCGCGGTCTATCGCCTGCTGATGCTCAAGCGGCGGCCCATGGAAAAGGGCCTGATCCTGGTGGCCGACAACATCCGCCAGTTCGACTTTTTGCTGCACGATCTGCCGGAAGAGTCCCTGGCCAAGCTGGCCAGCACCTGGCCGGGGCCCAACACCTGGCTGGTGCCGCACCACAATCGCCTGCCCGGCTGGGTGACCGGCGCCCACGCCACCGTGGCGCTGCGGGTCTCCGAGCATCCGCTGGTGGGCGAGCTCTGCGCCCTGACCGGGCCGCTGATCTCCACCTCGGCCAATCCCGCCGGCCGCCCGGCCGCCCGCACGCGGTTGCGGGTTCAGCAGTACTTTCCCAATAATCTGGACGGCATCCTCACGGGTGAACTGGGCGGGCGCAAGAATCCCAGCGTGATTCGCGATCTGGTGAGCGGCAAGGTCTTCCGGCCCTAGGTCAGTCCAGCAACTGGCGCAGCAACCGCGCCAGGGCATCGATCTGGAACGGCTTGGCCAGCGAGGGCTCGCCGTTCGGCGTCGAGCGCTCGGCGTGACCGCTGACGAACAGCACCGGCAGCTCCGGCCAGCGCTCGCGCAGGCGCCCTGCCAGCTCGGCGCCGTCGAGATCCGGCAGGCCGAGATCGGTGATCAGCAGGTCACAGGGCAGGTCGCCGTCGACCAGGGTGAGCGCCGCCGAGGCACTGGCCGCGGTGCGCACGCGATAGCCCAGCTCGGTGAGCATCTCGCGCAGCAGCAGCCGCACCGAGACATCGTCTTCCACCAGCAGCAGGCGTTCGCCCCGGCTCTGGGCGATGGCCGCCTGGGGCGTCGCGCTCGCCGCCGGCCGCTCGGGCTGGGCACAGGGCAGCCAGAGACTGACCCGGGTGCCACTGCCCAATTCGCTCTCCAGGGTCACGTGGCCACCGGACTGCTTGATGAAGCCATAGAGCATCGACAGGCCCAGGCCGGTGCCCTGGCCGATGGGCTTGGTGGTGAAGAAGGGATCGAAGGCGCGGTCCACCACCTCGGCGGGCATGCCGCTGCCGGTGTCGGCGATGGTCAGACGCACATAGTCGCCCGGCGGCAGGTCGTGTTCGGCGGCCAGGTCGGTGAGGTGATCGAGGGCGGTTTCCAGGGTCAGCTGGCCGCCCTCGGGCATGGCGTCGCGGGCGTTGATCACCAGATTCAGCAGGGCGTTTTCCAGCTGGTTGGTGTCGGTGCGCGCCGGCGGTAGTTGCAGCGCGAGGCTGCTGCGCAGGCTGATGCGCTCGCCCAGGGTGCGCTGGAAGAGTTCTTCCAGGGACAGGATCAGGTCGTTGACGTCCACCGGCCGCGGGTCGAGGGTCTGCCGGCGCGCGAAGGCCAGCAGGCGATGGGTCAGGGCCGCGGCGCGGGTGGCGGATTGCTCGGCGGTGTCCAGGTAGCGCTGCAGGTTGTCGTGGCGACCCTGGTCGAGACGCCGGCGCAGCAACTCCAGGGAACCGCTGATACCGGTGAGCAGGTTGTTGAAGTCGTGGGCGATGCCACCGGTGAGATGGCCGATGGCTTCCATCTTCTGCGCCTGGCGCAGGGCCGCTTCGGCATTCTGCAGGGCCAGGGCGGCATCGTGCTCGACGGTGACGTCGCGGCCGAAGACATAGATGCGTCCGTCGTGATCGGCGGTGGCCTTCCACATCATGTGGCGCCAGTGACCGTCGCGGGTACGCAGGCGCCCGGGTAGATCGCTGAGCACCTCGCCGTGGCGCAGGGCGGCCAGACGCGGAAACACCGGCGGATCGTCCGGATGCTCCAGCGAGGTCGGTGGCTGGTGGCGCAATTCCTCGTCGTCCCAGCCCAGGGTGCGGCCCCAGGCGGGATTGCGGCTGAGCCAGCGCTGTCCCTGGATGACGCCGAGCAGGTCGTCGGCCACCCGCCACATGCGGTCACGCTCGACGGTGCGCTCGTGGACCCGCTGTTCCAGCAATTCGGCTAGCCGGCGCAGGCGGTGCTCGGCCATGCGGATCTCGCTGACGTCGGTGTGCACGCCCACCCATTCGCAGACCACGCCGTTCTCGCGCACCGGCAGGGCGCGCACGCTGAAGGTGCGCCACTGGCCGTCGCGACAGCGCAGGCGGTGTTCGTCGTGGAAGTCCACCTGTTGCTGCACCGCCAGGCGCCAGCGGCGCAGGGTGCGGGGTGCATCCTCGGGGTGCAGGACATCGGCCCAGCCGTCCTGCTGATACTGGGCATAGCTCTGCCCGGTCAGGGTGCTCCAGGCGAGTTGTTCGCCGAGCAGGTGACCCTGGGCATTGGTGGTCCAGACCACCCCCTGCACCGCCTCCACGGCGTTGCGGAAGCGCTGGTTGGACAGGTGCAGCGCGGCTTCGGCCTGCTTGCGCTGGGTGAGATCCACCACCACCAGGCTCACCGACAGTTCCTGGCCGATTTCCGATTGCAGCGGCGAGCCATGCAGACTGACCCAAACCACCGAACCGTCGGGGCGCAGGAAACGCTGGTCCAGCTTGAAGCTGTCGCCGCGCTCGCGCAGGGTGTCGAGATGGCGCTCCAGGACGGCCCGATCCTCGGGATGGGTCTGGGCCTGCAGGGTCTGTTCCAGCACCCCCACCTCGTTGCGATCGAGCAATTCGCAATAGCGTCGATTGGCGAGCAGGATGCGCCCGCGGGCGTCGGTCTGGCAGATGCCGACCGCCGCCTGGTTGATCAGGCTGGCCAGGCGCGCGCTGTGTTCGCGCAGGGCAGTTTCCGCATCGACCCGCTGCTGGACGTCATCGAACAGGGTGACCGAGGCGATCACCTCGCCGGTGGCCGAGCGGACCGGTGCGCTGGATACTTCCAGCAGCCGGATGCTGCCGTCGGGTCGCCGATAGCGCATCAACTCGGGCGCCACTGCCTGGCCGCTGCGCAGCACCCGTACCGTGGGATAGTCGTCCACCGCATAGGGCTGACCATTGGCGTGCAGGGCGCCAATTGCGCCATAGCGCTCGTCCAGCGTCTCGCCGGCCGGACGCTTGCCGAGGAGGATGTCGACCCGGTCGTTGAGCATCACCGCTTCTTCGCTGCCGGCCTCGGTGATGGAGATGCCCAGGGGTGCCTGCTGCAGCACGCTGGCCAACAGGCCCTGTTCCAGCGACAGGCGCCGTTCCAGGTGTCGGGCCTGATCCTGGGTCTGCTGCCGCACCAGCAGGGCACCCAGCAGCAGGGCTAATTGATCCAGCAGCAGCCGGGTGTCCGCCTCGACGGCGCTGCCCAGCTGCAGATAGCCCAGGGGCTGAGCGGTCGGGCCGAACGGGATCAGTAACTGACCCGCCGGCGGACTGCCGGCCTCGGCCACGGACAGCAGCCGCGCCTGGGGATCGTCGGCCAGGTCGCGCAGGGCCTGGGTGGCGCACAGGCGCAAGGCGGCGAGATCCGCCGTGCCGCTGAGGCGCCGTGACCATTCGCCAAGCGCCTGCAGGCGTTGCGGCAGGTCGCGCTCGGCACTGCGGCGGGCGGCGAAGCGGGCCCGGCTCGCCGGGGCCTGCCAGACGTGCAGCAGCCAGCCCACGGCGACATCGGCCCGACGCAGTGGCACCAGGTGCAGGTCGAGGCGTACCAGGTGACCGTCGCGGTGGCGCAGGCCCTGGGTCTGGCAGCGTTCGAGAGCGGTCAGCCAGCCGTCGGCCGGCGGCCCGGGGAGCAGCAGGCCGACGATGGATTCACCGAGCCAGTCCTGCGGCGTCCAGCCCAGCAGCCGGGCGACGGCCGGGCACCACTGCCCGATCCGCCCGTCGGCGGTCAGGGTGATCAGCGCCGTGTCCGTGGCGGTGTCGAGCAGGCTGGCGAGGGGGCTGGAGATAGGCATGACAAGGGCAGCGATCCGGCCGATTCTTGAAGGAGCGTCAAGGCCGTGACGACCTGACTGTCCGAGATAGACCGGCGTTTACCCCCGTCGTGCCGCCTGGCTGCGGGAAACTTAATGGCCGTCACGATTTCCCCCGGCCAGGCACGCGGGCGTTTCGCCTCAGGGCAGCAGGATGGTCGAGCCACTGGTCTCGCGACCCGACAGCGCCCGATGCGCTTCCTGCACCTCGGCCAGCGGATAGCGCCGACCGATGTCCACCTGGATGCGGCCGTCGGTGATCAGCTCGAACAGCTGATCGGCCATGTCCTGCAGGGCCTCGGGCGAGGCGGCGTAGGTGGCCAGGGTCGGCCGTGTGACATAGAGCGAGCCCTTCTGCGAGAGGATCCCCAGGTTGACCCCGGTGACCGCGCCGGAGGCGTTGCCGAAGCTGACCATCAGGCCGCGGGGCGCCAGGCAGTCCAGCGACATCTCCCAGGTGTCCTTGCCGACGCCGTCGTAGACCACCGGCACCTTGGCCCCGTCGGTCAATTCGCGGACCCGCGCCGGGACGTCTTCCTGGCGATAGTCGATCACCGCCCAGGCGCCCAGCGCCTTGGCCTTTTCCAGCTTTTCCGGCGAGCCGGCGGTGCCGATCAGACGCACGCCCAGGGCCTTGGCCCACTGGCAGGCCAGGGAGCCGACGCCGCCGGCCGCGGCATGGAATAGCACGGTGTCGCCGGCCTGCAGCGGATAGGTCTGGCGCAACAGGTACTGCACCGTCAGCCCCTTGAGCATGACCGCGGCGCCCTGCTCGAAGGACACCGCTTCCGGCAGGTGCACCAGATGCCGCTCGGGCAGCACATGGACCTCGGCATAGGCGCCCAGCGGCCCGGTGGCATAGGCCACGCGGTCGCCGGCCTTGAAGCGGGTAACCGCACTGCCGACCGCTTCCACCACCCCGGCGCCCTCGGTGCCCAGGCCCGAGGGCAGCGACGGCGGTGGATAGAGGCCGCTGCGGTAGTAGGTCTCGATGAAGTTGAGGCCGATGGCATGGTTGCGCACCTGCACCTCGTCGGGGCCGGGCGCGGCGGGTTCGAAATCCACAAGTTCGAGTACTTCGGGACCACCGGTGCGGCTGAACTGGATGCGCTGGGCCATGCTTGCGTGTCTCCTGGTTGGAGCCCTTGGCCGGGCTCTCTTGGGGTAAGCCTTCATCCAAGCCGCAACCGCGGGCCACGTCAACCGGTCGGATACGGGTGTTATGCTCTGCGCCCTCCCCGCCTGTTGTGGAAATCCTTGCGATGAATCCCTCCCTGGAAGCCGTCAAGGCCTATCTGCTCGATCTGCAGGAGCGCATCTGCGCCGCATTGGAAGCCGAGGATGGCGCCGCCGCTTTCGTCGAAGACGCCTGGACCCGGCCGACCGGCGGTGGTGGCCGTACCCGGGTGATCGCCGAGGGCGTCCTGCTGGAAAAGGGCGGCGTGAATTTCTCCCATGTGCATGGCGACAGCCTGCCGCCCTCGGCCAGCGCCCATCGCCCGGAACTGGCCGGGCGCAGCTTCGAGGCCATGGGCGTCTCCCTGGTCATGCACCCGCGCAATCCGCATATCCCCACCGCCCACGCCAATGTGCGCTTCTTTCTCGCCGAAAAGCCTGGCGAGGCGCCAGTCTGGTGGTTCGGTGGCGGTCTCGACCTCACCCCCTACTACGGCAACGAGGCTGACTGCGTGCACTGGCACCAGGTCTGCCATGACGCCTGCGCGCCCTTCGGCGCCGACGTCTATCCGCGCTACAAGGCCTGGTGCGACCGCTATTTCCACCTCAAGCACCGCGGCGAGCCACGCGGCATCGGCGGCCTGTTCTTCGATGACCTGAACGACTGGGATTTCGACACCTGTTTCGCCTTCCAGCGCGCCATCGGCGATGCCTTCGTCGACGCCTACCTGCCCATCGTCCAGCGCCGCCGCCACCAGCCGTACAGCGAGGCCGAGCGGGAATTCCAGGCCTATCGCCGCGGCCGCTACGTGGAATTCAACCTGGTCTATGACCGCGGTACCCTGTTCGGCCTGCAATCCGGCGGGCGCACCGAGTCCATCCTCATGTCGCTGCCACCCGAGGTGCGCTGGGGCTATGACTGGAAACCCGTGCCCGGCTCGCCGGAAGCGCGCCTGACCGACTTCTTTCTCACCGACCGCGACTGGCTCGCGCTCGCCCCGACGCCCGCAGGATAGAGTCCATGGATCGCTACGCCGTCTTCGGCAATCCCATCGCCCACAGCAAGTCGCCGCTGATCCACAGCCTGTTCGCCGACCAGACCGGCCAGCGCCTGCACTACGGCACGCTGCTGGCGCCGCTGGACGGCTTCAGCGAAAGCGCCCGCAGTTTCTTCCAGAGCGGCCTGGGCGCCAATGTCACGGTGCCCTTCAAGGAAGAGGCCTACCAGCTGTGCGACGAACTCACCCCGCGCGCGCGCCGCGCCGGGGCGGTGAACACCCTCAAGCGCCAGGCCAACGGTCGCCTGCTCGGCGACAACACCGACGGTGCCGGGCTGGTGCGGGATCTCACGGTCAACGCCGGTCTGCAACTGGCCGGTCAGCGCGTCCTGGTGCTGGGCGCCGGCGGCGCCGTACGCGGCGTGCTGGAGCCCTTGCTGGCCTGCAATCCCGGGCAACTGGTGCTGGCCAATCGCACCGAACTCAAGGCGGTGCAACTGGCGCGGGAATTCGCCGAACTGGGGACGATCGAGGTGGCGGCCTTCTCCACCCTGAGAGCGCCCTTCGACGTCATCATCAACGGCACCTCGGCCAGTCTCGGGGGCGGTCGCCCGCCACTGTCGGAAGCGGTCATCGGCCCGCAGACGGTGACCTACGACATGATGTACGGCAAGGACCTCACCCCCTTCAATCGCTGGGCCCTGGACGAGGGTGCCTTCCACACCCTGGACGGCCTGGGGATGCTGGTGGAACAGGCTGCCGAGGCCTTCGAACTCTGGCGCGGCGTGCGCCCCGACAGCGCGCCGGTGCTGGCGGAGTTGCGGCGGCAGCTGGGCTGAGTTCGGGCCTGGTCGGTGTTGGGCTTCGCTGCGCTCGACCCGACCTACCAACTGGAGATGGCCGCCTGCTCGGATAGCCCCCTCTCCCTTTGGGAGAGGGTTGGGGTGAGGGCCAGCCTCGCGCCCCGAAGTCACCCGTGGAAAAGGCTGCGCCGTTTTCCACGCTACGGCTCTGCAACGGGACTTCAATCGCGGCCATGGCGGTCCGCCGATGCGGCCGCTCCTAGGGAATCTACCGCTTCTGTAGGAGCGGCCCATGGCCGCGCTCAGATACTCGCGCTGCTGGCTAAGGTGGCTCTGCCTTCGAAGCCAACGAGGGCGACCGCCTAGGCGATCGTGCTAGGCCCCCTCCTCCCCATACCCCTCGGCCAGATGCTGATCCTTGAGCTTCACGTAGTTGCCGGCGCTGTAGGTGAAGAAGGCGCGTTCCTTGTCTTCCAGCGGGCGGATCTGCTTGACCGGGCGACCGACGTAGAGATGGCCGCCTTCCAGCCGCTTGCCCGGCGGGACCAGACTGCCGGCGCCGATCACCACGTCATCCTCCACCACCGCGCCGTCCATGACGATGCTGCCCATGCCCACCAGCACCCGGTCGCCGATCGTGCAGCCGTGCAGGGTCACCTGGTGGCCGACGGTGACGTCGTTGCCGATCAGCAAGGGATAGCCGTCCGGATTGAAGGGGCCGGCGTGGGTGATGTGCAGCACGCTGCCGTCCTGGATGCTGGTGCGGGCGCCGATGCGGATGAGGTGCATGTCGCCGCGGATCACCGTCAGCGGCCAGATCGAGCTGTCTGCGCCAAGGGTCACGTCGCCGATCACCACGGCGGTGGCGTCGACGAAGGCGCGTTCGCCCAGTTGCGGGGTCTTACCCTGGAAGGTCCTTATGGTCACGATAGATACCTTTTCTCGTCGGAGGGGTCTTGAGACCTATTAGGATGGGCTCCATATATACCTGTCAAAGCCATCGCCCCGAGGGGAACGCCGTGAGCGCCAGCAATCCGCTGCTTCAGTCCCATGACCTGCCGCCCTTTTCCGCCATCAAGCCCGAGCACGTCGAGCCGGCCATCGACACCATCCTGGCCGAGAACCGTGCCGCCCTGGCCAAGCTGCTGGAGACCCAGAAGGAACACCCCACCTGGGCCGGCCTGGTGCTGGCGATGGACGAGCTGAACGATCGGCTGGGCCAGGCCTGGAGCCCCATCGGCCACCTCAACGCCGTGTGCAACAGCGCCGAACTGCGCGCCGCCTACGAGGCCTGCCTGCCCAAGCTGTCGGCCTATTCCACCGAGATCGGCCAGAACAAGGACCTCTTCCAGGCCTATAGCCGCCTGGCCGAAAGCGAGGAAGCCAAGGGCTTCGACGTCGGTCAGAAGACCACCCTGGAGCACGCCCTGCGCGACTTCCGCCTGTCCGGCATCGACCTGCCGCCGGCCGAGCAGCAGCGCTATGCCGCCATCCAGGCGCGCAAGTCCGAGCTGGGCAGCAAGTTCTCCAACCAGTTGCTCGACGCGACGCAGGCCTGGACCAAGCACCTCACCGACGAAGCCGCCCTCGCCGGCCTGCCCGAGTCGGCCAAGGCCCAGCTGCAGGCCGCCGCCCAGGCCAAGGAGCTGGACGGCTGGCTGGTGACCCTGGAATTCCCCAGCTACTACGCGGTGATGACCTACGCCGATGACCGCGCCCTGCGCGAAGAGGTCTATGCCGCCTATGCCACCCGCGCCTCCGAACAGGGTCCCAACGCCGGCCAGTTCGACAACGGCCCGGTGATGGAGGAATTGCTCGACCTACGCCAGGAACTGGCGCGCCTGCTGGGCTACGCCAACTACGCCGAGCTGTCCCTGGCCACCAAGATGGCCGAGAGCAGCGACCAGGTGCTGGGTTTCCTGCGTGACCTCGCCGTGCGTTCCAAGCCCTTCGCCCAGCGCGACCTGGAAGAATTGCGCGCCTTCGCCGCCGAACAGGGCGTGCAGGACCTGCAGAGCTGGGACACCGGCTACTTCGCCGAAAAGTTGCGCCAGCAGCGGTATTCGCTGTCCCAGGAAGAAGTCCGTGCCTGGTTCCCGGTGGACAAGGTGCTGTCCGGCCTGTTCGCCACGGTGCAGAAGCTCTATGGCATCGAGATCGCCGAGTTGCGCGACTTCGAGAAGTGGCATCCGGACGTGCGCCTGTTCGAGATCAAGGAAAACGGCACCTCCATCGGCCGCTTCTATTTCGATCTCTATGCCCGCGCCAACAAGCGTGGCGGTGCCTGGATGGACGGTGCCCGCGACAAGCGCCGCGATGCCCAGGGTCGGCTGATCGATCCGGTGGCCTATCTGGTCTGCAACTTCACCCCGGCCAGCCCCGGCAAGCCGGCGCTGCTCACCCATGACGAGGTGACCACCCTCTTCCACGAATTCGGTCATGGCCTGCACCACCTGCTGACCCGCGTCGAGCACGCCAGCGTCTCCGGCATCAACGGCGTGGCCTGGGATGCGGTGGAGCTGCCCAGCCAGTTCATGGAGAACTGGTGCTGGGAGCCCGAGGGCCTGGCGCTGATCTCCGGTCACTACGAGACCGGCGAGCCGCTGCCCCAAGAGCTGCTGGACAAGATGCTGGCGGCCAAGAACTTCCAGTCCGGCCTGATGATGCTGCGCCAGCTGGAATTCTCGCTGTTCGACTTCGAGCTGCACGCCAGCCACGGCGACGGTCGCAGCGTGCGCGAGGTGCTGGAAGGCATCCGCGACGAGATCTCGGTGGTGCGGCCGCCGGCCTACAACCGCTTCCCCAACAGCTTCGCGCACATCTTCGCCGGCGGTTATGCGGCGGGTTACTACAGCTACAAGTGGGCCGAGGTGCTGTCCGCCGATGCCTTCGCCAAGTTCGAGGAAGAAGGCGTCTTCAACCCCGAAACCGGGCGGGCCTTCCGCGAAGCCATCCTGGCCCGCGGCGGCTCCCAGGCGCCCATGGTGCTGTTCGTCGACTTCCGCGGTCGCGAGCCCAGCATCGACGCCCTGCTCCGCCATTCCGGGCTGAGCGAGGAGGCGGCGTGAGCGAGCCGATCCGCAAGAGGTTCATCGCCGGGGCGGTCTGCCCGGCGTGCCAGGCGCAGGACACCCTGAAGATGTGGACCCAGGAGGGCACGCCTCATCGCGAGTGCGTCTCCTGCGGCTACAGCGACACCCTGGACGAGCGCGGCAATTCGGTCCCCAAGGAATTGCCGACGCGGGTCAACATCAGTGCGCTCAAGCCCAAGAAGCCCGATCCCACCGTGCAGGCCGTGCAGTTCTTTCCCAATCCCAAGCTGAAGAAGCCGGATTAGACAGGAATGACCTTCGACAAGACCGCGCCCGGGATTACCCGGGTGCGGTCTTGCTGTTTCTGGGGTGAACAACATCGAGCCGGACAGCGCATGAGCGGCGGTGAAAACGGGCATCAGCGCAGGGGGGTCTCAAGCTTTATCCACAAAAAGCGGATTCGATAGCCAGCCGATAATCTTTTTAATTTATTGATAATAAAGGCTTTTTATTCGATAGCTGGTTGGTCTTGGGGATTTATCACGGAGTTATACCGATTTTATCCCGGATTTATCCACAGGCTGCGCGTCCGCGAATGACCCGGGAGTCTTTTTCCGCGATCGGACTCCAAGGGGATAACCGACACCCTCGTCCCCCATGAGGAAAGCCCTCCATGCGTACCCTCCTCGCTGCTGCAGTCTTCTGCCTGACCGGCAACCTGGCCCTGGCCGCGCCGCCGGATCACGGGCCTGGTGGGCCCAAGGGACCGCCCGGGCCGGGCTGGCAGGAACAGGGTGGCCCTCATGGCCAGGGCCCGGTTCCCAAGGCGCATGGCCAGGGTCGTCCGGGTGCCGGACCGGCCGCGGGCGGGCCGCCGGATCTGGGGCCGGCGCGGGAGCGCATCCAGGCGCTGCGCGGCCAGATCGGCCGTGGGGGCGACCTGCCGCCGGGTCTGCGTCTGGAGCGCGGGCGTCCCCTGCCACCCGGCTACGGCCGCCCCCTGCCCCCGGGCATCGCCCGCCAGCTGCCTGACTATCCAGGCTACGAATGGCGGCGCCTGGGTACCGACATGGTGCTGGTCGCCATAGGCACTGGGCTCGTCTACGCCATCCTGCAGGGCGTGCTGGACTAGCCTGGGCAATTTTTTGCCGACAGCCCGCGGACTAAGCCGAGTTCACCGCAGGCTCTGGCAAAGGCTTCCGGGGCCGGCCGCTCCGGCGTGGCCCGCCAGTGCGCCGGCGCAGGCGATAAATGGCGAAATGCCTCTGGCACAGTGCCAGCCCGGATTTCAGTAGAATAGCCGCCGCGCGCGGCCGCCCTCCGCCTCCAGACGGTAGGGAAACCGGGCCGCCTCGCACCGGTCTCAACGCCCATCGCTCGCCAAGGATTTCCCATGAGAGCTCTGCCCCGTCTGCTGCCGCTGGCCCTGTTCGCCCTGCTCGTGGGGCACCACGCCCCGGCCCGCGCCGAACCCGGTCTGTTCAATCTGCTGGTCGGCAGCTACACCGCGGGCAGCAGCCAGGGGCTGTATGTCTATCGCTTCAACAGTCGCAATGGCCAGATCGATGGCCCGCTGCGCATCGTCAAGGCGTCCAATCCCTCGTTTCTGACCTTGTCTCGCGATGGCCGGACCCTGTTCGCCGTCAACGAGAACGGTCGGGGTTCGAGCGGCGACAGCATCGGCCGGGTCACCTCCTATCGCTTCGAACCCGGCAATGGCCGCCTGCAGCAGGTCAGCCAGGTCAAGAGCCTGGGCGACGAGCCGACCCATTCCAGCCTCAGCACCGACGGCAAGTTCCTGTTCGTGGCCAACTACTCCAGCCTGCCGGAAGGCTCCCTGGCGGTGCTGCCGATCCAGGACGGCGGCGTGCTCAGCCCGGTGGCGCAGATCGAATTCCACCAGCCCAGCGAACAGCACCCGCGCCAGCAGTCCAGCCATGTGCACGCGGCGGTGACCACCCCGGACGGCCGCTTCGTCTTCGCTCCGGACCTGGGCGCCGACAAGGTCTTCGTCTATCGCTATCTGCCGCAGCAGCCGGAGCGGCCACTGGTGGCCGCCGAGACGCCCTTCGTGCCGGTTCCGGAAGGCAGCGGGCCGCGTCACCTGGTGTTCAGCGCCGATGGCCGCTACGCCTACCTGACCCTGGAACTGGTCGGCCAGGTGATGGCCTTCGCCCACCAGGACGGCATGCTGCGACAATTGCAGAGCTACAGCCTGACGCCCCAGGAATTCACCGGCGAGCGGGATGCCGGTGCCCTGCACCTGTCCGGCGACGGGCGCTTCCTCTACGTCGCCAGTCGCGGCACCGACAACCAACTGGCGGTGTTCGCGGTGAATCCCGACGGCACCCTGACCTTTGTCGAGCGCCATCCGGTCAACGGCCTGTCGCCACGGGAATTCGCCATCGATCCGTCCGGGCGCTTCCTGCTGGTGGCCAACCAGAAATCCAACCAGCTCAAGGTCTTCGCCCGGGATCCCGACAGCGGCAAGCTCGGCGACGAACTCCAGAGCCTGGACGTTGGCGCCCCGGCCGACCTCAAATTCGTCGCGGTACCCTGATAAGCTGTTCACGATCTGCTGCGCGTCGGCCAACCTGCGTTAAAAACGCCCTGGATCGCCAGCCCGGTCGAAATGCTCATTTACCGTCCGTAAACTGCGCTTTCTCAGGCGTTTTTGTGGGGCCGCCCAGGCCTTGTTTGGCTCTAGCTCGCGAGATCGTGAACAGCTTCTTATGACCCACTTCGATCGTCTGCACCATGTGGCGCTGATCTGCGCCGACTACCAACGCTCCCGGCACTTCTACACCGAGATCCTCGGGTTGCCGGTGATCGCCGAGACCTATCGCGAGGCCCGGCGCTCCTGGAAGCTGGATCTGGCGGTGGGCGCGCATGCCCAGCTGGAGCTGTTCTCCTTTCCCGATGCGCCGCCACGGCCGTCGCGCCCGGAGGCCCAGGGGCTGCGCCACCTGGCCTTTGCCGTGGCCGACCTGGACGCCACCGTCGCCCACCTGCAGGGCCATGGCGTGGTCACCGAGCCGATCCGTACCGATGAACTGACCGGCAAGAGATTCACCTTCTTCGCCGATCCGGACGATCTGCCACTGGAAGTCTACGAGCGCTAGCGCACCGCTCAGGTCGCCAGCCGTGCGCCAGCCAGGGACTCGCGCGGCAGCTCCAATTCTTCCAGCAGCCAGTCGAGAAAGCGCTGCACCAGCCGCTGGCGCCGCTTGCGCTCGGGCAGGATGGCGTAATAGCCATAGCGCGAGGTGGCCAGTCCGGCGAAGGGACGACAGAGCAACTCCTGCTGCAGCAGATCGTCCACCAGGTGGCGCCAGCCGATCGCCAGGCCCTGGCCGGCGATGGCCGCCTGGATCACCAGGGTGTAGTTGTCGAAGCTCAGCACCGCACCGGACGGCGCCGCGGGCAGGGGCGCCAGGTCCAGCGCCGGCAACAGCGTCTTCCAGTCGTACCAGCGGCTGTTGGGTGCCGCCTTGAGGTGCAGCAACGGCCAGCGGCCCAGCTCCAGGGCGGGCAGCGGCGGCTGCCGACCCTGGAGCAGCCGCGGACTGCACACCGGAAAGACCTCTTCGCGAAACAGCGGCCAGGCTTCGCCATGCTTGAAGCGACCGTCGCCGAAACCCAGGGTGATGTCGATCTCCGGACCGGGCAGGGGCACCCTGTCGCTGGTCACCAGGCTGACGTCCAGCTCCGGGTGGCGGGCATGAAAACGCGGCAGGCGCGGTAACAGCCAGTAGGCGGCAAAGGCGAAATCGGTGGCCACCTGCAGCACCTCGTGGGCGGGGCGGGCGGTAACCAGCCGCACCCCCTCGTCCAGGGTGGCGAGACCGGCCTCGACGTATTCCTGCAGCAGCCGTCCGGCTTCGGTGAGCAGGATGCCGCGATGGACGCGATCGAACAGTCGTACCTGCAACTGGGCTTCCAGGCGCTTGATCTGCTGGCTGATGGCCGGCTGAGTGGTCCCCAGTTCGCCCGCCGCCGCGGTAAAGCTCAGGCGGCGCGCCACCACCTCGAAGGTGCGCAGGCTGTCCAGCGCCAGGGCAGGGCGGTCGGCAGGGAGGGCGGTGTCCAAGAGGGCGTTTCCATGGCGATCAGACATAAGCCCAGCTTATCCGAAACATCATCCATGATGGCCTTCACGCAGATTTTTCAGCATTGGATGATGGGTCACCCATAAGCAACCCTGATCCTAGCGGAGGCGCTCTTGTCCAAGCCGATGAACATCCTCTTTCTCATGGCCGACCAGATGGCGGCGCCCATCCTGCCGCTGTACGACCCCGCCTCGCCGATCAAGCTGCCGCATCTGCAGCGCCTGGCCGAGCGCGCCGTGGTGTTCGACTCCGCCTATTGCAACAGTCCGCTGTGCGCACCCTCGCGCTTTACCCTGGTGAGCGGCCAGCTGCCGTCGAAGATCGGCGCCTACGACAACGCCGCCGATTTCGCCGCCGACATTCCCACCTATGCCCACCACCTGCGCCGCCTCGGCTATCGCACGGCGCTGTCGGGCAAGATGCACTTCTGCGGACCGGACCAGTTGCACGGCTACGAAGAACGCCTGACCAGCGACATCTATCCCGCCGACTACGGCTGGGCGGTGAACTGGGACGCAGGGGACGCGCGTCCGAGCTGGTACCACAACATGTCCTCGGTGCTGCAGGCCGGGCCCTGCGTGCGCACCAACCAGCTGGATTTCGACGAAGAGGTGGTCTTCAAGGCGCGCCAGTACCTCTACGATCACGTGCGTCGTGGGGACGACCAGCCGTTCTGCCTGACCGTGTCCCTGACCCACCCGCACGATCCCTACACCATTCCCCGCGAATTCTGGGACCTGTACGACGAGGTCGACATCCCGCTGCCGCAGGGCGCCATCCCCCAGGCCGAGCAGGATCCCCACAGCCAGCGTCTGCTCAAGGTGATCGACCTCTGGGACAAGCCGCTGCCCGAGGCCAAGATCCGCGACGCCCGCCAGGCCTACTACGGTGCCTGCAGCTATGTCGACGCCCAGGTCGGCCACCTGCTCAAGACCCTGGAGGAATGCGGTCTGGCCGACGACACCGTGATCGTCTTTTCCGGCGACCATGGCGACATGCTCGGTGAGCGCGGGCTCTGGTACAAGATGCACTGGTTCGAGATGGCCGCGCGGGTCCCGCTGCTGATCCATGCGCCCGGTCGCTTCGCCCCGGCGCGGGTGCAGGCCTCGGTGTCGACCCTGGACCTGCTGCCGACCTTCGTCGAACTGGCCGGCGGCCAGCTGCCGGACGAGCTGCCGCTGGATGGCCGCTCGCTGCTGCCGCACCTGGAGGGCCGGGCCGGGCACGACGAGGTGATCGGCGAATACCTGGCCGAGGGCACCGTCAGCCCGCTGCTGATGATCCGTCGCGGCGCCTACAAGTACATCCACTGCGAACTGGATCCGCCGCTGCTGTTCGATCTGCAGAACGATCCGCTGGAGCGCGAGAATCTGGCCGCCAGCGCCGACTATGCCGAGCTGCTCGCCAGCTTCCAGGCCGAGGTCCGCCAGCGCTGGGACCTGCCGCGCCTGCACGCCGAGGTGCTGGCCAGCCAGCGGCGGCGGCGCTTCGTCGCCAAGGCCCTGGAGCAGGGCGAGCGGACCAGCTGGGATCACCAGCCCTTCGTCGATGCCAGCCAGCAATACATGCGCAATCACATCGACCTCGACGACCTGGAGCGTCGCGCCCGCTACCCTCAACCCTGAACCGCTAACTGGAGCACGGCCATGAAACACGGAATCATCGCTACCTTCACGCTGGCCCTGGTCAGCCTGTCGGCCCAGGCCGAGGACCAGGCCTGCGCAACGGTTCGCCTGGCCGATCCGGGCTGGAGCGACATCGCCGCCACCAATGCCCTCACCGGCGCGATCCTGGACGCGCTGGGCTACACCGGCAAGGTCGAGACCCTGGCGGTGCCGATCATCTACGGCGGCATGCGCAACGGGCAGGTGGATGCCTTCCTCGGCAACTGGATGCCGGCGCAGCAGGCGCACTACGACCAGTTCGTGAAGACCGGGCAGGTCACCGAGCTGGCGCAGAATCTGGTCGGGACCGAATTCACCCTGGCGGTGCCCACCTATGTCTGGGAAGGCGGGGTGAAGAGCTTCGACGACCTGGCCAAGCATGCCGATCAGTTCGGCAAGAAGATCTATGGCATCGGCGCCGGCGCGCCGGCCAACCAGTCGCTGCAGAAGATCATCCAGGACAACGAATTCGGCCTGGGTGGCTGGCAACTGGTGGAGTCCAGCGAGCAGGCCATGCTGTCCCAGGTCGGGCGGGCGGTGAAGCGCGACAAGTGGGTGGTCTTTCTCGGCTGGACCCCGCACCCCATGAACGTCGACTACCCCATCAAGTACCTGACCGGCGGCGACAAGTACTTCGGGACCGCCGGCACGGTCAACACCCTGACGCGCAAGGGCTACGCCGAGCAGTGCCCCAATCCGGCCCGCCTGCTGAGCAACATGAAGTTCACCCTGGACATGGAAAACGCCGTCATGAGCGCCGCGCGGGACAAGGGCGGCAGCTACGACACCGCCGCCAAGGCCTGGCTCAAGGCCCATCCCCAGGTGCTGGAGCCCTGGCTGCAGGGCGTCACCACCCGCGATGGCCAGCCGGGCCTGCCGGCGGTACAAAAAGCCCTGTGAGTGCTACGGCCTGAGGGCTACCTGAGACCGAGCCGCCGCGCCAGACGGGCGAGGTTGGCGCGATCCAGATCGAGGGCGGCGGCGGCCAGGGTCCAGTTCTGGCCGTGCTGTTCCAGCGCCAGGGTGATGGTCTGGCGCTGGAAGGCGTCCGTGGCCTCGCGCAGGGAGGTGGGGGGCAGGGCGGTATCCTCCTCGAGCAGGGGCGCGGTACCCAGCGGCAGGCCGAGCTGATCGCTGTCCAGGGTCAGGATACCGCCGCGTTCCTCGCTGCCGGCATGGGCCTTGAGCGCCGCCCGGCTGATGAGGTGGGAGAGTTCGCGCACGTTGCCCGGCCAGTCGTAGGCCAGCAGGGTGCGCTGCGCCGTGGACGTCAGCCGCAGGCCGCGCAGGCCCAGGCGGGCGCGATTCTGCTCCAGGTAGAAACCGGCCAGCAGCAGGACGTCGCGGCCGCGCTCGCGCATGGCCGGCACGGCCAGCGGATAGACGCTCAGGCGATGGTAGAGGTCGGCGCGAAAACGTCCGGCACGTACGCACTTGGCCAGGTCGCGATTGGTGGCGGCGATGATGCGCACGTCCACCTTGAGATCGCGATCCGAGCCCAACCGCTGCAACTGGCCGCTCTGCAGCACCCGCAGCAGCTTGGCCTGCACCGTCAGCGGCAATTCGCCCACCTCGTCGAGAAACAGGGTGCCGCCGTCGGCCAGTTCGAAGCGCCCGCGGCGGTCGCTCACGGCGCCGGAAAAGGCCCCGCGCACATGGCCGAAGAGTTCGCTTTCCACCAGGGCCTCGGGCAGGGCCGCGCAGTTGAGGCTGATCAGCGGCCGCTGCTGGCGCAGGGAGCGCGCGTGCACGGCTTCGGCCACCAGTTCCTTGCCGACTCCGGTCTCGCCGGTGATGAGCACCGTCAGGTCGCTGGCCGCCACGGTCTCGATCTCCTGCCGCAGGCGCAGGCTAGCCGGACTCTGGCCGATGAGTTCGCGGGGCCGCTGGTGCCCTACCGATTGCTGATAGGCCACGGTCAGCTCGTGCTCGCTGACGATGCGGGCGGAGAGCTGGCCGATGCGCTCGGCGGCGGCCACGGTGGCGGCCGCCAGCCCGGCGAAGGCGGCGAGGGCGGTGAGATCCTCGGGCCGGGCGTTCTGCGCCTGCAGCGAATCCAGGGTCAGCAAGCCCCAGAGCTGGTCCTGCACATAGAGCGGACAGCCCAGGCAGTCGTGGACCTCCAGGTGCCCCTGCACGCCTTCCACCAGGCCATCGTAGGGATCGGGCAGGTCGCAATCGACGGCGAAGCGGGTCGGCGCGCGACTCGCCAGCAGCAGCGCCAGGCGCGGGTGTTCGCCGACCTTGAAGCGCCGGCCCAGGGTGTCGGCCGCGAGACCCCGTACTGCCAGGGGCACCAGGACATCGCCGTCCAGGCGCAACAGGGCCACCGCATCGAAGGGCAGGACTTTGCGCAGGGCATCGAGCAGGCTGGCGTAGCGCTGCTGATCGGGCAGGTCGCGGGCCAGATCCGCCACCAGGGGCACCATGGCTTCGAGCAGGGTGGTACGGGTCAATTTGACCTCGGCGAGTCATATGAACCTGGTCATTATGACAAGCTCCCTGGATAAAAGCCTGATCTGGCGCACCTTTTCGGTTGGCACGACTCGTGATACGGCCAGGGCAGTCCTGTTTGGAGATCCCTGCCATGCTGTCATCAGACCAAAAGGCCATCATCAAGGCCACCGTTCCCCTGCTGGAAACCGGCGGGGAAGCCCTGACCCGGCATTTCTACGACAGATTGCTCGGCGACAATCCCGCGATCCGCCCGCTGTTCAATGGTGCTCACCAGGCCAGCGGTGCCCAGGCCCGGGCGCTGGCCCGCGCGGTGCTGATGTACGCCCGCTACATCGATCGCCTGGATACCCTGGGGCCGCTGGTGGAGCAGATCGTCAACAAGCATGTCTCGCTGCAGGTGCAGCCGGATCACTATCCGCTGGTGGGCATCGCCCTGCTGCAGAGCATCCGCGAGGTGCTGGGGACCGAGGTGGCCACCGATGCGGTGATCGACGCCTGGGCCGCCGCCTATGGCCAGCTGGCCAATCTGCTGATCGGTGCCGAGGAGCAGCGCTACGCCGCCCAGGCCGAGGCGCCCGGGGGCTGGCGCGGCGGACGGGCGTTCCGCATCGCGCGGATCGAACCGGAAAGCGAAGAGATCAGCTCCTTCTACCTGGAGCCGGTGGACGGCCTGCCGACCAGCATCGCTCAGCCTGGCCAGTACCTGGGGCTGAGCCTGACGCTGGACGGGATCGAATACCGCCGCAACTACTCGATCTCGGCCGCCAGCGAAGGCCGTGGCTATCGCATCAGCGTCAAGCATCAGCCGGGTGGAGTGGTCTCGCGCTACCTGCATAGCGACGCCCATGAGGGCACCGTGCTGCAGGTCTTCGCGCCGGCCGGCGAATTCGTCCTGCAGGAATCGACCAAGCCGCTGCTGTTGATCGCCGGTGGCGTCGGCATCACGCCGCTGCTGCCCATGGTATCGGCGGCGCTGCCGAGCGGGCGGCCGATCCAGCTGATCCATTGCACCCGCCATGTCGGGGTGCAGGCGTTCGGGCACTGGCTGGAAGAGCAGGCCGCCCACCATCCGCAACTGCAGCTGTATTTCTGCTACAGCGAGCCGGTGGCGGAAGAGGCCTATGCCTCGCGCCTGGATCTGACGCGCTTGCAGCGCTGGCTGCCCAAGGGTCGCGACCTTGATGCCTACGTCCTCGGCCCGCAGCCGTTCATGGCCCAGGTACGCCGTGATCTGCTGGAACTAGGTGTGCCGGAAAAGCAGATCCGCCACGAGTTCTTCGGACCTGCCACGGATCTCTAAAAAAGACGCCCACTGCCGTTGGGCAGTGGGCGTCCCTTCGTGAAAACCAAGGCGCCACTTATGGGTAGCGCCTTGCGGTCCTGGCCCTAGCGACGCTGGTAGACGATGTCCTTGCTACCGCCTTCGCAGCTGCCCACCACCTTGGCGGAGGCGCTGGCGCTGCCCTTGTCCACCACCTCGAGGCTGTAGTGCGCCACCTGCTTGGCCTGCAGCTTGGCATCGATATCGGCCTTGACCGTGTCGCACGAGGTGCCGGCGGCAAAGGCACCGCCGCTCAGGGCCAACAAACCGAGGGTGATCACGACTCTACGCATCTTGCCTGTCCTTTTGCGGGGGGAGGGAGGTCTGGAATGCTGCTCAGCTGGCTTCGATACGGAAGCCGATCTTCAGGGTGACCTGATAATGAGCCACCTTGGCGTCCTGGATATGACCGCGGATTTCACCCACTTCGAACCATTCCAGGTTCTTGACCGACTTGGCCGTCTCGGCGAGGGCATTGTTAATGGCGTCCTCGACGCTGGTGGTGGAAGAGCCAACGATTTCCAGCTTCTTGTAGGTGTGATGATCGGACATGAAAACTCTCCTGGGTCAGCAATAGCGGGCGCTGCAGCGGATAGCCGGCAACGCGTTGACCGGTGTCGCGGTCGACTCGCCGGGAAGGGTGCCTCTGCCATTTGAGGCCGCGAAAGGCCCCGATAAGTTCACTGCCCAGGCTCTCGCCCACGGCTTTGCAGCACTTTCCAACGGCTCGGTAGTCACATTTCCTGAATCCGTCCATCCCAGGAGGTTGTCATGGCCCGTAACACCGATTACCAGGCGTCCATCGCCAGCATCGAGAACGAAATCAACAGCCTGCTCGACTCGCTGGCGTCGCTGAAGAAGAATGCTGCACGCGAATCCCGCAGCAGTCTGAACTCCTTCAAGAGCACCGCTCGCGAAGCCCTGCACCATTCGGGCGATTCGCTGGAAGAGGTCTATGACGACGTGCGTCGCCTGACCCGTCAGTATGGTCGCGCCGCCAGCGGCGTGGCGCGCGAACATCCCTGGGCCACCGTCGGCATCGCCGCCGGCGTGACCGTCCTGGTCGGCTGGGCGCTGCTGCGCGGCGACCACTGATCGTGGCGGCTCGAGGCATCCTCAAGAGGTGCCTCGAGCGCTAGCGCTCGGCCAGCTCGGTTCTGAGCCAGGCCGCCAACCGCTCCACCCGTTCATCCGCCAGTCGACCCGGCGCCCACAGCGCCAATTCCGCACCGGTCGCCGCAAAGCCCCAGGGCGCGACCAGTCGGCCCGCCTTCAGATCCGCCGCCACCAGTGGCTCCGGCGCGATCGCCACCCCCAATCCCGACAGCGCCGCCTCCAGCAGGTAGTAGAGGTGCTCGAAGCCCTGCCCGTACTCCAGCACCGGTGCCTCCAGGCCCTGGGTGGCGAACCACTGTGGCCAGGCCTGGGGCCGTGACAGGGTGTGCAGCAACCGTTCGGCCAGCAAGGCCTGCAGGTCGCCGTCCCGCAATCTCAGATAGGCCGGGCAGTAGGGGCTCAGCACCGGGCCGATGCGCTCGGCTGCCAGGTGATAGGGCATCACGTCCTGCGGTGGCGCCGTCTCGGTGAACAGCAGACTGGCATCCAGGCCGGCGGCGGCCAGCGGGGTGTCGTCGGTGCGGGTAGAGAGGTGCAGGCGCAACTCCGGTAGATCGCGATTGAGGCGATCCAGTCGCGGAATGAACCAGCGCGCCACCAGACTGCCCGGGCAGCCCAGCACGAAGGGCCCCTGGCGACTGCCGGCCTTGAGTTCGGCGCACACCTCGCGCAGGCGCTCGAAGACCTCGCCGCTCACCTCGCGCAGGCGTAGACCGGCTTCGGTCAGCGCCAGGCCACGGCCTTCGCGGCGAAACAGCGCCACCCCCAGTTGTTCCTCCAGTGCACGGATCTGACGACTCACGGCGCCGTGGGTCACGTGCAGTTCGTCCCCGGCGCGACTCATACCACCCAGACGAGCAGTGGCTTCGAAAGCGCGCAGGGCATTCAGGGGAGGCAGGTCGCGGGGATCGCTCATCTGTGAGAATTCCTGACGGGTCATCGCGATCTTATCGATTTATCTGCGGCACTCAAGCGGGTAAGGTGGATCCATCTTCGCAGGAGAATCCCATGACCCAGACCGCTTATCGCCAGGGCCCCGACGCTCAAGGCATGTTCGGCCAGTTCGGTGGCCGCTATGTCGCCGAAACCCTGATGCCGCTGATCCTCGATCTGCAGCGCGAATACGAGACCGCCATGGAGGATCCGGCGTTTCTCGAGCAGCTGGCCTACTTCCAGCGCGACTACGTCGGTCGGCCCAATCCGCTGTATTTCGCCGAGCGCCTGACCGAGCACTTCGGCGGCGCCAAGATCTATCTCAAGCGCGAAGAGCTGAATCACACCGGCGCGCACAAGATCAACAACTGCATCGGCCAGATCCTGCTGGCCAAGCGCATGGGCAAGACCCGCATCATCGCCGAGACCGGCGCCGGCATGCACGGCGTGGCCACCGCCACCGTGGCCGCGCGTTTCGGCCTGCCCTGCGTCATCTACATGGGCAGCACCGACATCGACCGTCAGCAGGCCAACGTCTTTCGCATGAAGCTGCTGGGTGCCGAGGTGATTCCGGTCACCTCCGGTACCGGTACCCTCAAGGACGCCATGAACGAGGCCTTGCGCGACTGGGTGACCAATGTCGCCGACACCTTCTACCTGATCGGTACCGTGGCCGGTCCGCACCCCTATCCGGCCATGGTCCGCGATTTCCAGGCAGTGATCGGTCGCGAGACCCGCGCCCAGATCCTGGAGAAGGAAGGACGCCTGCCCGACAGCCTGATCGCCTGCGTCGGCGGTGGCTCCAACGCCATGGGCCTGTTCCACGAATTCCTCGATGACCGGGACGTCGCCATCATCGGCGTCGAAGCCGGCGGCCACGGCGTCGACACCAGCAAGCACGCCTCCAGCCTCAACGGCGGGATGCCCGGGGTGCTGCACGGCAACCGTACCTTCCTGCTGCAGGACGACGATGGCCAGATCATCGACGCCCACTCGATTTCCGCCGGCCTGGACTATCCCGGCATCGGTCCAGAGCACGCCCACCTGCACGACGTGAAACGCGTGGAATACGTGCCGATCAACGACGACGAGGCGCTCAAGGCCTTCCACCAGACCTGCCGCCTGGAAGGCATCATTCCGGCGCTGGAAACGGCTCACGCCCTGGCCGAGGCCTACAAGCGCGCGCCGCACCTGCCCAAGGACCACCTGATGGTGATCTGCCTCTCGGGCCGCGGCGACAAGGACATGCAGACCGTGATGAGTCACCTGGGAGACACCCTATGAGCCGCCTGGAAACCCGCTTCGCCGCGCTGAAGGCCGAGGGCCGTGCGGCCCTGGTCACCTACACCACCGCCGGCGATCCGGACTATGACACCGCCCTGGCCATCCTCAAGGGCCTGCCGGCGGCCGGTGCCGACGTCATCGAGCTGGGCATGCCCTTCACCGATCCCATGGCCGACGGGCCGGCCATCCAAGCCGCTGCCCTGCGCGCCCTGCAGGCGGGTCAGAATCTGGCCAAGACCCTGGAAATGGTGCGCGACTTCCGGCGCGGCGAAGGCGAGACGCCGCTGGTGCTGATGGGTTACTACAACCCCATCCATCGCTATGGCGTGGAGCGCTTCCTGGCGGAAGCCGCCGAAGCGGGGGTGGATGGCCTGATCGTGGTCGACCTGCCGCCCGAGCACGATGCCGAACTGGCGCTGCCAGCCCAGGCCGCCGGTATCGACTTCATTCGCCTGACCACCCCGACGACCGACGACGCTCGCCTGCCGCGGGTGCTCAACACCAGCTCCGGCTTCGTCTACTACGTGTCCGTCGCTGGCGTCACCGGTGCCGGTTCGGCCACCACCGAGCACGTCGAGGCCGCCGTGGCCCGCCTGCGCCGCTTCACCGACCTGCCCCTGGCCGTCGGCTTCGGTATCCGTACCCCCGAACAGGCGCGGGTGATCGCCCGTATCGCCGATGGTGTGGTGGTGGGCTCGGCCTTCGTCGACCAGATCGCCAAGGCCGAGTCTTCGGGCGCTGCCATCGACGGCGTGCTCGGCCTCTGCAAGCAGCTGTCGGACAGCGTACGCACCGCACGCTAGGCCCTCGCCAGCCTTCAAAAAGACTGCCTCAGGCGGTCTTTTTTATGCCCGGACAGCCTGCAGGCTGTGCATAACTTTGTGGGCAGTCTGTTCGCTTCCGGCGCAAAGCCACGTGCCAGAAGGGCTGGGCAGGTATTGGTCCTGTTGATTGAATCCGCTACGACCTGATCTGCCGAGTCAGGCTGCGAACGCCGGACCGTTTTGCCGTCATTGCCTGACAGGTAAAGGCTGTGGATAAGCCTTGGGCAAGTTGTCAGCAACCGATCAGGCGGTTGTGGGGCAAAATTGCTCAATAAATAGCCAATCTCGTCTAGGTTGCTCAGGCGGCCGAATGCGCACTCCGCGGTCCGGTTTTCCCACATCTGCTGTGTGCGTGCCTGTGGAAAAGATGTGGGACCTGGTCTGTATGCCAGGGCTGGCAAGGCCTGCAGAGGATCGTACAAAAAATGATCAATCCTCTTTCGGGTGTTTTCCACAACCCACAATAGCGCTGCATAGGGCTGTGGATAGGTTGTTCGTCTAGTGCCAGAGGCCAGCGCTGGCGCGGCTTCCAGAGAATCGATCAAATAATGACCAGTTTTCCGGGTTATTCCCGAGTCAAGGGATTTCTGCTGCCAGTCCAAGGAGTTATCCACGTCTGCTCAGCGTCGGGCTCAGCGATCGCTGCTAAAAGCCTTGTGGATAAGTCTGTTGATTTTCTGTTTGGAAGCCTGTGTACGACAGCCGTGGCCTAGCGCAGCGTCACCTGCTGGCGCAGGCCTGTGGCCGGCAGGTTGAAGGCGCATTCCTCGAAGGTGGCCATGCGCATGCGCAGTGGCGGATTGTTGCTGTAGCCGTATTGTTCGGTGGGCATGCCGATGAAATTGGTGTCCAGCGCGCTGTTGCCGTTGCTGTCGTGGATGACCGACACGGCATAGCGCCCGGGCGGCAGCTCGAAGCGTTGCTCCTGGGTACCCGCCTGCGCGGCGAGATGGGCCTGGGCCACGGGCGTCTTGTGCGCCTTCCAGGCCGCTTCGCTGTCGAATACCGCCAGCAGCAACTGGCCCCCCGAGGCATCGACCGTCTCCACCCGTACCTGCAGTTCGGCGGCCTGCAAGAGACCGCTCAGACCGAGACCAGCGACCAGCAACAGAGACTTCATGGGCATTCCTTCAGCAGGGGGAGGGCAGCAGCCGCAGCAACTCGGCCGGCTGTTCGAAGAAGAGATCGGGTTGCTGCGCGCGCAGCGTCGTCGGGCAGCCATAGCCCCAGGCCACGGCGGCGCAGCCCAGTCCGGCGCGGCGTGCCGCCTGGAGATCGCGCAGCTCGTCACCGACATAGAGGGCCTCGGCCGGCGTGATCCCCTGGCGGTGGAGCAGGCGCTTCAGACGCCGCGCCTTGCCCAGCAGGGGGATGTCGAATTCGCCCGCGGCGAACAGGCGTCCGGCCTGGGGCAGCACCTGGTGCACGGCCGCGGCGGAGTTGGAGGTCGCCAGGCCCAGTTGCAGACCACTGGCCTGCAAGCGGTCGAGGGTGGCGGGAATCTCGGCGAAGGGCAGGACCTGATCGCCTCGCTGGACCAGCAGGCGGCGATAGTGCCGGGCGATGCGGGGCACCTGCCAGAGCGGGATGCCCAGGCTGTCGAGCAGACCGGTCAGGGAGGCGGCGCGCAGCCGGGGCCACTCGTCGGCGGCTGGCTGGCGAAAGCCATGGGTCTGCGCCAGCTCGCCGAGACAGCCCAGCAGAAAGGGCAGGCTGTCCGCCAGGGTGCCGTCGAAGTCGAAGATGACGTAGCGATAGCTCATGCGAGAGAGACGCGGTGGGCGAAGGCGCCAGCGTAGCGGTCGCCTCCCGGTTTTGCCACCGCGACGGGGTCCGGCAGGGGCGTCCCTGCCGGACAGGTCACACGCGGAAGCGGCGGATCTGGCCGTTGAGCTCCACCGCCAGTTCGGAGAGCTGCTGGCTGGCGGCGCGGGTCTGTTCGGCACCGGCGGCGGTCTGCACCGACAGATCGCGGATGCGTACCAGGTTGCGATCCACCTCGCGGGCCACCTGGGCCTGCTCTTCGGCGGCACTGGCGATCACCAGGTTGCGCTCGTCGATGCCCGACACCGACTGGGCGATGGCGGCCAGGGCGGCGTTGGCCGACTGCGCCTGCTCGCGGGTCTGGCGCGCCTGGTCGGCGCTGGTCAGCAAGGCATCGACGGTCTGGCCGGTGCCCTGCTGGATGCTGCCGATCATGCCTTCGATCTCGCGGGTGGATTCGCCGGTGCGATGGGCCAGGGCGCGGACCTCGTCGGCGACCACGGCGAAGCCACGACCGGCATCCCCGGCACGCGCCGCTTCGATGGCGGCGTTGAGCGCCAGCAGGTTGGTCTGCTCGGCGACCGAACGGATCACGTCCAGTACCTGGCTGATGTTGCGGGTCTGCTCGGCCAGCTGACGGGCCTGCTCGCTGGCACCCAGCACGTTTTCGGTGAGCACCTCGATGGCGCCCAAGGTATCGCCCAGCTGCCGCTGGCCCTGGCGCGCGGTATCGGCGGCCTGGCGCGATTCGGACGAGGTGGAGGTGGCGTTGCCGGCCACCTCGTCCACCGCCTGGCTCATCTCGGTGACGGCGGTGGCCGCCATCTCGATCTCGCTGTTCTGCTGCTGCAGGCCGTGGGCGCTCTCCTGCATGACCGCGGTCATCTCCTCGGCGGCCGAAGCCAGCTGGGTAGCGGAGTGACCCAGGTGGCCCAGGGTATCGCGCAGATTGGTCTGCATCTGCTGCATAGCCTGCAGCAGCTGGGCGGCTTCGTCGTGACCGCGGGTATCCAGGGTCTGGGTCAGATCGCCATTGGCGATGGTCCGGGCGGCGGCGACGGCCTCGGCGATGGGCCGGGTCATGCTCAGGGTCAGGCGCCAGGCCAGCAGCACGGTCAGACCCAGGGCCAGGGCGATCGCGATCCAGGTGATGGAGGTGGCCTGGGCATAGGTGTCGCCGGAGTGCTGGGAGGCGGCCTTGATGTCTTCCTGGTTGATCTTGCGCAGGGCTTCGGTGCGCTCGTTCATCTGTACGCCGAGCTGGGCCATGCTGGTCTGGATCAGGCTGCGGGCTTCGTCGAGCTTGCCGGCGCCGATCAGATCGGCCAGTTGCGCGGTGTAGCGGACATAGTCGCGATGGATCTGGCGCAGGACATCGAAGGCCTGGCGCTCACGATCGGCGCTGACGAGTTTTTCATAGCGGCCAAACCCGGCTTCGATGTCGGCATTGATGCTGTCGATCTTCTTGCGCGTGTTGGCAACGGTAGTGGCATCCGGAATGGCCAGCAGACGCAGCACCTCGACCCGGGTGCGGGCCAGTTGCAGGGCGATGTTGTCGGCTTCGACGATGCTGGGCACGTTGTTGGTCTCGATGACCTGGCCCTGGGTACGGATCTGCGACAGCTGCAGCAATCCGAACAGACCCAGACTGGCCACGAGGATGGCCAGCAGGCCGAAACACAACACGCTGCGAATGGCGAGGGAGAAGGAACGAAAGGTCACGGCGGCAGCCCCGGTGAAGAGTGAGGCTCCCTTTAACGGCTAGGGTCGCCGTGACTTGATGGTCATTCGTCTTAAATCTGATGATTGGGCAGCGGGCGTCGCCAGGCGACTAGAACTGGAAGCGCTGCACCTGGCCGCTGAGGGTCGCGGCCAGTGCCGCCAGTTGCTGGCTGGAGGCGCGGGTCTGCTCGGCACCCGCCGCGGTCTGCACCGACACGTCGCGGATGCGTACCAGGTTGCGATCGACTTCGCGTGCCACCTGGGCCTGTTCTTCGGCTGCGCTGGCGATCACCAGATTGCGCTCGTCGATGCCCGCGACCGCCTGGGCGATGACGGCCAGGGCGGCATTGGCCGACTGCGCCTGCTCGCGCGTCTCGCGCGCCTGGTCGGCGCTGGTCAGCAAGGCGTCGACGGTCTGGCCGGTGCCCTGCTGGATACTGCCGATCATGCCCTCGATCTCGCGGGTGGACTCACCGGTGCGATGGGCCAGGGCGCGCACCTCGTCGGCCACCACGGCGAAGCCGCGACCGGCCTCGCCCGCGCGCGCCGCTTCGATGGCGGCATTCAGGGCTAGCAGATTGGTCTGTTCGGCGACCGAGCGGATCACGTCCAGCACCTGGCTGATGTTGCGGGTCTGGCTTTCCAGCTCGCGAGCCTGGGCACTGGCACCCAGGACCTGCTCGGTGAGGGTCTCGATGGCGGTGAGGGTCTCGCCCAGCTGACGCTGGCCCTGAACGGCGGTATCGGCGGCCTGGCGCGAATCATTGGAGGTGGAGGAGGCGTTGCCGGCGACTTCCTCGATCGCCTGGCTCATTTCGGTGACGGCGGTCGCCGCCGATTCGATCTCGTTGTTCTGCTGTTGCAGGCCGGTAGCGCTCTCCTGCATGACCGAGGTCATCTCTTCGGCGGCGGACGCCAGCTGGCTGGCCGAATCGCCGATATGCCCCAGGGTCTCGCGCAATTGACCCTGCATCTGCTGCATGGCCTGCAGCAGCTGAGCGGCCTCGTCGTGGCCACGGCTGTCCAGCGCCTGGGTCAGGTCACCCGCGGCGATGGTACGGGCCGCCGCTACCGCCTGGGCGATGGGGTTGGCCACGCTACGCGTCAGGCGCCAGGCCAGCAGGCCGGTAAGGGTGAGGGTCATCAGGATGGCCAGCCAGGTCACGCTGTTGGAGCGTGCATAGGCTGCATCCGCATTCGCGCTGGCGGCGTGGATGTCCTGCTCGACGGCCTGGCGGAGCGTTTCTATGCAGGCGTTCATCCGCGTACCCAGCGCACCCATGCTCTGCTGCACTACGTTACGCGCCTGGTCGAGCTGACCCGCACCGGCCAGGTCGGCGATTTGCTGTATGCCCTGCATGTAGCTCTGATGCACCTGGCGCAATTCGTCCAGCGCATTGCGGCTCTTCGTCGACAGCAGCTCGTGCTGATAGCGGCCGAAGATGGCCTGCACCTCGGTGCTCAGACCGTCCAGTTTCTGGCGGGTGTTGGTCAGGCTCTGGGCATCGGGCATGGCCAGCAGGCGCAGGGTCTCGATGCGGGTGCGGGCCACCAGCAGGCTCAGATTGTCGGCCGCGATCAGGGTCGGGATGTAGCGCTGCTCCACCTGATGCCCCAATTGGCGGATCTCCGACAGCTGGTACCAGCCGAAGAGTCCGAGCGCTGCGACGAGGACCGCCAGGATGCCGAAACACAGCAGGTTGCGGGTAGCGATGGACAGGGAGCGAAGAGTCATGACGGCCTGCTAGGAGGAGGGTTCGGAGTGCGAACAGAGTCACAACTTTAGGTGATGATTTGGTGAAAAGGCCCTAGGACGGGTGCGGCAAAAGCTCGCAGTACAAAAAAGGTCGGACGTTTATTGACTTCCGTGGAGTCCTTGCGACTCCACGGAAGGACGGTGCCGGTATCCTGGTCAGTCGCCGCTGACCTGACGCAGGTGCGCCGCCGGCGCCTCTTCGCCGAGGTTGTCGAGCAGCCGCTCGCTGTACCAGTCGATGAAGTTGATCACGCCGAATTCGTAAGTCTTTGAATAGGGACCCGGCTGATAGGCCTTGGAATTGATGCCGCGCTGGTTTTCCTCGGCCAGCCGGCGGTCCTGGTCGTTGGTGGCATCCCAGACCTTGCGCAGGTTGACCGGATCGTAGTCGACGCCTTCCACGGCATCCTTGTGCACCAGCCACTTGGTGGTCACCACGGTCTCGGTCGGACCCAGCGGCCAGACGGTGAAGACGATCATGTGATCGCCCATGCAGTGGTTCCAGGAGTGCGGCAGGTGCAGGATGCGCATGGAGCCCAGGTCCGGGTCCTTGATGCGCCCCATGAGCTTCTTGCAGCCGGGCTTGCCGTCCATGGTCATGGACACGGTGCCGGCGAGCAGCGGCATGCGCACGATGCGGTTGCGCAGGCCGAAGCTGGCATGGGCGTAGGGGATGTTGTCGGCGTCCCAGCGGCTGGTGCAGGCGGCGACCTGGTCCTTGAACGCCTGGGAGGCGCGCGGATCGGTGACGTCGTCCCACTCCAGCAGGGTGTTCAGCAACTCGGGGTGGGAGCCGTTGCAGTGATAGCACTCGCGGTTGTTTTCCAGCACCAGCTTCCAGTTGGCCTGCTCGACCAGGTCGGTGCGCACCGCGACCTTGGTGTTCTCCATGTCGTACGGCTCCATGTAGTGCTCGAGCGTACGCAGAAAGTCGTCGATGGCCGGCGGTTCGTCGGCCAGGGAGATGAAGATGTAGCCGCCGGCGGTCTTGACGTGGATCGGCTTGAGATTGAAGTCGGCCATGTTGAAGTCGGCGCCCATCTCGGTGCCGGCGAACAGCAGGCGGCCATCCAGCTCGTAGGTCCACTGGTGGTAGGGGCAGACCAGCTTGGCGACCTTGCCCTTGTCGCTGACGCAGAGGCGCGAACCCCGGTGACGGCAGACGTTGTGGAAGGCGTGGACCTTGCCCTCGGCACCGCGCACCACCAGGATGGGGTTGTCGCCCAGCTGCAGGGTGATGAAGTTGCCCTTGGTGGGGATCTCGCAAGTCATGCCGGCGATCAGCCATTCCTTGCCGAAGATCTCCTGCATGTCGATCTGGAACAGGCGCTCGTCGTTGTAGAACGGCTGGGGCAGGGAGTAGGTGCGCTCGCGGGTGCGCAGCATCTCGGCCGTGGCCTTGCGGGCCGGATCGAGAGGGTCGCCCAAACTCAAGGTGCTGACGTCCATCGTACATCCTCGTGGCCACCGCGGCGGGTGGCGAAAGTGGTTGGTCACGGTATTGCAAGGCTATTGGCCGACGGGGCAGGGCCGCCGAATGACCCCGTGCTTCGCCCGTCGCGCGCTGTTCAGGTTCGGCTTGGGGCGGAGTGTGGGGCCGGAGCCGGGAGGGGGCCTTGCTCATGGGCGACATGGCCAACGCTGTTCACGACGCCCCAGCCCTTGCCATTGCTGGGCCGGTCGCCATCGGCATGTGGATGTCGCGATTGGGAAAGTGGCGGTCGTGGGGCCCTCCCAGAATCGCCGCCAATAGCCCCAGTGGCAGTCGAGGTGCGTCATGAATACCTTCCTCAACCCCGTAACTACCCAGACCTGGACCAATGGCCGCCACCCCGTGCGCTGCGTCAAGGTCATCCAGGAAACCTGGGACGTGCGCACCTTCTGCTTCACGGCCGAAATTCCGCTGATGTACTTCTTCAAGCCGGGCCAGTTCGTGACCCTGGAGCTGGAGATCGACGGCCGGCAGGTGATGCGCTCCTACACCATCTCCAGTTCGCCCTCGGTGCCCTACAGCTTCTCCATCACCGTCAAGCGCGTGCCGGGCGGCCAGGTGTCCAACTGGCTGCACGACAACATGAAGGTCGGCGACAACCTGGCTGTGCACGGGCCGGTCGGCCTGTTCAACGCCATCGACTATCCCGCCGACAAGGTGCTCTACCTCTCCGGCGGCGTCGGCATCACCCCGGTGATGTCCATGGCGCGCTGGTTCTACGACACCAACGCCAGCGTCGACATGGTCTTCGTGCACAGCGCCCGTACCCCGCGCGACATCATCTACCAGGGCGAGCTGGAGCACATGGCGGCGCGGATCGACAACTTCGCCCTGAACCTGGTGTGCGAGCGCACCGAGCACGGCGAGTCCTGGGCCGGCTATCGCGGCTACTTCGACCGCCGCATGCTGGAGCTGATGGCGCCGGACTTCCGGGAGCGCGAGATCTTCTGCTGCGGCCCCACGCCCTACATGAACGCCGTCAAGGCCATGCTCCGCGAGCTGGACTTCGACATGACCCACTACCACGAGGAATCCTTCGGCGCGACGCCGCCGGAAGCCAAGGTGGAGGCGGCCGAGCAGGCCGAAGCCGCGGCCGAGCTGCCGCCGATTCCCCTGGAAGCCCAGTGCAACGTCGCCTTCACCGAGAGTGGCAAGAGCGTCAACATCGGCCCCGGCGAAACCATCCACGGCGCCGCGGCCAAGCTCGGCCTGCACATCCCCAAGGCCTGCGGCATGGGCATCTGCGGCACCTGCAAGGTGCTCAAGAAGAGCGGCGAGGTGGTCATGGACCACAACGGCGGCATCACCGAGGAAGACGAAGCCGAAGGCTACATCCTGTCCTGCTGCAGCATCCCGCAAGGGGATGTGCAGATCGAATTCTGAGGAGGCAGGTTGGGCGGAGGTGGCTCCATCGCCGAAGCCCGACCGCGCGGATTCATCCCTGGCGACGTTGGGCTTCGCTGCGCTCGACCCAACCTAAGTACGCTGTGCGGAGCCCGTAGCGTGGACAACGGCGCAGCCTTGTCCGCGTCGCCCAAGTCCTTGTCTGGCAGCAGTGGAAAACGCTGCGCGGTTTTCCACGCTACCGACATCAGGATAAGCGCGGCGCGCTGCCCTGAAAGTCGCTAGGCCAGCCGCAGCGGCAGGTGCAGGGTGATGACCACCTCGCCCGCGCCGTTGGCGAAGCGCGCTTCGCCGCCGAAGCTTTCGCTGAGCGCCTTGACGATGGGCAGGCCCAGGCCCCAGCCGCGCTTGTCGCTGCGAGTAGAGATGAAATAGGGCGTGGCCAGGTTGGCCAGGACCTCGTCGGGAAACTGGCCGAGGTTGCGCAATTCCAGCATGACCTGATCCTCGGCCAGCCACTGGCGGACCCGGATCGGCGTTCCCGCCTCGCCGTGCTTGGCGGCGTTGAGCACCAGGTTGTCGAAGATGCGCAGGAAGGCGTATCTGTCCCACAGCACTTCCAGCTCCGGCGTCTCCAGCTGCAGGTCGAGGTGATTGGCGAACTGCAGGCGCAGATTGGTCGCGGCGTCGTTCAGCAGCGGACCCAGCACCAGCGGATCGCCGCTGAGGCGGACGCCGCCGCCCAGGCTCATGTGGCTGATGTCCAGCACGTCGGTGATCATCTGGTTCATGCGCTGCAGGTTGTCGTGCAGGGTCTGCAAGAGATCGTCGGTCCGCCGCGCCGGATTGCGCTGCATCAGGTTGACCACCATGGTCGCGGCGGTGAGCGGCGAGCGCAGGTCGTGATTGAGCGATCTCATGAAGCGTTCGAGCATGACCTTTTCCGCCTGCAGATTCTCGCTGCGGGCGATGGCCGAGTTGCGCTGCTGCTCCATGTGGCCGACCCGGGAGCTGGCCTTGAGCAGGGCGCCGACGGTGGCCAGCACCTCTTCCGGATTGATCGGGTGGGTCAGGTAGGCCTGGGCACCGGTGTTGAAGCCCTGGGCCTTGTCCCTGCCGGAAACGAAGGTGGCCGAGATGTTGATGATGGCCGGCAGCCGGCCCCATTCGCACTTGCGCTCGATGGCCTGGATCAGCTCGAAGCCGGTGGTGTCCGGCAGATTGACGTCGATGATCACCAGCTCGACGGATTCGTCGATCAGCGCCAGGCCGCTGGCACCGCTGGCCGCTTCCAGCACCTCATAGTGGCTCTGGCTGCCGAGGATCTTGCGCAGCACATAACGATTGGCCTCGGTGTCGTCGATGATGACGATACGGCGCGGGGCACTAGTCATCGGACAGGCTCCTCGCCAGGGCGCAGACCTCGGCCAGCAGCCGCTCGGCGTGATCGGGGGCGTGCTTGAACAGGATGGCGTGGCAGTAGTCCTGCAGGCGCTGGCGGCCCGCCTCGTCGAGGGGCTGGGCGGTATTGATCAGCACCCGCCGGTGCATGCTCCAGTCCATGCTGGCGAGCAGGTCCTCGCCGTTGATATCGGGCAGGTCGAGGTCGAGGATGATGATGTCCGGGCGCACCGCATTGAGCCGGTCGAGGCTGCTGCGGGCGCTGTCCGCCTCCAGCAGGACTGGATTGAGGCGTTCGAGGGTGCGCCGGACCAGATAGCGATCGCCTTCGTTGTCCTCGATCACCAGCACGGTGAGGCCGCTGAGATCGGGCTCCGGCTCGGCGGCCCGGTGGTTGGCGTAGTGGCGCGGCAGGCGCAGGGTGAAGCGACTGCCGCGGCCGACTTCGCTGTCGAGAGAGAGCTCGCCGCGCAGCAGCACGGCCAGGCGCTGCGCCAGGGGCAGGCCCAGGCCGGTGCCTTCGATATGGGTCAGGTGCGGCGAACGGATGCGCTCGAATTCCTCGAAGATCTTTTGCCGATCCGCCGCGGCGATGCCGATGCCGCTGTCTTCCACCAGGAATTCCAGGCTGGCGTCGTCGGGCTGGAACACCTGGATGCGCACCTGGCCCTGCGGGGTGTACTTGAAGGCGTTGGAGATCAGGTTGCGCAGCACCTGGAACAGTCGACTCTCGTCGGTATCCAGCAGCACCCCGGCCGGCGGCGGGGCGACGCTGAAGCTGACCTGGGGATAGCGCGGCGCCAGGGCCGTGGCGAACTGTTCGAGGCGATCGATGAAGGGCGCCAGCGCAAAGGGCTGGGGCACGATGGTCAGGCGGCCGGACTGCACCTCGGCCAGCGCCAGTAACTCGCTGACCAGGTTGGCCAGTTCCAGCGCCGCGTCGCTGATGAAGCGCACCTGGCGCTGCTGTTCGGCATTGAGCGCCCCGTCCACGCCGCTGGCGAGCAGCTTGGCGACATTCTCGATGATGTTGATCGGGGTGCGGAATTCGTGGGTCATGTTGGAGAAGAAACGGGTCTTCGCCTCGCTGGCCTCCTTGAGTTCCTGGGTGGCCTTTTCCAGCTCGGAATAGAGCGCCACCACGCCCTGGTTGGTGTTTTCCAGTTCCTTGTTGGTGACCTCCAGTTCCGACTGGCGCACCTGCAGCTCGGTGTTGGTCAGCAGCAGCTCTTCGCTCTGCAGGCGGATCTGCTGATAGGGATCCGGTGGCGGACTGCCCTGCAGCTCGGCCGTCAGTGCCTGGAGCAGCTCTGCCGCGGGAAAGGGCCGCGGCGCCTGGTACTTGCGGGCGGTGATGCAGGTACCGGCAGGAGAGGTCTGGATGTCGAAGTCGTCGAACAGCCGCTGGGCGCCGCACAGGCCGATGCCCATGCCGGTGCTGGAGCGATAGCTGCCCGCGCGGATGGCCTCCATCTCGGCGATGCCCGGCCCCTGGTCGACCGCCCGTACTTCCAGGCCGCGCAGGCGCTGGTCTTCGCCACGCAGCAGGGCGAAGTCGAAATGACCGCTGCCGGCGTACTGGTGGATGTTGCGCGCCAGTTCGGAGACCGCGGTGGCCAGGCGGATCTGCTCCAGCGCCGGCCACTCCAGGGCCGCGGCCAGGCGCTTGGCGGCCTGGCGACAGTGCACGATGTCCTGCTCGCTGTGCAGGGCGAGGGTCAGCAGGGGCAAGACGTCAGACATGCTTGAGTACCAGAACGGTGGCATCGTCGGCGGAGCGCCGGAAGTCGCGGTGCAGGAGGGCGGCGATCAGCGCCGGATGGCGCGCCCCGAGCCCGGAGTGCTCGCCCAGTCCCACCTTGGACGTCAGGCCATCGGAGTTCAGCACCAGCAGGGTGCCGGGCGTCCAGGGGTAGGTATAGGTCTGGATCCGGCCGATCCGGTAGCCTAGGGTGCCGTTGTTGGACACCAGGCTGCGTGTGGTGTTGCCCAGCAGGCGCCCGGCGATGTTGCCGATGCCGCAAAAGCTCACCTGGCCCTGATCCGGATCCAGCTCGGCCAGCGCCAGGGCGGCGCCGCGGGTTTCCATCAGCGCCTGGTGCAGATTCTCCATCAGCCGCTGCAGGGGCAGGTGCGCGCCATGGCGCAGGAACAGTTCCCGCGCCCGGCGACTGGCGGTGGCGGCCTGCTGGCCATGGCCGAGGCCGTCGCACACCAGCAGGCGGCGCCCGCTGACCGCCCAGGTGTCGCCGCAGAGCTGTTCCTCGGGGTGCGGCGTGCACAGGGCGCCATGCTGCAACCGGCTGCCGGGTGCGCCGGCCAGATGGAAGCGCGCCAGCACCACGGTGCCCTGACCCGGTCGCGAATGGATGTCGAACACATCGGACTGGCGGCGGATCGCCCCCAGGCCGGCACCCAGCGTCGCGGCCGTGCTGTAGTGATCGCTCAGGCAGCGGGCGACGTCGTGCATGCCCGGGCCGCGATCCACCGCCAGGACATCGAGCACCCCTTCGCCGCTCAGGGTAGCCAGGAGTTCGCCGTGCCCGGCATGGCGGACCAGGTTGTAGCCCAGCTCCTGGGCGACAATGGTCAGGCGCCCGAGCAGGGTTTTGTCGGCGGTGACGGTGCCGGCCAGCCGGACCAGGGCGCGCCGGGCGGCATCGACATGGACGCTGGTGCTGACCGGCAGCACCAGGCTGCACGGCTGGTCGTTCATCGCCACTTCCAGAGTTCGACGGTGGTGCCCTGGCCGGGCTGGCTGTCGATGTGGAAGTCGTCCACCAGCCGCCGCGAGCCGGACAGGCCGAGGCCCAGGCCCTTGCCCGAGGTGTAGCCGTCGACCATGGCGCGCTCGAGATCGGCGATGCCCGGGCCGTGATCGCGGATCACCAGACGGATCGCCGGCTTGCCGGCGCGCAGCGTCTCCTCGATCAGGCACTCGCCGCCCAGCCCGTAGACCAGGCCGTTGCGCGCGATCTCGCTGGCCGCGGTGACGATCTTGGTCTGGGAGATGAGGCCCAGGCGGATGGCTTCCGCCACCTTGCGCACCTGCTGACGGATCAGCACGATGTCAGTCTCCTGGCGGAGTGGAAGCGTCTGTGTCTTCGCCACCCTCTGACTCCTCCAGCGATTCGTCCGCGGCGACCATGGCTTCCAGCCGGCGCATGCCCTTTTCCATGTTCAGCGCCGTGGCGATGCCCTCCAGCGACAGCCCCAGTTCCACCAGGGTGATGGCCACCGCCGGCTGCATGCCGACCACGATCACCTTGGCGTCGAGGATGCGCGAGACCTGGGCGATGTGGGACAGCATCCGGCCAATGAAGGAATCGACGATTTCCAGCGCGGAGATGTCGATGAGCACGCCCTTGGCCCGGTGCCGCACGATCTGCTCGGTGAGGTCTTCCTGCAGGTCCAGCGCCAGCTGGTCGTGCATGTCGACCTGGATGCTCAGCAGCAGGAAGGGACCCAGCTTGAGGATCGGAATCCGCTCGATCATGGTGCGCTCCTCAGGCCTTTACCGGCGCGGCCAGGCGCACGCCCTGCTGGCGCAGGGCCAGGCGGAAGGCATCGGCCAGGGACGCCTTGGTGATGACATCGCCCAGGTCCACGCCCAGGTGGACGATGGTGGCGGCGATCTGCGGGCGGATGCCGCTGATGATGCACTGGGCGCCCATCAGCCGGGCGGCGGTCACCGTCTTGAGCAGGTGCTGGGCGACCATGGTGTCCACCGTGGGTACGCCGGTGATGTCGATGATGGCGATGTCCGACTCGGTCTGGACGATCTTTTCCAGCAGCGACTCCATCACCACCTGGGTGCGATTGCTGTCCAGCGCGCCGATCAGCGGGATGGCGAGGATGCCGTCCCACAGTTCCACCACCGGGGTGGACAGTTCCAGCATGCTTTCCTGCTGCTCGCGGATCACCGTCTCGCGGCCGCTCATGAAGCTTTCCATGCTGTACAGACCGAGATCGTCGATCAGCCGGGTGGCGGCCCAGATCTCGGCGAGGGGATCGTCGCACTCGTTCTGGATCAGGTTGAACAGCGGCTCCTTGAGCGAGAAGACGAAGGTTGCCGTCTGCGCGGGCGTCAGGCCCGCGCGACTCTGGTCGAAGGAGAAACGCTCCAGCAGCGCGCGCACCGGCTGCCAGTGCGGCTCGCGCAGATTGCCCAGGCCCTGGGCGGCGGCCACGGTGATGCGTCGCAGCAATTCGGCGGAGTTGGCCAGGATGGTGGTTTCATCGAGCAGGTCGATGCGCATGCCGGCCGCGCGCTGGGCGCCGATCCAGGCATCGAGCAGCGACCGCTCGTGGGTGCGCAGCAGCTCGACCAAAGCGGTACTGTACATGGGGGTTCCTAGGTGACGAGAAGGTGGCTCAGGACGGGCCGACCGGGCAGAGAGCGGGCAGGAAGAGGCGCAGGTGCCGGTGGGGATCCGAGCGCGTGCCCGGATCCCCAGGAGATCACATGTCCATCTTTTCCTTGGTGATCTTGCCGGTCTTGGCGTCGGCATGGAAGTCGTACTTCATGCCATCCTTCTTCATGCCTTCGCCTTCCCACTGACCGTCATCGGCTTCGATCTTGGTGATCGAGGTGTAGCCCTGCTCCATGAGCTTGGACTTGACGTCGTTCATGGGCATCCAGTCGGCACCGGGCTGGTTGGCCAGGGCAGCGGTGCTGGCCAGGACGGAACAGGCAAACAGGGAAGCGAGCAGTTTGGATTTCATCGCGAGACCTCGTCGTGGTGGTATGCCCGGACTTGGACCACCACCACGCGCGACAAATCCCCCTCTGGCCCAGAGGTCACACAGACGCTTCCTCGACCAGATGCGGCAGCAGTCCGGCAGGGGCCTTGGCGCTCTTTTCCTTGGTCTTGCGTGGTGCATAGGGGCGGCTGGCCAGCCGCCAGAGATCCCGCCAGCGTTCGGCGAGGGCGGTGGGCTTGTCCAGATAGAGGCGCAGGCCCAGGGAAAAGGCCTTCGCCTGCAGCCGCTCGCGCTGCTGGACCAGGCTTTCGCCGATCGCCAAGCGGGTATTGCTGGCACCGAACAGGGTCGGCTCGTCCACCAGCAGCTGCTGCATCACCGCCAGGTCGTGATCGTCGCCCAGGTATTCCGACAGGCGCTTGAGGCTCTTCTGCCGCGTCTTGAATTCCGCCGGCCAGGCCGCGGCGAGCAGCTGGGTGTGATACCAGTGATCCTTCACCCGCTTGCGCCAGTCGTGCAGGGTGTCGTCGGTGGGCTTGTCGCGCGCGGTCTTGAGCGCCTGGCGTCCGGCCTTGTAGTTGTCTTCCAGGCCGCGGGCGAAGAGGGCGAAGCCTTTGCCGGACAGTTTCCAGCCAGCCACCTCCTCACGCATGGCGGTCAATTCATCGAGCAATTCGGGATGGCCGCTGGCCGCGGCGATCTGCTGGTCGGCGCGCTCCTGCAGCCGCTGCCGCACGCGCTTCATGGCCGGTGAGGCGAAACGCTTGCGGTCGGATTCACCCAGCTTATCCCAGCTTTCCACCAGGGCGGCGCTGTCGCGCAGCGACGACAGCTCCCGGCCCAGGTCGCGCAGCCGTCGATTGCGACTGGCGAAGGCGCGCTTGCCCAGGGCGCCGTGCAGCAGCCGCAGGAGGGCGCGCAATTCCTTGAGGCGCTTGCGCGTCTCGTGGACGCCCTTGGGGGTACCGCTCGCCAGGGACGCTTCAGCCTGCACCAGACGATCCGTCACCACGCGGCGGACTTCCTCGTCAGCCGGTTGCCGTGCATCGAAACGAAAGGCCATCGAACTCTCCTCAATAGGGTGGACTGCCGCACCCGCTTGCGCGGGAGCGTAACGGTATGAAAGACCTCCACGACAGCTGGAGATGCCAAATTTCATCTAAACGTCATATTTCCTTCATGCCGCCTGGCGCCGGGCACCGCCTGCCGCAGGCCGGGTCAGAAGGGCTATAGTTGCCCGACCACCTGCGCAAGGAGATCCGGATGTTCGAAGCCGCCGAAAACGAACACCTGCTCGATGAGGCCACCTACGACGCCAAGCTGCCCAAGCTGCGCGAGGCGCTGCTGGCCGCCCAGTACGAACTCAAGGCGCAGGGCCGTTTCCCGGTGATCGTGCTGATCAATGGCATCGAGGGGGCGGGCAAGGGCGAGACGGTCAAGCTGCTCAACGAGTGGATGGATCCGCGCCTGATTCGCGTCGAGACCTTTCTCCAGCCCACCGCCGAGGAACGCCAGCATCCCCCGGCCTGGCGCTACTGGCAGCGCCTGCCGGGCAAGGGCCGGACCGGCGTCTTCTTTGGCAACTGGTACAGCCAGATGCTGCACGGCCGGGTCAACAAGGACCTCAGTCGCGTCGAGCTGGATGCCGCCATCGGCCAGGCGGAGCGCTTCGAGCGCATGCTCGCCGACGAAGGCGCGCTGATCCTCAAGTTCTGGTTCCACCTCTCCAAGCCGCAGCTCAAGCAGCGCCTGAAGCACCTCAAGAACGATCCCCGCCTGGGCTGGAAGCTCAGTCCGCTGGACTGGCGCCAGGCCAAGGTCTACGACCGCTTCGTCAAGGAGGGCGAACGGGTGGTGCGGCGAACCCACCACGACTACGCCCCCTGGCACGTGGTGCCCGGCTTCGACGAGCGCTTTCGCAGCCTGACCGTCGGCACCGTGCTGCTCAAGGCGCTGCAGCGCGCCCTGGCCAACAAGCCGCGCAAGCAGCGCCGGGCCGCTGCCGTGATACCGCCGCCGGTGGATGGCCGCGGCGTGCTGGAAACCATGGATCTGACCCAGCGCCTGGACAAGGCCGACTACGAAGACCAGCTGCTCGCCGAACAGGCTCGGCTGGCGCGCCTGCTGCGCGACAAGAAATATCGCCGCCACGCCCTGGTGGCGGCTTTCGAGGGCAACGACGCCGCCGGCAAGGGCAGCGCCATCCGCCGGGTCACCGGCGCCCTGGATCCGCGCCAGTACCGCATCGTCCCGGTCGCCGCACCCAGCGACGAGGAACTGGCCCAGCCCTATCTCTGGCGCTTCTGGCGGCACATCCCGCGGCAGGCCAACTTCACCATCTTCGATCGCTCCTGGTACGGCCGGGTGCTGGTGGAGCGGGTCGAGGGGCTGACCCCCGCCGCCGACTGGCAGCTGGCCTATGGCGAGATCAACGACTTCGAGGAACAGCTCCACGACGCCGGCATCGTGCTGGCCAAGTTCTGGTTGGCCATTGACCAGGACACCCAGCTCGAGCGCTTCCGCGCCCGCGAGGAAACGCCTTTCAAGCGTTTCAAGATCACCGAGGACGACTGGCGCAACCGGGACAAGTGGGATCTCTACAGCCAGGCAGTCAACGACATGGTGGTCCAGACCAGCACCGCCATCGCGCCCTGGACCCTGGTGGAGGCCAACGACAAGAGGTTCGCCCGGGTGAAGGTGGTGCGGACGCTCAACGAGGCGTTGGAGCGGGCGTATGACAAGGGGTGAAAGACTGCTGCCTGCGGGCTAGGTGCTTCGCTTCACACCTATCTCGCAATGTTTAGCGGGGGCCATGCAGGCGCGGAGGTTGCGCCCCTTTCCAGAAGGGTGAGCGGAGTCGTTGCGTAAGGGGTTGAGCGGCATGGATGCCGCGAGAGTCGCGAGGGCCATGGATGGCCCTTCGCGGCGTGCCCCTGGAGCGGCGATGGAGCGAACGAACCCCGGCGCAGCCGGGGCCGATGGAGGGGCAAGCGTTTTTGGTTACTTTTGCCGCGACTGGCAAAAGTGACTCGCCCGGGTGGGCGAAATAAAGGCCTCAGCAGGCACGCTAATCAGCTAAATAGCGCAAGCCAGGCAGCCACCAAACCCCAGAAACGAAAAAGCCCCACCGAAGTGGGGCCTTTCTGCAACCGGATCAGTCGTTAGACGACTTGAACCTGGTCAGCTTGCATACCCTTCTGGCCTTTGACAGCCACGAAAGTGACCTTCTGGCCTTCGCTCAGGCTCTTGAAGCCAGCGCTTTCGATGGAGCGGTAGTGCACGAACAGGTCGGCGCCGCTTTCCGGGGTGATGAAGCCGTAGCCTTTCTCATCGTTGAACCACTTGACGGTGCCATTTTCACGATTGGACATGAGTATCTCCAGGATGTAGGGGGAACAACCACGTTAGCGAGACATTCGCTAGCGGGACTGTAATGCGAGAGTGAGACGAGCCAGGAGATGAAAATGAAGCAACATCAAGCAGGTATCGAGTAACTATTGCAGTAGCAGTGCCTACACCATACGCGCTTTCGCGAGCTTGTATAGCCCTGATTCGCATATTTGTTGACCAATGGCGCTGCTTGCGCTGCCAGAGCGTCTCACTCAGGCTACGGACTCCCCTGCTCGAAAGAGACTCCGCATGGACAAGCTGCACCGGATCAAGGGGGCCTGGCCCTACCTGATCGCCGTCTTTCTCAACGCCTTCGTCGATCTTGGCCACAAGATCGTCATCCAGAACACCGTGTTCAAGGTCTATGACGGTTCCACCCAGGTGGTGCTGACCGCGCTGGTCAACGGCATGATGCTGCTGCCCTTCATTCTGCTGTTCAGCCCCTCCGGCCATGTCGCCGATCGCTTCGCCAAGGTGCGGGTGCTGCGCCTCGGCGGCTGGGCGGCGGTGGCCATCACCCTCGGCATCACCCTGGCCTACTACGCCGGGCTGTTCGAGCTGGCCTTCGCCATGACGCTGTTGCTGGCCATCCAGGCGACCTTCTATTCGCCGGCCAAGTACGGCTACATCAAGGCGCTGTTCGGCAAGCAGCGGCTGGCCGAGGGCAATGGCCTGGTGCAGGCCAATTCCATCATCGCCATCCTCGCCGGCACCGTGGTCTTTACCGCCTTTTTCCAGCTGCACCTGGGCGCGGACCAGGCCACGCCTCACGCAATCCTGCAGGACATCGCTCCGCTGGGCTGGCTGCTGGTGCTCTGCAGCCTGGCCGAGGTGGCGCTGCTCTATCGCCTGCCGCTGCTGGAAGAGCCCAGGCCGCGTGCGCCTTTCGACTGGCACGCCTATGTGCGGCTGCAGAGCGCCCGGCGGAACCTGGCGGTGATCGGCGAGAATCCGGTGATCCGCCTGTCGATCATTGGCCTCGCGGTGTTCTGGTCGGTGGGCCAGGTGCTGCTGGCGAGCTTTCCGGCTTATGCCAAGGATCACCTGGGCATCGACAACGTGCTGCTGCTGCAGGGCATCCTGGCCTGCGCCGGGATCGGCATCGCCCTCGGCTCGGCGCTGGCCAGCCGGGCCTCGCGCGGGCGCATCGAGACCGGACTGATCCCGGTGGGCGCGTTGGGCATCGCCCTCGGTCTGTGGTGGCTGCCGGCGCCTAGTTCGGCGCTGGTGCATGCGCTCAACTTCATCTTCATCGGGCTGATGGGCGGGCTGTTCATCGTTCCGCTCAATGCCCTGATCCAGTTCCATGCCCGGGAAGACCAGCTCGGCACGGTGCTGGCGGCCAACAACTGGGTGCAGAACGTCGCCATGCTGAGCTTTCTGGTGCTCACCGCGGTGATCGCCCTGCTCGGCCTGGACAGTCGCTGGCTGCTGCTGCTGATCGCCGCGGTGGCGCTGATCGGCGGCGCCTACACGGTGTGGAAGCTGCCGCAGAGCCTGGTGCGCTTTCTGCTCGGCCTGATGGTCACCCGCCACTACCGCATCCAGGTGCAGGGGCTGCAGAACCTGCCGGCCCAGGGCGGGGTGCTGCTGCTAGGCAATCACATCAGCTGGGTCGACTGGGCCATGGTGCAGATCGCCAGTCCGCGCCCGGTGCGCTTCGTGATGCTGCGCTCGATCTATGAGCGCTGGTACCTGAAGCCCTTCCTCAAGGCCATGGGCTGCCTGCCCATCGCCCAGGGCAACGGTGCCGGGGCGGCGCTGGAGCAGGTGGCGGCGTTGCTCAGCGCGGGCGAGGTGGTCTGCCTGTTTCCGGAAGGGGCGATCAGCCGCACCGGGCAACTCGGCGAATTCCGCCGCGGCTACGAAAAGGCCTGCGAGCGGGTCGGGCCCGAGGTGCAGATCGTGCCCTTCTATCTGCGCGGCCTCTGGGGCAGCCAGTTCTCCCGTTCCTCCAGCAAGCTCAAGGAATTGCGCGACAGTCCGCTGCACCGCGAGGTGGTGGTGGCCTTTGGCAAGGCGTTGCCCAAGGACACCCCGGCCGATGTGCTCAAGCGGCGGATCTTCGAGCTGTCGATCCGCTCCTGGGAGCGCTACATGCAGGGCCTGCCGTCGCTGGCCGATGCCTGGGTCGCCAGCGTCAAGCGCCGCCCCAATGGCCTGGCGCTGATCGACGACCTGGGCGCTCCGCTCAAGGCCGCCCAGGCGCTCACCGGCGCCGCCTGCCTGGCGCGGCGGATGCGCAAGCGGCCCGAGGCCAATCTGGGTCTGCTGCTGCCCACCAGCAGCGGCGGCATGCTGGCCAACATGGCGGTTCTGCTGGCCGGCAAGACCCTGGTCAATCTCAACTACACGGCCACGCCCGAGGCCCTGACGTCGGGCCTGGACCAGGCCGGTATCCGCACCGTCTACACCTCGACGCGCTTTCTCGATCGCCTGCGCCAGCGCGGCCTACCGGTGGACGAGTTGCTCGCCGGGCGCGAGGTGGTGGATCTGGAGGCCTTGCGCGCCGGGATCGGCAAGGCCGAGTTGCTGGCCAACTGGCTGGCGGTCTGGCTGCTGCCGACCGCCATGCTGCAGGTGCTGGTGAGTCGCGCCCACGATCCCGAGGCCACCGCCGCCATCCTCTTCTCCAGTGGCAGCGAGGGCACGCCCAAGGGGGTGATGCTCAGCCATCGCAACCTGATGGCCAATCTCAAGCAGACCTCGGACGTGCTCAACACCCAGGACGACGACGTCTTCATGGCTTCGCTGCCGCTGTTCCACGCCTTCGGTCTCACGGTGACCCAGTTCCTGCCGCTGATCGAGGGGGTGCCGGTGGTCTGCCAGGCCGATCCCACCGACGTGGCCGGCATCGCCAAGGCGGTGGCGACCCATCGCGCTACGGTGCTCTGCGGCACCTCGACCTTCCTGCGGCTGTTCGTGCGCAACACCAAGGTGCATCCGCTGATGCTGGAGAGTCTGCGCATCGTGGTGGCCGGCGCCGAACGCCTGGATCCGGCGGTGCGCGAGGCCTTCAAGCTCAAGTTCAACCAGGACATCTACGAGGGCTACGGCGCCACCGAGACCGCCCCGGTGGCCTCGGTCAACCTGCCCGATGCCCTGGACGTCAGCTACCTGCAGGTGCAGCGCGGCGGCAAGCTGGGCACCGTGGGCATGCCGCTGCCGGGGACCGGCTTCAAGATCGTCGATCCCCAGACCTTCGCCGAATTGCCCACCGGCGAGGCCGGCATGGTGCTGATCGGCGGGCCGCAGCTGATGCAGGGCTACCTGAACGATCCCGAGCGCACCGCCAAGGCCATCCGCGAGATCGACGGCGAGCGCTGGTACGTGACCGGCGACCAGGGTCGGCTGGACGAGGACGGCTTTCTCACCATCGTCGACCGCTATTCGCGCTTCGCCAAGATCGGCGGCGAGATGGTCAGCCTGGGCGCCGTGGAGCAGGCCCTGGCCAGGGCGGTGGCCGATCCGGAGATCGAGCTGCAGGCGGTCAATCTGCCGGATGCCAAGAAGGGCGAGCGCATCGTGGTGCTGCATACCGGCACCCTGGACGCGGCGGCGGTGGAGAAGACCCTGCTGGCCCAGGGGGTGGGCGGACTGCTGCTGCCCTCGGCCTGGGTGGCGGTGGACAGCCTGCCGAAACTGGGGACCGGCAAGGCCGACGTGGCCGGGGCGAAACGTCTGGCGCAGACGCGCTTAAACGAGGCGGAGGAGGTTTAGGTGGCATTTCGTCCATCCGGCGCCGACGAGCCCTAAAGCCTGGCGCCGTTTGGCCGATCATGAGGGGGCTAATCATTTTTTCGAGGTCTTCCCGGTGAAGCTACGCTCCCTCAACATCGCCCCGCGGGCCCTGGTCGCCTTTGGTTTCTTCGCCCTGCTGGTGATCGGCCTCGGGCTGTTTTCCCTGGGCCAGAATCGTGTCATCAAGGAGGGCGAGGAGCAGATCGTCGGCAACGTGATTCCCAGCGTCCAGGTCATCGGCGAGATCCGCGCCGACCTGCTGAGTCTGCGCATGCACAACCAGGGCCTGATGCTGGCGACCTCCAACGCCGAGACCCAGGCCGTGCACAAGGCCATCGACGCGGCCAAGGCCACCCTGGAGCAGCACGTGCGCCAGTTCGACGCCCTGCTGCTGAGCGACAACGGGCGTGAGGTCTACACCCGCTTGACCGGCCAACTGACCACCTACCTGGACAACCAGAACCGCTATCTCAAGGCGCTGGACGACCAGAACGACGCCGAGTTGCTCAAGCTCGCCGGTCAGGACGGCGAGATGGCCCGTAGCGGCAATGCCCTGAGCGCCACCGTCAACGAACTCGCCGGGCTGGTCGATGGGAAGGTCACGCGCCTGGCCGCCGCCTCCATGGCCAGCTACCACAATGCCATCGCCATCACCGTGGCGGTGATGGTGGCGGCCCTGGCCGGTACCCTGCTGCTGGCCTGGCGCTTCACCCGCAGTCTCACCGGGCCGCTGGAAAAGGCCCTGGCGGTGGCCGAACGCATCGCCGCCAATGACCTCAGTCGGTCGGTCGAGCCCGACGGGCGTGACGAACCCGGCCGGCTGCTGGCGGCCATGGCGCGGATGCAGGACAACCTGCGCGGCACCCTGGAGCGGCTGACCCTGTCGTCCACCACCCTGGCGTCTACCTCCGAGGAGATGTCGACGGTCACCGAGACCGGCCTGCGCGGCATTCAACGGCAGAACGACGAACTGGCCCAGGCCGCCACCGCCGTCAACCAGATGACCGCTGCGGTGGAGGAGGTGGCGCGCAATGCCGCTGCCGCCAGCGCCGCCGCCCAGGATTCACGCACCTCGGCCGATCTTGGCCAGCGCCGGGTCGAGGAGACCCTCACCACCATTCACGCGCTGCACACGGCGGTGACCTCCAGCAGCGGCGAGATCGACGGCCTGGCCGCCCAGGTGCAGCGCATCAGCGGGGTGCTCGACGTCATCCGCGGCATCGCCGAACAGACCAATCTGCTGGCGCTCAACGCCGCCATCGAAGCCGCGCGGGCCGGCGAGGCGGGGCGCGGTTTCGCCGTGGTGGCCGACGAGGTACGCGCCCTGGCGGCCCGCACCCAGCAATCCACCGGTGAGATCGAAGACATGATCGGCGCCATCCAGGGTGGCGCGGGCAAGGCGGTGGACGCCATGGCCACCAGCAATCAGCAGGCCGGTGCCTGCCTGACGGTGGCCGCGGCCGCCGGCGAGGCCCTGGCCGAGATCGGTCGCCACATCGTGCATATCACCGAGCGCAACCTGAGCATCTCCGCCGCCACCGAAGAGCAGGCCCAGGTGGCCCGCGAGGTGGATCGCAACCTCACCAGCATCCGTGACCTCTCCACCCAGAACGCCGCCGGGGCCGAGCAGACCGCCGCCGCCAGCACCGATTTAGCGCGCCTGGCCGGCGACCTGAACGGCGCGGTCCGGCAATTCCGCCTCTGACCGCGGGCCTGCCTCAGCGGGCGATGTCTTCCAGCGCCCGGTTGCGGGTGCGCGGGCCGAACAGGCCGATGGTCAGCACCACGATCAGCATGCTGGCGACGATGAAGGCCAGCACGCCCGGGGTGCCCAAGCGCTCCAGCAGGGTGCCGATCAGCAGGCTGCTGAACACCGTCGACAGCCGGCTGAAGGAATAGCAGAAACCCACCGCCCGGGCGCGGATGGCAGTGGGAAACAGCTCCGCCTGGTAGGAGTGGAAGGCAAAGGTCAGCCAGGCGTTGCAGAAGGTGATGCCGACGCCACAGAGGATCAGGCCGAGGGCGCCCTGCTGCAGGGCGAACAGGCTGCCGAAGCCCACCGTCCCCAGGGCGGAGCCGACGATCTGCCACTTGTTCTCGAAGCGGTTGGCGATGCGCACGAACAGCAAAGGCCCCAACGGATAGGCGAGGGTGATGACGAAGGCATAGCCCAGGCTGTGGGTCAGGCTCACGCCCTGGCCGGAGAGCAATGCCGGCAGCCAGTTGCCGAAGCCGAAGAAGCCGATGGCCTGGAACAGGTTGAAGACGATCAGCATGATCACCCGCCGCCGATAGGGCGGTTGCCACAGCGCCGCGAAGCGCGCGCTCACGGCGCGTTCTTCGACGATCGCCGCGGGCGGCGGCAGCGCCTGGCCGCTGTCGGCCTGGCAGGCGGCTTCCAGGCGCTCCACGCCCTGTTCGGCTTCGTCCAGCCGGCCCTGCTGCGCCAGCCAGCGCGGTGATTCGGGCAGGCGCTGGCGCAGCCACCAGATGAACAGGGCGAAGACGGCACTGGACAGCACCACCCAGCGCCAGCCGGAAATGCCCAGCGGCGCCTGGGGCACCAGCCACCAGGACAGCAGCGCCACCGCCGGTACCGAAAGGAACTGGAGGGCGAAGGCAAAGGCGAAGGCCGAGGTGCGCATGGCCTTGGGCACCAGCTCCGACAGATAGGCGTCGATGGTCACCAGCTCCAGGCCCAGGCCGATGCCCACCAGGAAGCGCAGGGCGATCAGCCCCAGGGCGGTGGTCTGCAGACCCATGGCCAGGGTCGCCAGGGTGTAGCCGACCAGCGCCCAGGTAAAGATCGCCCGGCGGCCGAAGCGGTCGGCGATGGGGCTGAGCAGGCTGGCGCCGACGAACAGGCCGAGAAAGGTGGCCGCGGCGAAGGCGGCCTGGTCGGAGACCCCGAACACCCCGGCCGCGCCGGTCTGGAAGACGCCGTCGCGCAGGAGCCCGGGGCTGATGTAGGCGGTCTGGAACAGGTCGTAGAGTTCGAAGAAACCGCCGATGGACAGCAGGGCCACCAGGCGCCACAGGCTGCGGGTGGCCGGCAGGCGATCGAGACGCGCCGAGAGGGCGGCGGCCCGCTGGGAGGTGGGCAGGGCAGTGGCCGAAGCCGAGGACGCTGAGGGCATGGGACGCTATCCAGAGAACAGTCGTCCTACAGCTTACGGATCAGCCCTTGCCAAATGTTGCCAAAGATTTCCGTGTTGACGATGCCGTTTGGCAGGAAATCGCGTTTTTCGGCCTGGCTCTGGCAGCCGCTTGCGTTGATCAGGGGACCAACGCCAGGGCAGTGCGCAGGTCGACCACCAGGACATCCAGATATCCGCCCTGCAGCGCGCCGCGGATGGCATTGACCTTGCGCAGGCCTCCGGCCAGGCCCACCACGCGGTCGATCTCCAGCAATTGCGGCAGGTCCACCGCGACCACGGTCTCTTCGCTGTCGTCCAGCACCGGTCGGCCCTGGGCGTCGAAGTACCTCAGGCAGATGTCGCCCACCGCGCCGCGGGCGGCGAGCACTTCCAGCATGGCCTCGCCGTGATAGTTGCCGCTGTTGCGCAGGAGCTGCGACGGCTCCAGCTCGCCGATGCCAACCAGGGCCACGGTGAGCCGGGCGAAGCGTTCGGTGACCTCGCGCACCTCGTCCAGCTGCAGGATGCGCTGGCGACTTTCCGGCGACTGCTCGATGCTCTGGGACGGCAGCAGATAGGCTGGGCAACCCAGCAGATTGGCCAGTTGCTGGGTCAGCAGGGTGGCCTCGAAGGCGCCCTTGTTGCCGACCCCGCCAAGCAGCTGCACCACCTCGGTCGCGCCCTGGCGACTGCTGCCGCGGTGCATGTGGCCGACCATGGCGCGGATGGTGGAGCTCCACGAAGAGATGCCGATGTGGTCCTTTTCGGTGACGCTGGTTTCCAGATAGTGGGCGGCGGCCGAGCCGATGGCCTGCTTGATGGCCTCTTCGTCGTCACCGGTGGGCTCCACCACGATCGCCTGGCGGATGCCGTAGCGCTGTTGCAGCTGACGCTCCAGCTCCAGGTGGAAGTTGCGCGGTCGCTGCACCGAGATGCGCACGATGCCTTCCTTGAGCGCTCGGCTCAGGGCACGGCTGACGAAGGATTGCGACAGGTCGAGCTGTTCGGAGATCTGCGACTGCTTGAGCCCTTCTTCGTAGTAGAGGGAGGCGATCTTGGTCAGCAGGCGTTGTTCTTCGAGATTACTCATCCAGATTTCCGGTACCGGCGGCTAGGTTGCACCCAGGGCTGCCGGGCCGGGGCGGCCGTGACGAACCCTCAAAAAGCAGGCACTTGGCTGTTAGAAAGGCGCATTTTCCCGCTATTTTCCCTCAGCCTCCCGCTGGACGCCAAGGCTTTTGCGGCCTGGTGTCCCCGGGGGTCGATCAGGACATGATCAGGCCACCGTCCACATTGATCGCCTGGCCGGTGATGTAGGCGGCGTCCGCCGAGGCGAGGAAGGCCACCAGGCCGGCGACATCGGCCGGGGTGCCGGCGCGCTTCATGGGGATGTTGCCGACCCATTCGGTCATCAGTTCGCCCTGGCCATAGCGCTTTTCCGGGGTGGAAAGGATCTCGCCCCAGACCCGGTCGTTGTAGTCCCACATCTCGCTTTCGATGATGCCGGGGCAGAAGGCGTTGACCGTGATGCCGTGGCGCGCCAGTTCGTGGGCCAGACTCTGGGTGATGCCGATGACGCCCATCTTGCTCGCCGCATAGTGGGGTGTGTAGATGAAACCTTGGCGCCCCTGGCCGGAGCTGGTGTTGATCAGGCGTCCGCCGCGCCCGGCGGCGACCATGCGCCTGGCCGCCTCGCGGCAGCACAGCCAGACGCCGGTGGTGTTGACCTGCAGGATGCGGTCGAAGTCTTCCCGCGGCATGCGGTCGAAGGCATCGATGGTGATGATCCCGGCGTTCTGCACCGAGACGTCGACCCGGCCGAAGCGCGCCTCGGCCTGGGCATAGAGATCGGCCACCGCCGCCTCGTCGGTGATGTCCACCACCAGTGGCAGCACCTCGGCCCCGGTTTCGGCGGCCAGCCGCGCGGCGGTGTCGTGCACCCGCTCGGCGTTGGAGACCAGCACCAGGTTGGCGCCCTCACGTCCGAAGCGCTCGGCGATACCCTCGCCGATGCCCCGGCAACCGCCGGTGATGACCACGGTTTGACCTGCAAAGCGACGTTCCACGTGAAACCTCCTAGAGCGGTTGGCGACCCGGCGCGCGTGATCGCCAGCGGGTTGTTACCAGCAGACGAAGCCGCCATCGACGATGAGATCGACCCCGGTGCAGAAGGACGCCGCCGGGCTGCAGAGGAAGATCGCCGGGCCGACCATTTCCTCCACCTCGGCCATGCGGCCCAGCGGGGTGGTCTGCTCGAAGATCTTGACCTGGTCGGCCACCTCGGGGCGGGTGTTCATTGGCGTGGCGGTGTAGCCGGGGCTGATGCAGTTGACGCGGATGCCGCGCTCGGCCCACTCCATCGCCAGGCTCTTGGTCAGGTGGATGACGCCGGCCTTGGAGGTGTTGTAGTGGGCCTGCAGGAGGCCGCGGTTGACGATGCTGCCGGACATGGAGGCGATGTTGACGATGGCGCCCTTGCCGCGCGGCAGCATGACCCGCGCCTGGGCCTGGCAGCTGAGCATCACCCCGGTGAGGTTGATGTCGAGCATGCGCTGCCAGCGCTCCAGTTCCAGCTCCTCGGCGGGCTGGGCATTGGCGATGCCGGCACTATTGACCGCAAGACTCAGGGGGCCGAGTTCGGCCTCGGTACGGGCCACCGCGGCTTCCAGGTCGGCGGCGCTGGTCACCGAGCCTTCCAGAGCCAGGGCGCGGCGGCCGTGGGCCTGGATCCGCTCGACGGTACCGGCGAGGTCGCGACTGCCGGGCAGGTCGAAGCAGGCCACCTGAGCGCCGGCCTCGGCGAGACCGACGGCGATGGCCTGGCCGATGCCGCTGCCGGCACCGGTGACGAAGGCGGTCTGGCCGCCGAGATCGAAGAGACGCATGTAAGAACTCCTAGTCAGGCGGTCGCCAGTTCCATCACGGCCACCGGAGTGGCCTGTTCACGTTCGAGAATGCCCATCTGCTGGCCACGGCTCATCACCATGACCCGGTGCGACAGGCCGAGGACCTCGTCGAGGTCCGAGCTGACCACGATCACCGCCATGCCGGTGGCTGCCAGTTCGGCGATCACCTGGTAGATGGCGGCGCGGGCGCCGACGTCGATGCCGCGGGTGGGCTCGTCGAGGATGAAGACCTTGGGATTGCGCGCCAGCCACTTGGCGATGATCACCTTCTGCTGGTTGCCGCCGGAGAGGGCGGCGATGGCCTGCTCCGGCTGGCCCTTGACACCGAGCCGCGCCACCGCCTTGCGGGCGAAGGCGCGCAGGCCGCCGGGCGAGACCCAGCCGCCGCCGGCGAGCAGGTCGGTGTTGCCATAGATGAGGTTTTCCTCGATGGCGTGATCGACCACCACGCCCTGCTGCTTGCGATCCTCGGGGACCAGCACGATGCCGGCATGGATGGCGTCGTAGGGACTGGCGAAGCGGCAGGCCTGGCCTTCCAGCACCAGTTCGCCGGTGACCTGCTCGGCCGCGCCGGCGATGGCGCGGACCAGCTCGGTACGCCCCGCGCCGACCACCCCGGCCACGCCAAAGACCTCGCCCGCGCGCACGCTGAAATCGATGTGTTTGAGTGGCATCTCGCGGCAGCTCAGGCCCTTCACCCGCAGCACCTCGCGGGCAGCGGGCGCGGCCATGGCCGGGAAGATGCGTTCCACGCTGCGGCCGACCATCTCTTCCACCAGTTGCCGCACCGGCACCTGGGCGGTGGCGTGCAGGGCGATCTGGCGACCGTCGCGCAAGACCAGCACCCGGTCGGCGATGCGCGCGATCTCTTCCAGGCGATGGCTGATGTAGATGAAGGAGACGCCCTCGGCCTTGAGCCGCTCGACCTGGGCGAACAGCAACTCGGTTTCCTCGCCGCCCAGGGCCGCGGTGGGTTCGTCGAGGATCAGCAGGCGTGCCTTGAGGGTCAGCGCCTTGGCGATCTCCACCAGTTGCTGGGCGGCCACGCTGAGGCCGGCCACGGTGCGCGTGGCGGGTACCTTCAGGCCCAGGCGATCCAGCTGGCGCTGGGCTTCGGTTTCCATGAAGGCGCGATCGATGCGGCCACCGCGCATGGGCAGGCGCCCGACGAACATGTTCTCGGCGATGGTCAATTCCGGCAGCAGGCGGATTTCCTGGTGGATCAGGCCGATGCCGGCGGCCAGGGCGGCGCCGGGAGAATCCGGGGCGTAGTCGCGACCCAGCCAGGTCATGCGCCCGCCGGCTTCAGGCGGCACCAGACCGGCGATGATCGACGACAGGGTGGACTTGCCGGCGCCGTTCTCTCCAAGCAGGGCCAGGACCTCGCCTGGCTGGATATCGACGTCCACGCCGCTGAGCACCTCGATGCCGGCGTATTTCTTGCCGATGTTTCTCAGGCTGAGGGCCGCGGGCTGTTCCAGGGGCATGACGGCGGACATGGAGCCTCCGAAAGGGGGGAGCTGAAACGGTGCCTCCCGTGGGAGGCACCTGGGGCATGGGCTGGCGGCGGCCGTTACCCGCCGCTGGCCAGACGCACCGTTACGGGTGGTTCTCGATGAAGGGGGCGACGTTGTCCTTGGTGGTCAGGATCGCCTCCTGCAGCTGCTCCTTGGGCACCTGCTTGCCCTCTTTGAGCGCCACCGCCGATTCCAGGGCCATGCGCCCCATCTTGCGGGTCTGCTGGGTCATGGTGGCGGACAGGGTGCCGGCGGCCACGGCCTTGAGGCCAGCCACATCGCCGTCGAAGCCGACGATGGTTACCGGATGGTCGAGGTTGGCCACCTTGACCGCCTGGGCCGCGCCCAGGGCCATGGCGTCGGCACGGCCGAAGAAGACGCTGATGTTGGGATCGCGCTGGAGCATGTCCTGGGCCACGGCGAAGCCCTTGTCCTGGGCCCACTCGGCGGGCTGCTGGGCGACCACCTTCAGCTCGGGAAATTTGGCCAGGCCTTCGGAAAAGCCCTTGGCGCGATCGTTTTCCGGCGTGGTGCCGATCTGACCCTGGAGGATGGCGACGCGGCCCTTGCCGTTGGTGACCTTGCCGACGTATTCGGCCAGGGTGCGGGCGGCGGCGACGCTGTCGCTGGCGATAAAGGTGTCACCCGGGGCGTCGGGGGCGTTGCGGTCCACCGCCACCACCGGGATGCCGGCGGCCTTGGCCGCCTTGACCGGGACACCGGCGGCGGTGGCGCCGGCCGGGATGTAGATCAGGGCGTCGACCTGGCGGGTGATCAGGTCCTGGATCTGGTTGACCTGGGTCGCCGAGTTGCCCTGGGCGTCCACGGTGATCACCTTGATGCCCTTGGCCTTGCCCTCGGCCTCGACGGCCTGCTTGATCTGGTTGAAGAAGTCGGCCTGCAGGTTGGCCACGGCCAGGCCCACGGTGAGTTCCTTGGCCTGGGCATTGAGGGCGCCGGTGCAGGTGATGGCGGCGAACAGGGTACTGAGCAACAGCTTCTTGGGGGTCAGCATGGATGGCACTCCGTTGTTATTGTTGTACTGCGGTGACGAGACGAAGCCGATCTGATCTAGCGCTGCCCGTTACGGCGGCGCAGGGTGTCCAGGGTGACGGCCAGGGCGATGACGATGCCGATGATCACCTGCTGCACGAAGGGCGAGACCCCCAGCAGATTCAGGCCGTTGCGCAGCACGCCGATGATCAGCACCCCTACCAGGGTGCCACCGACGCTGCCGACGCCGCCGCTGAGGCTGGCGCCGCCGATCACCACCGCGGCGATGGCATCCAGCTCCATGGACAGGCCGGCGCTGGGCTGGGACGAGTCCAGCCGCGCCGCCATGGCCACTGCGGCCAGACCCGCCAGGGCGCCGCTCAGGGCATAGATCCAGACGGTGATGGTGCGCACCTTGATGCCCGACAGCCGCGCCACCTCGGCGCTGCCGCCCATGGCATAGAGGTTGCGGCCACCGGCGCGAAAGCGCAGGAACACCCAGGCCACCAGCAGCATCAGCAGAAACAGCCCGACGGTTACCGAGAGGAAGCCGAAGTGCCGCACCGTGGCCAGGCTGGTGAACCAGTCGGGAAAGCCGACGATCTGGCGACCGTCAGTGAGGATGTTGGCCAGGCCGCGGGCCACCGACATCATGGTCAGGGTGGCGATGAAGGCGGGCAGCCGGGCCCGGGCGATGAGCAGTCCCGAGACCAGGCCGCAGACCAGGCCACCAAGGATGGCGGCGGGAATCGCCAGGCCCAGCGGCCAGCCGATGTCCTGATAGAGCCAGCCCAGCAGCATCATGGAAAAGGCCAGCACCGAGCCCACCGACAGGTCGATGCCGCCGATGACGATGACCAGGGTCATGCCGATGGCCAGGATGCCGAGCACGGTCACCTGGTCGAGGATGTTGAGGGCGTTGCGCACGGAGAAGAAATACTCCGAGGCAAAGGAGAACACGGCGATCAACAGCGCCAGGCCGATCAGCGGACCGCCGATGTTGCGCGGCAGGCGCAGGGCCAGGCGGGCGAGGGGCTTGGCGGGTGGCGAGGCGGTCGGGGCTTTGGCGTCCACGCACTTCTCCTGAGGTTATTGTTCTTGTGTCTGGCTCGCCTGAATATTTATGCGTGCCTGATTTTTAATTCAGACTCCGCCTGTTCAGGATGGAAGTCAAGCGCCTTTTCATTGCCGCGCGCCGAACGCGACGGCCTCGGCAATCCCGCATCCTGCCCTGCATTCTATCCGCCCACCCGGCCACCAACGATCCTCGCTGGCTATTGACGGCCCTGCGGATTGGGGTCTAAATGGTAAATATATTTTCAGTGACGAATAAATATTCATAAGACGCCCACTGAAACCTCGGCAGGCGTCTGCTCCACTGCAGCTTCGGATACCCGAGGGGGTCGCCTGATGAATCCATTCCAGTACGACGTCGCGCAGATTCGCGAAAAGGCCCGGCTGATCCGCCGGCGCGTCATCCAGCTCAACTCCGGCTCGCCTGCCGGCGGCCACACCGGGGCGGATCTGTCGGAGACCGACATCCTCGCCACCCTCTACTTTCGCCTGCTCGACGTCGCCCCCGAGCGCCTCGCCGATCCCCAGCGTGACATCTACATCCAGAGCAAGGGCCACGGCGTCGGCGGTCTCTACTGCTGCCTGGCCGAAGCCGGCTACTTTCCGCCGGAATGGCTCGACACCTACCAGCACTTCGACTCCCACCTGCCGGGCCATCCGGTGCGGCAGAAGACCCCCGGCATCGAACTCAACACCGGCGCCCTCGGCCACGGCCTGCCCGTGGCCACCGGGATCGCCCTGGCCGCGCAACGCGATGGCAGTCCGCGCCGCGTCTATGTGCTGACCGGCGATGGCGAACTGGGCGAGGGCTCCAACTGGGAGTCGGCGCTGACCGCCGCCAAGTACCGGCTGGACAACCTCACGGTGATCGTCGACCACAACCGTCTGCAACTGGCCGGCCCCACCGCCGAGATCCTGCCGCTTGAGCCCCTGGCCGAGAAGTGGCGCGCCTTCGGCTTCCATGTGGTCGAGTGCGACGGCAACGACGTGGCCCAGCTGGTGGAGACCTTGGAAGCGCTGCGCGAACACCGCGGCCAGCCCCAGGTGCTGATCGCCAATACCGTTAAAGGCAAGGGGGTTTCCTTCATCGAAGGCAAACCCGAATGGCACCACCGGGTGCCCAAGGGCGACGAGATCGCCGCTGCTCTGGAGGAGCTCGACCATGGCCACTGATACCCAGACCCCGGGCGAAGCCCATCTCGCCAGCGTCATGGTCGAGGCCTTCATTGCCGCGGTGGACGCCGGCATCGACCTGGTGCCGGTGGTGAGCGATTCCACCTCCACGGCTAAGATCGGCCCCTTCGTCAAACGCTTTCCGGAGCGCCTGGTCAACGTCGGCATCGCCGAACAGACCCTGGTCGGGGTGGCCGCCGGCCTGGGACTCGCCGGCAAGGTGGCGGTGACCTGCAACGCCGCGCCTTTCCTGATCTCCCGCGCCAACGAACAGGTCAAGGTGGACGTCTGCTACAACAGGTCCAACGTCAAGATGTTCGGCCTCAACGCCGGGGCCAGCTACGGTCCCCTGGCCAGCACCCATCACAGCCTCGACGACATCGCCGTGATGCGTGGCTTCGGCCACGTGGAGATCTATGCCCCGGCCGATGGTGCCGAGTGCCGGCAGATCGTCGAGCATGCCCTGGCCCATGACGGTCCGGTCTATATCCGCCTGGACGGCAAGGCGCTGCCCGATCTGCACGGGCCCGACTATCGCTTCGTCCCCGGTCAGGTCGACGTGCTGCGCCAGGGTCACGACGTCAGCCTGGTGGCCCTGGGTTCGGTGGTCCACGAGGCGGTGGATGCCGCGCGGCTACTGGCCGAGCAGGGCATCAGCGCCCAGGTGATCAACCTGTCGTCGATCCGGCCGCTGCAGCGCGAGGCCTTGCTGGAAGCCCTTTGCGCCGCTCGCGGTGGGGTGGTCACGGTGGAAGAGCACAACGCCAACGGCGGGGTGGGCAGCCTGGTGGCCGAGGTGATGGCCGAGGCCGCGCTGGGCGTGCCGCTGATCCGCCTGGGCATCGCCGATGGCGAGTATGCTGCCGCCGGTGGCCGGGGACCGACCCGCGCCAGGCACGACATCGATGCCGCCGGCATCGTCGCCGCGGTGCAGCGCCTGCGCTGAGCGCTGGCGTAGTGAACCGATAAGAACAAGGAGCCGCCATGGCCGCCGAACCGCTGATCCTCGCCCTCGACGAGGGCACCACCAATGCCAAGGCGATCCTGGTGGATCGCGCCGGTCGGGTCGTGGCCCGCGGTTCCCGGCCGCTCACCGTCCAGCATCCCCAGGCGGGCTACGCCGAGCAGGATCCCCTGGCCATCTGGCAGGCCCTGCAGGGCGCCATCGGCGATTGCCTGGCGCAGACGGACGCGCCCCTGGCGGCCATCGCCATCAGCAACCAGCGCGAATCCGCCCTGGCCTGGGAGCGCGGCAGCGGCTAGTTGCTCGGCCCCCTGGTGAGCTGGCAGTGCAAGAGATCCCAGCCGCAGTGCGAAGCCTTGCACGCCGCCGGGCAGGGCGAGCTGATCCGCGAGCGCAGCGGCCTGGCACTGGATCCGATGTTTTCCGCCGGCAAATGGCGCTGGCTGCTCGACCAGATCCCCGACGGCACGGCCCGCGCCGCCGCTGGCGAGATCTGCCTGGGCACCGTGGACAGCTGGCTGCTCTGGCAACTCAGCGGTGGTGCGAGCTTTCTCATCGACGCGGCCAACGCTGCCCGTACCCAATTGCTCGATCTGCGCGGTGGCGACTGGGATCCGCAGCTGCTAAGTCTGTTCGGCATTCCCCGGGCGGCCCTGCCGGAGATCCGCCCCAGTGCCGGCTGCTTCGGCGAGACCCGCGCCCAGGGTCCGCTGCCGGCCGGTCTGCCGATTCTGGCGATGATCGGCGACTCCCATGCGGCGCTGTTCGGCCAGGGCGGTTTCGTCCCGGGCAAGGTCAAGGCCACCCTGGGCACCGGTTCCTCATTGATGACGCCCATCGCCGCGCCGGTGGTCTCCGCCCATGGCCTGGCCACCACCCTGGCCTGGCGCCTGGGCGATACGCCGACCTTTGCCCTGGAAGGCAACATCGTCCACACCGGCGCCGCCGTGGGCTGGACGGCGCGGCTGCTGGGCGGCGCCGGAGAGCTGGAGGCCCTGGCCGCCGAAGCTGCGGCGCTGCCAGACAACGGCGGCGTCTACTTCGTCCCGGCGCTGGGTGGCCTGGGTGCGCCGCACTGGCGGGCCGAGGCGCGTGGGTTGTTCTGCGGCCTGGCCGAGCACTGCGGCCGGGCGCACCTGATGCGCGCGGCCCTGGAGGCCATCGCCTACCAGATCCGTGATGTTTTCGACGCCATGCAGCAGGACAGTCCGACACCTCTGGAGGAACTCTGGGTGGACGGCGGCGCTACGCGCAACGAATGGCTGCTGCAATTCCAGGCCGACCTGTTGCAGCGCCCGGTGATCTGCAGCCTGTCGCCGGAGGTCTCGGCCCTGGGCGCCGCCCACCTGGCCGGCCACGCCCTGGGCTGGTGGCAGGACGCTGCGGCCCTGGCCGATCTCGAGCGGCCCCGTCGCCGCTACGAACCCCGCGCCAACGCGGTACCGGAACTCTATGCCGGCTGGCGCCAGGCGCTGGAGCGGACGCTGCTGTAGGATTCCGGTGTTTTGCTGATCGCGGCCATGGGCCGCTCCTACAGGATGTCCGGCTCCTGTAGGAGCGGTCGCTACGGCGCACCGGCATGGCCGCGATTTGGCGGGATCAGCCCCGTAGCCTTTCCCAATGGGACACCGTGGCGAGGGGCACCCTCACCCCAACCCTCTCCCCGAGGGAGAGGGGGCTAGCCCGTAGGTTGAGTTGGGGCGGCTCCATCACCGAAGCCCAATGTTGGCAAACGCTGAGACCGTTGGGCTTCGCTGCGCTCAACCCAACCTACGGGCCACCGTAGCGTGGAAAACGGCGCAGCCTTTTACGCTGGAACGTCGTGGCGAAGGGCGCCCTCACCCCAACCCTCTCCCCGAGGGAGAGGGGGCTGTCCGAGCGGGCGTTTGGCTGCATTCGGCACGGCAGGAGCGGGGTCAATCGGCGCGGTGCTACCCGTAGGAGCAGCCCGGGATGGCTCAGGTCGGCAGGGTCATGAAGATCTGGGTGCCCTGGCCGGGGCGGGAGACGACGCCGATGCGGCCGCCGTGCTGGCGGATGATTTCCTTGCACAGGGCCAGGCCCAGGCCGGCGCCGCCTTTCTGGCTGCCGATCTGCACGAAGGGCTCGAACACCCGACCCTGCTGGGCGTAGGCGATGCCCTCGCCATTGTCCTGCACCGCCATCAGCAGCTGCTCGTTCTGGCGCATGGCCTGGATGACGATACGGCCACCGGCCGGAGTATGGCGCAGGGCATTGCTCAGCAGGTTGTCGAACACCCGGCTCAGTTGCTTGGGGTCCAGGCTGACCCGTGGCAGCGGCGTGTGCAGCAACTCGACGGCCAGCTCGACATCGCGTTCGCGGGCCTCGTCGGCATGGCGGGCGCGGGCTTCCTCCAGCAGGTCGCCGATCTCGCTTGGCAGTTTCTCGGGTCGCTGCAGACCGCTCTGGTGGCGCGAATAGTCCAGCAGGTCGTTGATCAGCTGCACCAGGCGATGGGTTTCCTCGTCCACCGTCTGCAGCAGAAAGGCCTCGCGGGATTCCGGCGCCACCTTGAGGCGTTCGCGCAGCAGACCGAAGGCCATGTGCATGCCGGTGACCGGGGTGCGCAACTCGTGGGAGGCGCGCAGGACGAATTCGTTGCGCACCCGATCGAAGGCGCGCTGCTCGGTGACATCGCGCAGCACCATGAGCGCACCCACGCTGCGGCCGTCGGCGTGGTTGACCGGGGTCAGACTCCAGGCCAGCAGTCGCACCTCGTCGTCGACGCGGATCTCCAGGTCTTCGGGCGCCGCGTCCAGGGCGCCACCGGCCAGCACCCGTTGCACGCTGGTCTCGATTTCCGGCCGTTCCAGGGCGGCGATCAGGGATTCGCCCAGGTGATTCTCGTTCCAGCCCAGCTGGCGGCAGGCCACCGGATTGGCGTGCTCGATGTTGCCCTGGGGATCCAGGATCACCAGGCCGTAGTCGATGCTGTCGAGCACCGCCTGCAGGCGTCGCTGGCCGGCCACCAGGGCCTCGACATTGGTCTGGCTGAGGCGGTGCAGGGCCTGGGCCATGTTGCCGAAGCGGCGGCTGAGCAGGGTGAATTCGGCGATCTGCGAGGTGGGCAACTGGACGTCGAAGTTGCCCTGGCTGATGCGCTCGGCGGCCTTGGCCAGGCCGTCGATGGGGCCGGTGAAGCGCCGGGCGATGCCGTTGGCGGTGACCACCCCGGTGACCAGGATGGCCACGCCGATCAGCGCCAGCAGCAGGGCGATGATCACCGCCCGGTCATGGGCCTCGTCCTGCATGCGCTCCAGGGTCACCACATAGCTTTTTTGCAGGTCGTAGATGCGATTGCGCAGGGCGTCGAGGGTCTGCTGGAAATCCGGATCGGCGCGCAACTGGTTGTAGCCGCCGGGCGGTGCGCGCAGATAGTCGGCAAAGCGCTCATAGCGGCGCTTGACGTCTTCCAGTACCGCCAGTTGCTCGGGCTTGTGCATCTCGCCCTGGACCAGTTGCAGGTTCTGTTCGAAGCGCTGCTGGGCGGCGACCAGGGCCTGGGGATCCGGGGCGCCGTCGAGCATCTGGAACAGGCTGTTGCTCAGCTCCTGGCGCATGTTCAGCGTCAGGTTGATGAAGTCCAGGTTGCTGCGGGTCTGGACGCTCTGCTCGCGGGCCAGGTGCAGGACGCTGACCAGGCCGACCAGCAGCCCGATGAGGGCCACGGCGATCAGGGCGGAGATGCTGAGAAAGAGGCGGGTGTGCAACTTGATCGGCAGCTTCATAGCCCGTACTGCTTGCGTTTTCGATAGAGCGTGGAGGCGTCGATGCCGAGGGTCTTGGCGGCCTGGTCGAGGGTCTCGCTGGTGGCCATCACCGCGGCGATGTGGGCGCGTTCCAGGGCTTCCAGACTCAGGGCCTCGCCGACCCGCGGTGCGCTGGCGGCGCCGCTGCTGGCCGGGCTGTCACCCAGGCCCAGGTGGTTGACGTCCACCAGGTCCTGGCCGCAGATGATGCTCGCGCGCTCGATGACATTGCGCAGCTCGCGGACGTTGCCCGGCCAGCCATAGTTGCGCAGGGCGTCCAGGGCCGCCTCGCTGAAGCCGTGGGCGGGTCGGTTGTAGTCCTTGACGAAGCGGGCGAGAAAACGCTCGGCCAGATCGACGATGTCTTCCTTGCGCTCGCGCAGCGGCGGCAGGTTGAGCACGATGACGTTGAGGCGATAGAGCAGGTCTTCGCGGAATTCGTTTTCCGCCACCATCTGTTCCAGGTTGCGGTTGGTGGCGGCGAGGATGCGCACGTCGGCGCGACGGGTCACCGGATCGCCGACGCGCTCGTATTCCTTGTCCTGGATGAAGCGCAGGAGCTTGGGCTGCAGTGCCAGGGGGAAATCGCCGATCTCGTCGAGGAAGAGGGTGCCGCCATCGGCCTGGCTAACCCGGCCGAGGGTGCTCTCGCTGGCCCCGGTGAAGGCGCCGCGGGTATGGCCGAACATCTCGCTTTCCATCAGATCGGCGGACAGCGACGGGCAGTTGATGGTGACGAAGGTCTTCTTGGCGCGCCGACTCCAGGCATGGATGGCGCGGGCCAGTTCGCCCTTGCCGGAACCGGACTCGCCAAGGATCAGCACGTTGGCATCGGTGGTGGCGACCTGTCGGGCGGTCTCCAGGATGCTCATCATCGCCGGGCTGCGCGAATCGAGACCGGCGCTGGACTTGCGGACCTCGCCCTCGAGGGCCTCCAGACGCGCCGAGAGCTGGCGGAATTCCAGCTGCTTGGCCGCCGCCATGCGCAGCTGGTCGGGACTGCAGGGCTTTACCAGGTAGTCGGCGGCGCCGGCCTGCATGGCGTCCACCGCGGTGTCGATGGCCGAGTGGGCGGTGACGATAACCACCCGCATCCAGGGCGCCTGGATGCGCATCTGCTGCAGCACGTCCAGACCGTTGTCCGCGCCCAGGCGCAGGTCGAGAAAGCAGAGGTCGTAGACCTGGCGCAGCAGCAGGGCCTCGGCCTGGGCCGCGCTGTTGGCCGTGGCCACGCTGTAGCCGGCGTCTTCCAGGCAGAAACGAAAGGTCCGCAGGATGGCGGCTTCGTCATCCACGAGCAGGATACGACCGCTGGTTTGTTCCATGACGGGAGAACTCCAGGCCGCAGGGGCCGAAACGCGCTAAAGGACAAGGCTGGCAGTTAGTCCATGATACATCGTGCAAGTTGCAATCCGCAGGACCATCGGACAATCCAGGTAGGCCATCGCGAGCATCGTGCAGATCGCAACCCGCCGGGGGGAAAGCGGCAAAAAGCGGCTTTTTGGGCGAGCAGCGGAAGGTTTTGGCCTGCCTTTCACCGTTGCGCTGTCGCGCGGACGGGCCCCACATCCTCCGATCACCCCCTGGCCATCATGCAAAACGCAATGGCTCAGGCGTTGCACCTTGCAAGGTGCAAGTGCAGGCGTCCCTGCCTAAAATCATAAGTTATTGTTTTAAAAGGAAAAAATAGTTTTCGAAAAGCTGGCACGCAGTCTGCAATCTCCTTGGCAAGCCGGCCTCAGGGCCAACGGATTGCAGGAGATACCCGATGATCAGCCAGACCCTTCGCAAGCACTTGGTAGGTACTGCGCTCTTCGCTTGCTTCGCCAGCGCCGCCGTCGCCGCCCCCCAGGGCCACGACGTCAGCCGCGAACAGGCACTCATCGCATCCACCCGCATTGCTGCCCAGGCCATGGTGCCTGCAGCCAAGCCGCTGGCAAGTCAAGGCCGTGGGGAACTCAAAGCCATCCCGGCACAGTCCAACGGTGACCGTCTGGTGAAGCAGACCCGCTGGGTATTCTGAGGTCATGACCATGATGTGGATGCTGCTGATGATTGTGTTGTTCGCTGCAGCGGCGGTCGTACTCGGGATGTTGCTCAGTGCTTTGATGATGGGTCGTGCGCTCAATCAGACGCACAACCTTAATGGTCTGGATCTCGATCTGACCGATGTGGAACCACGGATGGCGAGTCTGGATACCCAGGATTTCGCTAATAAAACCACTGCTCGCTGGACAGGTGCTGTCGTCCGCTGAGTGCACTTGCAATACATAGGAGAAACACCATGCTGAGCTGGGCTATCACTTTCCTGATCATCGCGATCATCGCAGGCGTCCTGGGTTTCGGTGGCATCGCCGGTACCGCCACCAGTATCGCCAAGATCCTGTTCGTGCTGTTCCTGGTGCTGTTCGTGGTGTCGTTCTTCATGGGTCGCCGTCGTCCCTGACGGCTGGTCCATGAGCAAGACAAGCAGCCGGTCATGATGACCGGCTGCTGAGGCTCTGTCATCGGATTGCAGCTTTAAGCCGATTCAATGGACAACCTCGAAGTCGTCTCCTAACCCGAGACGCAAGGGCCACATGGTCGGGACGCTCTGCAGTAGGGGAGGGTTCCAAGAGTACAGGGAGTACTTTCGCACTCGCGGCGGACTGGGCTGGTTACGACCACACCCCTGAATTCGACCGGTTTCGTCTCTAGCGAAACCTGCCGACGTCAGGGGTGTTGTCGTTTGGGAGAGGCAAAAGTCGGACGTTCGGCAGGCCTCAACCCTGCCAGAAGGCGTCCCACCAGGAACGTTCGCCGCGAGCATCTTCCAGGACCACGGTACAGGTGGTGCCGGCCGCCAGCAGCAGGCCCTCGGGCAGCGGGTCCAGGGCGATGCGCACCGGCACCCGCTGCGCCAGGCGTACCCAGTTGAAGGTGGGATTCACATCGGCGGTGAGTTCACGACTCTGGGGGTTGTCCCGGTCATAGATGCCGCGGGCGATGCTTTCCACGTGGCCCTGCAGCGTCTGGCCGCTCATCAGGCGCATCTCCGCCGCTGCACCGACCCGCACATGGGGCAGCTTGGTCTCTTCGAAATAGCCATAGACCCAGAACGAATGGGCGTCGATGACGGCCAGCTTGGGCGCGCCCGCGGCGGCATAGTCGCCCTTGAACACCGAGAGGTTGGTGACGTAGCCGTCCACGGGGGCCAGCACCCGGGTGCGCTTGAGGTTCAGGCGCGCCGATTCCAGCTGGGCCTGGGCCTGGCGCAGATCGGCCTCGGCGGCCAGGGCCGCGCTGCTGGCGTCTTCACGATTCTCGCGAGAGACCACCAGGCTGTCGATGTCGGCGCGGCGGCGGGCGTTCTGCTGACGCATGGCCAGGGTGGCCTTGCGCGCGGCGACCGAAGCCTCGGCCTGATGCACGGCGATCTCGTAGTGTTCCGGATCGATCTGCAGCAGCAGGTCGCCCTTGTTGACCCACTGGTTGTCGCGCACGGCGATCTCGGTCACCAGGCCCGCCACGTCGGGCGCAATGGTGATGACCTCCGCGCGCACCCGGCCGTCGCGGGTCCAGGGATCGTTCATGTAGTGCACCCAGAGCAGCCGACCGAGGATCAGCGCCAGGCAGACCACCAGCAGGGTGAAGAGCACGCCGAAGAGTTTCTTGAGGATCATGGCAGGAGTCCTAGCGATAGACGCACAGCGCCAGGGCGCAGTAGAGGCAGATGAACAGGGCCAGGCGCAGCAGCGCCGGATGCCAGACGACGTGATAGAGACCGACCGCGGCGAGCACCCGGTCCAGCGCCCAGGCGAGCAGGGCGGCGACCAGGAACAGCACCGTCACGGTGGGCAGGTAGAGGCCGTGGAAGGCGATTTCACGTGGCATGGGGGATCTCGAGATAGCGGGCCAGCGGCCCCTGGGGATCGAGCAGGGCGCTGCGGATGAAGTGCAGGTCGCTTTGCACCTGGCGCAGCGGCGACTCGTCATAGGGCAGTTCCGGCGGTTCGGTCACGACCGTCACGGCGGCCAGGGCCGCATCCACCGCCGCCAGCGCCCGGCGCAGATGTTCCGCGCCGGGCTTGAGGAAGAGACGCACCAGGGCGCGTCCGAGCACCCGGATGGCCTGGCGCCAGGCGCTGCCCTCGGCATAGCGTGGCGCGTTCGGCAGGCGCGCCTGCAGCTGGCGCAACTCGATCACCGCATGGCCGATTTCCAGCACCGCGAAGGCCCAGCCGATCAGGCGCCGCTGCGCCTCGCCGCGCCCGGCGCTGACGCCATAGGCCTGGTTGAGCAGATCGCGGGTCTGGCCCTCGAAGGCCGGTGCCAGGTGCGGCAGCGGCGCGCTCACCGCCCGCACCAGCTGTTGGCGCAGGTCCCGTTCCAGCCGGCGCCACAGCCAGGGGCTGTTGGGCGGCAGCAGCACCGCAGAGACCGCCGCGGTGATCACCATCGACAGGACCACGGCGATGCCGTTGTTGATGAAGGCGTAGGCGTCGTAGACCGGCGGATTGTCGGGAATCGAGGTGAAGCAGAAGAACACCAGGCAACCCAGGCCATAGCCCATCCAGCCCGGGCGCAGGGAGATCCAGGTGCCGAGCATGAACACTGGCGCCAGGGTCAGCAGCAGCAGTGGCAGGCCGGTGATCCAGGGAAAGACGAAGAAGGTCAGAAAGAAGCCCAGCACCACGCCGCCACTGGCGCCGACGGCCATCTGCAGCGCCGTGCGCTTGGGATCCGGCGAGGCCGAGGCCAGCGCCGAGACGGCCGCGGCGTTGAGCGCCAGCATGCCGCCGCTGGGATAGGCACTGGCGATCCAGAAGGCGCCCAGCACCAGCACCAGAAAGGCGCTGCGGATACCCGTGACCGCCGCGCCCAGGGCATTGGCCTTGGCCACGAAGCGCGGCTTCCACTGCTCGCGACTGTGCCGCGGCGCGGCCAGGGAAGCGTGGGTCTGCAGATAGCCGTGCCATTCGCCGGTGAAGCGAAAGAGCAGCTCCACGGCGGTCTCGAAGTCGCGCCGGTCGGTTTCGCTCAAGGGCGGCAACTCGGCGCGCAGGGCACGAATGCGCGGCCGCAGCCCCTGGTGCAGCTGTTCCAGACGCGCCGCCGCCGTCAGGGCCGCGCGGTCGGTGAGCGCCTGGCCGCGCCATTCCTCGAACAGTTCCAGCAGCGGCGCCCAGAGGCGTTCGAGGGCCGTCAGTGGCAGCTGGGCGTCGCGTTCGCGCAGGCGCATCAGCAGGCGGCTGAGGGCATGCAGGCGGGTGGTCAGGCCCATGAATTCGGCGTTCAGCCGGGCCAGGCGGCCGCTGCGCATGCGCATGTGCGGGTCTTCGAAGGCCGAGGCGCTGCGCAGGCTTTCCAGCCCCACCGCTTCGGCGGCCAGGCGCACGCCCGCGGCTTCCAGGGTGGGCCGGTCGAGCCGACCGCGCAGGACGTCGGCGGCCAGTCCGGCGAAGCCGCCCATGCGCCGATAGAGGGTCGCGCGCATGGCCGTGGCGCTGGTCTGCGGAAAGACCGCCGCACTCACCGCGCCGCTGCAGAGCACGCCCAGGGTGATGGCCAGCACTCGCATCACCGCCGACATGAAGGCGGTGTCGGCATTGAGCGCGGCAGGGATGCCGATCAGCGCGGCGGTATAGCCGGCCAGCATGCAGGCATAGCTGCGAAAGTCCCGGTAGCGCGCCGAGCCGGCCACGCAGAGGCCGATCCACAGCGCCAGAAAGATCAGGAAGGGCACCCGTTCCTGGGCGAACAGGGCGATCAGCACCAGCATCACCGCCAGTCCCAGCAGGGTCCCCATGACCCGGTAGAAGCTCTTGGCCAGGACCTGGCCGCTCTGCGGCTGCATGACGATGAACACGGTGATCACCGCCGAACTGGGGTGCGGCAATTGCAGGCGCATGGCCAGCCAGAGGGTGAGGCTGGCGGCGAGCAGCATCTTGGCCTGGTAGAGCCAGAGGCTGCCGTCGCTGCGCGCCCAGGCGCCGAGGGCCTGGCGCAGCGGCGCGCCGGTGGCGGTGCCGGTACTCACCGGGGCGCTCGCTTGACGGCCACGCGCGCCGGTACCAAGTCGTGGTCGCCCGGACCGCGTTCGAGGTCCGCGCCGCCGCCGAGGGCGACCAGGGCAGCGGCCTGGGCGGCCAGGCGCAGGGCATGCACCTGGGCGGTGACCCGCTGCTGGGCGAACAACCGGGTCTGGGCGTCGAGCACGTGCAGGTAGTCGGTCAGGCCGCGGCGAAAGGCCTCGCGGGCGATGTCGTAGGTGCGCTGGGCTTCCTGGCTGGCCTGGTCGGCCAGGGTGGCCTGCCTGGCCGCCGAGTCGGCCTTGATCAGGGCGTCGGAGATGTCCTTGAGGGCGTCCACCAGGGTCTGGTTGTAGGCGCTGACGGCCATGTCGTAGGCCGCCGATTCCGCGCCGAGACGACTGCGCAGAGCGCCGCCATCATAGATCGGCAACGAAAAGGCGGGGCCTATGAAGGAGCCGGTCTTGGCGTGGGTCAACATCTCGCTGAGGCGACCCAGGGTCAGGAACTGGCCGACATTGGCCACCAGGTCGATGTTGGGATAGAAGCTGGCGCGGGCGACGTCCACGCCCTTGGCCGCGGCGGCGATCTGCCAGCGGCGCGCCACCACGTCCGGGCGCTTGCCGACCAATTCCAGGGGCAGATTGCTGGGCAGGCGTGGCGCCGCGCCCAGGCTTAGCCGCGGGCGCTGCAGGCGGGCACCGGCACCCGGGCCCTTGCCGGCCAGGGCAGCGAGCTGGTTGCGATCCAGCGCCAGGGTCTCGTCCAGGGCTTCCAGCTGGCGTTCGGTCTCGGGCAGCAGGGCGCGCGCCTGGCTGACCTCGAACTGGGTGCCGAGGCCACCGTCCAGCTGGCGCTGGGCCAGGTCGGCCAGTTGCCGCTGCTGCTCCAGGGTGGCGGCGAGGATGTCGCGCTGATCGTGGTGCAGGGCGAAGCCGATGTAGCTGCGGACGATGTTGCCGGTCAGCTCCAGTTCGGCCGCGCGCACCTCGGCGGCGGCCTGATGGGCCTGGTCCAGGGCCTGGGCACTGGCGTCGCGCTCGCGGCCCCAGAAGTCCAGGGCGTAGCTCAGGCCCAGTTCGGCATTGTTGTTCCAGGTGGTGCGATCGGCCAGCTCGCCCGGGCCATAGAAGCCGTCGGTGGGCCAGCTGTAGCGCTTGAAGGCGCCCTTGCCCTCGACCTGCAGGGCTTCGCGGGATTCGGCCAGGCCGGCCAGGGACTCGGCGCGGCGCACCCGGGCGGCAGCCGTGGCCAGGCGCGGGTTGTCGGCCAGGGCGGCGCTGATCCAGGCATCCAGCTGGGGATCGCCATAGGCGCACCACCACTGGCGTTCGGGCCAGGCGGCCTGGCCGGCGGCGGCCTGGATGGCGGCGTCGGTGGCCAGCGCCTGATCGTCGAGACGCTGCGCCTGGGGTGCGTTGTGACCGGTACCGATACAGCCGGCCAGCAGGGTCGCGAGGGCGACTACCGAGAGCGCAGGCCAGGCTCTGCTAGAGAAAGGCGACACGTGGGGGTCCGTTGGCAACGAGGCCATACCGGCGTCTGGCCTGAGACGGCGCAGCGCGGCTGGCGAGATGAGCTGGAACTGAAGAGGATGCCTGTAGCAAACAGCCGCGAACCGAGTGGTCAACGGACGTTACCATTAGGCTGCTAACGATTCTATAAAATTCCAGGGTGGCCGATTAGCGCGCGAACCGGCGAATCTTTGTTTCACATACTGAAATAATATGGAGAATGACGCTTTTCCCGATTGTCGAGGCGGCATGGACACCCTGCACAACATGCGCGTTTTCGTCGCCGTGGTGGAGAGCGGCAGCTTCACCGGCGCGGCCCAGACGCTGCAGACCACCACGGCCCACGTCTCCCGGGCGGTGGCCCATCTGGAAACCCATCTGCGCACCCGCCTGCTGCACCGGACCACGAGACGCATCGCCCTGACCGAGGCCGGCCAGCGCTACCTGGCGCGCTGCGAGCAGATCCTCGCCTATGTCGAGGAGGCCGAAGCCGAGGCCGGGCATGCCCAGGCACGGCCCGAGGGACGGCTGCGGGTGCACAGCATGACCGGCATCGGTCAGCACTATGTGATCCGCGCCATCGCCGGCTATCGCGCCCTGCACCCCGAGGTGCGCTTCGACCTGACCATGGCCAACCGCATCCCCGATCTGCTCGAAGAGGGCTTCGACCTGGCCATCGTGGTGGCGGCCGAGCTACCCGATTCCGGCTTCGTCTCCCAGCAGATCGGCCACACCTACAGCATCCTCTGCGCCTCGCCGGCGTACCTGCAGGAGCATGGGCAGCCGCAGACGCCGGCGGAACTGGCCAACCACGCCTGCCTGAGATTCATCAGTCCGGTGGTGTCCTTCGACCGCTGGCAGTTCGAGGGCCCCAACGGCCCGGAGACCTATCGCATCGGCGAGACCCCCTTCCAGGTCAACGTCGGCGACGCCATGACCGAGGCCCTGCGCCAGGGCCTGGGCATCGGCGTGCTGCCGCTCTATTCGGCGGTGGACGGCCTGCGCGACGGCAGCCTGGTGCGAGTGCTGCCGGCCTATCGCCTGCAGCGGCTCAATGCCTATGCCCTCTATGCCTCGCGGCAATACCTGGATGCCAAGATCCGCACCTGGGTGGCCTATCTGCGCGAACAGATCCCTGGGGCGCTGGAAGCGGACGAGGCCTTCGTGCGCGCCGTCAGCGAAGTCGTCGGACAATCGCATTGAGGTCGGCGGGGCGCTTGGACTAAGCTCGGGGAGACCGGGCCGCGCGCCGGGTCATAGTTAGTAAGCTATTGAAATATCGCCCGGTATCGCGGTCCTGAGGGCGACAGGACGGCTGCTCGACGGCACGCTCCGCTATCGTCGAGGTCCATGTCCCGAAGTCGGTGGCCACGCCGACGGACCGCCGTGCAGGACGGCCGGATCACGCAGGCGGTCAGGGACCGCCGTCAGAGTTTGAACAGACTCTAAACGCCACGGGAGTCCAATGAGCGCCCCAGCAGGACCCACTCTGAGATTCGCCGACCAGCCGCTCAAGGGCATCGCCCTGATCTGCCTCGCGGTCTGGCTGTTCGCCTCCCACGATGCCCTCTCCAAGTACCTGTCCGGCTTCTATCCGGTGGTCATGGTGGTTTGGGCCCGCTATCTCTCCCACACCCTGCTGATGATGGGCATCTTCATCCCGCGCTCGGGGCTGGCGGTGATCCGCACCAAGCGACCGGGTCTGCAGGTGCTCAGGGCGCTGTGCCTGATCGGCTGCAGCCTGTTCTTCACTACCGGGCTGCGCTACCTGCCGATGGCCGAGGCCACCGCGGTCAACTTTCTCGCCCCGCTGATGGTGACGGCGCTGTCGGTGCCGCTGCTCAAGGAAACCGTGACCCGCAGTCAGTGGGCGGCGGTGCTGGCCGGCTTCATCGGGGTGCTGATCATCGTGCGGCCGGGGGGCCAGCTGTTCACTCCGGCGGTGCTGCTGCCGGTCTGCTCGGCGGTGTGCTTTGGTCTCTACCAGCTGCTGACGCGCCTGCTCAGCGGCATCGACAGCCCCACCACCAGCAACTTCCTTACCGGCATCATCAACACCCTGGTGCTGAGCAGCGTGGTGCCCTTCTTCTGGGAGATTCCGACCCTGACCCATGGCTTCATGCTGGCGCTGCTCGGCCTGTTCGGCATGTCCGGCCACCTGCTGCTGACCCAGGCCTTCCGCTATGCGCCGCCGGCGCTGCTGGCACCCTTCAGCTACGGCCAGATCGTCACCGCCGGCATCATCGGCTATTTCGTCTTCGGCCATGTGCCGGACAGCGGCGCGCTGATCGGCATCCTCATCATCTGCGCCAGCGGCCTGGCGGTGGCCTGGCAGCAGAGTCGCAAGGCGTCCAAGGCCAAGAAGGCCCGGGCGGTGCCGGCGGCGCAACCCGAGGCGCTGCCGGAGGTGGTGGCCGATGCCGCCACGGGCGCTCCGGCTCAGCGCAGTCCGTAGTCGGCGATGATGCCGACGAGGATCGCCAGCCCCGCCCAGTGGTTGTGCAGGAAGGCCTTGAAGCACACCAGGGGATCACGGTCGCGGGTGACGTGGAATTCCCAGGCGAAGCAGCCGGCCGCCACCACCAGGCCCAGGTAGAAGGGCAGGCCCAGGCCGAAGCGGCCGCCGGCCAGCGCCAGGCAGAACAGGGTCAGGCCCTGCAGGGTGGCGATGATCACCCGGTCGGCGTCACCGAACAGGATGGCGGTGGATTTCACCCCGATCTTGAGATCGTCTTCGCGGTCGGCCATGGCGTAGTAGGTGTCGTAGCCCACCGTCCAGATCACATTGGCGACGAACAGCAGCCAGGCCGCCGCCGGTAGCTCGCCGGTCTCGGCGGTGAAGGCCATGGGCATGCCCCAGGAAAAGGCCGCGCCCAGGACCGCCTGGGGGTAGTAGGTGTATCTCTTCATGAAGGGATAGAGCGCCGCCACGCCCAGGGCGCCAAAGGACAGCCAGACCGTGGTGGCGTTGGTGCAGAGCACCAGGCCGAAGCTGAGCAGCACCAGCACGGCAAAGAACAGCAGGGCTTCCTTGGGCGAGATGCGCCCGGTGGCCAGGGGGCGATTCTTGGTACGGGCGACGTGGCCGTCGAAATTGCGGTCGGCGAAGTCGTTGATCACGCAGCCGGCCGATCTCATCAGCACCACGCCGAGCACGAAGATCAGCAGATTCTTCAGACTCGGCACGCCCTCGGCGGCGATCCACAGCGCCCAGAGGGTGGGCCAGAGCAGCAGATAGATGCCGATGGGGCGATCCAGCCGGGTCAGCTGGACGAAGTCGCGGATGCGCTCGCGGCGGGGGCGCGTGGCGATCACCCGGGCGCTGGGCTCGGGGCCGCGGGGCGCGGCGGGACGGCGATCACGGGGACGGGAGGCGTTCTTTTTCATCGGACGGCTGCATGGCGAAGGGCCCGGCGATTATAGGGGCCCTGGGCTTTCGCCGCTGCCGTCGTGATGAGTCGACCCGCCCTCGCGCCGCGCGTGCGGCCAGAAGGCCGGCAGGAAGACCTCGCCCACCAGGATCGCCAGGGGACCGCGCTGGAACACCGAGCGCCGGGCCCAGCAGGGCCTGGTGGCCGTCCCTGCGGGCAACCAGGCCAGCGGATAGCGACAGGCCTCCAGCGGTCCGCGGACAAAGGCCGGCGCCTGGAACAGCCAGTGGCCGAGGGGGCGCTCGCCCAGCGCCGCCAGGTCGAAATCCGCCGCTTCCAGGGCTTCGCGCGCCGCCACGCTGCGGGCGAAGACCCAGGCCTCGCCGCCGCCACGCAGCCAGACCTCGCGCACCCAGCCCGGGCTGGCCGGCGGCACCTCCAGCGCCTGGCACTCGTCCGGCCGCAGCGCTTGCCAGCCCTCGGCGATCACCTCGACGGCGAAGCGCCCGCCACTGAGGGCGGTCAGGCGTTCGGTAAGGGAGCCGCGGTCGGCATAGAGCCAGCCGCACGGCGCCTCGGCATAGTCCGGCTCCGCACCGGCCGCCGCCTGGGTCCGCCAGCGCGGGGCGCCGTCACAGGCCCCAGACATTGCCCAGGGTGCTCAGCAGGGAGGGCTGGGTACCTTGCTTGCCGAGATAGCCGAGGATCACCTGGGCGAACTGGCTGGTCATGCCGCTGTTCATGCCCAGGGCGTTGAAGGTCTTGTCGACGTCCTGGCGGCTGTCGACATTGCCCAGCAGGCTGCCCAGCGGACTCTGCTTGGCGTCCTGACCACCACCGCCGAGCAGACTGCCCAGGCCGCCCAGTTGCGCCAGGCCGCCGGTGGCATTGGCGCCGGCCAGTTGGTCCAGTCCCGGCACGGCCTTGGCCAGCTGGCGATAGTCGTTGCCCACCAGCTGATTCTTGGCCAGGCCGAGCAGGGCGCCGGTGCCGCCCACCGCCTGTTGCGGAGTGACGTTGAGCTGGCTGGTCAGCGCCTGCAGCAGGCCCTGGGCCTGGGGCGTGGCCGCCGCGGCGGCGGTGGCCTTGGCGTTGTTGTTGCCATTGGCGCTGTTGTAGGCGTTGACGGCGTCGTTGAGGTTGAAGGCGAACACCGGGCTGGCGGCGAGCACCAGCGGCAGGGCGAGAACGGACAGACGCATGGGCGGACTCCAGCGGATTGCGTGAAAGGTCAGAGGATAACCCGGCGGCGATGACCACAGACTGAACGGCGTCCCTGCAGGGAGCGGACGCTGCGGTTATCATCGCCGTTTTGCCGGGAGAACCGCGATGCTCAACGGGTTGTGGCTGGGCTTCTTCATCGTTGCCGGGATCAGCGCCTTCGGCCAATGGCTGGTCGCCGGCAACGCCGGAGTCTTCGCCGCCATGGTGGAGAGTCTGTTCGCCATGGCCAAGCTGTCGGTGGAGGTCATGGTGCTCCTGTTCGGCACCCTGACCCTCTGGCTCGGCATCCTGCGCATCGCCGAAAAGGCCGGGCTGGTGGACGCCCTGGCGCGGCTGCTCGGGCCGCTGTTCGCCCGGCTGATGCCCGAGGTGCCGCGCGGCCATCCGGCATTGGGGCTGATCACCCTCAACTTCGCCGCCAACGGCCTGGGCCTGGACAACGCCGCCACGCCCATCGGCCTCAAGGCCATGCGCGCCCTGCAGGAGCTCAATCCCAGCAGCACCACGGCGAGCAATGCGCAGATCCTCTTCCTGGTGCTCAACGCCTCTTCGCTGACGCTGCTGCCGGTGACGGTGTTCATGTACCGCGCCCAGCAGGGCGCCACCGATCCGACCCTGGTGTTCCTGCCGATCCTGCTGGCCCACACCTGCGCCAACCTGGTGGGGCTGTTCTCGGTGGCCTTCATGCAGCGGCTGAAACTCTGGGATCCGGTGGTGCTGGCCTGGATCGGCGGCGGCGCCCTGGCCTTCGGCGCCTTCGTCGCCTTTCTCTTCACCCTGACCGCCACGGCGCTGGCCGGGTTGTCCTCGCTGCTCGGCAACCTGACCCTGTTCGGCATCATCCTGGCGTTCATGATCCTTGGCGCCCTGCGCAAGGTGCCGGTCTACGAAGCCTTCGTCGAAGGCGCCAAGGAAGGCTTCGACGTCGCCAAGTCGCTGCTGCCCTATCTGGTCGCCATGCTCTGCGCGGTGGGGGTGCTGCGCGCTTCCGGCGCCCTGGAGGCCGTTCTCGAAGGCATCCGCCATGCGGTGACCTTCCTTGGCTGGGACACCCGCTTCGTCGAGGCGCTACCCACCGCCCTGGTCAAGCCCTTCTCCGGCAGCGCCGCCCGCGCGCTGCTGATCGAGACCATGCAGACCCATGGCGTGGACAGCTTTCCGGCGCTGGTGGCGGCGACCATCCAGGGCAGTACCGAAACCACCTTCTATGTGCTGGCGGTGTACTTCGGCGCGGTGGGCATCCAGCGCGCCCGCCATGCGGTGGGTTGCGCCCTGCTGGCGGAATTCACCGGGGTCACGGCCTCGATCCTGATCTGCTACTGGTTCTTTGGCTGAGCCTTGGGCTCCAGCTCGACCATCCACTCGTCCTGCACCATGCGCCGCTGGCGGCGCGTGGTCAGCTGCTGGGTCTGCCAGTCCTCGGCGATCAGCGCGCAGTAGTGGCCGTCGTGCTGGCCGAGGCGGAAGCGCCGGCGCACCCCGATGGGGTCGTGATCCGAGCCATAGAAGGCCACCGCGCGGATCTCCAGGCCCTCGAACACCCAGCCCTCGGGCGGCCGGTGGTCTTCCAGGGTCAGGCCGTTGTACTCGGCGGCGCGGCGAATCAGGCCCTGGAAGGTGCCGATGTGGGTGAAGTCGCCAGTGTTGAGCGGTCCCTGGTGGGTGGCCTGGCCCAGCACCAGATCGGGATCGACGTCATCCTGGCCACTCTCGCGGATATCGGTGACATCCGTGTAGAGCGTCTCGCGATTGGTCTTGAGGATCACCGTGAGCTGGTTGATGAACACCGGCTCGGCGCTCATGTTGGACAGCAGGCAGAGGGCGCCCACGCCCTTGCCGGCGCCGCGGTTGATGATCAGCCGCGGCTGACGCTGGCGCTTGTAGTTGTTGAGCAGGAGCTGCGCATAGAGCACCCAGACGCCCAGGGTGCAGCACTGGGCGAAGAGCGTGAGGACTTGGGAATTGTCTTTCAACCACTGGAACATGGGAGCACTTCGCTGAACGGAATGACCATCGGAAATACCGTTCGGGTTCCAGGTTCCACCGCTTCGCTGGCCAAAGGGCCGCGCTGAGAACATCGCCACAGCGCGGGCGTCCAAGCCTGAGAGGTCATCACGCCAAGGAAAACCGCCATGCTGCGTCTATCGCTCCTCTGCTGCACCACCCTGCTGAGCACCGCCGTGCTGGCCGAACCCCTGTCCTGCGATCAGCTCAAGGCCGACATCGAGGTCAAGATCCAGTCGGCCGGGGTGACCGCCTATACCCTCGAAGCGGTCCCCAATGCCGAGGTGCGCGATCCCAACATGGTGGTGGGCAGCTGCGCCAACGGCACCTACAAGATCCTCTACCAGCGCAACGACTGAACTCCCGGACCGGGAGACAGACCGTTCATCCGCTGGATGCTTGTACAGTTCCGCCTGGCTTAGTACTGTTTGCGCATACAGTATTTAGCCAAGAGGGTAATGCCATGTCGCCGTTCGCCCGGATTCGCCAAGCTCTGTCCCTTGCCCAGCCCGCGCCGCGCTGGATGGAACGCGAGGATTTCCTGCGCATGAGTCGCCAGCTGCGCGAGCAGAAGGGTCGCCCGCTGGCGGTTCGCACCCAGGACCGCAGCCAGGACGACTGGCTCAGCGTGCCCGCCTAGTAGCCCGTCGTCTGACCGTGCCAGCCGCTTGGCCTGCCGTGATCAGAAAGGCGAGCAGATGCCGCGCGCGGAACTCACCAGTTCGCGCGGGCCGTCGTAGAGGGTGATCTGGCCCTGGCCAAAGGTGTTCTCGGCCTCCAGGCGATAGCGCCGGCCGGCCTGGAAGTCCGGATAGTCCAGTTCCAGATAGCACTGGATCTGCAGCGGTTCGCGCCAGCCGAAGCGCGAACCGAAGCCACCGCCGCCATAGAGTTCGTAGCGATAGCTCACCTTGAGGCTGTGGCTGCCGGGGGTGAGCTGGAAGTAGCGGCCGTCGTCGAGACGCTTGCCGTCCTGGGCCTCGGCCAGCAGCGAGGCGCCCACCGCGGGTTCGCGCAGCACCAGATCGACCCACGCCTGGTGGGGATCCTTGGGGGGCAGCGGCGTGGTGCAGCCGCCGAGCAGGAGCAGCAGGGGGACCAGCAGGCGCAGGCGCATGGACGGCGACTCGCGACAGGAAGATCAGCCGAGTCTACACGTCGCCGCAACGACTGGCAGTGCTACGCGCCACTTCCTGGTTGCGCTCGTCATAGAGGCGCGCCCAGGGCCGCCAGCCGGTCTGGCCGGCTTCCAGGCGATAGCGCTCGCCCGCGGCGAAGGCCTTGTAGTTGAGGGTCACCAGGCAGGTGCGCGCCAGCGGATCGGCCACCTGGGCGCCGATGTTGGTGGGCTGCACCTCGAACTGGTAGCGTACCTGCAGATCGTGGCTCCCCGGCCAGACCTGGAAGTAGCGCCTGTCTTCGAGATCCTTGCGGTCGGCGCGCAGGGCTTCCAGCTTGGCCTTGCCGTCGCTGTCCAGATCGATCCAGGCCTGCGCCGGATCCGGCTTGGGCAACGGCCACAGGGAACAGCCACCTAGGAACAGCACAGGCAACAGCAGGCACAGTCTACGCATGACGGCTACAACTCCGGGCAGGGAAGGGCGCGCCACCCAGCCAGGCACCCTGCCTGCGCAACGCACGAGCCGTTGGCTGGCGCTGCTGTCCCTCGCGATCGGACTGAGCGGTTGTACCTCGGTCGGGTACTACGGTCAGATGGTACAGGGCCAATGGGCGCTGATCCGTGATCGCGAGCCCATTGCGACGGTCGTCGCAGATCCCGCGCGACCCGCCGTCCTGCGCGAACGCCTGGCTGCCGCGGCGGCGGCCCGCCGCTTCGCCAGTGCCGAGCTGGCCTTGCCCGACAACGCCAGCTATCGCAGTTTCGTCGAACTCAAGCGGCCCTTCGTGCTGTGGAACGTCTTCGCCACCGCCGAATTCTCCACCCGGCCCACCACCCACTGCTTTCCCATCGCCGGTTGCGTGGCCTATCGCGGCTACTACCAGGAAGCCCGGGCGCGGGCCGAGGCGCAGCGGCTGCAGGCCGAGGGCCAGGACACCTATGTCGGTGGCGTGCCGGCCTATTCGACGCTGGGCTGGTTCAGCGATCCGCTGCTCAGCAGCATGCTGCGCTGGGACGACGATCAGGTGGCGGCGACGATCTTCCACGAACTGGCGCACCAGCGCTTCTATCTGCCCGGCGATACCGCCTTCAACGAATCCTATGCCACCTTCGTCGAGGGCGAAGGCTTGCGGCAATGGCGCGCCAGTCGCGGTCTACCGCCGCCGGACGCGGGGCGCGAAGCCCGCTATCAGCAATTCCGTGCCCTGCTGCTGACCACCCGCGCCGACCTGGCCAGGCTTTATGTCCAGCCATTGACGGCCGAGGCCAAGCGCGCGGCCAAGGCCCGGCGCTTCGCGCAGTTGCGCAGCGATTACCAACGGCTGCGCGCCACCCCGGCCTGGCGGGACGATCGCCGCTTCGATGGCTGGATGCAGCAGCCGCTCAACAATGCGCGGCTGGTGCCCTATGGCCTGTACGAACAGTGGGTGCCGGCCTTTGCCGCCCTCTATCGGCAGCACCCGGGCAACTGGCCGGCCTTCTTCCATCGGGTCCGGCTGCTGGGCGAGCGCCCGGCGGCCGAGCGCGAGCGGGCGCTCAGGGCGCTGCTCGGGCCGGAGACAAGCCCTCGGTCCTAGCGCGGCGCCCGCCAGTTGGACCAGGCGGCGACCAGACCCAGAGCCGCCGCCAGGGCCAGTCCCAGCCGCGGGGCCAGGCTGCCATCCAGATGCAGCAGCAGCGCCAGGGCCGCGGCGCCCAGGGCCATGCCGGTCTGCCGCGCCGTGGCCTGGACACCGCCGGTGGCGCCATTGCGACCGGCCGGGGCGGCGGTCAGCATGATCCTGTTGTTGGGCACCTGAAAGAAGCCGAAGCCGATGCCGCCAAGGATCAGGCAGGGAATCAGCAGGGCGGTCGAGCGCTCCAGCGGCATTACCGCTGCCGCGGCCAGTCCCAGGGCGATGCCCAGGCCACCGAGCATGCACAGCCGCTGCGGCGGGTGGCGGTCGGCCAGGCGCCCGGCCACCTGCGCCGAGACGGCCACGGTGAGCGGCCAGGCCAGCATCAGCAGGGCCACCTGCAAGGGTACCAGTCCAAGCTGGTGCTGCAGATAGAAGGGCAGGGCGAGAAAGCAGAGCATCTGCGCGGCAAAGGAGCAGACCGAGGCCAGCACCGAATGGCGCATGGCCGGCAGCCCCAGCAGATCGACCGGCAACAGCGGCGCCGGCAGACCGCGCTCGCGGCGCACCAGCAGCACCAGGCTGGCGGCGGCCAGCAGCAGCAGGCCCACGCCCTGCAACGGCGCGGCGCCGAGGCGCTCCAGACCGCCGATGCCGGCGCAGAACAGCAGGGCGTTGAGCAGTACGCTGAGGGGATCGAGGCGGCGCTGCGCGCGGGGGCTGTCGGGCAGGTTATGCACCAGCAGCGCGATCAGCACCGCCACGGGCACATTGACGGCGAACAGCCAGGGCCAGCCACCCAGGGCCAGGATGGCGGCGCCCAGGCTGGGTGCGGCGGCCGACCCCAGGGCCACGCAGAGGGCATTGATGGCGATGCCACGGCCGAGGCGATCGCGCGGATAGGAGAGGCGGACGATACCGGCGCTGACGCACATGATGGCGGCGGCGCCCACCCCCTGCAGCGCCCGCGCAGCCACCAGGCTGGCGAGATCCGGCGCCAGGGCGCAGCCCAGGGAAGCCAGGCCGAAGATTCCGACCCCGGCGGCGAAGACCGGTCGCAGACCGTGACGCTCGGCCACCGCGGCCAGGGGAAACAGCAGGGCCACCAGACTCAGCTGATAGGCGCTGACGATCCAGACCGCCGCGGCCGCCGAGACGTCCAGGGCCTCGGCGATGCTGGGCAGCGCCAGGTTGGCGATGCCACTGTCCAGCACCGTCATGCTGATGGCCAGCAGCAGGGCGGCCACGGCGCGATAGCGGCGGGGCAGGGGCAGGCCGTCGGTGACGGCGGTGGCGGTGCTCAATCCTCGACCTTCACGTGCTGGTCGCTCTCGCCGAGCTTCCAGTAGCCGGCCGCCTTGACCCAGTCCCGCGGCAGTCCCTTGGCCAGCAGTGCCTGGCGCGCGGCGCGGGCTTGGGTGGCCTCGCCGGCGATCCAGGCATAGCCTTCACCGGGCGGCAGCTCCAGCTGCTCCAGGGCCTGCACCAGGGCATTGGCCGCGGTTTCGCGATGGACCCAGCGGATCTCGGCGGCGGCGGTCGTCGGCAGGGCGATCTCCAGGCCCGGACGGGCCACTTCGGCGATGACCACGACCCGCACGCCAGCGGCCAGCTGTTCCAGGCGGCGGGCGATGGCGGGCAGGGCGGTCTCGTCGCCGGCCAGTAGGTACCAGTCGAAATCCTCGGGCGGCACCAGGGCGCCCTTGGGTCCGCCGATGATCAGCTCGGCGCCGGGCTGCGCCTGGCGCGCCCAAGTGGTCAGCACCCCGGCTTCATGCAGGTAGAAGTCGATGGCCAGTTCGCCACGGGCGGCATCGTAGTGGCGCGGCGTGTAGTGACGGCCCACCAGCTGCTCGGGGCTGGCGGCGCGAATCGGCGTGGTGTCGGCGGGGACGAAGAGCTTCACGTGCTCGTCGAAGGCCGCGCTCTGGAAATCGGCCAGGTCGCTGCCACCAAAGGTCAGGCGCAGCAGGTCGCCACCGAGTGCTTCGCGGCGGACGACGGTTGCCCAGCGGCGCTTGAGGTCGAAGCGCACGCGCTGGAAAAGGTGAGGGGCACTGGCATCGCCCTCGCGGCTGTGAAAAGATGTCGCCATTGCGGAGGTACCATTCATTGAGGTTCCTCACTATATTCGAGGTAAGCAGCTTTCATGTCAACCGCCGCCGCCATTGCCGAAGCCTTGATGGATCTGAAACGGCAGATGCGCCAACAACTGGATGAGACCCTCAAGGCCTCCGGACTTTCCTTTGCCCGCTACAAGGTGCTCAAGGTGCTGGAACGCCTGGGCCCCTGTCGTCCGGGCGAGGTCGCCGAACAGCTGCGCCATGCACCGCGCACCCTGACCGATGCCTTCGATGCCCTGGAGCGCGACGGCCTGGTCCGGCGCGAACCCCATCCCCAGGATCGCCGGGCGCTGCTGGTCCATCTCACCGAGCAGGGTCGCCAGGCGCTGGACCAGGCCCAGGTGCCGCGCACCCAGGCCCTGGAAGCGGTCTTCGCGCCGCTGGACGCCACCGAGCAGGCGCAGTTGCTGGCCTATCTGGAGCGGGTCCGGATCCGCAATTGAGCGGCGGGCGAACTCCGCAGCGGTCGTCGCGCTCGAAAGAAGGACCCTACCGAGGAGAGCCCTCTATGAGCGACCAGCGTTCCGATGCCCACCTGGGCAAGACCCCACCCAACGAACCCGCGCTCGACGAAGCGGGGCGGCCGGTGGACGTGGTGAAAAAGGACATGGAACAGCCGGAATCGACGCCGACCGATGGTATCGACAAGGTCATCACCCCCACCGACATCAAGACCAAGGAGCAGGAAGCCGAGGAGATCAGGCGCAAGACCGCCGAGGTCGAGCGCAAGCTGGAACGCTAATGCTCCACGTGGAACCTCCGGCCAGCCGGGGCTGCCATGCGCCAGCGGCCCTGGCCGGTCATAGTCCGGACCAGGGCCCGTCATAGCGATTTTGATCGGGTCAAAAACAGGCAGGCCCCTTAGCCTGGACGCGGGTCACCCCCCTTCAGCGTCAGGAGCACCCTTGGACCAGATCGCCTTCATCGAACAACTCGCCCGCGAGGGCTTCCAGCCGCCGGTACTGGTCGAGCGCGAGGCCCTCGGTCGCCTGGACTCCCATGCTCATCCCTTCGAAGCCAAGGCGCTGGTCGTCCAGGGCGACTTGCACATCCGCACGGCCATAGGCGAGCGCCACTATGGCGTTGGCGAGGTCTTCCACCTGGCCGCCCAGGAGCCGCATTCGGAGCGCTTCGGTGCCGAGGGCGTGCGCTATCTGGCAGGTCGGCGCCTGGCCTAGCCTTCGCTGTCGTTCTTCTCGATGTCCTTGCGCTGGCGATTGAGGATCACGCAGCCGTAGATGCCGCCGCCCAGCAGCAACACGGCAAGGATGGAAAAAAGGGTCATGAAGAGGGAGTCGTTCATCGTGCTCTCCGAAAGCTAGGTCGGAGCAGTCTAGCGATTCGGCCTGTCGCTGCGAACGGCCTTTATGACGCGGTGTTGCCGATGCCAGGCGGCACCGGCAGGCACCTCAAACCCTTAGCCTTCGAGCGTGGCGTTCAGGTTGATCTTGGCGCCCTTGAGCACCTTGGACACCGGGCAGCCTTCCTTCGCCTGGTTGGCGATGGTGGTGAACTGCTCTTGGGTGGCACCGGGGATCTTGGCCTTCATGGTCAGATCGATGGTGGTGATCTCGAAGCCGTCGCCGACCTTGTCCAGGGTCACGTCGGCCTTGGTCTCGATGCGCTCGGGGGTCAGACCGTTCTGGCCCAGCAGCATGGAAAAGGCCATGGAGAAGCAACCGGCATGGGCCGCGCCGATCAGTTCCTCGGGATTGGTGCCCGGGGTGTCTTCGAAACGGGTGTTGAAGCCGTAGGCATTGTCCTTGAGCGCGCCGCTCTCGGTGGAGATATGGCCCTTGCCATCTTTCAGACCGCCTTGCCAGACCGCGGAAGCATATTTCTTCATGGAGCGTCTCCGGTTGTGGATGAGAATTCATCTAGAACCAGACGGCAGCCGGTAAGTTCGTTGCAGTCGATCCGGGACCCGCGTGGTCAACCTTTTTCGACCATCCCTGGAGGCCCCCATGAACTATCGCAATCTAGGCCGCACCGGTCTGAAGATCTCGCCCCTCTGCCTCGGCTGCATGACCTATGGCGTCCCGGAGCGCGGCAATCACCCCTGGACCCTGCCGGAAGACCAGAGCCAGCCGCTGCTGAAGAAGGCGCTGGATCTCGGGATCAACTTCTTCGACACCGCCAACAGCTACTCCGACGGCACAAGCGAAGAGATCGTCGGCCGCTTTCTCAAGGCCAACGCCGTGCGCGAGGAGATCGTGCTGGCGACCAAGGTGTACTTCCCGCTGCGCGACAAGCCCAATGTCGGCGGCCTGTCGCGCAAGGCGATCTTCGCCGCCATCGACGCTAGCCTGCAGCGGCTGGGCACCGACTATGTCGACCTCTACCAGATCCATCGCTGGGACTATCACACCCCCATCGAGGAGACCCTCGAAGCCTTGCATGACGTGGTCAAGGCGGGCAAGGCGCTGCACATCGGTGCCAGCAGCATGTACGCCTGGCAATTCGCCAAGGCGCTGCATACCGCCGAACGCCACGGCTGGACGCGTTTCGCTACCATGCAGAACCATGTGAACCTGCTCAATCGCGAAGAGGAGCGGGAGATGCTGCCGCTGTGCCGCGACGCCGGCATTGGCGTGATCCCCTGGGGTCCGCTGGCCCGCGGCCGCCTGACCCGCGACTGGGACGCCAGCACCGCGCGCACCGAAAGCGATGCCTTCGGCAAGACGCTCTATACCGCCAGTGAGGAATCCGATCGACAGATCGTCGCCGCCGTGGCGCGCATCGCCGAAGCCCGTGGCGTACCTCGTGCCCAGGTGGCCCTGGCCTGGCTGCTGCAAAAGCCGGGGATCGACGCACCCATCGTCGGGGCGTCCAAGCCGCAGCATCTGGAAGATGCGGTGGCGGCGCTGGAACTGCGCCTGAGCGAAGAAGAGATCGGTGCCCTGGAAGCGCCCTATGTGCCGCACCCGGTGGTGGGGTTCAGCTGAGGCGGGGGCTTGCCCTCACCCCGGCCCTCTCCCGGAGGGAGAGGGGGAAGAGCAGAGCGGTGCGGTTGGATGAGCCCTGGTGCCCAAGACCCTGCAGAGCTTGCTGCGCTCTTTGTAGTGAAAGGCTTTCAGGCGTACCCGAATCTCACCTTACAAAGACCAGGGCCGCTCTGCTCCCCTCTCCCTCGGGGAGGGGGGCCGGGGGTGAGGGCGTCCGGACTCAGGCGAACTGCTCGGCGATCTGGCGTTCGGCGCTGGCCAGGGCCGCGCTCTTGGCTTCGTCGCCATAGGCCAGGCCTTCGGCATACACGGTCTGGACATCGGTGATGCCGAGAAAGCTCAAAACCAGCTTCAGATAGTCCGCATGGGCCAGTCCTGTCGGCTTGCCAGCATGGATGCCGCCCGCGGTGGCGACGATGATCGCCTTCTTGCCTTCACAGAGACCCACCGGACCGGCTTCGCTGTAGCGGAAGGTGGTGCCGGCCACGGTGATGCGGTCGATCCAGGCCTTGAGCTGGGTCGGGATGGTGAAGTTGTACATGGGCGCACCCAGCACCAGGACATCGGCGGCGAGGAATTCCTGCAGGGCGCGGGCGTTGCGCTCGGCTTCGTCGCGCTGTTCGGCGCTGCGCTGCTCGGCCGGGGTGGCACCGGCGGTCAGGCTGGCGGCGGAGAAGTCGCCCAGGGCATCGTGGGCGAGGTCATGGTAGCTGACCTCCAGCCCGGGCGTAGCGGCCTTGAGGGCGGCGACCACCTTGGCGGTCAGGGCGCGGGAGGCGGAATGATCACCGAGGATGCTGGAATCGATGTGCAAGAGTTTCATGTGCGGTAGTCCTGTAGGGTTCGACGCGATGAGCCCAGACTACCGATAAGACGATCGGCTGATTAGTCGCCTAGAATGCGATGCTTCGTCCCATGGATAGGACAATCGCCCATGCAAGACCTCAATGATCTCGCCTACTTCGCCAAGGTGGTGGAAGCCGGTGGCTTCGCCGCCGCCGGACGGCTGCTGGGCATTCCCAAGTCGCGGCTGTCCCGGCGCATCGCCGAGCTGGAGACCCGCCTGGGCGCGCGGCTGCTGCAGCGCACTACCCGCACCCTGACCCTGACCACCCTGGGCGAGCGCTATCTGGTGCACTGCCAGGCGCTGCTGCGCGAGGCGGAGAGCGCCGCCGAAACGGCGGCCAGCCTGTCCAGCGAACCCCGTGGACCGCTGCGGGTGTCCTGCCCGGTGGCGCTGGCGCAGGATTACCTGCCCGACGTCGTCACCCGCTTCCTGCAGCGCTATCCCCAGGTGCAGCTGGAGATGGTGCTGGTCAATCGGCGGGTGGACGTGGTCAACGAGGGCCTCGACGTGGCCCTGCGGGTAAGGGACGTCGACGACGTGGAACCGGGGCTGATCGTGCGCCGCCTGCGCCAGGCCTCCGGGGTGCTGGTGGCCGCACCCGACTTTCTCGTCGGTCGCCAGCTGGATGCGCCGGAGGCCCTGCTGGGGGTCCCGCTGCTCGGCGCTCTTGAGCTGGATCGCCGGGTGCACCTGCGCATGGTCGGCCCCAACGGCCAGCGCCGTGAGCTGGTGCTGGAAGCCCGGCTGGGCATCGACGACTTCAACGTACGCAAGACCGCCGCCCTGGCGGGCCTCGGCTACACGATGCTGCCGCTGCTCTATTGCGAGGCCGAACTGGCCGAGGGTCGCCTGCAGCGCCTGCTGCCGGACTGGTCGCTGCCCGGTGGTCACCTGCAGGCCGCCTATGCCCACAGGCGCGGCCAGCTGCCGGCGGTACGTGCCTGGCTGGAGCACCTGGAGGACAGCTTCCGCGATCAGAGCGGGATGCCAGTGTGATCGATAGGTCGGCTTAGTCTATATTTAGTCTGTATTTGGTTTTCGCTGTGCGTCCCGGTAAGCTGAAAGCCATGCAATGACGCCTGTGTCTTCCCTAGAAGGGGCACCCAGGCATTCGGCTCAGGAGGACATCCGATGAAAACCGAAACCATCAGCTATCTGAAACGTCATGCGGCCAATCTGGATCTCGACGAGCCCATGATCGTGACCCAGAACGGGGTGCCGGCCTATGTCGTCGAGTCCTATGCGGAGCGCCAGCGCCGCGACGAGGCCATTGCCCTGGTCAAGTTGCTGGCCATGAGCTCGCGTGAGGATGACGAGGGACAGCATCAAACCGCTGCGCAGATCAAGGATCGCTTGGCTGGGCGTTTCTCGGGAGCGTGAATGAACGTGACGCTACGGTTTACCGAGTGCGCCACCCTGAGTCTGGAAGATCAGATCCATCATCTGGCCGATCACACCAGCCAGCAGAATGCGCTCGCCAGGGTTATCGGGCTGATCGAAGCCGTCGAGAGCCAGCTGCCAGCAGCGCCCCTGGCTTTTCCCGTCAGCCGCCAGGCCAGTGAATTGGGCGTACTGCATTACCGTGAATTCAATCATGACGGTTTCCGGGTCTTCTACGAGATCAAGGCCGCGGAACCGGCGGTGGTCGTGCTGCTGGTGCTCAGGCAGAAGCAGAGCGTGGAAAAGGCGCTGATCCGCTACTGCCTGCTGCGCTAGATCACCGTCGCCCAGGCCGAGGCGAGCAGCAGCGCCGCCATCCCCAGGTTGAAGCCGCGCCAGGCGCGGGTCGATTTCAGGCCCCGCGCCGCGACCCGGCCGAGCAGGGCCCAGAGGCCCAGGCAGGGTACGGACACCAGCAGGAACACCAGGGCCAGCACCAGCACCTGGTGCCAGAGATCGGCACCGGGTTCGGCATAGACGGTCACCACCGCCAGCGCCATGCTCCAGCTCTTGGGGTTGAGCACCTGCAGCCCGGCGGTGCCGCCGAAACCCAGGCGGGCACCGTCGTCCGCCACCGCGGGCGCCCCGGCGCGGGCCAGTTGCCAGGCCAGCCAGCTCAGCCAGAGCACCCCGGCCCAGGCCAGGCCGCGCTGCCAGTCGGGGTGTTGCGCCAGGGTCTGGCCAAGACCGAAACCCACCACCAGCACCAGGGCCACCGCGCCCAGGCTGCCGCCCAGCACCAGCGGCAGGCTGGCCCGGGCGCCATGGCGGGCGCTGTGGCCGAGGATGAGCACATTGGTCGGCCCCGGGGTGATGGAGGCGACCAGAGCGAACAGCAGAAAGGGCAGCAGGGACATGGGAGACTCCCGAGAGGACTGAGCCACCAGGGTCGCAAGCCTTGCCGCTAGCTGTCTGGAAGATTCGAGCAACGCGCGCGATAGGCCGCCGGGGTCAGGCCATAGGCGCGGCGGAACCAGCGCCCCAGGTGACTCTGGTCGGCGAAGCCCAGGGCGGCGGCGGTCTCCGCCGGCGACAGACCGTCGGCCAGCAGGCGGCGTGCCCGCGCCAGCCGCAGCTGCACCAGATAGGCATGGGGCGCCAGGCCGAAGGCGGCCTTGAAGGCACGGGTCAGGCGGTATCTGTCCACCCCGGCGGCCCGGGCCAGCTCCTCAAGGCCGATGTCTTCGTGGTGATGGGCATGCAGGAAGTCCCGGGCGCGCAGGGCCACCTGGGGCAGCCGCGGATCGCCGGCCTGGGGCGCCCGCCATTGCAGGTGCGGCAACAGGCGCAGCAGCAGGGCATCCAACGCGCTCTGGCGGACGATGCGCAATTCCGGGCGACTCAGGACCTCATGGGCCCAGGCCACGGCGCGATGCAGCTCGGCCTGTTCCACCAGGGTCCGGGCGAAGCCGGGTTCGCCCAGGGGACGGCCGTCGCCATGCAGCCCCTGCAGCTCGCGCGCCAGCCACTGCGGATCGAGATAGAGCATGGAATAGGTGAAGCCCTCGGCCTCCGGCGCCTGGCCGTCGTGCAGTTCGCCGGGCTCCAGGAGAAAGACCTGGCCGGGGGTGCTCAGGTGGCGCTGGCCGCGGCAGTGGAATTGCTGCAGGCCCTGCTCGGTGTAGCCCACCAGATAGGCGTCGTGCCAGTGCGGGTCATAGGCATGGCCCTCGAAATGGGCGCGCAGGGTTTCGATGCCGGTCTCGGCGTCCTGCTGCAGCTGGATCCAGTGATCGTCGGCCATGGCGAGAGAAGGGGGCTTTCGGGCCTTTCAGTCTAGTCACTGACCTGATGTCGGTCTGGAAGATTCGTGCAGCCCTAGCGTCCCAGCCGCGCGGGCAGTTCCCGCGCCAGGTGGCGGATCAGCTCGGACAGTCGGCGCGGCACGTGGCGCTGCTGGCGGTGCACCGCGTAGATGGCCGCCGCCGATGCCTCATGATCGGTCAGCAGCGGCACCAGGGCGCCGCTGGCGATCAGCTCGGCCACGTCCCATTCCGATCTCAGGATCAGCCCGTGGCCCTCCAGCGCCAGGCGCACCACCACCTCGCCGTCGTTGCTGCTCAGACTGCCGCGGACCTTCTGGACGAAATGCTGGCCGCCCTTGGTGAAGCGCCAGACGGCGTAGTCACCGGCGTCCTGGCGCAGCACCAGGCAATTGTGGTGCGCCAGGTCGGCCACGCTGTCCGGCACGCCGGCCCGGGCCAGGTAGCTGGGGGCGGCGCAGAGCAGACGGCGGTTGTCCAGCAGGCGATGGGCGATGACCCGGGCGTCCGGCGGCTCGCCGACGCGGATGTCCAGGTCGAAGGGACCGTCCAGCAGATTCACCGGATGGCTGGAGAGATGCAGGTTGAGCTCCAGCTCGGGATGACGGCGGGCGAAATCCGACAAGAGCGGCGCCAGGTGGCGGCGGCCGAAGCCAAAGGTGGCGTTGAGATTGAGCGTGCCACTCAGGGGCGCATCGGGTCGGCCGACCGCGGCCTCGAGATCCTCCAGCTGAGTCAGCAGCGGGCGCGCGCCTTCCAGATAGCGCAGGCCTTCCGGGGTCAGGTCCAGCCGCCGTGTGGTGCGGCGGATCAGCTGCACGCCCAGCCGGCGCTCCAGGGCGGTGAGTCTCTTGCTGACGGCCGCCAGCGACAGACCCAGTTCCCGGGCGGCGGCGGTCAGGCTGGGGTGGCCAGCCAGGCGGACAAAGAAGGCGAGGTCATCGGCGGACAAGATTCTTGATCCCAGGTTAAGAATGGCTTTCCCTTTGGCGGGATTGTACGCCCCTGGCGCAGGACTAAACTGGGTCCATCCCACCCAGACTGCCGGAGAACCTCCATGCAAGCGTCCAAGCCCCACAAGATCGCGGTCATCGCCGGAGACGGCATTGGCAAGGAAGTCATGCCCGAGGGTATCCGCGTGCTGGACGCCGCCGCCCGCCGCTTCGGGATCGAGCTGCAGTGGGACCACTTCGACTTCGCCAGCGCCGAGTACTACCAGACCCATGGCAAGATGCTGCCGGACGACTGGTTCGAGACGCTCAAGGACTATGACGCCCTCTACTTCGGCGCCGTCGGCTGGCCGGACGTGGTACCCGACCACATCTCGCTCAGGGGCTCGCTGCTGCAATTCCGCCGCCGCTTCGACCAGTACGTCAACCTGCGGCCCTGCCGGCTGATGCCCGGGGTCAAGGCGCCCCTGGCCAACCGCCAGCCGGGCGACATCGACTTCTATGTGGTGCGCGAGAACACCGAAGGGGAGTATTCCAGCGTCGGCGGCATCATGTTCGAGGGCACCGAACGCGAGGTGGTGATCCAGGAAACGGTGATGACCCGTCACGGTACCGACCGCATCCTCAAGTTCGCCTTCGACCTGGCCCAGCAGCGGCCACGCAAGAAGCTGACCTCGGCCACCAAGTCCAATGGCATCGCCATCACCATGCCCTGGTGGGACAAGCGTGTGGAAGAGATGGGCAAGGCCTATCCGGGCGTGGCGGTGGACAAGTTCCACATCGACATCCTCACCGCCAACTTCGTCCTGCACCCGGACTGGTTCGACGTGGTGGTGGCCAGCAACCTGTTCGGCGACATCCTCTCCGACCTGGGCCCGGCCTGCACCGGCACCATCGGCATCGCGCCCTCGGCCAACATCAATCCGGAGCGCACCTTCCCCAGCCTGTTCGAGCCGGTGCACGGTTCGGCGCCGGATATCGCCGGGCGGGGCATCGCCAATCCCATCGGCCAGATCTGGTGCGGCGCCATGATGCTGGAGCACCTCGGCCATGCCGACGCCGGCGCTGCCGTGGTGGCGGCCATCGAGGCGGTGCTGCGCCAGGGTCCCGAGCAGGCGCCCCTGACCCGCGACCTCGGCGGCCAGGGCACCACCGAAAGCCTGGGCCAGGCCATCGCCGCGGCCCTGGCCTGAGATGGACGGCTTCTTCGCAGGATTCGAGCAGCGGCGGCTGAGCGTCAACGGTGTCGAGCTCAATTGCCGCGTCGGCGGCCAGGGCCCGGCGCTGCTGCTGCTCCACGGTCATCCCCAGACCCATGTGATGTGGCACAAGGTAGCGCCGCGGCTGGCCGAGCGCTTCACCCTGGTGGCCGCCGACCTGCGCGGCTATGGCGACAGCGCCAAGCCGGAGGCGGGTGCCGAGGCGTACAGCAAGCGCACCCTGGCGCGGGACAATGTCGAGTTGATGCGCCGGCTCGGCCATGAGCGCTTCGCCGTGCTTGCCCACGACCGCGGCGCCCGGGTCGCCCATCGCCTGGCGCTGGATCATCCCGCGGCGGTGGAGCGGCTGCTGCTGCTGGACATCGCGCCGACCCTTGCCATGTATCGGCAGACCGACGAGGCCTTCGCCCGCGCCTACTGGCACTGGTTCTTTCTGATCCGGCCGGCGCCGCTGCCGGAGCGGCTCATCGAAGCCGATCCGGAAGGCTATCTCAAGGGCGTGATGGGGACCCGCAGCGCCGGCCTGGCGCCCTTTCCGCCGGAGGTGCTGGCCGAATACCTGCGCTGCCTGAGCCTACCCGGCACCGCCCGTGGCATCTGCGAGGACTATCGCGCCAGCGCCGGGATCGACCTGGTGCATGACCAGGCCGACCTGGATGCCGGGCGCCGACTGGAATTGCCGCTGCGCCTACTCTGGGGCGCGGAAGGCACCGTGGGGCGCTGCTTCGATCCCCTCGCCGAATGGCGCCAGGTGGCCACCCAGGTCAGCGGCCGCGCCTTGCCGGGCGAGCATTACCTGGCGGAGGAGCTACCGGATCTGGTGGTCGAAGAGGCCCTGGCCTTCTTTAGTTGACGCGCTGACTGCAAAGGAGTGTTGCGTCATCTGGCTGTAACAAAGTGTGACGTTATCGAGGTCGAGCGGGTCTATTCGTGAAATTTTCGTGAAAAGAGACCTCGATGAACGCTCCACTCTTCGCTTCCACCTGGCAGTGGCGCCGCCTGGCGCTGTGCCAGGGACTGGCCCTGGGCCTGTTGCTGCTCTGGCTGATTCCGGGTGTGCGCAGCCAGTTGCTGGCCTTCGATGCCGGGCTGTTCCACGCTCTCAACGCGCCGCTGGCGCAGTCCACCGCCTGGCTCTATCTCTGGACTTTCTTCAGCCTGAGACCGGTGGATGCCCTGGTGGGCCTGGTGCTGCTGGCCTTGCTGGTGCGTGGCGGCTGGGCCTATCCGGCGCGGCAGGTGCGCTCGGCGCTGGCGGCCTTCGTCGGCCTGCTGGTGATCCTGCTGATCGTGCGCACGCTGTTGACCAAGGGCATCGAAGCCGCAGGCCTGCAGCACGCCAGTCCGTCCGATGTGCTCTCGGGCGCCTATCTGCTCAGCGATCGCTTTCCCGGGCTGGAGCACGGTTGGGAGTTGAAGGACAGATCCGGCGCCAGCTTTCCCGGCGACCATGCCTCGGTGCTGCTGCTCTGGGCACTGTTCATGGCGCATTTCACCCGCGGCGGACGGCGCCTGGTGGTGGCCGCGCTGGCGGTGCTGTTCATGCTGCCGCGGCTGGTGGCCGGCGCCCACTGGGGTTCGGATGACTATATCGGCGGTCTGGCGCTGGCCCTGGCCGTCATCAGCCTGGGCCTGCATACGCCGTTGGCGGCCGTCTTCGCTCGTCAGGGTGAGCGCCTGCTGACGCCGCCGTTGCGGGGCCTGGGCCGGTTGCCGCTGCTAGGTCGGCTGAGTCTGTTGCGGCCCTAGGTTCTGTACGAAAAATGCCTACGCTCGGTGATGCTTCGTTGAAAAACGCTTCGGAATGCTCATTTACCGCTCGTAAACTCCGCTTCCTCAGCGTTTTTCGCCTCGCCTGACCGTCGCTCGGCGATTTTTAGTACAGAACCTAATATGAGCTAGGCGCGCGCCTGGGCCAGGGCCGGCAGCAATTGCTGGTCGATGGCCTGGCGCACCGCCGGCAGCAGCGCCGCGCTGCCGGACAGCAATTCCTGAATCAGTTGCCGCAGGGCCTGGGCGCGCTCCTGGTTGAGGCCCGTCACCGCCTGGCGACAGGCCTCGTCCGCCGTGGCCGCGGGCGTCACGTTGAAACCCAGCGCACGCAGGCGGTCGCGGAAGTCGTCCTGGTCGATCAAGTCGGCGATCATCATGGTGCTGCCCTCTCCGGTGGAATGCCTGGATTCTCCCATTGGCGCCGCAGACGGCAAGCCGGGCTGGCGTCGCCGCATAGCCGGATGTCGTTTTTGGAAAGCGCCGCGCCCGCCGGCCAGGCAATGTAGGTTTATTACGACGTCATGCCCGGACAATCTGCCGCAGGGTCAACAGCGACGTTCGCCGTTAGAATGGCGCCTATCAACGACATTTTCCGGTTGTTCGCCACCAGAGCCGAGCAACCTCCAGTTACACACTGAGGCCCATCAGGGCGTTTGAACCTCTTCCGTCTCCAGCGGTTGAGGTTTTTTTTTGTCTTTTGCCAGGTCAGCAGGGGGCAGGGCGCCCAATTCGCCCGCGAGAAAGCGCTCCAGTGCCTCGCGCAGGGCCTCGGCCCGCCGACCCCGGGCGCGCAGGGCGCCGTGCAGCAGACCGGCGCCTTGCCACAGGCGACTGGGCGTCCCGCCGGCACGCAGGGCGGCGATATAGGCGCGGCCATGATCGGCCAGGGGATCGCGCTGGGCCACGGCGACAAAGGCCGGCGCCAGTCCACTGCAATCACCAGCCTCCAAGGGCAGGGCGAAAGGCTCCCGGCGCCGCGCCGGGTGAGGCAGATAGACCTCCAGACACGCCCGCCAATCGGCGGCGCTCAGCAACGGCGCGGCGGCCTGCCGGCGTTCGCTGGGCAGCACCCGCGCGGTCAGCGCCGGATAGATCAGCGCCTGGGCGCGGGGCTGGGCACGCCCCTGCTGTCGCAGCGCCAGGCACAGGGCGGCGGCGAGCGTGCCGCCGGCACTGTCGCCGGCCACCGCCAGCCGGGTCGGGTCCAGCCCCAGGGTCGGGGCTTCCCGCTGCAACCAGTCCCAGGCCTGAAGGGCGTCGTCCAGGGCGGCGGGGTAGGGATGCTCCGGCGCCAGGCGATAGTCCACCAGCAGCACCGCCAGCCCCAGTCGCCGCGCCAGGCGCGCGGCGAGAAAGCCGTGGGAATCCAGGTCACCCAGCATCCAGCCGCCGCCGTGCAGATAGAGCAGGGCGGGACGGTCAGCGCCGGCGTCCCGCGGCGCCACCAGCCGCAACGGCACGTCGCCGGCGCGGTGATCGCTGACCGTCAGGCCCTGATAGTCAGCCGGCGCCAGGGCGGCGCAGAGTCGGGCGTAGGCCTGGCGCTGAGCCTGGAGGTCCGGATCGGCCGTGGCGAAGACCTGGCTGGCCGCGACGAAGGCGGCCATGTCCGCCGACAGCGGTGGTGCCTTCATGGGCGAGGCGGTGGTAGGCCGATGACCCGCCCGACATGCTCCGGCCAGGGCGCGTCCTGCTGACTCGCCAGCTGGGTCGCCAGCCAGTCGTGCACGGCCGGGGCGAAGGGCGCCGACCTGGGGCCGGCCAGGTCGACGTGCAACAGCAACTGCTCGGAGGCCGCCAGCAGCTCGGTCGCGCCTGAGTGATACAGCCCGAAGTGCAGGTGCAGGCGCTTGGCGTCCAGCGCCAGGAATCTCACCCGCACCTCCAGCCGGGCGTCCGCCTTCACCTCGTGGAGGAAGTTGAGGTGGCACTCCAGGGTGAACAGCGAGTGCCCACTGGCTTCGCGGCCGGCGGCGTCCAGGCCCATGGCGTCCATCAGGGCGTCGGTGGCGTGGCTGAAGATCAGCAGGTAGTAGGCGTCGCGCAGATGACCGTTGTAGTCGACCCACTCGGGGGCGACGGTGGTGCTGTGGATCAGCATGACCCTTCTCCTAGTCCCGAATCCCGTGGCGTGTCTTGCAGTCGGCGATGGCCGCCTGCACCGCCAGCAGGCAGTCGTCGCGATAGCGCTCCAGCGCCGCCAGTTCCAGGTCGCCCTGCTGGGCCTGGGTGCCCTCGACCACGGCGTCGATCAGGCCGTCGGTCAGCTCCGGGGCTTCCAGGTAGGTCCAGGGCAGCTTCAGGGCCGGGCCGAATTGCTGCATGAAGTGGCGCATGCCCGCCGGGCCGCCGGCCAGGGTGTAGGTGAGGAAGGTGCCCATGAACGACCAGCGCAGGCCGGCGCCATAGCGGATGGCGTCGTCGATCTCGCCGGTGGTGGCGACGCCGTCGTTGACCAGGTGCAGCGCCTCGCGCCACAGGGCTTCGAGCAGGCGGTCGGCAATGAAGCCGGGCACCTCCTTGCGCACCCGCAGCGGCCGCATGCCCAGCTCGCGATAGAAGGCCTCGGCGCGCTCCAGGTTGGCCGTCGAGGTCTGGCTGCCACCCACCACCTCCACCAGCGGCAGCAGGTAGACGGGGTTGAAGGGATGGCCCACCAGGCAGCGCTCGGGGTGCTGGGCGTCGGCGTAGAAGTCACTGGGCAGCAGCCCCGAGGTGCTGGAGCAGATCAGGGCGTCGGGCCGTGCCGCGCGACTGACCCGGGCATGCAGGTCGCGCTTGAGGTCCAGACGCTCGGGCGCGCTTTCCTGGATGACGTCGGCAGTGGCCACCGCGGCTTCCAGGTCGGTATGGAAGCTCAGGCGCTCCAGGCTGGCGCCGGGCGCCAGGCCTTGGGCCTCCAGGGCCGGCCAGGCATTGGCCAGGCGGATGCGCAGGGCGGCCTCGGCGCCGGGTGCCGGGTCCCAGGCACGGACGTCCAGGCCCCGAGCCAGGGCCCGGGCGATCCAGCCGGCACCGATCACGCCGGTGCCGAGGGCGGCGAAGACGGCGCTCATCGGGCACCTCCCAGCTGCATCCGGTCCCGCCCTTCGGCCGGGCTCAGAGCGCGTCCGCCCAGCCGTTCGATGATCTGGATGACCCGCTCCACCAGGCTGCCGTTGGTGGCGTGGACGCCCCGGTCCAGCCAGAGATTGTCTTCCAGGCCGACGCGGACGTTGCCGCCCAGCAGCATGGCCTGGGCGGCCATGGGCATCTGCATCCGGCCGATGCCGAAGCCGGCCCAGCAGGCGCCCGCCGGCAGGTTGTCGACCATGGCCTTCATGGTGGTGGTGTCGGCCGGGGCGCCCCAGGGAATGCCCAGGCACAGCTGGAACAGCGGATCCTTCAGCAGGCCCTCCTTGAGCAACTGCTTGGCGAACCAGAGGTGGCCGGTGTCGAAGATCTCCAGCTCGGCCTTCACCCCCAGTTCGGTGATGCGCCTGGCCCCGGCGCGCAGTTGCGCGGGGGTGGAGACATAGATGAAGTCGCCATCGCCGAAGTTGAGGGTGCCGCAATCCAGGGTGCAGATGTCCGGACGCAATTCCTCGATGTGCAGCAGGCGGGTGAGGGGACCGACCAGGTCCGAGCCGGGGCCGAAGTCGGTGGGCGTCTCGCCCGGGCCGATCTCCAGGTCGCCGCCCATGCCGGCGGTGAGGTTGATGACGATCTCGGTGTCCGCCTCGCGGATGCGCTCGACCACCTCGCGATAGAGGGCCACGTCGCGACTCGGCTTGCCGGTGGCGGGATCGCGCACATGGGCGTGCACCACGGTGGCGCCGGCGCGGGCCGCTTCCAGGGCGGCGGCGGCGATCTGCGCCGGGGTAACGGGGACATGGGGATTGCGGCCTACGGTATCACCGGCGCCGGTCAGGGCGCAGGTGACGATGACATCGGTGTTCATGGGGTCTGTCCTTGGGCGATCAGAGCTTGAGAGCGGCGGGCTGGCCGGTACGGGTGGTCACGCCCTGGAGAAAGGCGTCGAGGCGTTGCGGGTTGTCCTTCAGCCAGGCGCGGGCGGCGTCCTTGGGCGCGGTGCGCTCCAGGATGGGCGCCATCACGGCACTGACCTCGGCACTGTCCATGTGCAGATTGCTGAGCAGGCGCTGGACGTTGGCGCAGCGCTGCGGATAGTCGGCGGTGGTCACCACCGAGACCGTGGCCTGGCCTTCGTTGGGGCCGAAGACGTCTTCGCTGCCTGTCAGGTAGCGCATCTTGATCTGCAGGTTCATCGGATGCGGCTTCCAGCCGAAGAAGACGATCCACTCCTTGCGCTTCTCGGCGCGGCGCACGGCGGTGAGCATGCCCGCCTCGCTGGACTCCACCAGCTGGAAGTCCTTGAGGCCGAAGCGGTCGGTCTTGATCATCTCGGCGGTGCCGCGGTTGGCGCCGCTGCCCGGCTCGATGCCGTAGATCTTGCCGCCGAGCTTGTCCTTGAAGCGGGCGATGTCGGCAAAGGTCTTCAGGCCGCCCTCGTAGACGTACTCGGGCACCGCGAAGGTGGACTGGGCATCGGCCAGCAGCGGCGGAGTGAGTACCTTGACCTGGCCCTTGTCGACGAAGGGCTGCACCACCGGCTGCATGGTCGGTTGCCAGTAGCCGAGGAACACATCCAGATTCTTGTCGCCCATGGCCGCCATGATGATCTGCTGGGAGGCGGTGGTCGGCTTCACGCCGTAGCCGAGGCCTTCGAGCATGACCTCGGCCAGGGCGCTGGTGGCGACCACGTCGGTCCAGCCGACGATGCCCATCCGTACCGTCTGGCAGCTGTCGGGATCGGCGGCGCGGGCGCTGCCGAGGGTGGCGGCCAGGAGGCCGCAGGCGAGGAGGGTGGCGCTGAGGGTCTTGTTGGGCATGACGAACTCCCTGGGGCGGCGGGCGGGGATGACTGCCGGTTGCCTTCTACCCTAGGCGTCTCGCCCCGCCGCCATGTGCAGCCCGACGACCGGAATTTGCACCCTGGCGACCTTCTTGCTTGCCCAAGCCAACCGTTACCGAGGACGCCCCACCCATGCCGCAGTCCTTTGCCTTTCTCCTGCTGCCCGGCTTTTCCGCCCTGGGCTTCATCGCCACCCTGGAACCCCTGCGGGTGGCCAACCGCTTTCGTCCGGGCAGCTACCGCTGGCGCATCCTCGGTCGCGAGGGCGCGGCGGTGACCGCCAGCAACGGCATGTCGGTCAATGTCGACAGTGGCCTCGATGCCCTGGAAGCGGGCACCACCCTGTTCGTGGTGGCCGGTTTCGAGCCTCTGGCCCATTACGATGACGGCCTCGCCAGCTGGCTGCGCCAGGTCGCCCGCCACGGCCATCCCCTGGGCGGCATCGACACCGGCGCCCTGGTGCTGGCGCGCGCCGGGCTACTGGAAGGCCATAGGATCACCCTGCACTGGGAGGCGGTGGCGGCCTTTCGCGAAGCCTGGCCGCAGCTCGAGGTGACCGGCGAGCTGTTCGAGATCGACCGCGGCCGCATCACCTGCGCAGGCGGCACGGCCAGCCTCGACCTGCTGCTGGAGCTGATCGGCCGCAGCCACGGCAGCGAACTGGCGGTGCAGGTCTCCGAGCAATTCGTGCTCGGGCGTATCCGCCCGCCGCGCGAGCACCAGCGGCTGCAGGTGGCGCAGCGCTACGGCATCGCCAACCGCAAGCTGATCCGCGTGGTGGAGCGCATGGAGCGCCATACCGAGACGCCCCTGGGCACCCTGGAACTGGCCGCCGGCATCCAGGTGACCCGCCGCCAGCTGGAGCGGCTGTTCCGCCTCCACCTGCAGACGACCCCCTCCACCTTCTATCTGCAGTTGCGCCTGGACCGGGCCCGGCAGCTGCTGCAGCAGGGCGAGGCCAGCGTGCTGGACGTCGCCCTGGCCTGCGGCTTCGAGTCCGCGTCCTATTTCTCCCGCTGCTACCGCCAGCGCTTCGGCCTGAGTCCGCGGGAAGACCGGCCGCACCGGTCGTCGGCGCCGGAGCTTGCGGCGGCGGCTGCCGGCCTGCCGCCGGGGTAGGCCGACCCGCTCACTGACGCTTCTGGTGATACCCCTGTCGTTTTTGCATCCGGTCGGCCAGGACCCCGGGGCTATGCTGGCCTCGAATCGCCGGCACCCGTTCCGGCGCGAGACCAACGCCGGAGCCCGTCATGAATGCCACCGAACTCCACGCCGACAGCATCGTCATCGACGGGCTGATCATCGCCAAGTGGAACCGCGAACTCTTCGAAGACATGCGCAAGGGTGGCCTGACCGCCGCCAACTGCACCGTCTCGGTATGGGAGGGCTTCCAGGCCACGGTCAACAACATCGCCGCGAGCCAGAAGCTGATCCGCGAGTGCAGCGACCTGGTGGTCCAGGTGCGCACCACCGCCGAGATCCGCCAGGCCAAGGCCCAGGGCAAGACCGGCATCCTGTTCGGCTTCCAGAACGCCCACGCCTTCGAAGACCAGATCGGCTACGTCGAGATCTTCAAGCAGCTCGGCGTGGGCATCGTGCAGATGTGCTACAACACCCAGAACCTGGTGGGCACCGGCTGCTACGAGCGTGACGGCGGCCTGTCCGGCTTCGGTCGCGAGATCGTCGCCGAGATGAACCGCGTCGGCATCATGTGCGACCTCTCCCACGTCGGCTCCAAGACCAGCGAGGAAGTCATCCTCGAATCCAAGAAGCCGGTCTGCTACTCCCACTGCCTGCCGTCCGGCCTGAAGGAGCATCCACGCAACAAGTCGGACGCGGAACTCAAGTTCATCGCCGACCACGGCGGCTTCGTCGGCGTGACCATGTTCGCCCCCTTCCTGGCCAAGGGCATCGATTCGACCATCGATGACTACGCCGAGGCCATCGAGTACGTGATGAACCTGGTGGGCGAAGACTCCATAGGCATCGGTACCGACTTCACCCAGGGCCATGGCCATGACTTCTTCGAGTGGCTGACCCACGACAAGGGCTACGCCCGTCGTTTGACCAACTTCGGCAAGATCGTCAACCCGCTGGGCATCCGCACCGTGGGCGAATTCCCCAACCTGACCGAGACCCTGCTCAAGCGCGGCATGCCCGAGCGCACCGTGCGCAAGGTCATGGGCGAGAACTGGATGCGCATCCTCGGCGAAGTCTGGGGCGAGTAGTGAATACCTCTGGAGCCTACTGCGCACACCGCTAGCGGCGTCGCGTCCTCGCGCCAGGTTCGCCGTACCTCGGTACTGCTCTCACCTGGCGCTGCGGGACTCCTTGCCAGCGGCGCGCTCGCTACGGCTCCACAGGCATTCACCCACACCTTTTTTTAGATACGTATTAGCGAATCGGAGCTCCACACATGGCCAGCCACGCCCCCGAAATGCCCATCCAGGTCGACGACGAAACCGGCGTCTGGACCACCGACGCCCTGCCGATGCTGTACGTACCCCGGCACTTTTTCGTCAACAACCATATGGGCATCGAAGAAGTCCTGGGCGCCGACAAGTACGCCGAGATCCTCTACAAGGCCGGCTACAAGTCTGCCTGGCACTGGTGCGAGAAGGAAGCCGAGTGCCATGGCATCCACGGCGCCGCGGTGTTCGAGCACTACATGAAGCGCCTGTCGCAGCGCGGCTGGGGCCTGTTCGAGACCCAGAAGCTCGACCTGGACACCGGCCATGCCGAGGTCAAGCTCAAGCACTCCGCCTTCGTCTACGTCTACGGCAAGGTCAATCGCAAGGTCGACTACATGTTCACCGGCTGGTTCTCCGGCGCCATCGACCAGATCCTGGCCGCCAAGGGCAGTGCCATCCGCACCGTCACCGTCCAGGAATACAGCGGTTCCGAGGAAGGCCATGACGACGGCCTCTTCGTCACCCGGCCGAAGTAACGCCACGCCCCCGGGTGGCCGCCGACCCGCTCGCCGCCACCCCAGCGACACCCCAGAGCAAGAGCGCGGCTCAAGACCGCGCACCAGCCGATCGAGGAGAAGGTCATGGCCTTCGAAGCAATGTTCCAGCCGATCCAGATCGGCAAGCTCACCATCCGCAACCGCGTACTCTCCACGGCCCACGCCGAGGTCTATGCCACCGACGGCGGCATGACCACCGAGCGCTACGTCAAGTATTACGAAGAGAAGGCCAAGGGCGGCATCGGCCTGGCCATCTGCGGGGGTTCCTCGGTGGTCGCCATCGACAGCCCGCAGCACTGGTGGAGTTCGGTCAACCTCTCCACCGATCGCATCATCCCGCACTTCCAGAATCTGGCCGACGCCATGCACAAGCACGGCGCCAAGATCATGATCCAGATCACCCACATGGGGCGCCGTTCGCGCTGGGACGGCGGCCACTGGCCGACCCTGATGTCGCCGTCGGGCATCCGCGAGCCCGTGCACCGCGCCACCTGCAAGACCATCGAGCCGGAAGAGATCTGGCGGGTGATCGGCAACTTCGCCCAGGCCGCCCGCCGGGCCAAGGCCGGCGGCCTGGACGGCGTCGAGCTGTCCGCCGTGCACCAGCACATGATCGACCAGTTCTGGTCGCCACGGGTCAACAAGCGCACCGACGAATGGGGTGGCAGCTTCGAGAACCGCATGAGATTCGGCATGGAGGTGCTCAAGGCCGTGCGCGCCGAGGTCGGTGACGACTTCTGCGTCGGCATGCGCATCACCGGTGACGAATTCCACCCGGACGGTCTGTCCCACGACGACATGAAGCAGATCGCCAAGTACTACAGCGACACCGGCATGCTCGACTTCATCGGCGTGGTCGGCTCGGGGTGCGACACCCACAACACCCTGGCCAACGTCATCCCGAACATGACCTATCCGCCGGAGCCCTTCCTGCACCTGGCCGCGGGCATCAAGGAAGTGGTCAACGTGCCGGTGCTGCACGCCCAGAACATCAAGGACCCGAATCAGGCCACCCGTATCCTGGAGGGCGGCTACGTCGACATGGTCGGCATGACCCGCGCCCATATCGCCGATCCGCACCTGATCACCAAGATCAAGATGGGCCAGATCGACCAGATCCGTCAGTGCGTCGGCGCCAACTACTGCATCGACCGCCAGTACAACGGCCTCGACGTGCTGTGCATCCAGAACGCCGCCACCAGCCGCGAATACATGGGCCTGCCGCACATCATCGAGAAGTCCACCGGGCCCAAGCGCAAGGTGGTCATCGTCGGCGGCGGCCCGGCCGGCATGGAGGCCGCGCGCGTCTCGGCCGAGCGCGGCCATGACGTCACCCTGTTCGAGAAGCAGGAGCAACTCGGCGGCCAGATCACCCTGGCCTCCCGCGCCCCGCAGCGCGACCAGATCGCCGGCATCACCCGCTGGTACCAGCTGGAGCTGGCGCGCCTGGGCATCGACCTGCGCCTGGGCACCGCCGCCGATCCGGCGACCATCCTCGACCTGCGCCCGGACATCGTCATCCTCGCCAACGGCGGCCATCCCTTCCTGGAGCAGGTCGATCACTGGCACGCCGCCGACGGCCTGGTCGTCAGCAGCTGGGACATCCTCTCGGGCAAGGTCGAACCGGGCAAGAACGTGCTGGTGTACGACACCATCTGCGAATTCACCGGCATGTCGGTGGCCGACTACCTGGCCGACAAGGGCGCCCAGGTCGAGATCGTCACCGACGACATCAAGCCGGGCGTGGCCATCGGCGGCACCACCTTCCCGACCTACTATCGCAGCCTCTACCCCAAGGAAGTGATCATGACCGGCGACCTGATGCTGGAAAAGGTCTACGCCGAGGGCGACAAGAAGGTCGCGGTGCTGGAGAACGAATACACCGGCGCCCGCGAAGAGCGCGTGGTCGACCAGATCGTCATCGAGAACGGCGTGCGCCCGGACGAGGGGCTCTACTACGCCCTCAAGGAAGACTCGCGCAACAAGGGCCAGATGGACATCGAGGCGCTGTTCGCCATCGAGCCGCAGCCGGCGCTGAGCGAGACCGGCAACGGTTACCTGCTCTACCGCATCGGCGACTGCGTGGCCCAGCGCAACACCCACGCCGCCATCTACGACGCCCTGCGCCTGTGCAAGGACTTCTGAAGACTATCGCGGCCATGGGCCGCTCCTACAGTAATGCCTGAACCCGTAGGAGCGGCCCATGGCCGCGATCAGCCCACCTCTTGCGGCCGCGCCTGCGGGGCCCGCCCTGTGAGGATAGATCGATGTTGAACACCATCCTCCCCATCCTGCTCTTTGCCGCCCTGGCCCTCACCGTGATCGGTGCCGTGCGCCGCTTCAGCCTCTGGCGACAGGGGCGTCCGGCCGAGGTCGACTGGCTGGGCGGGCTGCTGAAGATGCCGCGGCGCTACCTGGTGGATCTGCACCACGTGGTCGATCGCGACAAATACATCTCCAAGACCCACGTGGCCACCGCCGGCGGTTTCGTCCTGGCGGCGCTGCTGGCCATCCTGGTCCATGGCTTCGGCCTGCACAGCCGCATCCTCGGCTGGGCGCTGCTGGCGGCCACCGCCTGCATGTTCACCGGCGCCCTGTTCGTCGCCAAGCGCCGCCGCAATCCGCCGGCGCGGCTGTCCAAGGGTCCCTGGATGCGCCTGCCCAAGAGCCTGCTGGCCTTTGCCGCGAGCTTCTTCATCGCCACCCTGCCGGTCGCCGGCATCCTGCCGCCGGACTTCGGCGGCTGGCTGCTGGCCGCGGTGCTGGCGGTGGGCGTGGCCTGGGGCGTGTCCGAGCTGTTCCTCGGCATGACCTGGGGCGGCCCCATCAAGCACGCCTTCGCCGGTGCCCTGCATCTGGCCTGGCACCGTCGCGCCGAGCGCTTCAGCACCCCGCACAACGCCAGCGCCGCCCGTTCCAGCGGCCTCAAGGCGCTGGACCTGCACGATCCCAAGGCGCCGCTGGGCGTGGAAAAACCTGCTGACTTCACCTGGAACCAGCTGCTCGGCTTCGACGCCTGCGTCCAGTGCGGTCGCTGTGAGGCCATGTGCCCCGCCTTCGCCGCCGGCCAGCCGCTCAATCCCAAGAAGCTGATCCAGGACATGGTGGTTGGCCTCAAGGACGGCAGCGATGCCCGCTACTTCGGCTCGCCCTATCCCGGCAAGCCGGTCGGCGAGCACGCCGGCGGTCCGCACCTGCCCATCGTGGCGCGCCAGGGCAAGGCCCTGGTGGATGCCGAGACCCTCTGGTCCTGCACCACCTGCCGCGCCTGCGTCGAGGAGTGCCCAATGATGATCGAGCACGTCGATGCCATCGTCGACATGCGCCGGCACCTGACCCTGGAACGCGGCGAGACGCCGAACAAGGGCGCCGAGGTGCTGGAAAATCTCATCGCTACCGACAATCCCGGCGGTTTCGCCCCCGGTGGCCGCCTGAACTGGGCCGCCGACCTGGACCTGCCGCTGATGAAGGACAAGGGCCAGGCCGAGGTGCTGTTCTGGGTCGGCGACGGCGCCTTCGACATGCGCAACCAGCGCACCCTGCGCGCCTTCGTCAAGGTGCTCAAGGCAGCCAAGGTGGACTTCGCCGTGCTCGGCCTGGAAGAGCGCGACAGCGGCGACGTGGCCCGTCGGCTGGGCGACGAGGCGACCTTCCAGCAACTGGCCAGGCGCAACATCGAGATCCTGGGCCAGTATCGCTTCCAGACCATCGTCTCCTGCGATCCGCACAGCTTCCACGTGCTCAAGAACGAGTACGGCGCCCTGGGCGGTCACTACCAGGTGCAGCACCACAGCACCTTCATCGAGACCCTGCTCAGCCGCGGCACCCTGCACCTCGGGCAGCACGCCCTGGCCGAGCAGGGCGCTACCATCACCTATCACGATCCCTGCTACCTGGGCCGCTACAACGGCGAATACGAGGCGCCGCGCGCGGTGCTCAAGGCGCTGGGCATCGCGGTCAAGGAGATGGAGCGTTCCGGCTTCCGTTCGCGCTGCTGCGGCGGTGGCGGTGGCGCCCCCATCACCGACATCCCCGGCAAGCAGCGGATTCCCGACATGCGCATGGCCGACATCAAGGAAACCGGCGCCGAGCTGGTGGCCGTGGGTTGCCCCCAGTGCACCCTGATGCTGGAAGGCGTGGTCGCCCCCCGTCCGGAGATTAAGGACATCGCCGAACTGGTGGCCGAGGCCATCGTCGAGGCGCCTGCCGAAAGCAAGCCAGCCGCGGCACGCCGCCCGGTGGCGGAGGCGCTGTCGTGAGTGGGGGTCTTGACCCCCTAACCTTCTCCCCGAGGGGAGAGGGGATGGCCAGGTGTGCCAGACACGTCCCGGTGTTCACCGCTTTTACCCCCTCTCCCCTCAGGGGAGAGGGCTGGGGTGAGGGGCCCACCGCGCACCTCACCTGCCATTTCCAAACGGAGCGCCCAGCATGAGCATCATCCGTCGCGATCCGCGCCGCGAGTGGATCGCGCGCAACCGTCTGCATCCGCTGCACGCCAGTATCGCCAGCAGCGCCGAGGCCGAAGTCCGCTGGATGGGCCCCAATGGCCTGGTCCGCAAGAATCCCCATGCCGCGGCGGCCGGTTTCGTCGGCCCCCAGGGCGTCAAGCGGATCGATCGCAGCGGCGCCCAACAGGGCGGCGGCCGCCGTGGCGCCGCCCAGGCGGTGGAAGAACAGCTGCCGCTGCACCGCATCGCCGAACCGGCCTTCCACATCGCCGTGGTCCCGGACCTGGTCAGCGGTCGCCTGACCGCCCACGACCGTGACCTGCTGGGCCTGGCCCGGCAACTGGCCGGTGCCGAGGGCGCCGTGCTGGCGGTGGTCTTCGGCGAGGTCAAGGAAACCGCCTTCGATACCGCCGGGGTGGATCGCCTGCTGCATCTGGACGGCGAGCAATTCCAGGGCTATGCTCCCGAGCAGCGGGTGCTGGCGCTGCGCGCGGTGGACAATGAACTGCAGCCGCGCCACTGGCTGCTGCCCGACAGCCGCAGCGGTGGCGGCGAACTGGGTCGGCGCCTGGGCGCGGCCCTGCACGAGCGTCCCGCCACCCGGGTCTGGCAGGTCAAGGACGGTCTGGCCACCGGCCGCGCCGGTGCCGGTCGCCAGGATCTGCAGCAGCCGCTGCCGCGCCTGGTGCTGGCCCTGCCGGAATGCGCGGAGCCGGTCGGCGAGACCCGTCACGAGGTCCTGCCGGTTACCCTCGACGGCAACATCGCCCGCCACCTGCCCCGCATCGAGGACCTCGGCCCGGTCGCCGTGGATCCCATGCAGATTCCCCTGGGCGAGGCCGAATTCATCCTCTCCGGCGGCAACGGCATCAGCGACTGGAACCTGTTCCACAGCACCGCGGCCATCCTCGGTGCTACCGAAGGCGCTTCGCGGGTGGCGGTGGACGACGGCCATATGCCGCGTAACCGTCAGGTCGGCGCTACCGGGACCTGGGTCACCGCCCGGGTCTATCTGGCCGTGGGCATCTCCGGCGCCGTGCAGCACCTGCAGGGCATCGCCAGTTGCGACAAGGTCATCGCCATCAACACCAATCCGGGTTGCGACATGGTCAAGCGCGCGGATCTTTCGGTGATCGGCAACGGTGACGCCATCCTGGCCGCCCTGGCGCGGCTGGTCGAACAACAGCGGGCAGGGGGGTTGCAGGATGTCGCCTGAGCAGAAGCTGCCGTCGCTGGACGGCGTCAAGGTCGTGGCCCTGGTCTCCGTTGGCGCCCATCCCACCTCCGGGCGGGCCCGGCGGGCGGAACAGGATGCCCGCGCGGTGGAACTCGGCCTGCGCCTGGTGGGCGACAAGCTGCGCGTGCTGCACGCCGGTGATCCCGCCGAAGAGGCCCTGCGCGGTTATCTGGGCATGGGCGTGCCGGCTCTGCACGTACTGGAACAACCGCCCGGCGCCGATGCGCTGCCGGCCCTGGGCGATACCCTGCGCGAGGTCGGTGCCGGCCTGGTGCTGACCGGCAGCCAGGCGGAAACCGGCGAGGGCTCGGGCCTCTTGCCCTATCTGCTGGCCGAGACCCTCGGCTGGCCGCTGGTGGTCGGCCTCGCCGCGGTGGAGTCCGTTGAAGGTGGTCAGGCCACGGTGCTCCAGGCCCTGCCGCGTGGTCAGCGCCGTCGCCTGCGGGTGCGCTTGCCCTTCGTCGCCAGCGTCGACAGCGCCGCCCCGGCGCCGCGGCAAAGCGCCTTCGGCCCGGCCCGGCGGGGCGAGCTGCAGGTGGAGACCACCGAGATCGTGCAGGACAGCCTGTTCGACAGCGGCGAATTGCAGCCCGCCAAGGCCCGCCCCAAGCGCCTCAAGGTGATCAAGGCCAAGACCGCCGCCGACCGCTTCAAGGCCGCCACGGCCAAGGCCTCCGGCGATGGCGGCCAGGTCCTCAAGGACCTGACCCCGGAAGCCTCAGCGGCCGCCATCTTCAAGGTATTGCGCGAGGAAGGCGTGGTGCGTTGAGGCTGTAACGCCCTCTCCCTCCGGGTGAGGGCACCCTTGGCACCTGAGTCTCGGGTGGAAAAGGCTGCGCCGTTTTCCACGCTACGGGGATGCGGAGCCGAAGCCGCGCTCCACACCACCCCCTCTCCCTCTGGAGAGGGCGCCCTTGGCACCGTATTCCACAGTAAAACGTCTGCATCCTGTGTCCAGGCTACGTCGCTAGGAGCCTTGTCCCCTGGCCAGATGGCGAATTAGTATGGATGCTATGCAGGCAAAATCATGGAGTGCATGCAATGGCTCAATTGACTATCCGTGGACTACCAGAAGAAGTCGATCGCGCGCTTCGCGCCCAAGCAGCTCGCAACGGGCGGAGCATGGAGGCCGAGGTCAGACTCATCCTTAGCCAAGCCTTGATCTTGCCGACCGAGACGCCGATGGGAGAGGCCATGGCCGCTATCTGGCGCCAATCCGGGATCACTGACGAAGAGCAGGCTTTCCTCGAGGGTACGCGTGATCGGCGCGCCCATGAGCCGATGTCATTCGAATGATTCTGCTCGATACCAACGTCGTCTCCGAGACGATGAAGCCAATCCCCTCGACCCAAGTCATCGCTTGGTTGGATCGCCAAGCGCCAGCAACGCTCTATCTGTCGACGATCACCATTGCCGAATTGCAATATGGTATCGCCTGCCTGCCCAATAGCCGTCGTCGCGACCTATTGCAGCAAGGGGTAGACGCCTTGATCCAGCTCTATGAGGGCCGGATTCTGAGTTTCGATCTGGCTGCTGCCTGCCGTTATGCCGAATTGGCCGCACAGGCTCGCCAGCGTGGTCTTGGCTTTCCCCTGCCTGATTCCTACATAGGCGCGATTGCAGCGGTCAGCAAATTCAAGATCGCCACTCGAGACGAGGCGCCTTACCTCGCCGCGGGGCTCAGCATCGTCAATCCTTGGAACACGCCCTAAGCGTCCAGACTCAGGCGCCTGCTGGTCGAGTGGAAAACGGCGTAGCCTTTTCCACGCCACGGAGCCGAAGCCACGCTCCAAACCATCCCCTCTCCCTCAGGGAGAGGGCTAGGGTGAGGGAGGCCCTCGCACCTAAGCCTCAAGTGGAAAAGGCTGCGCCGTTTTCCACGCTACGGCGCTACCACGACATGCAGGAACCGTAGGTTGGGCTGAGCCTGCGAAGCCCAACGATCCCAACCTCCGACGCCCGTCAGTGCGCCTCGTCCCAGTTACCGCCCACCCCCGACTCCACCAGCAGCGGCACGTCCAGCTCGCCGGCGCCGCTCATGAGTGGTAGCAGGCCTTCGCGCAGCAGTTCCACCTGGTCTTCGCGGACCTCCAGCACCAGTTCGTCGTGCACCTGCAGGATCACCCGGGCATCCAGCTCCGGGGTCGATTGCAGCCAGGCGTCCACGGCGATCATGGCGCGCTTGATGATGTCCGCCGCGGTGCCCTGCATGGGCGCGTTGATCGCCGCCCGCTCGGCCGCGCGACGCAGGCCCTGGTTCTTGGAGTGGATGTCCGGCAGGTACAGCCGGCGCCCATAGAGGGTCTCCACGTAGCCCTGGTCCACCACCTGGGCACGGGTGCGCTCCATGTAGGCCAGCACGCCCGGATAGCGCTGGAAGTAGCGGTCGATATAGGCCTGGGCCTCGGCGCGGCCGACGCCGATCTGCTTGGCCAGGCCGAAGGCGCTCATGCCGTAGATCAGGCCGAAGTTGATGGCCTTGGCGCGGCGACGATCTTCGTTGCTGACCTCTTCCAGGGGCACGCCCATCACCTCGGCGGCGGTGGCGCGGTGCACGTCCAGGTCGTTCTGGAAGGCGTGCAGCAGGCCTTCGTCCTGGGCCAGGTGGGCCATGATGCGCAATTCGATCTGCGAATAGTCCGCCGCCAGCAGGCGATAGCCCTTTGGCGCGACGAAGGCCTGGCGGATGCGCCGGCCTTCGGCGGTGCGGATCGGGATGTTCTGCAGATTCGGGTCGCTGGAAGACAGCCGGCCGGTCGCCGTCACCGCCTGGTGGTAGCTGGTGTGGATGCGGCCGGTGCGCGGATTGATCTGCTGCGGCAGCTTGTCGGTGTAGGTGCTCTTGAGCTTGCTCATCTGCCGGTACTGCATCAGCACCTTGGGCAGCGGGAAGTCCTGGTCGGCCAGTTCCTGCAGCACCGCCTCGGCGGTGGAGGGCTGGCCGGAAGCGGTCTTGCTGACCACCGGCAGACCCAGCTTGACGAAGAGGATCTCGCCCAGCTGCTTGGGCGAGCCCAGGTTGAATTCCTGGCCGGCCAGTTCATAGGCCTCCTTTTCCAGGGCGATCATCTTCTCGCCTAGCTCTCGGCTCTGCACCCCGAGCAGCGCCGAATCCACAAGGGCGCCGTTGCGCTCGATGCGCGCCAGCGCCGGCACCAGCGGCATCTCGATGTCGCGCAGCACCGCCGCCAGGCCCGGCACGGCTTCCAGCCTGGGCCAGAGGGTCTCGTGCAGGCGCAGGGTGACGTCGGCATCCTCGGCGGCATAGGGCCCGGCCTGTTCGATGGCGATCTGGTCGAAGGTCAGCTGCTTGGCGCCCTTGCCGGCGATGTCCTCGAAACGGATGGTGCTGTGGCCCAGGTACTTGAGCGCCAGGCTGTCCATGTCGTGCCGGGTGCCGGTGGCGTCCAGCACATAGGATTCGAGCATGGTGTCGAAGGCGATACCCTGGATCGTGATGCCGTAGCGGGTCAGCACATTGAGGTCGTACTTGCCGTGCTGCATGACCTTGAGCTTGGCCGGGTCTTCCAGCAGCGGCTTGAGCGCCGCCAATACCGGCTCCAGACCGAGCTGGGTCGGCGCGCCCATGTAGCTGTGGGCCAGGGGCACATAGGCGGCCTGGCCCGGCGCCACGGCAAAGGACAGGCCCACCAGCTCGGCGCGCTGGGCATCGATGCTGGTGGTCTCGGTGTCGAAGGCGAAGCAGTCGGCGGCTTGCAGGCGCGCCAGCCAGGCGTCGAAATCGGCCTGCTCCAGCACGGTGTCGTAATGGGTTTCCACCTGGGTGGTGGCGGCATCCTCGGCCAGCGGCAGGGGCGCGCCCTGGCGCTTGGTGTCGCGGATCAGGTCATCCAGCCAGGACTTGAATTCCAGCTCCTGGTAGAGCGCCATCAGGGCTTCCACATGGGGCTCGCCGACCTTGAGTTCCTCGAAGGTGAGGTCCAGCGGCACGTCCAGCTTGATGGTCGCCAGCTGATAGGACAGATAGGCCTGCTCGCGATGCTGGTCCAGCTTGGCGGCCAGCGACTTGGCACCGCGCAGGGGCAGGGCGGCCACCGCGTCGAGATTGGCGTAGAGGGTATCCAGGCCACCGCCGATACCATTGAGCAGGCCGGCGGCGGTCTTCTCGCCCACCCCGGGCACCCCGGGGATGTTGTCGATCTTGTCACCCATCAGCGCCAGGTAGTCGATGATCAGCTCCGGGCCCACGCCAAACTTGGTCCTGACCCCTTCCACGTCCAGCACGCTGCCGCTCATGGTGTTGACCAGGGTGACATAGGGGCAGACCAGCTGGGCCATGTCCTTGTCGCCGGTGGAGATCACCACCGGACGCTCGGCGCTGGCGCAGTGGCGGGCGAGGGTGCCGATGACGTCGTCGGCTTCCACCCCTTCGACGGCCAGCAGCGGCAGGCCCAGGGCGCGGATGCAGGCGTGCAGCGGCTCGACCTGGCCGCGCAGGTCGTCGGGCATGGCCGGGCGCTGGGCCTTGTAGTCGGCGAAGAGTTCGTCGCGGAAGGTCGGGCCCTTGGCGTCGAAAACCACCGCGAAGAGGCTGTCCGGATACTGGCGGCGCAGCGAGAGCAGCATGTTGAGCACGCCCTTCACCGCGCCGGTCGGCTTGCCGGTGGAGGTCATCAGCGGCGGCAGGGCATGGAAGGCGCGATAGAGATAGGAGGAACCGTCCACCAGGACGAGAGGGGCGTGGCTCATGGTCTAAACCTTTGTCGTGGCGTGTGCGGCGTCTGTCCGGCCAGTCTCAACAACGACTGGGCCGGGTTCTAGGCGCTATACGAAAAGTGTCTGCGCTCGGTGATGCTTCGTTGAAAAAGCCTTCGGAATGCTCATTTACCACTTGTAAACTCCGCTTCCTCAGTCTTTTTCGCCTCGCCTGACCTTCGCTCGACGACTTTTCGTACAGGGCCTAGAATCGACCACTCGCTCCGTTCAAAAGGTCAAAGGTTACCATGGGTGCTCGTCGCTTCCTCTTCGCCGCGTTGCTGCTGGCGCCGCTGGTCCAGGCCGCGGAACCGCTGCCACCGGGGGAAAAGCCCCTGCCTGACGAGATCAAGGTGATCCGCTACCAGGCTGGCGACCAGACCATCGAGGAGACGCGCATCCGCGGCGTGCTGCAGTCCACCCGGGTCATCCCCAAGCATGGCGCGCCCTACGAACTGGTGCCCGCCGATGGCAGCAGCACCGCCGCCAACGACAAACCGACCCTGCACGTCCCCAGCTGGCGCCTGTTCAGCTGGTAGGCGCAAGGCGCCTGGACCGGTAAACTGCGCGCCGCTCGCACATTCCTCCGCCAGGCCCCGTCATGTCCGTCTTCACGCCCCTCGATCGTCCCACCCTCGAAGCCTTTCTCGCGCCCTATGGCCTGGGCCGGCTGCGGGATTTCCGGGGCATCGCCGAGGGCTCGGAAAACACCAACTACTTCATTAGCCTGGAAGGCGGCGAATTCGTCCTGACCCTGGTGGAGCGCGGCCCGGTGGCGGAGATGCCGTTCTTCATCGAACTGCTCGACGTCCTCCACGACGCCGACCTGCCGGTGCCCTATGCGGTGCGCACCCAGGATGGCCAGGCCCTGCGCGAGCTGGCCGGCAAGCCGGCGCTGCTGCAACCGCGCCTGGCCGGTCGCCACGAGCGTGCGCCCAATCCCCATCACTGCAGCGAAGTCGGCCACCTGCTGGGCCATCTGCACCGGGCTACTGCGGGTGAAAAACGCATCGAACGCGCCAGTGACCGTGGCCTGGTCTGGATGCTGGCCGAAGGCGAGCGCCTGGCGCCGACCCTGGACGCGACCGCCCAGCCGTTGCTGGAGCGCACCCTGGCGGAGATCCGCGAACTGCTCAGCGAGCAGCCGCCGCTGCCCGAGGCCAATCTGCACGGCGACCTGTTCCGCGACAACGTGATGTTCGACGGCCCCCGGCTGTCGGGCGTCATCGACTTCTACAACGCCAGTTCCGGCTGGATGCTCTATGACCTCGCCATCACGGTGAACGACTGGTGCTCCACCGAGAGCGGCGCGCTGGACCTGCCACGCGCCCGGGCGCTGCTGGCGGCCTATGCCGCCGACCGCCACTTCACGCCGCGCGAAGCCGAATTGTGGCCGGTGCTGCTGCGGGTCGCCTGCGTACGCTTCTGGCTGTCACGGCTGATCGCCGCTCAGGCCTTTGCCGGTCAGGACGTGCTGATCCATGATCCGGCCGAATTCCAGCAGCGCCTGGCAGCGCGGCAGCATACCCCGCTGGAATTGCCGCTGACCCTGTAGCCCAGGGTTCCACGTGAAACCTCTGTGCCGAGCTACAGCTGCAGGCGTCGCTCGAGGGCGGGTTGCGCCTGGCCCTGCCGCTGCCAACTCAGCCTGGCCTCGATCAGGCTGCCTGGCGCCGCGCCCAGGCGCGTGATCACCGGGCAGCCGTCACCCCTGGCCTCGCCGGCCTGGCGCGTGCGGGCGACGCCCCCCGGGCCGTGCAATTCGACGATGAGTTCGTAGCGCAGGGGCGCGTCTTCGCCGGCAAAGCACAGCTCCACCTGGGCGCCCGCCGGTTGCGGCTGCAGCTCCAGAAGGGCGCTGGCCGCGGCGCCGCCTGCCAGGGGCAGAAGGGCCGCGAGCAGCCAGGCGACGGGTTTCACCGCTGGTTGATGGTGGCGCTGTTGCCGAAGCCGCTCTGCGAGATCTGCGCGCTGTCGTTGAAGCCGTTGAAGTTGGCCGAGGTCTGCAGGATGCTCGCGCGGTTGCTGTCGCCGACCTGGCTGACGCTGGCCGTGCTGATGGCGCTGGTGACGTCGAGACGCGCCTCGTTGCTGTTGCCGGTCTGGACGATGCTGGTCTGGTTGCTGTCGCCCTGGACGGTGACGCTGGCCAGGTTGTCGTCGCCGGTGGAGCTGCCGCTGAAGCGATTGCCGCGACCGGCCTGGTTAACGTTCAGGGCGTTGCGATTGCCATCCTGGGTAAAGCTCAGTTCGTTGAACTTGCCGGAGGAGAGCACCGTGGCGACGTTGGCCTGGCCGCGCTGGGTCAGCTCCACGGTGTCGACCGAATAGCCCTGCTGGGTCAGGTCGATGCGGTTATCGGTGCCACTCTGACTGAGGGTGGCCGTCACGGCATCGCCGCTCTGGTCGACGCGGACCTGGTTGTTGTCGCCATTCTGCTCCAGGGTCAGCTGGGCGCTGGAGGCTGACTGGACCAGGGTGCCGCTGTTGCTGCCCACGGAGGTGATGCTGGCCTGGTTGCCGAAGCCGTCCTGGGCCAGGGTATGGACGTTGCTGCCGCCTTCCTGGCGCAGGTTCGCCACGTTGCCCTGGGCGTAGCCGTAGATATCGCCGCCCTGGGTGATGGTGGCGCTGCTGGCGCCGGTCTGGACCACGCTGATCGCGTTGCCTTCGCCCTGCAGCTGATAGAGCGACGCGCTGTTGCCGGGGCCGCTCTGGTCCAAGGTGATGGTGCCGCTGTTGCCGTCCTGCTGGACGGTGGCGGTGCTGTTCTGGGCGAGGGCATTGGCCGCCACGAGGGCCAGCGTCAGGGCGGCCAGGGGCCTGAGTAGAAACATCTGTCTGATCTCCATGAGTGCCATCAGCGGTACTGACGTACCACCGTGTTCTGGTTGCTTCCGTACTGGACGATGCGGCTGGACAGGCCCGAGCCGTGCTGTTCGATGCGGGCGTTGCCCTGGACGCCGAGTTGCAGGATGTCGGCCTGGTTGCCGCTGCCGACCTGCTCGATGCGCGCGACGTTGCCGTAGCCGCCCTGGAGGATGACCGCGCTCAGTTCCGTGCCATCCTGCAGGATGCGGGCTTCCTGGGCGGCGCCGCTTTGGGCGACCTGCGCACGCAGGGCGGTGCCACGCTGGTCGATGAGCGCCTGGTTGCCTACGCCGAGCTGGCGGATGGCGGCGTCGCGCCCGGCCGCGGGCGCCTGCCCCAGATCGCCGGTCTCCATCAGATCGGCGGCCGCCGCCAGGGCGTCCAGGCCGAGTACCAGGGCAAGGGCCACGGCCAGGCCGCGGGTTGGGCTGCGCATCTCTGTCACCGTCATTGCCTTGGATTCTCCGCCTGGCATTGTCCGGAGCCGCCTGGCCCATCGCTATCGCTCCAGGGAGCGAATCCCGTGGGGCCTGCGGCTTAATCCCTAGCGCCGGGTCGGCTCCAGGTACTTGGTCAGCGCCGGATCCCGCGGATCGCGACCGTCGGCCACCAGCCACAGGCGCCGCTCCACGCCCTGGGCGACCAGATGGGCGACCGCCGCCTCGATGGCCGAGAGCACGCACAGCTGCGCCGGCTCGTTGGTGGTGTAGCCGGACTCGGCTTCGAGCAGCTTCTTGAATTCGATGAACTTGAAGACCCCGGCCTGGCGGCCGATGGAATAGATGGTCTTGGAGGTCATGACATTGGCCAGCACCCGACCGCTGCGGGTGTCGATGGCGCGCAGATTGACCGTCACCTGATCCACCCGGTACTCCTCGGACAAGCCGATGCCCAGGTAGCGCGCCCCTTCGCCGCCGCTGCGCACGTTGGTGTCGTAGGCCACCACGCCGCCTTCCAGCAGCAGGTTGGCCGCCTGCAGCGAGGGCAGCGCCTGCTGCAGATTTTCCGGCAGGTCCGGCTTGTTCTGGGTGGCGCGGATGATCTTGCGCTCGGTCAGCAGATTCTGCAGGCCTTCGCGTTCGAGCACCACGAACCAGCCGCTGGCCTGCAGGGCGTCCACCAGCATGCTGCCGGCGCCCTGGGTGACGGCGGTGGAAAAGGAGCTGGCCGGATTGGGCTTGTACTGCCCGGTCTGGTCGCGGAAGCCATAGACGGCGGCCACCAGCGGGCCCTTGGGCGGCGGCAGCGCCAGCAGGTCGTAGTAGGTCGAGGCACGCGGCGTCAGCGTTGGGGCGGCGTTCTGTTCGGCGGGCATGGGATCGCGCACGCAGCCGGTCAGGACGAGGGCGGCGGTCAGGGCCGCCGCCAGGGAAAAGGCGTTCATGGCAGGCATCCGTGCTCAGGGTTGGTTGAAGCCGTTGACGGAGATTTCCGAAATCTCCCCGGTCCCGCGGTCGGTGATCTGCACGGTCAGGTTGCCGGAATCGTCGACGATGTTGACGATGAACTGGTCGGTGGAGAGGGTGCCCGAGTTGCCGTCCTTGATGTCGGTCAGCACCTGGGACAGCAGCCGCGATTCCAGCTGGCTGGTGAAGCGTTCGAGGGGCGACTGGCTGCTGGCGCTGCTGCGCAGGTCGGGATCCTTGTGGCGATCCTGGGCGGTGGCGTTGTTCAGCAGGTAGGTGCCATTGAGCGGATTGCCGCCAAAGGACGGATTCACCGGCGCATAGACCAGTTCGGTCGCCATGGCCGGGGCGACGCCCAGGGTGCAGAGCAGGGGCAGGGCCTTCCAGGCGTGCGCGTTCATAACTCGTCCTTTTCCATGTCGAAAGTGTCCTGCAGCAGATTTTCCAGGCGGCGCCGGGTGATGCCCTCGTGGACCTGATCCGCCGCGGCGTAGGCGGCATCCTTGAGTTCGCTGTTGTTGGGCGGAATGAACTGGCGATAGAGCAGCCGCTGCTCGTACTCGACCCAGACCAGGCTGCCCCAGCGCGCCGAGGGCCGTTCGCGCACCACCAGGTTGAAATCCAGGTCGGTGGTGTCGGTGAGGCGGTCGGCGAAATGGCGATAGAAGTCGTGGCCGAAGCGGGAGATGGTGTTGTCCACCAGCAGTCCCTGGATCAGCTCGCCCTCGGCCCGCAGCGGTCCGGCCAGCAGCAGGCCGAACAGCAGCCAGACCGCCTTCATCCCTGCAGGTCCTGCCCGGCATGGAAGCGCAGCGCCGCCTCGGCGCGATTGGCCGCGCCGGTCTTGCGCAGCAGGTTGTGCATGTGGCTCTTGACCGTGTGGGTGCTCAGGCACAGCGTCTCGCCGATGGCGGCGTTGGAGAGCCCGCGACCGACCAGCCGGAGGATCTCCCGCTCGCGGCGGGTCAGACCGTCGGCGGCGATGCTGGGGCGCTCGCGGGAGCGGCGCAGCAGGTGGGCCAGGATGGCGCGGGGCAGCCAGTCCTCGCCGGCCAGCAGGGCACCCAGCCCTTGCAGCAGTTGGTCGCGACTGGCCTGGGGGGCGAACACGCCCTGGATGGCGGGAAAGCGTTCGACCCAGGGCAGGGCCTGTTCGACGCTGGCGTTGAGAAAGGCCACCGTGACCGCTGGCGTCAGGCCTTCCAGCCAGCGCTCCAGCGCCGGCTCGGGCACGCTGCCGAGATCGACCAGCACCAGGCCGGCCTCGCCGGCTGCGTCCAGCTCGCGGGCGCAACTCAGCTCGATGCCGTGGCGTTCTTCCAGAAAGGGTTTGAGCAGTTCTGCCAGGAGGACGTTTCCTGTCGTCAGGCAGACCTTGCTCGCAGGTATCGCGCGCATGTCCATATGGGCTGTCTCATCATCCGTTGCGCGAACGCTGAGACAAATCGCCGGGAGCGACAAGAAAAAATTGACCGATTTCCAGCGACTTACCGGCTCTGTGGACCGCTTGGCAGATTATCCGTCGACCAGCCGGCGGCAGCTAGCTCCAAAGACTTAGCTCTCCGGATTGAGGCGCAAAAGCAGGCGCGCCGGATGCCGGAGCGCCTGGGCCGAGGATCATTGCCTCAGCGGGTGAGGGTGACCTTGCGCAGGTGGCGCGGCCGGTCCGGGTCCTGACCCCGGGCCTCGGCCAGCAGGGCGGCCATGCGATAGAAGCTCTGGATCGCCAGCAGGCCGTCCAGATCCGGATGGCCGGCGACGGCGAGGGGCAGGTCCCGCTCGGCCACCTCGTCCGGCGCGGCCAGCAGCACCCGGGCGCCGCGTCCGCGCAGGTCCCGCGCCAGGTGCAGCAGACCGGCCTGCTCGGGGCCGCGCAGGGCAAAGATCAGCAGCGGATAACCACGCTCCACCAGCGCCAAGGGGCCATGCTGCAATTCCGCGCCGCTGAAGGCCTCGCCCTGCAGCGCCGAGGTCTCCTTGAGCTTGAGCGCGGCCTCCTGGGCGATGGCGAATCCCGGCCCGCGGCCCACCACCATGCAGCGTTCGGCGTCGCGCAGCACCGGCAGCGCCGGCGCCCAGCTCAGTTCGGCCGCGCGGTCCAGGGCCTCCGGCAAGGCGGCGCCGGCGGCCAGCAGGGTCTCGTCCTGCTGCCAGTGGGCGATCAGCCGGGCCGCGGCGGCCAGGGTGGCGATAAAGCTCTTGGTGGCGGCGACACTCTGTTCGGGTCCGGCCTGCACGCCGATGGCATGGCGGCAGGCCAGGGCCAAGGGCGAATCGATCTCGTTGACCAGGGCGGCGGTGCGGGCGCCGTAGCGATCCAGGGCGGACAGCGTCTCGATCAGATCGGGACTGCGCCCGGACTGGGAAAAGCCCAGGGCGAGCTGGCCTGGGACGCGCAGCGGCGCCTGGCGCAGGGTCACCAGCGAAGGCGGCAGCGACAGCACCGGCAGCCCCAGCTGGGCCATGGCCAGGTAGGCGAAATAGCTGGCCGCATGGTCCGAACTGCCGCGCGCCACGGTCAGCGCCAGCTGCGGCGGGTGCGCCCTGAGGTCGTCGGCCAGCGCCGCCAGGGCCTGGTCGATGGTCGCCAGTTGGCGAGCGACCGCCGCGCCACTGGCGGCGGCTTCTGCGAGCATGAGCGAGGTCAAGAGGGTCTCCTTGGGCGAGCGCCGGTTACACGACGTCTGTTGCGCGACGCCTGTTACACGACGTCTGAGCCCCGCACTCTGCCATTGCTGGCCAGGCGCGGCCAGCCGACCTTGGTCAGTCCCCGTCGTCCGCCGCGCCACCGGTGAACTGCAGGTCGTGCTTGCGCAGCTTGTCGGACAGCGTCTTGCGCGGCAGGCCCAGGGCTTCGGCCAGGCTGCGCAGGGAGGCGTGGGGTCGGGCCAGTTCGCGCTGGATGAGTTCGCGTTCGAAGGCCTCGACCTGCTCGCCCAGCCCGGCGGCAAGGGCGGCCGCCGCGGGTGCCGCCGCCGTGGAAGCGGCCACGGGCGTCGCCGTCATGGGCGCCAGGGGCGCATAGGCGCTGTTGTCCAGCGCCAGCTCCAGCCCCAGGGCGAAACGCTCGGCGGCGTTCTGCAATTCGCGCACGTTGCCTGGCCAGCTGTGGGCGATCAGGGCGGCGCGCTGCTCGGCGTCGGGTTCGCGCAGCGGGGTGCCGTGGCGCTGGGCGGCGGCCAGGGCGAAGTGGCGGAACAGGGGCAGGATGTCTTCGCTGCGCTCGCGCAGGGCGGGGATGCGCAGGGTGGCGACATTGAGCCGGTAGTAGAGGTCGGCGCGGAACCGGCCCTGGTCGGCGGCCTGGCGCAGGTCTTCCTTGGTGGCGGCGACCACCCGGATGTCCAGCGGGATCTGCTGGTTGGAGCCGAGGCGCTCGACCTTGCGCTCCTGCAGCAGGCGCAGCAGCTTGACCTGGACATCCAGGCTCATGCTCTCGATCTCGTCGAGAAAGAGGGTGCCGCCGCTGGCGTATTCGAATTTGCCGATACGGCGCTTCTGGGCCCCGGTGAAGGCGCCCTGTTCGTGGCCGAAGAGTTCGCTTTCCACCACGGATTCGGCGAGGGCGCCGGCGTTGATGGCGACGAACGGGCCGTCGCGGCGATTCGACAGGTCGTGCAGGGCACGGGCCACCACCTCCTTGCCGGCACCGGTTTCGCCATGGATCAGCACGTCCGCCTGGGTCGCGGCGAGGGCGCCGATCTGGTCGCGCAGCCGGGCCATGCCTGGGGTCTGGCCGATCAGCCGGGTCTGCAGCTCATGGCGTTCGGCCAGGGCCAGGCGCAGGCTGCGGTTCTCCAGCACCAGGTGGCGGGCGCCCAGGGCGCGGCGCACGCTGTCGATCAGGGCGTCGTTGGCGAAGGGCTTTTCCAGGAAGTCATAGGCGCCGGCGCGCATGGCCTGGACCGCCAGGGGCACGTCGCCGTGGCCGGTGATCAACACCACCGGCAATTCGGCGTCGCGCTGGTGCAACTGGGCGAGCAACTCCAGGCCATCGATGCCGGGCATGCGGATGTCGCTCACCACCACGCCGGGCCAGTCGCGCACGGTGGCCATTTCCAGGTCGCGGGCATCGGCCAGGGTGGTCACCTTGAAGCCGGCCAGGTCCAGGGTCTGGCTCAGGGCCAGGCGCAGGTGGGCGTCATCGTCGATCAACAGGATCTGGCTGGCGGGGTCGAAGGGGGGCAGGGCGCTCATGGCAAAAAACCTAAGGTAAGGGGCTGCACGGTCAACCGCGGACTTCTTCCTGGGGTACCGACGCGACCCCGGGTTTGCCGTGCAGCAGATAGAGGCGCACCTCGGCGCCACCGTCGAGATGATTGGACAGGTGCAGGTGACCGCCGAGGGTCCGCAACAGGTTATCGCAGATCGCCAGACCCAGGCCGAGACCCTGGGCGGTGGCCTTGGTGGTGAAGAAGGGTTCGTGGGCGCGGGCCAGGGCTTCGCTGGAAAAGCCCGGGCCGTTGTCCCTCAGGATCAGGGTCACACCGCGCTCGTCGAGGCTGGTGGTCAGCCACAGCCGGCGGGTGCTGGTCTTTTCCGCCAGGGCGTCGAGGGCATTGCTCAGCAGGTTGCTGATGATCTGCCGCAGGCGGGTCTCGCCGGCCTGCACCCACAGCGGCGCATCGGGCAGGTCGCGGATCAGCTCCACCTGCATGGCCCGGCGCCGGGCGGCGACCAGCGCCAGGGCGTCTTCCAGGGCGCCCTGCAGCACCACGCTCTCCGGCGCGCGGCGGGCACCGCGGGCATAGGCCTTGAGGTGGGCGATGATGTTGGCCATCCGCGTGGTCAGCTCACCGATCAGCTTGAGATTGCCGCGGGCATCGTCCAGCCGATCGTGGTCGAGCAGCACCACGGCGTTTTCCGTGTAGCTGCGGATGGCCGCCAGCGGCTGGTTGAGTTCGTGACTGATGCTGGCCGACATGGTCCCCAGCGCCGACAGCTTGCCGGCCTGCACGGCTTCGTCCTGGGCGCGCATGAGTTCGCGCTGGGCCTGCTCGCGATCGTGCACCTCCTGCTGCAGCCGCGCGTTGAGCGTCTGCAGGTCGCGGGTGCGCTCCTCCACGTTCAGCTCCAGGTCGCGCTTGGCCCGGGCATCCAGCGCCAGGCGCTCGATGAAGTGGCGCCGTCTCAGGGTCATGACCACCAGCAGCAGGAGCAGCGCCAGCAGGGTGGCCGCGCCGACATAGAGGGCGCTGCGCACCTGCCGCTCGACCATCTCCCGCGGCGCCAGGATCTGCGCGTTCCAGCCCACTTCGTCAAGATTGCGGGTCTGGGTCAGCCAGTCGCCGGGCACCAGGGTCAGGGGCGCCGGATTGGTGGTGGGGTAGGGCCGGTTGGCGTTGACCTGCTCGCGCTGGCGCTCGTCCAGCGGATGGGTGGCGCGAAAGCGCCAGGCGTCATGTGAGGTGAGGATGACCACGCCCAGGTCATCGGTCACCAGCAACTGCTCGGGCGCATTGCCCCAGAGCCTTTCCGCACTGTCCAGATCGACCTTGACCACCACCACGCCGATGGCGCGCGCGCCGTCACGCACGGCGGCGGCGAAATAGTAGCCGCGCTTGCTGGAGGTGGTGCCCAAGCCGAAGAAGCGCCCCGGCTGGCCCTGCATGGCCGCCTTGTAGTAGGGCCGGAAGGAGAAATCGCGACCGACGAAGCTGTCCGCCTGGCGATAGTTGGAGCTGGCCAGGCAGGTGCCGTCGTCCTGCATCAGGTAGATGACATCCGCCCCGGTGCGCTGGCGGATGTCTTCCAGCATCTGGCTGGCGGCGTCCTGGGCGCTGCCGTCTCGCTGGCCTTCCAGGGCATGGCGCAGCACCGGCAGATCGCCCAGCAGATCCGGCAGCACCTCGTAGCGTCTCAGGGTGCCCAGCAGGTTGGCGACATAGAGGTCCAGGGTCTGGCCGTTCTGCTCGGCCAGTTGCGCCTCGTAATAGTGCTGGGCCGCATAGCGCAGCGGAATCAGCAGCAGCGTCAGACCCAGGGCCAGCAGCAGGCTGCTCCAGCGGGGGCGCTTGGGGAGATGAGGACTCTTGGGCATACGCGGCTACGGTAAGGGGGCGTCTCGGCATTATGCCCAAGCCGGGCCCCTGACGAAGGGGTTGCCAGACTGTTAACGCCTTGGCAGTCGATTGAAATATCTTGTTACCAATGGCCCTGGCTGTGGAAGGGGACACGGTTTTGCCGGGCGAAAGGCGGCTAACTGGGGCTGCAATCAGCCACCGAAGGAGTGACTTCCATGAAAAGCACCACCCTCTGCCTGACCCTCGCCGGCCTGCTGGCCACCTCCGCCGCCTTCGCCCAGACGGCGCCCGCCGATCCGGCAACGCCGCCTGCCGCGACGAGCAGCAGCCCGGCCAAGACCGGCAAGCAGACCACCACCCACCACAAGAAGGTGGCGCACAAGAAGGTCCACAAGGCCAGCACCAGCGGCAGCTGATCCGCGGCGCGGCACCTCCCCGCGGGGGAGGTGCCTAAAGGGGAGTGCATCCGTCCAGAGGAGTCCTCCCATGCGTACCTCTTCCCTGCTCTCTGCCCTGATCCTGGGCCTCAGCCTGTCCGGCGCCGCCCTGGCCCAGACCAGCCCGACCAATCCCCCGGCCACTCCCGCGCGCCCCGATCCCACCAGCACCCATGGTATGGAAAAGGCGCCCAGCACCGGCGTCGGTGCGGCCGACAACGGCTCCAGCAGCGGTTCGGGCAGCGATACCGGCACCGATCACGTGAAGAAGCCCAAGACTCAGCACAAGGATCACTGAGGCATCCCGCCCATTCCCCCGGGGAATGATCCAATGAGCAAAGATCGCTTGAGCAGCCCGTGCGGGCATGTCGAAATCGGCTTCTAGCCTGAGCCAGGAGCCGCTCTCATGACCGCCGCGTCGCTGCTTTCCCCGGATCTGATCCGCACCCGCTTTTCCCAGGCCATGTCGGCGATGTACCGCCAGGAGGTGCCCCAGTACGGCACCCTGCTGGAGCTGGTCGCCGAGGTGAACGCCGGACAACCGGGCTTCGCCGGAGATTCCGCGGAGCGCCTGGATCTGGAGCGCCATGGCGCCATTCGCGTCGGCACGGCCGCCGAGCTGGCCACCCTGCGCCGTCTGTTCGCCGTGATGGGTATGCAGCCGGTAGGCTACTACGATCTGAGCGTGGCCGGGGTGCCGGTGCATTCCACCGCTTTCCGCCCGGTGGAGCCGGCCGCCCTGCAGGTCAATCCGTTTCGCATCTTCACCTCGCTGCTGCGCCTGGAGCTGATCGAAGACGCCGAGTTGCGCCAGCTGGCCGAAGGGGTGCTGAACGCGCGCCGTATCTTCACCCCGGGCGCGCTGGAGCTGATCGAGCGCGCCGAAGCCCAGAGCGGGCTGACGGACGCCGAGGCCGATGCCTTCGTCCAGGAAGCCCTGGAGACCTTTCGCTGGCACCGCGAGGCCAATGTCGACGCCAGCCTCTACCAGCGCCTGCACGCTGCCCACCGACTGATCGCCGACGTGGTCTGCTTCAAGGGGCCGCACATCAACCACCTGACCCCGCGCACCCTCGACATCGATGCCGTCCAGGCGCAGATGCCCGCGCGCGGCATCGCGCCCAAGGAAACCATCGAGGGCCCGCCCCGCCGCCAGTGCCCCATCCTGCTGCGCCAGACCAGCTTCAAGGCCCTGGAAGAGCCCATCCTGTTCCAGGGCGAGGTCCAGGGCTCGCATACGGCGCGCTTTGGTGAAATCGAACAGCGCGGCATCGCCCTCACGCCGGCCGGTCGCCAGCGCTACGACGAGTTGCTGCAAGAGGTCCGCCAGCGCAGCAAGGCGGCCGGCAGTGACTATGCAACGGTATTGGCCCAGGTGTTCCAGGCGCTGCCCGACAACTGGGACGAGCTGCGCCGTCAGGGTCTGGCCTGGTTCCGCTATCGTGCTGCGCCCGGCAGCCAGGCGGCTAGCGAAACCCGCGATCCCGAGGCCCTGATCGCCGCCGGCCAGCTCCTCGCCGATCCCATCACCTATGAGGACTTCCTGCCGGTCAGCGCCGCGGGCATCTTCCAGTCCAACCTGGGTGCCGGCAGCCAGCAGGAATACCAGAGCGGCGGCAATCGCGCGGCCTTCGAAGCCGCCCTGGGCGCGCCGGTGCTCGACGAGATGGCGCTGTACGAGCGCCAGCAGCAGGACTCCCTGGACGCCGCCCTGGCTGCCCTCGGCCGCCCCGCCTAGAATGTCGGCTCCCGCGTCGGCGGCCCCCGACCCCGACGCCCGCCCCAGGCAGGCAGCCACGATGTTCACCAAACTCGATCCGACCGACTGGCAGCTCATCCACCTGCTGCAACAGAACGCCCGCGCCTCCAACGCCACCCTGGCCCGCCAACTGGGCCTGGCGCGCACCACCGTGGTCACCCGTCTGGCGCGCCTGGAGCGCGACGGCATCATCCAGGGCTACGGCCTGCGCCTGGGCTCCGAACTGGAACAGGCCGCCGTGCGCGCCTACTGCGCCATCAGCGTCCTGCCGCGCAGCACCGCCGGCGTCATCCGCGCCCTGGAAAAGATGGTCGAGGTGGAGGAAGTCTCCTCGGTCAGCGGCCAGTTCGACTACCTGGCCTTCCTGCGCTGCACCACCCACGAAAAGCTCGACGAACTGCTCGACCGCATCGGCAACCTCGACGGGGTCAAGCAGACCCAGACGTCGATCATCTTGAGTAGAAAAATAAATCGTAGTCGTAATCGCTAAATCTACATTATATGTGTTGATTAAGCTTTATGAATTTAAAATAGTCGTACCGAAACACAGATTTCATACCAAATCTAACAGGAGAGCCTGGCTTTTATTGCGTCTAATAAGGTGTTCGCGCTTTTCTTTATGTGATGATTCTCATTAATGTCCTCCGCCGCATTCCGACGTATCCTTTGCCGCAAATCCTGATCACTAGCCATTCTTTGAAGAGCGCCAATCCAAGAAGAAAAACTGTTATCTGTTAGCAAGCCTGTCTCTTCGTGAGTAATGCTTTCAAGATATATATTTGCTTCTGAATAAATGCCAGGGACTTTAGCGGCGCCATAGTTTAAATATTTGAACGGGTTTTTGCAGGAGTTGAATTCCTGTGCGTCTTGATCTTCTCTGCCTCCAAGTGGAGTAATTGCGAATTGGTAGCGTCCTGAGATCAGGGCACGCATATATTCGGCGTAAGGCATGCGATTGGTAAAGTGCAAAAAAGGCAGCGAGAATATTTCAGGAAAGGGATCTCCATAAAAATCTAAAATGTAGTGCGGATTACGTAAGAAAAAAACCTGCAACGCTGCTAAAAGCATATCCTTTGAGGTCTGCATTTTTAGGAAATCAGCGTTTGTGAATACCACGCGAGGTGGAAAAGCTTCCAGCCCGCCAGGCTGTTCCAGTGTTACATATTTTTCTATCCACATCCCATTAGGAACTAATATGGTTGTGGGGATTAGCTCTATCAGCTTCTGCTGCAATTTTAAGTTTGCAACTGTTACTATATCTGATAATTCAATAAGCTCATGGATTAAATCCAGGCTTTTGCAATTTGCTTGAGCACCGCTATAAGTAGGAAAGGAAAATATCCAATCATCAATGTCGTAAACTACCAACACGCCACGCTTTTTGGCGTTCCTGACTAACTTCACAGCTGCAGAAGAACTATGTTTGCTCAAAATCAATACATCTGACCAATTTACGCCAGCTGTAGCGCAATCATCACTCTCAGAAATTGACGTAAAGCTAACTTGTCCGATAGATTCTAAATACTCAAGAACTTCCGTTATTCTAGCGGCGACAGAAAGTGAGGGTACGCCTGGGGCAACATGCGATTCACGTTGCAAAGCTAGAATCTTGATCATTTAATAATTTTATCTGGTGTTTTAAAGAAAAATGGAAGGTTTTCTACAGGGCCTATCGAGAACCCAAGTAGCCTTCCTTGGCTTGCCCTTTTTGGATCGATATCAAGTACGGAAAGACTGCAATGAGCTGGTAAATAAGTAGGAAAATAGTCCATATTAATGGATGTGACATGCTGAATTAAACATGAGATAGGTCCAGAGTGTGCTGTGACGGCCACAGCATCGCATGGATCTTCCAATTGCTCTCCAAGCCAGCGCAGAACTCGCTTATTCAAAGCGTGATGGGATTCTCCCTTCGGATAGCATAGGTTCGGATCTGTACCGAATTCTGGTTGAGCCTTTAGAAAATCCTTCCTTGACCAATTTGCTACCTCGCCAGCATCTGTTTCGCCTAGCCGCTTATCCTCCTGCCAGCATACGTCTTTGAATAGAGCTTCTGCCGTTTGGCGCGCGCGCCGCCAATGGCTGACATAGTACCGATCAGCTTGAATTCCCGAATCCAAGATCCAGCTACGCATGCGCTGTGCCTGTAATAGGCCCGATGCGCTCAGCTCGTCTATCGGCGTGCCCGTAACCAGATCGGCCTCGTTAGCCAAAGAGCTTCCATGGCGAAACAGGAAAAAAATCATTATTTAATGTGCCTAAGCATATCGATTAAAGGGTCTATAGAGTTTGGTAAGCAGAACTTTCTCATCTTATTGACTAGCGTTTCTTTGTCCAGGGACAGAGATCGTACCTCATCCACAGCACGCGAAATTTCTGAGTCACTAGTAGGATCCGCATATATGGCGAGATCACCAAAGTGCTCACGTGACCAGTCCGAATCACTCAATAGTAGACGACAACCTGACAGACCTGCTTCGATTGCAGAGAGACCTGGGGGCTCATGTGCTACCTCAATATAGAACAGCGCTTCTTGTAGTGCGGATCTTACTATCTCAGATTTCTGCGGTAGTCCTGCTATGAAAAGTGCGTTCCCGCCTGCAGCCTCTCTACATTTACGAAAATAGGCTTCATCACGGCTACGACCAACGAGCACTATGGGGATATTTTTTTCGCGCAGGACACGGATAGCAGCTAGCTGGTTTTTATTTGGCTCTATGACCCCGAACCAAATCGCATACTCATCCAAGTCATACAGACTCTTGAATAAACCTTTAGGAGCCTGCCGTGTATAAATAGGATCCGCAGCAGCGGTCACCCGACGAATCTTTTCTGCTGGCGGCGTAAATAGCCCGCTAAAATGCGACTGCTCCGCCTCTGATTTGAAAATAACTAAATCTGATAGATCTAAATGCTCGTTAAGCAAGTTTATGGGCACAGTAGACTTGTCTCTGAGCCATAAATTTGGCCATAAGGCAATCGGCTTTCCTGCTGAATGAATTTCTCTAAGCAATTCAAGTCCTCCACCATGAACAGAGAAATGCAATACAACATCATAATTGTCTATAGATCGAGAGTATGGGCCATAAATATCTGCAATAATTCCTCTTTGCTTTAGGCTGTCAGCAATTGAGAAAATCTCATATTCACCACCGCCACGAACAAGAAAAGCCTGATGGTAAGTGGTTATCAGTACACGCAGCTCTGACACGTAAACCTCGTGATTATTAGTGTTTGTTTATAGCAAATAGATTTCGCCATACGTCATCATTGGCGCGTTCAAGAATTTCTGCAGAGCGTCGTTGGCCCGCTTTGCTTAAGGCAGCTGCATGATTCGGGTTTGTTAACAAGGAGATCGTAGACTCACTTGCTTCCCTAATGTTTGAAAAATGAAAAACTGAGTCGCTGCCTAATTCGCTTGCTGCAGTTCCAGACCGAACCAGTGTAGGTATTCCTAGGTGCATGGCCTCAAGTACCGGTACACAAAAACCTTCATGTCGGCTCACCGATAAGAATAAATCAGCGCTACTGAAATGGGCATAGAGTTGCTCATCGTCCAGAGTTCCGGTCATAACCACAAAAGAAGCAATGTCATTAGAATAAGCTTTCTTTTTCAAGTGCTCATGGTATGTTTTATTTGGGGTGCTTCCAATGATAGTTAGCTGAGCGTCTATGCCGGCCGCTCTAACGTTTAAAAGTATATCGATAGCATCCTCGACACATTTGTGTGGTACTACACGACCTAGAAGTAGCAGTTTTTTTTGTTTCTCGCTTGAAAAAAGCGCAGTGAAAACTTTTTTGCTACAAAAAAAAGGCATATCTATGCATACAGGTGGGATAATTTGTATTTGGTCCACGCGCATATGAGATAAGAGTGAGCTTGCTGTAAATTCTGAATTGGCTATCACTATATCAAAATGTCGTAGGTCTTTGAATTGATCAACCGAACGATTGCATAGGTCGGCAGTTATAGGCTCGAAATCCTGCAGAAGCCTCGCTGGCGTAACGCCATGGAAATAGCACCATTTCCGGCAGCGTAAAGCTAGAAATCGTTCTAGGATCGGATCATATATGGAGTAACTTAGTATCAGCAGGTCATGTTCCGTGATTTCTTCAAAAAGCTTTTCAATTGGAAAAACGCCATTGGAAAAGCGCTGAGCATATAAGCTGGCTTCCAGTCCTATGCGCCTAGCCATACGCATCAGGCCGAAACAGTGATTGCCGACAGCATCACCTTGCCAAATATCTGGAGCTGCGATAAAAACTCTCATTAGCCAACTCCGTTAAATAGTTCTAGCGACTTCAATCTTTCGTAATAGCGATGGCTCACCGCTTCTGGTGAGTAATTATTTTGAATGAACTCTTGGCCGTTACGAGCTATTTCATTTCTACGAATAGCATCTTCATAGCAAATACGCATCATGGTAGCTGCTGATTCTATATCTGCTTCAAACCAGTGCTGACCGTCCGCAAAGCTATACTGATCCTTGCGGACAGGAACGATGCTGCCTTCCACTAACAAGGCAGTCGAAGAGTTGGTAAAATCAGTATTGCCTGAATAATTTGATGTAATAACAGTTTTACCAAGCAGCATGGCTTCGGCAATATTTCGACCGAAACCCTCGGCCCTATGCAATGAAATGAAGCAGTCAGCCAAGGCGTGCAGTGCGATTAGCTTTTCTCGAGGGAAAGCTTCTGAAATAATTGTGATCCTCGAATCTGCTTCGGCAATTTTTAACACTCCAAGCCATTCGTCATCGGTAGAGGTGATATTCATGGCCTTGAATATTAGACGAATACCATTGACTTTTTTCGGGAAAGCGATTTGAAATGCTTTTGCTACAGCTAGAGGATTTTTGCGGGCAATACTTGAGTTGCCATCCAAAACATTTAGGAATTTGAATTCCTGATTGTTGGGCAAGGCGAACTCGTGATATTCGTAAACGCTATAAACATCAGGGATTGCAACAGCCATAGGCATTACATATACTGGCTTGTTAGTTGAGCTTCGTACTGCGTCAGCTATGAATTTCGTGCTCGACCAAACTTCATCTACAACGTCGACGGCAAGCTCCAAGCCTTTGGGATAGCGAGGCAGCTCCCATTGCCAGCATCCTATGTTATATCGATTCCCTAATATTTTTTTCCCAGCTGCACCCAGTAGGCGGACCGTCTCGTAGTGCGGAAGAAATATGAGATTCGTATTGTAGATGGGGAGCTCAGTTTCGTAGTGTTGAAGTGTCAGGTCGCACTGACGGGCCCCGATGCGAAGGGGAATAGAGGGTACACAATAATCAACGTCTGCTTTAGACAGCGAAAGTGCAGCCATACGAACATCTTCGCCTATCCCTAACTCGCCTCTTCCGAAGCCAATGAGATTCACGCCGTTGCTCTTGTAGCTTCCGCAGAACGGAGCTTCGTATGTCTTATCCTTTAAAGAGGGAATGGAATCTTTTTGCGTATAACCCATCTCACGCAGCCCAAAATCGTGCAACCAGTTATTTAGCGCTATTCGCCCATCTGAGTTGCTTATGTCGAACGCCCGCTGTAAATCCTCACGGATATGCCAAGCCTCTAACGCAAGTGGGCGGACTGAATCTATGTCACCTTGTTCACCGTCAATAGAGGAGATTACCATTTCTCTGGTAAGCGTAAATGGTAACCTTAAGGTTCGGCTAAGAAACTTTCTACACCACCATTTGACTAAAGACTTTCTTTTTTCTAGCGTCGAAAATTTAAAGTTACCGTCGGGCTCGGAATTATGGTCCGCTATATAAAAGGCACACATGGCTCTGTTGATAGGCATTCCTGCATCCTGGGGAATTCCTGGCACAGGCTCACTATATACGTGTTCCGGTACCAGCCAGGCGGTGGCCTGATCCAGTGCACCAAATTTAAGCCACCAGTTAATTAATGACTTTCGTCCTGCTAGTGTTTCAATGTCAAAATCAGCTAGATCAGGGCGAGAGTTAAAGAGGGAAAACAGCCCACAAGTTATAGGTAGATAAACATCCTGCGGAATCCCAGGTGCCGGTTTTTCATACGCATCAGGATGAATGAAATGCCGGAGATCGGGTCGAGCTAGTGCGTGATACACCCACCAATTCACGAAAGATTGACGGTCTTCTTGAGTCTTTAGGTCAAAGCTATCATGGAGATCTCTTCGGGATATCAAGAACGATCGCATGCCGCGGGTAATAGGTAAGCTTGCATCTTGAATTAGACTTGGATCGCTCTCTAGATAGATTTCTTCCCGCATGAACTGCCGATACTGCGGGTCAAATCGACCGATATCAATCCACCAAGATATGAGTTGGGCCCGCCCGGAATAGGAATTCATGTCTAGAGAGGAAAGGTCTTCTCTGCTGGCATGTAGAGCAAGTAAACCTGACGTAATGGGTAAGCCAACATCTTGGCTTACCTGGGAAGAGACCTTGGAATAGCAGTCCTCTTCAATGAAGGGACTAATCTCTGGATCGCGCATTCCAGAAGAAATCCACCAAGTGACTAGATCCTTCCTGCCGTTGCAGGTTGAAAGATCAATTTGCTGTTGGAGATCTTCTTTGGCAAATAAGAGAGCATGCAGCCCCCGAGTAATAGGTAGCGGAGTATCTTGACTTACATCAGTGGAGAGCTCCGTATACGAGCTTTTTGGCATGAAAACGCCATATTCTGGCGACTTCATACCTTCTCTGATCCACCATTGGATAAGCATATTTCGTCCACGAGCTGTAGACAAATCGATAGCTTCGCGCAGATCTTCTTTCGCATCCAAAAGGCATCTTAGACCAATGGTAATGGGTAGCGGTGTATCCTGTGGAATAGTCCAGTCGATAATCGAGTAAACGCTGTCTTCGATAAACGTTTCATAGCGCGTATCAAAACGACCATCTTCGATCCACCAGCGGATCAGCGATCGCCGTCCTGCAGGAGAGGACAGATCGAAAGAAGCACGTAGATCATCACGCGATAGATACGCCGCGTGAAGGCCACGTGTAATAGGAAGAGCGCAGTCTTGAGGAGTAGTTTGATCAGTTTCGGAAAGCCATTTGAGCTCTTTTGGGGCGATTGGAATATCCTGATTCAAGTGGATAGCAGCACAGTGTACTGGGTTATCCACTACTAGATATTGCTGTAAGTCGCGATTTCCAAGCCACAAAGGCTTGATTATGCTTCTGTTGGAAAACGGCGGTGCGTTGTTGCTTTGAAAAAAAGAATCAAAATCTTTATTACTGGCGTAGTCTTTCAAGTCAACTGCTGGGGTTATGATTCCATTTCCAAATAGGAAAATATTTCTTTCTAGAACTTGAGTTACTTCGTCAGGAATATTGGGGGGTGCCAAATCTAAGCCATGAGCGTGTAACCATGTGTAGTCGACTAACTTGCTTCCAGTTTCACGGAGCCTTATAGAGAGGGTGTGCTCATCTATAATAGACATGGCTTTCGCTTGAAATTTTTCCAGGCTTGTTTCTGATAACTCGAATACTGAATGCCACTGGCCATGTGGTAGGCCATCGCCCGTAAGCCAGTTTTTTAAATGCCTTTTATAGTTATTGGATAGCGGGGCGTCTATTTTAAATGGGGATTCGGGTGATGATGCAAAAAAGTCATCAACGCTAAAGCTGGCGACGAATGAATCCAGCCGCCGAATACGCTTCGGAGAGCAGATAAGAAACTTGGAGCAGCCCCATGTTTGAAAGCTTCTACCAAACAACCTAACGGCATCGGGGTACGCATCGATGTGAGATAAAACTAGCTCTGGATGATCTGCAGCATAGGAAAAATAATCTTTTCCTATTTTAGAGTAGAAACCGTTATAGTCATTCTCGAATGCGGAAGTGACTATGTTGACGACGTCGTAATCTTCTAAGCTTTCAGATAGCTTTTCCAGCGCAGAATTCCAACCGCTAAACTCCCTCCTTGTATTGTCGCCGCCAATCAAAGAAATGTTTTTTCCGATCTTCACGTGTACTGTTTTTGGAAGTGCAGTGTCGATGATTAGTGCATCATAATTACTTATGCCTAAGTGGTTATATAAATCGCTAAGCCGCTTGAAAGCACCATAATAATCGCGGTCGCCATAGCGAACAAAAAGGGTAACTAACTTCATTCTTCAAACTCGACTTCGAAGATAATTTTGTTCTGGTCGGCGTTAGACCAACCTAGACGCTCTATATCAAATTGGTTAATTTGATAAAAAAATTCAAGACGCGCTAAACAGCGTTCTAAGCTCGCCGACGGAATTGTTTTTTCTATCAAGTCAATTATCTGCTGTGCTGCAGACTCCCATCCCTTGTTTACAACTGGTTCGAGTGGCTGATGATTTTGTTCAGTCCAGTGATCTATGCGTAAAATAATTTCTTGAACTGCGCGTAAAAGTTCGGTTTTCAATCTGAAAGGGATGATGTTTTTTATTGGGCTGACATGCTTGCGGATTTCATCAAGTAGGGAGCTATCGCGCGCAATGACCGGCTTTCCAAAAGATAATGCTTTTAGTATGGGCAGCCCAAATCCCTCATAGTGTGAAGGGAAAACTAGGCATGCGGAATCACGGAACAAGGTGTCTATATCCTCATTGGCGATCATGCCTGACGCAAATTGCTCAACATTGATATAGGTGGTTTTAATTTCTCCTAAAACCTTAAATTGAATTTCCGGAAAACTTGCCGAGAGCATTCCGACAACATCGTATAGACCTTTGTGGTAGTATTGATTTCCTACAACCAATACGTAAGGGGGCGTTGATTTGACACTTTTGGCATTTGGCTTTTCAGGCACGTAATATTCTTGGGGGCGAAGCGAGCAATAAGATACTGTGGAGTTTTTGTTTCGCGCTTGAGGAAAACGCTGTTCGAAAGCGCGTTTTGTAAATTCACTATTATATATAAAGCCATCTGAGTGGGCAGCCATATTTCGCCAAACGCCATCAATGTGGGGCATCCGAATATAGTGGCAGTCCCAAGCGATGGCATCCATGACTAGATAGATATTAACCATTGAGTGGAGTGCCAGATCACGTATTTCGCTGAAGCTCCATGGCTGTGAAAGCCTAACACTACAGTCAAAACTATCGTCAGCTGGTATTTTGTAAATTACTTCTCCATCAATGATTTCGTCTAATTTATGAAATTCTGCTGAGTTTTCGAGCGCCCAAAAATAGGGGGCGATTTTTGCTTGCGCACAAATTTTACACAAGTAAGGAATTAGAGAAATAATGTGTTGTGCAGTACCGTTATAACCCGGGGCGAGGTTGCGAATATCAAACAATACCCGGCGCCGAATTTTATTCTTCGTTTGATGCCACAGTAGAGACTCTGCCCGCCGCTCTGGAAGGTATGCTAGCCGGTCTATTGCACGATAATAGTCTGAAGCCTTATTTATTTCGGGTGGCGTTTGAGACCGGCTATGCTCTGAAATGTTAGTGATTTCAAACAGAGCACGATTGCAAGTGACTGTGCTATAACCACGACGGTTAGCTCGTATATAGAGCCGCGCCAATGCATCCGCTAGATCAAGCCTCTTACCTTCTAGTCTGCCAAAGTTATAGAGTACACGCGCCTTCACTAGAACAGGTGCTGATATAACTATACCGTTGCTATAGGTTTCTGGTAAATGCTCTAGAAAGGTATTTATCACTTCCGTGCTTTTATTTAAAACTTCCGCATGCGCACCAGGTATAGAGGCCGAGCCGCCAACATTGGTACGGGGAAGCGAAAAACCATACAATGAATCAGACCTCAACGCTGCTTCAAGATTAGTAAGCGCTTCGTCATCAAAGTTATATTCTGGCTGGACAAACAGTACAGATATGTCTTCTTCGATAATAGAGTGTAGCTTGCTATTGAGTCTATAGTAAAAGTCCTTTATGTTAGAAAAACTTATCTCTTGGATTTGAGCGTTTTTTATGTGGGCTGCCTTTACATCTTCCGATACAAAGGCTGTTATACAGCTGGTCTGCTTTGGCAAAAAGCTCAAATTATATTTTGAATTTTTAGAGGTACTTGGTAGTAGAATTATTTCTATTCTGCTCAATTTAGACTCCGTCAGCCTTTGAATAGCTCTCAATTTCATTAGTTAGAGCTTTATACACATACTCGGCATTGAAATGCTTTTTTATAAAGTCGTGTGCTTTAACTTGAAGATCGGCACGTACCTGATCACTTTTAAGTACCGAAACAATTTTGTCTGCAAAATCTACAGCATTTTCAGCAATGATAGCAGGGATATCATCAATCTCCCTTAAACCATCTGCTGCAGATGGCCAGGCAACGTGCGCCTTGCCCCAAGCCAACGCTTCAATTGTCTTTATTTTTAGGCCTGTTCCTACTCGACAAGGGTTGACTACCACAGCGGCTTTTTCGTACTCAGCTTCTAAACTTTCTACAAATCCAAGAAGCGAAACAGTTGGGTCATCGCATTGTACCTCTCGGCATACTTTCCCAATTACTGTCAAGCGAGCGGCGCTATGCTGTTGTCTAACCAGTGGCCATGTATAGTCGAGAAAGTCTTGGGTACCTCTTACGTTAAACTCGTTACCAGAAGCGACGATAAGGACATGGCCATTTCTAGCGAAAGCATGATTCGTAACATGGATGTCCAGGTCGAAGCTAACAAGCAGTATTTTTCGTTCGGGTAAAAACTTAGCTATTTCTAGCTGCTCAGCTTTTTGAATGGCAAGTATAACGTTTGCTCTCAATAACAGGCGGCGTTCCTGTTCTTCAGTTAAGCTGAGTCCATAATTTTTTATACCGTACTGCTCTACTGTTGCTTGTTTACGGCAAAAGAGATCATGTGCGTCGACTATTCGTAAAGCATTGGTGCATTCAGGAAGCATTAGAATTCTGCTCATAAATACGTATTGTGCTATTACGACATCCGGTTTGATGTTGGAAATTATCGATGCGACTTCGTTGACAAACCATGGTGGACAAAAGCTATCCAGGATTTTTGATAACTGTGGATCCTCGAAGTCGGTATCTATTAGATGATCACCTGAAATGCTAATTCTATGACTGGGAGGCACAACCGCTCTATTGTCAAATATATGTAGATCTTCAACTAAGTCATACAAGCCTAAAATGCAATCGTTGGAAACTTCTAAGTCGTCAAGGGGCTTTAAGATTAACGTTATCTTATAACCTCGCATGCTGAACCATTTAAGCATTTTATAAATGCGAATCTCATTGCCGGCGGCGGGCGGATAGGGCAAAACGTGAGTCACCATCAAGACACTAGGTCGAGTATCAATTGCAATGCAAGAAGGTAATGTCATATGACGCGTCCGAGTTTCTCGTTATGTCTTTTGTCAGACCAGTGCCTTGTAAATGCGCTGTAGTTCTTTAGTGGTGGATAGCCAAGAAAAACTTTCGCTTGCAAAGTTTGACGATAAGCTCTCAGTTCGCTCGTCAGCTTTACTAATTGATCTATCTATCGCGTCCCGCAGCTCGCCAAGAGAGTCTGGCGATACATAACTAGCACGATCTCCAAAATACTCTTCGCATGATCCTTCGGATGTTAGTAGAAGCGGTGCGCCTTGTGCTGAAGCTTCTAAAGCAGCAAGTCCAGGGGTTTCAAGGGTGCTCGGGAGACAAAATAGATCACAGGCAGCATAGCAAGACAAAAGCATTTGATTATGTGGCATTGGACCTAAATATACCACTTGGTCTCCGCCTTCTTTCAATACCTGCTCGGCATAACTCGCGTCGCGTTTATGTCCGATGAGAACTAGTTTTACATTCGGAAAATTTCGCATCGCCCGAACTAGAGATAGTTGGTTTTTTCGAGGCTCAAGATTCCCAACGTTTAATACAAATCTATTTGATATATTATATTGTTCTTTAAATAAGTTCGGGGAGGCTTTTTCGAAGAAAAATGAGTCGATCCCATTATATACAGTGGAGAATTTTTCTAAAGGCAGATCCAGAACGTCAGATAGAGTGCGAGACTCTATTCTTGAGTTCGTTATGATTTGGTCAGCGAGGCTTAGCTGCGCGCGAATTTCTTCTATTGGATATAGATGTTTGGTCTTTTCCGTTATCCAAAGGCTAGAGGAAATTACTAGTGGAATTCTCAGGTTTTTTATGAAGTTGCAAAAATGTACGGACCCGCTTATACAAGAAAAGAAATGTACTACATCGTAGTTGAGAAATTCAGGTTTCCACATGTCTAGGAGTGATACGTTAACCCCATGTCTAGGTAGGTGCTTCTGATACGCTAATAGCTGGACTTCACCACCGCCTGGTGTATGAAAGGCCATGGGGTAAGTCGAAAAAAGAACTTTCACCTGACGCCTCCTAGGACTCCTTAACAATTATGAGGCTTTATAGCCTTTCATGTGAGGAGAATAGTTATTCCGATACGCTTTAATGAATTTTGTGATGACTTCAAGAGCCTTTTTTGTTGCTGGTACAGCGTATGAACTCACTTAACATTTTTTTTGTTCGTGCTCTCCAAGTATTATGGCCTATTATCCTTGTCGTTTCAGCATTGTCTAACTTGCCTCTTTGAAGCTGTTTTTCTATCGCTTGACAAAATTCCTCGGCATTGTTGCCGAATGCAACTTCAACCTGACTATTCTGTAGCGCATTTAAAGGGGTCGATGCTACAGGTATGCCTGACGCAATATACTCGAAATACTTCATCGGGAACATCGAGTACGTATAGTCATTGATCAATGAAGGAAGTATTCCGACTTGGCTTGCGGCTAAGTATTTAGGTATATCTTCATATTTACGGTAACCTAGAAGGTGAGTATTTTTGTAATTTCTCATCTCTGTTATATATTTGCTTTTCTGTCCCTCACGTTCTTCACCTATAAATATCCAATTCCATTGCGGTCTAAGTTTTATTGCGGATAAAAGCAGTTCAAAATTTATTTTAAAGTCTGAGAGGACACCATGATAGATTATGCGGGGCTCGGGAATGGCACTTATATCTTTAGGAGTTGAGTGCTGACTTGCAATGCCACCAAAATGGTCCGCATCTACAACATTTGGAAGATAGTGTGTTTCTTTATTATATATTTCGCAGTAATCAGCTAAGGCAGGTGCCGTAGTAAAAACAATATCGGCTGTAGCCAATAATTTTTTTTCTTCAGATTTGTAACTTGCATTATCGACTCCGGGTACGGAGGCCACGTCATCGACGCAATGGTACAGTATCCCCCTGTGACTAATTTCTTTAGGCACGTCGAGCATGAATGGGTGATATGTCCAAATAATGGAATTGTTTAGACCAAGCTTTTTTGATGCTTGTTTGATCGTTTTTAGCAAAAGAAATTTATTGATAGTTCGAGTCAATAAAAATCTGTAGCCGGCAGGAACAACTAGAGGCGAAATCACATAAATGCCGGGCTTGCGCTCTATAGCTCCCAGGAAAAGAGACCTTAATCCACTAAAAAGTCTTTGTTTAAGTCGTTGCCAGTCACGCAAGCTTTTTCCTTGAGGAGATCTCAGGCCTACGCTTTCTATGTAAAGAACTTTGACACCCAAATCGGCAAGGGAGCTAGCGCAATGTTGCTTGTTTGTCCAGTATGGCTCGTCCCAGTCGGCTGTCGCAAACAAAATGCAACTATCTATAATAACATTCATGTCCTTAGTCATCGAATGGCTCCATTGGCGTATCGCTAAGGATTGAAGCTATTCTTTTGGAGGCAAGTCCGTCACCATATGGATTGGGGAGGGAGGCTAACCTCATTCTTGCAGTAGGGTCTTTAAGCCACAAGTGTATTGCTCTTTCAATTGAGCTAGGCGACTGTCCGGCCAGGGTCGCAAAGCCAGCAGTAACGCCTTCCATGCGCTCCGTATGTTCTCTCATGACAACCACGGGCGTGCCAAATGTAGGGGCTTCCTCCTGAATTCCTCCTGAATCGCTTACTATTAAGCTTGCCCGGCTTATAAGATATAAATTGCTCGCATAGTCTAACGGATCAATTAACTTGAAATTTGGTATATCTCCTAAAATTGAGTGCACGGGAGATTTAACATTGGGATTCATATGCACAGGCATTATCCATGTATAATCAGTATAAATAGATGCTAGCTTCCTTAACATTATGCATATATTCTCCAGAGTGGCGCCGAAATTTTCTCTCCTGTGGCACGTGACTAAGATTATGGGGGGCGATGACTTATCTAGGTTTGGTAAGTAACTCTTGAGCTGCTTGGGGGCACTACTACAATGGCTTGAAAATATGCTGTTGACTGCGTCGACTACAGTATTACCTGTGACATGGATGTTCTTCGCTGGAATACCTTCAGCCGTTAGTGCACTCGCCGCAGATTGGGTGGGAGCGAAATGCAAGGTAGCTATCTTACTAATTAGCTGTCTGTTTGCTTCTTCGGGGAAAGGGCTGTTCAGGTCCCCTGTTCGAAGACCTGCTTCTACATGTCCAACTTTAATTCCGCGTTGAAAGGCAGCTAAACAGGCGCAGAACGCTGTGGTTGTATCGCCCTGTACCAAAACCCAATCCGGTTGGTATTTTTCGAAAACGCTATCCAGTGCACTCAACTGGCGTGCTGCTAAAATGTTTAAGGAGCGACCTGGGCTCATTGTATCCAAGGATATATCTGGATTTATCGAAAAAATACTCAAGACTTGGGACAACATTTCCTTATGTTGCCCAGTTGAACAAACGTAGGTGTCACTAAATTTTTTTAGCTCCTCAATCACTGGAGCCATTTTGATCGCTTCAGGTCGTGTTCCCACAACAACAAGAGTTTTCAATTCAGTATTTCCCCTAAGGCGAATGCAAGTATTTTCCCCTTGTATTCTAGGGCAAATTTATTGCCTATTTCGCCAATATGACTATCACTAGAGAGCTTAAAACCCTCCTGGGTACTTAAAATCTGTAGCTTCGATTTGGCCTGAATGAAGTCCAATGCTCTACATTCGTCCCAGAAGAGGGGGGAAAAGGCACTTTTCCGTATGTGCGCGATCAATTCTTGATGGCGCTGTACACGAGTCTCCTCGTCTGGCCAGCCATACTGATATCGTGGCGAAAAAGGGTGATCCAGGAACCCAAATAGAGTCCTGGTTTCGCGTGCCTGGTCGAATGCTGCCTTATAGATAGCCAATGGATCGCCCTCGCTGAGCATGCAGTCGCCGTGCAGCATGCATTGCTGACTGTGGCCTACGAAGCCGGCCGGTAGGTCAGCGAGCTCTCCTGCTCTTGCTAGCAGGAAATCGGGGTCGTTGCAGATGATTCCGCCGATACAGCCCTCATAACCGACATCGCTCAGAGCGGCTAGGGCGTAAGGAGGCGAATGATGGAAGGGGGAGACGGCATAGCGAACTCTGACGCCTGTCGTTTCAAGGATTCGCTGTCTGGACATCAGCGCCTCTTCTCTTGCGGCTGCATAGCTCCCGCCCCAGTTTGGCGCGTGGGTAGCGGTGTGGCACAGTACTGCCTCGCCCGCATCAGCAAATTCCCTGAGAAAATCCTGTTGTTCGGTGGACTCGAGAACCCTGGAATGGATTGCCAGGGAAAGAGGCACACCCATCTCCTGGTAGGCCTCCCATAGCGGGCGGGCGGAGGAGATGTCTTCGTCACAATCAAGCCGCATGGTGACGACAGCGTCATAGCCGTAGGGAATCTCGGATATGACCGGAAGGCAAGGTAGTTCTTCGCCGCGCCACCTGCTGATGAAGTTTTCGATCAGCCGCCATTCGAATGAGTCGATAAGTCCCGCCGATCGGTTGACCCAGAGCGCTGAGGCTGCAGGATACTCATGAAGCGTCACATAGCTCGAGATGATGCCTGCCTCGTTGCTCACCGAGGCCAGGCGATTCGAATCCTGCCCGAGGAGTGGTGTTGCCAGGGACCAGATCGAGCCATCAGCTCGCACTGCTCCGTACCCCATGTTGTTCCACTCGTCCATGAAGTCGAAGCGCTCCAGTGGACGCTCCCAGGCCCCCGCACCAAGCAAGCCCGCGTGCGCGTGATAGCGGATCACCGCGCTACTTTGGGCGACGGCGCCGGAGGCGGCTGCAGGGCTACTGGACCAGGACGTCGGTTGAGGCCATTCAACCTTCTCGAGGTCCAGATAGCAGCGTAGATTCTCCGGCAGGAGACCGAAGATGATCAGCTTTTTCTCGGCAGAGCGCAGCCATTCGATCAGCTGACTTCCATGGTCATCGTCAGGATTTATGGCAACGACGAAATCAGCATTCTCGAGCCCTGCCAGATTGATGACCTTTACCATCGATTGGCTGAGCGAGCGCTTGAACGCTGCGGTAACCAGCGTCGCCGCGTGCCGATCATGATGGGTTGCGAGAATACTGATCATGCGTTCACCACGTGACGAAATTTAGCCCGACGCCCGACTCTCACGAAACCATCGTGCGTCACGAATTCTATGTGGAATGCATCGCCCCAATATCGCCTGACGCCAGACTCGATGTCTTCAACGCGTGAATGAGGCATAGGCACTATGCGGAGGATAGCTCTCGGTCCTCTTACATCAATCTGGAACTCTTCGATTCCGCCTACGCGGTGATCGAGCATATCCATGATGTGATGGGTTGGATAAGGGACGCCGTTGATCGGTACGATGTCATGTATACGGCCAATGAGCTGATCCAAATGGAAACCCTGCTGACCACGCTGGAGACGTCCACAATCGCCCGTTGCATAGCGGATCAAGGGCATCAGTCTGTTTCTAAGACCGGTCAATACCAGTTCGGTTGACCCTTCATCGCCAGGTCTGCTTTCCGGCCACACTTCTGAATCGAATAGTTGAAGCTCTTCTCTTTCAGCGTCGAGCTGATATGCCGTTACGCCAAACTCCGCTAGCCCATAGCGGTCGATAACTCGACAATTCAGCACTTTTTCGATCTTTTCTCTCATGTAGGGTTGCAGCAGTTCGCCGCTGGATTCGAAAACGTCAAATGCCTTGGCGTCCCCCAATCTCGATTCTATGTAGCATGCCAGAGCGTAAATAGTGGAAGGATGCTCGTGAATAAGATAAGGGCGCCGTCGCTGCAGCGTCTTCCAGATCTCCGCGAGCCCTTTTTCATCAACGCGATCGAAGAAGATATTGCTGCGATTCATAGCGAAGCACTTGAAGTCCTCTCGGTTTGGCCAAGTACTTTCTGCCGCGTCTGGAAAGCGGCAGGCAAAATGCAGTGCCGGTTGGCTTTTGCCTTTTCCTATCCGCTCGCGTGCGTAGAGGGTTACGGCTGCCGAATAATCGGCGCTTTCTTGGTCGTAGAAGATAGTCACCGAGCGACCAGTGGAGCCGCCAGTCTTGCAGGCGTGGTGTTTGATTTCCTGCAGGGGTTTGGATAGCAAGCGTTCGCCTTGCTCCAGGATTATCGACTTATCCAGATAGGGTAGCTTCCCCAGATAGTTTACATCCCTATCGACCGAGTCAGGGTCGAAGCTGGTTTTCTTGAATAGGTCTTTGTAATAAGGGACGTGCGTACCTGCAAAGTTGAGCATGTCCACCAGGCGCCGCTGGGAAACCTTCAAGCGCTCTTCACTACTTAGCGCGTAGTGCCGTCGCAGCTCATCAAGCTTTGGGGTGATGTGGCGCCCTTCATGCTTTTCGGCGATGGGATAGGCAATATGAGCACTCACCATCCCTTTCAATAGTCGCAGAGGCTGTCTGGCAAATACAAACTCACTAAGCTTCAAAATGGGATGGCTGGCTCTTATCATGCGAATGCCTTATTACGCTCCGGCTGTTGACTTGGCTTATGAATGTAAGTGGGCTCTTTGGAGAGGCGTTTCTGTTGAGACTTTCTTGTCGCTGACGATTCGGCCATGCTCGAGATGAATCGTCCGTGTGCAAATACGCTCCAAGAGCTCGGGGCTGTGCGAAGCTATTACCAGGATGCCGGCATTGCTGATCAACCTCTCCAAGCGGTGCTCTGCTTTCGAACTGAAAGCAGCATCACCCACGGAAAGCCACTCATCCATGATCAGGATGTCAGCCTCGATACTCGTTGAAATGGCAAAGGCCAAGCGGAGCGTCATACCGCTAGAATAGGTTCTGACGGGGAGGTTCAAGTACTCTCCCAAGTCAGTAAACTCTGCTATCTCGTCGATTTTGGATTTTATTATCGCAGGGCGGAGTCCATCCATTATTCCTCGAAGATAGATATTCTCGAATCCGGTAGCATCGGGATCTAGTCCCATCGATACGTCTAGAAGGGAGGCGACTCGTCCCTCGACCGCAAGATTTCCTTTTACCGGCGAGTAAACGCCAGACAAGGCTCTGAGTAGCGTCGTTTTGCCAGATCCGTTGTGGCCAACCAGGCCTATTCTTTCCCCATGATTGAATTCAAAGCTCAGTCCATCCAGGGCGCAGACAATAGGATGCCTCCCTGCATCTTTTCCAATTCGTCCGCCGGTACTGAAATTGAGCATCTTTTTCTTTAGCGACCTGTGCGAATTTTCATATATTGGAAATTCGATGGTCAGGTCTTGAGCTACGATCTTGGCGTCCATTTTTCTATAACCAGTAAGGAATTCTGTTACGCGTACGAGTCATCAGGTACTGAGCGATACCAAAGCCAATCACGGCCATGGAGACTGCCCATATCCACGAATTCAATTCGATGGTGCTTCCTATTGTGGGCGCTCGGATGAGCTGTATCAGATGGTAGAATGGATTGAGTTCTGCGATCCAGCGACGCTCTTTTAGTAGGTCCACGACCCACATTACAGGTGTGAAGAAAAATGCAACCTGAATAATATTTCCAATGATCGGCAATATGTCCCTGTAGCGGGCGCACACGATAGCAAGCACCAATCCAATCCAGGTGGCATTGGCCAAGACGATCAAAAGCCCTGGTATGATCAGAAGAATTTCAAGTCCAGGTCGATGCCCGAATGCTATTAAAAATGCAAACACTACCGGCAAGCTATGCATCATGATTATGAAATTGCGCCATGTCATCCTTGCCACATGTACGCTAATTGGCATCCTGATCTGTTTTATTATGTAGCCGGCGCCTATCAAGGTGTTAGCTCCTTCGATTGCGCAGGTACTGATGAATTGCCAAACAACCAGTCCCGTACCCAGATAGGGTAAATATTCGTGAATATCCTGACCCAAGATGCTGGAGTACAATATTCCCAGCACACCCACCATGATCAAGGTACTTATTGTGAACCAGAATGGGCCCAAGACAGAGCGACGATATCGCTGTCTGATGTCATGCCAGCCCAGTGCCAGCCATACATGGGTTGCACCTAGGCCGGTCGCTATATCACTAGCTCCGGTATGAGAGCTCCAGCTTCTATCAGGTAGTTCGTTAGTCGAGTTCATGTGATGAGTGTTGTCTTCTGTATTGACGATTTATATCGAGATTGAGTTATGTCTGTCGAAGCTTGGTCGGTAGAAGGCGCTAAAAGCACTCACTACCAATGATTATTGATCCGATCCGAAAATGTCTCGCGAATAGACCTTGTGTAAAACGTCATCCAGGTCGCTCGCCAATCGATTTGCCAGGATCATGTCGGAGGATGCTTTGAAATGGTCCAGGGACTGGATAAGTGGATGGCCCATGAAGGTGTCTCCTTCTATGCCGGGTTCATAAATTACTATGTTGCATCCCTGCTCAGCGACAAGCTGCACGACGTCGGTAATGCTTGTTTCTCTGAAGTTGTCGGAATCGACTTTCATGATCAGACGATAGATTCCTACCGTTTTGGGATTCGCCTTCATGACGTCCGCGGCTATGAAGCTTTTGCGTGTCGCATTGGATTCGACTACCGCATGTATCAGTCGCTGGGGTATCTCGTGATAATTGGCAAGTAGTTGTCGAGTATCCTTGGGTAGACAATATCCGCCATAGCCAAAGGATGGATTGTTATAGTGGGCACCTATCCGAGGGTCCAGGCACACACCCGTTATGATTTGTCGCGTATCGAGGCCATGCGTCTTGGCATAGGTATCAAGTTCGTTAAAGTATGAGATGCGCAGGGCAAGATAGGTGTTCGCAAATAGCTTTATCGCTTCCGCTTCATCGCAGGACGTGTAGAGAACAGGAATCTCTTCTTTTTCTGCCCCTTGGGCAAGTAAGCTAGAAAATAGTTTGGCGCTATCCGTGACGTCTCCGATAATGATCCTGGAAGGATTCAGATTGTCGTGCAGCGCTTGACCTTCTCTCAGGAATTCCGGTGAAAAAATGATGTTCTGTGTCTTGTAGCGTGCTCTTATGGCGTTGGTGTAGCCCACAGGTACCGTTGATTTTATAACAATGGTAGTCGCTGGATTGATCGACAGTACATCTTCAATCACTGACTCAACGGACTGAGTATTGAAATTATTGGTCGCAGGGTCGTAATCGGTCGGTGTGGCTATGATCACGAAGTCAGCGCCGTTGTACGCTTCGTGACTATCTAGAGTGGCGCGAAGATCAAGGTCATGACTCGCAAGATAATCCGCTATTACCGCGTCTTCGAATGGAGATTTGCGGCTATTGATCAGCTCCACTCTTCGTGGATCAATGTCGAAGGCGATTACCTTATTGTGCTGGGCCAAGAGTATGGCGTTTGAAAGCCCTACGTAGCCTAACCCCGACACTGCAATCTTCATCCGCATTACCTTCCAAAAAGTAGATCATAGCGTGCTAGGCCTGCTGCCGAGCGGGGCACCAATCTTAGCAGGTCTGTCTGGAAGCCTCCTCAGACACTGTAGCGCCAGCCGTCTGGCCATCTTGGCCATGGGGCGGCGCAGGCCCCTACGGTTTCGTCCAGGTGCCCAGCCTTCACGGATACGCCCAGTACTTGCCGCCGCAGCGATGGCCACAGCCCACTCCGGCTCGCCGGCTTCAGCGGCAAGACTGTCCCGAAGGATTTTCTAGGAAAAATCCTAACGCGATAAAAAATAAAGGAAATTTCTCTAGATACCTGAGGAAGAGAGTGCGGGCCTTGCAAGAGTCTCGCAACCCGAAGGAGCTAAACCGTCACCGTCTTCAACCTCTGGCCTGGCAGCCAGGCGCTTTAGCCGCAGGCATCGACATGCAGCACTTCCTCTCACAGCGCCGGCGGTGCTTCAATTGCTCGCTTCCACTCTCATGTCTGGCCTAGCCAGCTGCCCCCGAATGATGGCATTCGGCTTGGCCTGGCCTGGCCTGGCCTGGTTTGGCGCTGGGGTATTGGCCCTCATGCCTTACGTGCTGGGCTGGGCTGAAATTCGGCTTGTCAACGGCTGGGCATAATAGGTTTCGTTGCGCGCTGCTTGTTATCCGACCAGTCGCCTTCTACAGGATTTGCCCGTTTTACTTTACGGTATTAGCTGCGTAATAATGGCTATTGAGGAAATATGGGTGTAATCGATTGCCTTTTCCTGGGCCGTCATTTAAGGCTAATCAATGATCAAGGTTTTGCATTTTTTCAAGACTTATCTTCCAGATAGTATGGGCGGTATCGAGCAGGTCATCTTTCAGCTTTGTGAAGGTGGGCCGGCTCACGGTATTAATGCTGAAGTTCTCTATGTCAGCAAGCATGAAAGTTATCGTGCTGTCCCGATCGGTAATCATGTGTCGCATCGCTCCGCTCAGAACTTTGATGTGGCTTCCACGCCCGTTTCTTTCGCCGCCCTCAGGGATTTCCGAGAGCTATCGGAGTGTGCTGATCTGGTTCATTATCATTTTCCCTGGCCTTTTATGGATATTGGCCATTTTCTCATGAAGTCTCGTAAGCCGACGGTCTTGACTTACCACTCGGACATCGTCAAGCAAAAAAGTTTGCTAAAGTTGTATGCGCCCTTGATGCATAGATTTTTGGGCGATGTGGATCGTATCGTGGCCTCTTCTGAGAGCTATTACAGAAGCAGCCCTACATTGAAGCACTTTGCCAACAAGGTTCAGGTCATCCCCTTTGGTCTCGATGAGGGATCGTATCCGGCGGTAGATTGTCAGCGATTGCAGTATTGGAAGAACCAGGTCGGGCAGAAGTTTTTCCTGTTTGTCGGAGCCCTTCGCTACTATAAAGGACTGACGTATCTGCTTCGTGCATTACAGTCAACCGATATGAGCGTCGTGATCGTTGGGGACGGTCCTATGGCCGACGACCTGAAACGGGAGGCCGGAGAGCTTAAGCTACAGAATGTTCATTTTCTCGGGAAACAGTCTGACGAAGACAAGGTGGCTCTACTCAAGTTGAGCTATGGCTTTGTTTTTCCGTCGCACCTCCGCTCAGAGGCGTTTGGAATGTCGTTGCTTGAGGCGGCGATGTTTGGCAAGCCGATGATAACGTGTGAGATCGGCTCTGGCATGAGCGATATAAATATCGATGGCGTCACTGGGTTTAGTGTGCCTCCTGCTGATCCTCAAGCGCTGCGCGCTGCTATGCAAAAGCTCTGGAGTAATCCGGATGAAGCTGTAAAGATGGGCAGGCATGCAAGAGATCGATATGTCGAAAAATTTCGCAGTGATGCTATGTTGCAGGCCTATGCCGATTTGTACAAATCTCTCGTTTAGACGAGGCCTGGTCAATAAGGCGTAAACAGCTTTCTATTTTTTAGCTATCCACTATCGCTGCACTTATCTTAGTTTGTGCTGCAGTGGCGATGTTAGGGATTGGCTGAAACACGTCGGAAACTTGGCGAAAATGTGATGATAATGGAAGTGCTACAATCGAACGTTTGACCGAGTGGTGAAAATTTTCAGAAGCTTTTCATTCCATATTGGAGGCGGCTGCTCGGGGATAATGTAATTGCATAGTAGCGCTTTTGGAACTTGCGCTTGTGTCTGAAGTAGCGCGGCTCCTAAAGCTATTTTAATTGGGTAGCTTTCTAGATTGAATTTAGCGCTGATGCTACAGCGTTAGCTCGAAAGCATGTTGGCGCTTTTTATGTTAAGTTCAGCCGTGATGGCGATATAAATGATAGACATCATAAATGTCTCTCGGTACATGCGCTGCCACGAGATTTGAAAGTCCACTCAAGCCAAGGTAAATATTAGCTCACATCTGTTCTGTTGAGCCATACGTCTCAGTTCGTCTCTAGGGCAAGAAGCCGACTTAATAGTCTACATGCTTGCGGGAGCTGCTACACGCCTATTGCTACCTTTGGGGTCGAACGGTCATGACAGCGAAGTACTGGGACGTCATTGCGCTCATTTCGAGAGTCAGTTCTGCATAACTCCATGCAGCACGCAGCGTAAGCGACATCTTAGGTCCGTGGCCATTAGCCTTTCTGAAACGCAACTGTACTCGCTTAGCCCTTATTGGTAGTGCCTGTATCTAGTGTAAGACGTCCCATTGGATTCTTGGTTACTACTCACAGGGGCGAGTCTGTTTTTCTTTCATGATTTTGTTTGCCACCCTGCGAGTTTCCAGAAGTCGTAAGCATCTGCTTGAAAAATTCATACAACGAGCCTTGTGTCAGCAATTCATCTTAGATAGCTCAATTTTTAGCTGCCTCTGCCGATAGCTTGGGTAGACAGAGTTTTGGGAGATCTCAACGTGAGATTTCTGACCGTTTAGCGGTCTATTTAAGAGACTCCTAGCTTTGGCTTAGCATTTGCATTCTCATGACGACCGTCATGGTAATGGCGCGGCTTAACGTTTATTTAAATATAAATTCCACCGTTTTACTCGAGATCGTTCTCATGGTTTTTAAGTCTTTATCATGCTGGTTGATCACTTTCGCTATGTCTTTTTTTATTTCGGATGCTTCTGTAAATGCTGCGCCTCTGCCTAATGGCCTTTTAGGATTGAATTTGTCTGGCGCAGGTTTCGCAGGTCAGGTACTTCCTGGCGTGAACGGGACACATTACATTTTTCCGGTTGAGGCATACTTCCAGCAATGGAGTCAAAAAGGCATAAGGTTTATACGCTTTCCTATCCTGTGGGAACGTTTACAACCTAAATTATTCGGGGAGTTAGACGAGACTTATGCGAAGCTTATTGATAGAACATTTTCTTATGCGGCTAAATATGACGTAAAGATAATTCTGGATCTACATAATTATGCTCGATACCGAGGGGCCGTTATAGGAACGGACGCTGTACCCTATGCCAGCTATCAAGATATAATGACAAGAATAGCCCGGCGCTGGAGCTTACAACCTGCCCTCTATGCCTATGACATAATGAATGAGCCGCATGACGCTACCGCCTATTGGCCGACTGCGGCACAGTATGGAATAAATGGCATACGTTCCGCAGATGCTACCAGGCCTATCATGATTGAAGGGAATGGCTGGGCTGAGGCTACTCGTTGGCCACAGTGGAACGATTCACTATTGAATCTGAAGGATCCCGCCAATGGCCTGATTTTCGAGGCCCACACATATTTTGACGAGAATGCCGGAGGGAGTTACTCCAATACAGATGTATCCAAACTTTCCGTCAATTATGGGGTGGAGCGTGTTCGTCCTTTTGTTGAATGGCTAAAAAAGAATGGGAAACAGGGTTATATAGGTGAGTTTGGCGTTCCCGATGACGATCCTCGGTGGCTTGTCATAATGGATAATATGCTTAGTTATCTGCGGCAAAACTGTATACCTTCTACCTATTGGGCGGCCGGCCCAGGTTGGGGGGCTTATAAATTATCGGTAGAGCCTATTAATGGAGCTGACCGTCCTCAATGGACAGTTTTGAAAAAATATGTAGAGCCGGGTGGCTGTAGAGCGGTAGGGCCATCTGGTGGGAACTCCAGCGGATCTATCCCAGTTGCTGGTGCAGGGGAAGTGTTACCCGTAGTGGGGGCTGACGACAAGCAGGATAGTGTTGATTCTAATAGTTCAAATTCGACCTCTGAAAACTTTCCCAGCGCGGACTCGATTAATAAAAGCTTCGATGCGCTGGCCTATCTTGCCTCCTACCCTGACCTCATTAATGCGTTTAGGATAGATGAAGCAGCAGCTGCAGCACATTATCGACAATATGGCGTTAAGGAGGGACGTGTTGTCACATTTAATGCGAGTCAGTATCTCGCGAACTATGCGGATTTGAGAGCCGCGTTTGGAAGTGATCTAGAGGCTGCTAAGATACATTATATTCTTTATGGGTATAAAGAGGGGAGGACGTGGCTTCCGCTAAATGGGAGCACTATTACTACCTCGGTCTTTAACGGAAGGTCAGCGGGCTACAATCTTTTTTACAACGCTGGTGTCGTAACAGTTGTAGATATAGACCCCACTAATGGCGATGATGGGGTGAGGGTTTTGTCAGGTATAAAATTGATAGTGTTTTCTGACAGGAATCTATCTTTGACGGCGCTAAACGGTTTAGCTTATATTGCGTCCTATAATGACCTTATCAAGTCGTTAGGAGCTGATGCTGCCGCCGGCGTTAAGCACTATGTCGAATATGGATTCAAAGAAGGGCGCAAGTCCAGTTTCAATGGGATTGCTTATATCGCTTCGTACATGGACTTGATAAAAGCCTTGGGGGCGAATGCTGATGCCGGTAGCAGGCATTACATCCAAAATGGATACAGGGAAGGTCGAAAAATAACTTTTGATCCCGCAGAGTATTTGTCAAGACATAGTGAATTACAAAGTACTTTTGGGTCAGACTTGGATGCGGCCACAAATTACTACATAACAAGCGGCTATAAGAATTAGACTAGAGTTTTGAAAAACAATGCAGGAGCCCTAGAGGCTTATCAACGCGTCAGCTTTGCTTAGGACGGTTGTGGTGCCGGCACCAGGAGTCGAACCCGGGACCTACTGATTACAAGTCAGTTGCTCTACCAGCTGAGCTATACCGGCAAGGGGGGAGGCCATTATAGCCATGGAAAAGCCTTTGTAAACCAAGGATGTGCGCTGGTTAAGCCAGACGTAAGCGCGGGGCGGTAAAATGAAAGCTGAAGCTGCGAGGAGCCGCTGATGAGAACCAAAACCCTGGCCTTCCTGGCCGCTGCCCTGGCAGGTTGCACCAGCCAGGCGAATCTTGAACGCAATCCGCCCATGGAGCTGCGCACCGGCAAGAGTGCCGAGGACTATCGCACCTGCCTGGTGACCGGTCTGGAGAAGGATGGCCGCCATGTGCTGGTCCAGCCGCAAGGCAGCAGTGGGCAGCGCGTGCTGGTGGACAGCAAGGTACCGGGCGCCACGGCGGCCATCATCGACATCGGGTCGGCGTCGCGCGGTACGCGCATCCAGTTGCGCGAGCAGATGGCAAACAATCCGCTACGGCCGCGGACCATTCTGACGGCGGTGAAGGATTGTCTATGAGGTGAGGGGTTGGGCGGCCCTCACCCCGGCCCTCTCCCCGAGGGAGAGAGGGAAGAGCGGGCTGCCCGTCGTTACCTGGAAAGGCAGATACAAGAAGGGCGCCCGCGGGCGCCCTTCTTGCGTTCGGCTGCCTGGGATCAGGCGGCCGGCTGGTTGCGGCGCTGCGGGACCGGCTCGGCGGCGCGCTGGCCGTTGACGTCACGCAGCGGGGTACCCCGTACCGGCGCGCCGTTGGCGACGTAGTAGGCGGCGTTGCTGCGCGGCAGCGGGGCGCGACCGCGGATTTTGTCGGCGATCTTCTCGGCGATCATGATGGTCGGGGCGTTGAGGTTGCCCGTCGCGATGATCGGCATGATGGAGGCGTCCACCACGCGCAGGCCTTCCAGGCCGTGCACGCGACCGGCACCGTCGACCACCGCCATGTCGTCGGTACCCATCTTGTTGGAGCAGGACGGGTGATAGGCGGTCTCGGCGTGGGAGCGCACGAAGGCGTCCAGCTGGGCGTCGGTCACGCAATCGCGGCCCGGGTTGATCTCTTCGCTACGATAGGGATCTAGCGCCGGCTGCTGCATGATCTCGCGGGTCAGGCGGATGCCGTCGCGGAATTCGCGCCAGTCCTGCTCGGTGCTCATGTAGTTGAACAGGATGCTCGGATGCTGCCGCGGATCGCGCGAGGTCAGTTCGATGCGGCCACGGCTGGGCGAGCGCATGGAGCCGACGTGGGCCTGGAAGCCATGGGCCTCGATGGCGTTGGTGCCGTTGTAATTGATGGCGATTGGCAGGAAGTGGTACTGGATGTTGGGCCAGTCGAATTCTTCGCTGGAGCGGATGAAGCCGCCCGCCTCGAAGTGGTTGCTGGCGCCCAGGCCGGTGCCCTTGAGCATCCATTCCAGGCCGATCTGCGGCTGGTTGTACCACTTCAGCGCCGGGTACAGCGAGACCGGCTGCTTGCACTCGTACTGCAGGTACATCTCCAGGTGGTCCTGCAGATTCTGGCCGACGCCTGGCAGGTCGTGGATCACCGGGATGTCGAAGCGCCGCAGCAGCGGCGTGGGGCCGACACCGGAGCGCTGCAGGATCTGCGGCGAGGCGATGGCGCCGGCGCAGAGCAGGACTTCGCGGCGGGCGCGCACGGTGATGGCTTCCAGCGAATCGCCCTTCATGTAGGCCACACCATTGGCGCGCTTGCCCTCGAAGAGGATGCGATCGGTGGTGGCATGGGTGACGATGGTCAGATTCGGGCGACCCTTGGCCTGGTCCAGATAGCCACGCGCGGTGCTGGAGCGACGGCCGTTCGGGGTGACGAAGCGGTCCATCGGACCGAAGCCTTCCTGCTGATAGCCGTTGAGGTCTTCGGTGCGCGGATAGCCCGCCTGGACACCGGCTTCGACCATGGCTTCGAACAGCGGATTGGTATTCGGCTTGGCAGTGGTCACCGAGACCGGACCCTCGCCGCCGTGCCAGTCGTTGGCACCGGCATCGCGCTTCTCGGCCTTGCGGAAGTAGGGCAGGCAGTCGAGGTAAGTCCAGTCGTCCAGGCCGTCGAGTTGCGCCCAGTTGTCATAGTCCAGGGCGTTGCCGCGGATGTAGCACATGCCGTTGATCAGCGAGGAGCCGCCCAGGCCCTTGCCGCGGCCGCATTCCATCCGGCGGTTGTCCATGTGCGGCTCGGGCTCGGTCTGGTAGGCCCAGTTGTACTGCTTGCCCTGCAGCGGATAGGCAAGGGCGGCCGGCATCTGGGTGCGGAAGTCCAGGCGGTAGTCGGGGCCGCCGGCTTCCAGCAGCAGGACGGTGACGTCCTTGTCTTCGGTCAGCCGGGTGGCCAGGACGTTGCCGGCCGAGCCGGCGCCTATGACGATGTAATCGAATTCGTGTGCCATGAAAAAGTCTCCTCCTGACGGCGGGTGGGGTCGGGCCCCAGCCCCGGACCCTCTCCAGCGGAGAGGGGAGAACAGCGCTGCCTGAGCGGCTTAGAAGATCGAGGCGTAGTCGCCCAGTTCGACCTGCACCGACTTGATGCGGGTGTAGTGGCCGAGGGTGGTGAGGCCGTTTTCGCGACCGACGCCGGAATGCTTGTAGCCACCCACCGGCATCTCGGCGGGGGATTCGCCCCAGGTATTGATCCAGCAGATGCCGGCTTCCAGGCGATGGATCATGCGGTGGGCACGGGCCAAGTCACGGGTGACCACGCCGGCGGCCAGGCCGTATTCGGTGTCGTTGGCGCGACGCACCACCTCGTCTTCGTCGGCATAGGCCAGGATGCTCATGACCGGGCCGAAGATCTCTTCGCGGGCGATGGCCATGTCGTCACGGCAATCGGTGAAGACGGTGGGGGCGACGAAGTTGCCCTTGGCCAGTTCGCCCTGGGTGACGCGCTCGCCACCGGTGAGCAGGCGGGCGCCTTCGGCCTGGCCCTGGGCGATGTAGCCCAGCACCTTTTCCATGTGCGGGGTGCTGACCAGCGGACCGAAGTTGGTCTCGGCGGCCAGGGGATCGCCCAGCTTGATGCGCTTAACCCGCTCCACCACCTTGGCCTCGAAGTCGGCCTTGAGCGCCTGGGGCACGAAGACGCGGGTGCCGTTGGTGCAGACCTGGCCGGAGCTGAAGAAGTTGGCCATGACGGCGATGTCGGCGGCGCGCTCCAGGTCGGCGTCGTCACAGACGATCAGCGGCGACTTGCCGCCCAGCTCCATGGTGACTTCCTTGAGGGTCGAGCCGGCGGCGCTGGCCATGACCTTCTTGCCGGTGGCGACGCCGCCGGTAAAGGAGATCTTCTCGATGCCGGGATGTTCGGTCAGGGCCACGCCGACCTCCGGGCCGACGCCATTGACCACGTTGAAGACGCCAGCGGGCAGACCGGCCTCGGTGTAAATCTCGGCCAGCTTCAGCGCGGTCAGCGGGGTGACTTCGCTGGGCTTGAAGATCATGGCGTTGCCGGCGGCCAGGGCCGGGGCGGATTTCCACAGGGCGATCTGGATCGGGTAGTTCCAGGCGCCAATGCCGGCGACCACGCCCAGCGGCTCGCGGCGGGTATAGACGAAGGAGGTCTCGCGCAGCGGGATCTGCTCGCCTTCCAGGGCCGGCACGAGGCCCGCGTAGTACTCGAGCACGTCGGCGCCGGTGACGATGTCGACGGCCTGGGTCTCGGACAGGGCCTTGCCGGTGTCGAGGGTTTCCAGCAGCGCCAGTTCGTCGTTGCGCTCGCGGAGGATATCCACGGCCTTGCGCAGGATGCGCGAGCGCTGCATGGCGGTCATCGCGGCCCAGACCTTCTGGCCGGCGGCAGCGGCGGCCACCGCCTTGTCCACGTCGGCGCGGCTGGCGCTCTGCACCGTGGCGAGCACCTCGCCGGTGGCGGGATTCAGGGTTTCGAAGGTGGCACCACCGGTGGCGGCGACATAACGGCCACCGATGTACAGCTGCTGTTCGGCGAAACGGGCCATGGACGTTCTCCCAATCTGGGCGGGCGCCGTGGCACCCGCAAGGAACACAGGGGGCGCGAAAGAAAGGTCTCTCTGCGCCAGCGATGAATCCAGTCTACTTAATTTTTATTGAACGTTCAATCAATGAAAAATTCACAGGCGTGCCGAAACGGGGCGATGGGCGGCCCAGAGCGGTTCTGTCGAAGCGGGGGGAGGGAGCGGCAAACGCGGGAGGAGAGCCCCGCGCCGAGTGCACGGGGCGGGGCCTGGGCGGGGAGAGAGGGGGTCAGGCCTTGGCCAGCTGCAGGTCCAGGTAGTCGTAGGCGATCTGCAGGGCCTGCTGGGTGTTGAAGGTGTCGCCGGAAAGGGCGCCGCGCAGCCAGAGGCCGTCGATGATGGCGGCCAGGCCGCGGGCCGAGGCGCGCGCCTGCTCATGGGGCAGGAGGCGGCGGAATTGCCAGCAGAGGTTGGAGTAGAGGCGCAGGTCGTTGATGCGTTGCAGCCGGCGCAGATTGGGCTGGTGCATGCTGGTGGCCCAGAACGCCAGCCAGGTCTTCATGGCCGGGCCGCTGACCTGGGTATCGTCGAAGTTGCCCTGGATGATGGCGCGCAGGTTGGCGGCGGGGTCGTCACCGGGCAGGGCGGCACGGCGTTCGCGCACGGCCTGGCGCAGGGCATTCATCAGATGCCGCATGGTGGCTTCGAGCAGGCCGTTCTTGTCCTGGAAGTAGTGGCTGATGATGCCGTTGGAGACCCCGGCCTTGCGGGCGATGAAGGCGATACTGGCGTCGCCCATGCCGACTTCGTCGACGGCTTCGAGAGTCGCGGCAATGAGCTGCGAACGGCGGATGGGCTGCATCCCGACCTTGGGCACGAGGCATCTCCTGGACAGAGCGGAAGGAGCCTCGAGGGTAACTATTTTTTATTGAACGTTCAATCAATAAAAACGGTCGCGACCTCCTGGATTGTGCCCTGGCCACGGCGGCAATACCAGTCCTGACGGGTGGTTACTTTTAATAACCGCCCGAAAGGCGTAGGCTGGAAGCCAGTTCTGCTTCGAGGATCGCCATGGACGCCGTGGTCAGTCGTATCTCCAGCCGTCGCCGCCTGCATGCCCACGCCTGTCCGATCAGGGACGTGCTGGACCGGATCGGCGATGCCTGGTCCCTGCTCACGCTCTTTACCCTGGAACCCGGTCCGCTGCGCTTCAACGAATTGCGCCGGCGGGTCGACGGCATTTCCCAGCGCATGCTCAGCGTGACCCTGCGCCAGCTGGAGCGCGACGGCCTGGTGTCCCGCACGGTGACGCCGACCAAGCCGCCCCAGGTGGAGTACGCCCTCACCGAACTGGGCCAGAGCCTGATGGTGCCGGTGGGCGCCCTGGCCGCCTGGGCCTCCGCGAAGCAGCCTCTCATTCAGCGCCACAGGGCGGCCTACGATCAGGTCGCCGAGGAGAACCCTGATGACCCGTCTCGCTAAGACCGCCCTGTCGGTCCTCGACCTCGCTCCCATCCGTGACGATGGCGATGCCGCCCAGGCGCTGCACAACGCCCTGGACCTGGCGCGCCACGTGGAGCAACTCGGCTTTTCCCGCTACTGGGTCGCCGAGCATCACAACATGGACGGTATCGCCAGTTCGGCGACCGCCGTGCTGCTGGGCTATCTGGCCGCTGGCACCAGCACCCTGCGGCTGGGGTCGGGCGGCATCATGCTGCCCAACCATGCGCCGCTGGTGGTGGCCGAGCAGTTCGGCACCCTGGCCTCGCTGTATCCGGGCCGCATCGAACTCGGCCTGGGTCGCGCGCCGGGCTCGGATCAGCGCACCGCCTATGCCCTGCGCCGTGATCGGCTGGGCAGCTCCGACGACTTCCCGCGCGACGTGGAAGAGCTGCAGCACTACTTCGGGCCGCAGCAGCCGGGGCAGGGCGTGATCGCCATGCCGGGTGCGGGCACCGAGGTGCCGATCTGGCTGCTGGGTTCGAGCCTGTTCAGCGCCCAGCTGGCGGCGGCCAAGGGCCTGCCCTATGCCTTCGCCTCGCACTTCGCGCCGCGCTATGTGCACGAGGCCATCCGCCTCTATCGCGAGAACTTCAAGCCGTCCAAGGTGCTTGATCGCCCCTATGTGATGCTCGGGGTACCGCTGGTGGCGGCCGACAGCGACGACGAAGCCAATTACCTGGCCACCACCGTCTACCAGCGCATCCTCGCCCTGTTCCGCGGCGACAGCCTGCGTCTGCAGCCGCCGGTGCGCAGCATGGAAAAGGTGTGGTTGCCCCATGAGAAGGAATCGGTGTCGAGTTTCCTCGGCATGGCGGTGATCGGTGGCCCGGACAAGGTCCGCGAGCGCCTGGAGCTGTTGCTGGAAAAGACCGACGCCGACGAGCTGATCTTTACCTGCGACGTCTACGAACAGGCGGATCGCCTGCGCGCCTTCTCGATCCTGGCGGATCTGAAGGGCGGTTGATGGGGATAGGTAGCGTTGGGCCTCGTTGGGCTCGGCGTAACCCGGATTTATCGCGGCCATGGCGGTCCGCCGATGCGGCCGCTCCTACGAAAGCATGAAAAGCATCGCCCCTGTAGGAGCGATCGCTAAGGCGTACCGGCATGGCTGTGATCAGAACCGTAGCGTGGAAAACGGCGTAGCCTTTTCCACAGGAGACTTCCCGAGCCGGCGCTCAGGTCCATGTCCGTAGGAGCGGTCGCTACGGCGCACCGGCATGGTCGCGAATAAAAGCCGACCGTCTCGCGACGGTCGGCTTTTTTATGGATGCTGCGGAGGATACTGCTGTTGGGCTTCGCTGCGCTCAACCCAACCTACGCCTGCGTAGCGTGGAAAACCGCGCCAGCGTTTTCCACTGGCGGCTTCCGGCGCGTACTGTGGACAAGGCTGCGCCGTTATCCACGCTACGGGGCTGCGAGTTTTACAGGAAGGTGAAGACCTGCTCGCGGGTCAGGCGGGACTTGGGCAGGGCGGCGTTGAAGTCGCTTTCGCCGCGATAGCCCAGGCCGACCACCACCAGGGCGGTGTAGCCCTGTTCGCGCAGGCCCAGTTCCTGGTCCAGGCTGTTGGCGTCGAAGCCTTCCATGGGCGTGGCATCGATGCCCAGCGCCGCGGCGCCCAGCAGCAGGGTGCCCAGGGCCAGGTAGGTCTGCTTCTCCATCCAGTGCTGCACGTCCTTGCGCTCATGACGATGCAGATCGACGAAGTGACGGCGGGTACCGTCCTGGGTGGCGCGCGCCTCGGGCTTGGCGAAGCGGCCGTCCTGGGCTTCCTGCTCCAGCACCTGGGCCAGATGGCCCTCGGTCATTTCCAGGCGGGTGCAGAGCACGATGACGTGGGAGGCCGGCAGCACCTTGGGTTCGTTGTAGGGGCTCTGCATGCCCCGGGCGATGCGTGCCTTGGCCTCGGCGCTGGCGGCGACCACGAAGTGCCACGGCTGGGAGTTGACCGAGGAGGGCGCCTGGCGCAGCAGCTCCAGCAATTCCTCGACCTGCTCGGCCGGGATGCTGCGGGAGCCGTCGAAGGCCTTGGTGGTGTAGCGGGTGCGGGCGATCTGGGACAGCTGCATGGATAACTCCTGATCGGATCAGTGGGTAGGGGCCGGCTGGGCGTCGATCTTGACGCGGAACAGGCTGTAGGGCTTCTGGCGCAGGTCCTGGCCACCGTGGAACTGGGCCTGGCGATGGAGCTGGTTGGCGGTGAAATAGAGGTAGCCGTCCGGACCGATGCTGAAGGTGTCGGGCCAGAGCACGCGGGGATCGTGGACCAGGGTCTTCCAGCTGCCGTCGACCTGGCGCTGGCGCACGGCGTTGTGCTCGTAGTCGCCGGCATAGACGCGGCCCTGGGCATCGGCTTCGAGGCCGTCGGAGGCGCCCTTTTCGCCGAGATCCTGCACGCCGGCGCGCACCTGGGCCTCGCTCGCGCTGGGGTCGCGTAGCAGGGCGGTGGGCACGGCATAGAGGTGGCGGCTGGACAGCGGGCTGAAGTAGAGGGTGCCGCCGTCCGGCGACAGGGCGATGCCGTCGCTGGCGATGGCCGGGCGGACCTTGCTGCCATCGGGGCGCTGCATCAGCAGCGGTTCGCCTTCCACCACCGGCGCGAAGCTGGGATCGACGTTGGCCTGGGGCGCGCCGGTCAGGCGACGTTGGGCCTGGCCGGTGGCGAGGTCGAGGATGATCAGGCCACCGGGAGGCGCCGAGTCGGTGACATAGGCCACTCCGGCGCGACCGACGCGAAAGTCGAAGCGCACGTCGTTGACGTAGCTGTTGGGTTCGAGCACCGCGGCCGGGAAGACCAGGGTCCTCGCGACCTTGTTGGTCTTGAGGTCGATGGCCACCAGCTTGACGCCGCCGGCCTTGGGCGCGGCGAAACCCGGTGCGGCGGTGTCCAGCACCCAGAGGTGACCGCGACCATCGGCCACCACGCTCTGCACGCTGATGAAGCCCTTGCCCGGCTGGCCGGGGGTCTCGACGTTGAGCGCGGCGTCCGGGTAGGGCACCGCCTTGCCGTCCTTGAGTTCGGCCACGGTAAAGGGCACCGCGTCGCCCCAGCGCGGGTAGTTGACGAAGATCCGCCCGGTCTCGCTGACGGTGACCCCGGTGGGCATGGCGTCCTGGAAGGCGAACACCGGCTCCAGCTGGCCAAGGGTGCGCTCCTGGGGCAGCGGCGCGGCTTGGGCGGTCAGGCTACCCACGGCCAGGGCGACGGCGAGGGTCAGGGCACTAAGGCGAGGCATCAGAAGCCCTCCAGCACGAGCTTGCCGCGGGCCTGGTGGCTTTCCAGCTGGGCATGGGCGCGGCGCAGGTTGGCGGCATCGATCCGGCCCAGGTGTTCGCCCAGGGTGGTCTTGAGGGTGCCCTGGTCGATCAGCCCGGCGACGCGCTCGAGGATCTCGTGCTGGCGCACCTTGTCCGGGGTCTGGAACAGCGAGCGGGTAAACATCAGCTCCCAGTGCAGCGACAGCGACTTGGCCTTCATCGGCACCACGTCGAGTTGCGCCGGATCGTCGATCACGCCGAGACGACCCTGGGGCCGCAGGACATCCACCAGCTGGGTGAAGTGCTCATCGGTATGGGTGAGGCTGGCCACCAGGGTCACGCCATCCAGACCCAGGGCTTCGAGCTGGGGGCGCAGCGGCTGGTGGTGGTCGATGACGTGGTGGGCGCCCAGCTGGCGTACCCAGTCCTGGGTTTCCTGGCGCGAAGCGGTACCTATCACCGTCAGCTCGGTGAGTTGGCGGGCCAACTGCACCAGCACGGAGCCAACGCCACCTGCCGCGCCCATCACCAGCAGTTGCTGGCCGGCGCCGCCGCCTTCGGTCGCGCCAAGACGGTCGAACAACAATTCCCAGGCGGTGATCGCGGTCAGCGGCAGGGCCGCGGCCTGGGCGTGATCCAGGCGCTTGGGCTTGTGCCCGGCCAGGTGCTCGTCGACCAGGTGCAGTTCGCTGTTGCAGCCGGGGCGGAACAGCTCGCCGGCGTAGTAGACCTCGTCACCCACGGCGAAGCGGCTGACGGCGCTGCCCACGGCGCGGACCACGCCGGAGACGTCCCAACCCAGTACCTTGGACTCGCGCTGCACCAGGCCCTGGCGCACCTTGGTATCGACCGGATTGACCGACACGGCGCGGACTTCCACCAGCAGGTCATGGGCCTCGGGCGTGGGGTCGGGCAGCACCGCGTCCTGCAGGGCACGGGGATCGCTGGCGGGCAGGGTGGTGTCACCGTGGACGATGGCTTTCATGGGCGGGTTCCTTTGTACGATAAGAAGACGTGGGCCCATGGTCGTCTTCATGCTCGACCGGAAAAAGCGGCAGAATCGGATAGCACCTTCACTGCAGGAGTGAAAATGATCCGCTTCGATGACCTCGGCCTCTTCGTCCGCTCCGCCGCCCTCGGCAGCTTTTCCCGCGCCGCCCGCGAGGCAGACCTCTTGCCGGGTCAGGTGAGCGCCGCCATCGGCCGGTTGGAGCGCGAACTGGGCATCCGCCTGTTCGCCCGCTCGACCCGTAGCCTGAGACTCACCGCCGAAGGCGAAGCCTATCTGCCCTATGCGCGGGAGGTGCTGGAGACCTTGCGCGAGGGGCGCGAGCGCCTGCAAGGGGAGAGTCCTGAGTTGCGCGGGGTGCTGCAGGTAGCGGCGCCTTCGGATCTGGGGCGCAATCTCCTGCTGCCCTGGCTGGCCGAGTTTCGTCAGCGCCATCCCGGCCTGACCCTCAGGCTCTACGTCTCGGACCAGCAGGCCGACGTCTATCGCGATCCGGTGGACATCGCCATCCGCTACGGCCGCAGCCAGGACGACAGCCTGGTGGCCCTGCCGCTGGCCCCGGACAATCGCCGGCTGCTGGCGGCGGCGCCGGCCTATCTGGCCCGCCAGGGCGCGCCGCGCAGCCTGGACGACCTGTCCAGGCACGCCTGCCTGCTCTACCAGCTGCATGGGCGCACCTATGACAAGTGGAGCTTTCCACAGGCCGACGGCAGTCTGCGCCAGGTGGCCGTCAGCGGACCCCTGCAGAGCGACGATGCCGAGGTGGTGCGGCGCTGGGCGGTGGCCGGGGAGGGTATCGTCTACAAGTCCTGGCTGGACATGCGCGACGACCTGCAGCGCGGTCGGCTGGTGCGGCTGCTGCCCGAGCAGCCCGGCGAGCCGTTGCCGCTGCAGCTGTTCTGCCCGCACCGGCGGCAATTCTCGCCGGCGGTGCGGCAGCTGCACGGCTGGCTGGCGGAACGCTTCGCGGCCCTGGGCGAGCAGCCCTGAAACGCAAAGGGGATGGCGCCGCGAACGGAGCCACCCCCTCGGGTACCGCGCCTGCCTTACTGCAGGTGCTGCTTGAGCAACTGGCCGGCCTGGGTCAGCGCAGCCTGGACCTCGGGTACCTTGGCCAGGGCATTGAGCAGGCCATAGTCGTGGATCATGCCGTTGTAGCGCACCTGGACGACATCGACGCCGGCGGCGTTGAGCTTGCGGGCATAGGCCTCGCCCTCGTCTCGCAGCACGTCGTTCTCGGCGGTCTGCACCAGCGCCGGCGGCAGACCCTTGAGCTGGGCCTCGCTGGCCCGCAACGGCGAGGCGTAGACGTTGGCGCGCTCGGTGTCGCTGGTGGTGTAGTTGTCCCAGAACCACTTCATCATGTTGCGGGTCAGGAAGCGGCCCTCGGCATAGGTCTGGTAGGAGCCGTTGTCGAAGCTCGCATCGGTCACCGGCCAGAACAGCACCTGGTAGCGCAGCTTGGGCGTGCCCTTGTCCTTGGCCATCAGGCTGACCACCGCGGCCATGTTGCCGCCGACGCTGTTGCCGGCCACCGCCAGGCGACTGCCGTCGACATCGATGTCCTTGCCGTGCTCGGCCACCCACTGGGTCGCGGCATAGGCCTGGTTGATGGCCACCGGGAAGTGGGCTTCCGGACTCGGGGTGTAGTTGACGAACACCGCCGTGGCGCCGGAGGCCACCACCAGGTCACGCACCAGGCGCTGGTGGGTGGGGAAGTCGCCCAGCACCCAGCCGCCGCCATGGAAGAACATGAAGGCCGGTGTCTGCCTCTTGGCGTTGGCCGGGCGGACGATGGTCAGCTGCAGCGGCTTGCCGTCGACCTGGATGGTCTTTTCACGGGTCTTGACCCCCGAGAGATCGACCTTGACGCCGGACTGGGCGCCGGCCAGCACTGCGCGGGCGTCCTTGGGGCTCAGGGTTTCCAGGGGTTTGCCACCGCTGCCGTTCAGGGCATCGACGAAGCCCTGGGTGGTGCGCTCCAGATGCGGATCGGGCTGGGGCGCGGCGAAGGCGCTGCCCAGGGCCAGGCTGAGCGCGGAAAGGCCAAGCAGGCGAGAGACGGTACGCATGACAGATGACTCCTCGAACGGGAAGGACCGGGCGCCTCGGCGGAGGCGCCTGGGTAATACCGCGACCTTTAGGCCAGGGTCAGGCGCACGTCCACGTTGCCGCGGGTCGCGTTGGAGTAGGGGCAGACCTGGTGGGCCTTCTCGACCAGGTCTTCGGCCACGGCACGCTCCAGGCCCGGCAGGCTGATGACCAGCTCGACGTCCAGGGCGAAGCCGGTGGGGATCGGGCCGATGCCGACCTGGGCGGTCACGCTGACGTCAGCCGGAACGGCGATCTTTTCCTTGGCGCCGACGAACTTGAGCGCGCCGATGAAGCAGGCCGAATAGCCGGCGGCGAAGAGTTGCTCGGGATTGGTGCCGGCACCGCCGGCGCCGCCCAGCTCCTTGGGCGTGGACAGCTGCACGTCCAGGGCCTTGTCGCTGCTGATGGAACGGCCGTCACGGCCACCGGTGCTGGTTGCGGAAGCGGTATAGAGGATGTTCATGGCGTGCTCCTGTTTAGGTATCGCGATAACTGATTGTTCGGACGTTGACCGAAGGAATCGTCCGGGTACGGATTTAAGTTATCGCGATATTCGTTATCGCGCAAATATATTTTCAGAAGCAGCCGACCAGCGGCAGCGAAGTGCTAACGCTCCAGCTTGGCTCTCAGGGTCATCAGGTTTTCGCGCAGGGCATTCATCTGGGCATCGCCCAGCGCGCAATAGCTGCTGATGGTGCCGTTGATCTCCCGGGCCCGCTCGCGCAGGGCACGGCCAGACTCGGTGAGTTCGATGGACAGGTTGCGCTCGTCCTCGGCATTGCGCTGTCGGGTCACGTAGCCCTCGGCTTCCAGGCGCTTGAGCACCGGGGTCAGGGCGCCGGAGTCCTGGTGCAGCCGGCGCGCCAGCTCCTTGAGCGGCAGCCGATCGTTTTCCCACAGCACCAGCATCATCAGGTACTGCGGATAGGTCAGGCCCACCTCTTCGAGCAGCGGCTTGTACACCTTGGTCATGGCCAGCGAGGTGGAGTACAGCGCGAAGCACAGCTGCTGATCGAGAAGAAGGGGGTCTTTGTTGTTCATCGCGTTCCCGCCTGGGTAAATGAGAAATGATTCTACCCCGAGCATTTGGGTAGCATTAGTCCTTTCGCACTCAGACCCCAGGGTTTCCATGCGTATCCATGTGTCGTTCATCGATCGTGTCGGCATCACCCAGGAAGTCCTGGCGCTGCTCGGTGCCCGCAATCTCAACCTGGACGCCGTGGAGATGGTGCCGCCCAACGTCTACATCGATGCGCCGACCCTGAGCGCGACGGTGCTGGAGGAATTGCGCGCCGCCCTGCTGACCGTGGTGGGGGTGGAGGCGGTGCGGGTGGTGGACATCCTGCCCGGCCAGCGCCGCTCCCTGCAGCTCGACGCCCTGCTCGCCGCCATGGCCGATCCGGTGCTGGCGGTGGACGGCGAGGGCCGCATCCTGCTGGCCAATCCGGCCTTTGCCGCCCTGGCCGGGGAAGGCGCCGGCAACACCCTGGCCGAACTCTTCAATGACGGCGAATTGTCCGCCGAACTGCTGGACCAGGGCTTTCGCCTGCCCCTGCGCGAGGTGGTGCTGCGCGGCCAGGCACTGCTGCTGGACGCCACCCCCATCGGCGAACCGGTGGGCGGCCTGGCCGGTGGCCTGCTGACCCTCTACGCCCCCAGCCGTATCGGTGGCCGCCTCTCGGCGCTGCGCCACGACACCCCCGAGGGCTTCGATTCGCTGCTCGGCGACTGCGCCGCCATCCGCACCCTCAAGGCCCGCGCCCAGCGCCTGGCCGCCCTGGAGGCGCCGCTGCTGATCCTCGGCGAGACCGGCACCGGCAAGGAACTGGTGGCGCGCGCCTGCCATGCGGCCAGTGCGCGGCGCGAGGCGCCCTTTCTGGCGCTGAACTGCGCGGCTCTGCCGGAAAGCCTCGCCGAGAGCGAATTGTTCGGCTATGCCCCGGGCGCCTTTACCGGCGCCCAGCGCGGCGGCAAGCCGGGCCTGCTGGAACTGGCCGACCAGGGCACGGTGTTTCTCGACGAAGTCGGCGAGATGTCGCCCTATCTGCAGGCCAAGCTGCTGAGATTTCTCTCCGATGGCACCTTCCGCCGCGTTGGCGGAGCCCAGGAAACCCAGGTCAATGTGCGCATCCTCGCCGCCACCCATCGCGACCTGCAGGCCATGGTCGCCGCCGGCACCTTTCGCGAAGACCTCTTCTATCGCCTCAATGTGCTCAGCCTGCAGGTGCCGGCACTGCGCGAGCGGGGCCAGGACATCCTGCTGCTGGCACGGCACTTCCTGCAGCAGGCCTGCGCCCAGATCGGCCGACCGCCGTGCCGCCTGGCGCCGGCCACCTATGGCGTGCTGCTGGGCAACGCCTGGCCGGGCAACGTGCGGCAATTGCAGAACATCCTCTTTCGCGCCGCCGCCATCAGCGAGAGTGGCCAGATCGACGTCGACGACCTCGACCTGGCCGGCACGGCGGTGGCGGGGCAGGTCGAGACCGAGGTCAGCACCCTGGAGGCCGCCGTCCAGGGCTACGAGGCGGCGCTACTGGAGCGGCTCTACCCACAGTACCCGTCCAGCCGCCAGCTGGCCGCGCGGTTGCAGATGTCCCACTCGGCCATTGCCATGCGCCTGCGCCGTTATGGTATCCCCCGGCGAGACTAGCCCCGCCGCTTCAAGTTTCGTCACGGCAGCCCGATAACGTCAGACGACATCACGCTCGGACGGGGGGAGGGCTTCGTGACGAGCAGCTTCTTGCATTGGCTGGTTCTCGGTCTGGTGCTGGTGTGCACGGGCGTCCGTGCCGGCGCACTGCAACTGGTGACCGAGGACTATCCGCCGTTCAGCGTGGTCCAGCCGGATGGCCGGGTGACCGGCTTTTCCGTCGAGTTGGTGCGGCTGCTGTTGGCCCGGGCCGAGCTTGCGGCCGAGCCGCAGGTCATGCCGTGGGCGCGGGCCTTCGCCCAGGCCCAGGGCCGGCCCGATATCCTCGTCTTTTCCATGGCGCGTCTGCCCGAGCGCGAGGCGCTGTTCGAGTGGGTGGTGCCCCTGACCGAGACCACCCTCTGCCTGTTCAGCTGGCGGGACCGCGTGCGTCCCTTGGCCAGCCTGCAGGCGGCCCGCGGCCTGCAAATCGCTACGGTCAACGGCGATGCGGGAGAGCGCATCCTGCTGGAGCAGGGCTTCACCGTCGGACGGGAGCTGCAATCCGGCACGCATTACAGCCTCAACCTGGAGAAACTCAAAGCCGGTCGGGTCGACCTGTGGATCGCCAACCGCGCCGTGGCCGATCACCTCGCTCGCCAGGCCGGCTACGATCCTCAGGGCGATCTGCGGCAGGCCTACTGCGCCGCCCCCTATCCGCTGTATCTGGCGGCCAGCCTGGGCACCGCTCCCGAGGTGATGGCACGGCTGCGGGCGGCCTTCGTGACGTTGCAACAGGACGGTACGCTGGCCGAACTCCAGCGGCGCTGGCTATGAGGGGCGTGCTGAAACGCCGCTCGCTCGGTAACCGCCTGGCCTTGCTGACGGTGGCGTTCTGTCTGCTGTTTTCCGCGGCCACGGCAGGGCTGCGCACCTGGAATATCTGGGAACAGAATCGCCTGGGTATGGATACCGAGCTGCAATTGCTGGAGCAGGTGTACCAGTCGACCCTGACCAAGGCCATCTGGGAACTGGACAAGCCCGCGGTGCAGGCGCAACTGGACGGGGCGTCGCGCATCGCCTCGGTCGGCCGTATCGAGCTGCGGCTGACCGGCCACGGCCAGGAGTCCGACGTCCAATCCCGTCAGCAGGCCGACTGGGCGCCCTCGAGCCTGGCGCCGAGTCGAAGCTCCACGCTGGTCTACAGTCCCTATCCGGGCGGTCACGAGGTGCTCGGCGAACTCCTCATCCAAGGCAATGAAGCCCTGCTCTGGCGTGAATTGCGCGACAGCGTGGCGAGTACCCTGCTGACCCAACTGGCACTCGCCCTGCTGCTCGCCGGCCTGGTCAGCCTGGCCTTCAATCGGCTGGTGACCCTGCATGTCCGTCGGATCGCCCGCCACCTGTCCCGGCTGACGGCCGCCACCCTCGCCGAGCCCCTTCGACTGCGGCGGCCCACCCGCCAGGACGAGCTGGATCTGCTGGTGAGTGGCATCAATACCCTGCAGGGCAACCTGGCGGGCTACCTGGCCCAACAGCATCGCCACGAAGAAGAGCTCGCCGCGCATCGCGATCTCCTGGCGGAGCGAGTTCGCGAGCGCACGGCAGAGCTCGAGGCCTTGGCGACGGCGCAGCAAACCATCTTGAGGCTGTCCAACCAACTGATCCATGCGCCTTACGCGGACTTCGACCGGCATTGCCAACTCTGTCTACAGGAGGTCGCACAACGCTTGCGCGCGCGTCAGGCCTTCTGGTTCAAGCGTGACACCCGGGATGCGCCCTATCGCCTTTACCAGGGCTGGTTCCGCGACGCCGAGCCGTTGGCCGCCGGTCTGACACTGCCGCCGCCCTGCGCCCAGGTGCTGGAAGCCCTGCTGGAACCCGAGGTCCCCCGTACCTTCGCGACGCGCGAGGCGCTCGTGGCCGCCTTCGGTGACGCGGCGGAGCCGCTGTTGGCACTAGGTAACGAAGCCCTGGCGCTGGTCCATCTGCGGATCGCCGAGGACGAAGACGGTTTGCTGCTCTTCGGCTGCAATCTGGGTGGCGAGTGGCGCACCGATGAACGCGCCCTCATCAACATGACCACCCAACTGCTCTTGCATGCCTCCCATCACCAGTTGCAATTGCGCGACCTGCTGACGTCCCAGGAGGCGTTGCGCAGCGCCAACGCGCGGCTGGAGCAACTGTCGCGCAGCGATCCGCTCACCGGGCTGCCCAATAGGCGCTGTTTCGACGAGGCCGAGGAGGTGGAGTTTCGCCGCGCGCGACGCTCCGGGGAGCCCCTCGCGCTGCTGCTCTGCGATGTCGACTTTTTCAAGCGCTACAACGATACCTATGGGCATGCCCAGGGCGATGTCTGTCTGCAGCAGGTAGCGACCGCCATGCAGCAGGTCGTCACGCGCCCAGGCGACCTGGTGGCGCGGATCGGCGGCGAAGAGTTCGCGGTTCTGCTGCCCGCGACCGATCTGGCGGGCGCGGGGGCGATGGCCGAGCGCTTGCGCCGGGCCGTCGCCGCGCTGGAAATCACCCATGCTGGCTCGGAGGCTGCTGGCCACGTCACCCTGAGCATCGGCTATGCCACCCTGAGTACCGATATGCACGATTTCGCCAGCCTGCTGCGCCAGGCCGACCGGGCGCTCTACCGCGCGAAAAGCCTGGGGCGCCATCGCAGCTGTCATCTGCCTGAGGAGCCGCTGCCATGAAGCGTCATCTGTTGTTGGCCCTGCTGGCCTTGCTGGGGCCGGGCGTGGAGGCCGCCACGGTGCGCGCCGTGACGGAAGAGACGTCCTTGAGCTGGAGCGTGGACGGTCGGGTGGGTGGGCCGGCGACCTCGGTGGTGGAGCGTACCCTGGCCCTGGCGGGTATCACCGACTACCGCCTGGAACTCTATCCCTGGGCTCGCGCCTATGATCTGGCCCTGCACGAGCCAGGGGTGCTGATCTATCTGATCGCCCGCACGCCGGCTCGCGAGACCCAATTCCAGTGGGTCGGGGAGGTCATGCGCCTGCGGTACTACTTCTATCGGCTGGCGAATCGCGACGACGTGCGTATCGAGCGTCTCGACGACGCCCGCGCCTATCGGCTGGGCGTGATGCGCGACGATGTGCGCCACCAGTATTTGCAGTCGCTCGGCTTCCAGCAGCTGGTGGTGTCAGGCCAGCAAAAGAACAACTTCAGCCGCTTGCTCAATGGTCAGGTGGATGCCGTGCTGCTGCCGGAGCAGGATGCCATTCGCTTCTGCCAGGACGCGGCTAGCGCCTGTCCGGGATTGCGCCGCCTCGCCGCCCTGGAGGATCTCGATACCCCGCTGTACATGGCGTTCAGCCCGACCACGCCAGCGCCGCTGGTAGCCCGGCTGCGCACGGCGTTCGCGCAGCTCAAGGCCAGTGGCGAGGTCGCTCGGCTGCTGGAATAGTCGAGCGACCCCCGACCATCAACGCAGCACGTTGGTCTTGGCCAGGTCCACCACCTCGCTGCCGCGGCCACTCATCACCGCGCGCAGCATGTAGAGGCTGAAGCCCTTGGCCTGGGCGGCCTCGATCTTCGGCGGCAGCGACAGCTCCTGCTTGGCGATGCGCACGTCCACCAGCGCCGGGCCGGGGTGGGCGAACGCCTCTTCCAGGGTGGCGTCGAGCAGGCTGGCCGATTCCACCTTCCAGCCGCGCACGCCGCAGGCCTCGGCCACCTGGGCGAAGTCGACGGCGGCGAGATCCGTGGTCTCGTCGATCATGCCGGCGGCCTTCATCTCCATGGCGACGAAGCCCAGGGTGGCGTTGTCGTAGACGATGACCTTGACCGGCAGCTTCTCGCTGGCCAGGGTCGCCAGTTCGCCGAGCAGCATGGACAGTCCGCCGTCGCCGGCCAGCGCCACCACCTGGCGGTCGGGATAGGCCGCCTGCAGACCCATGGCCTGGGGCAGGGCATTGGCCATGGAGCCATGGGTAAAGGAGCCGGCCAGCTTGCGCTCGAAATTCATCGCCAGGTAGCGCGCCGCCCACACCGTGGGAGTGCCGACGTCGCAGGTGAAGAGGGCGTCCGCCGCGGCCAGTTCGCTGACGCGGGTGGTGAGGTACTGCGGATGCAGCGGCTCGCCATCGGCGGTGGCGGTGGCCAGTTCGTCCAGCTCGGCGCGGGTCTTGCGGTAGTGCTGCTGGGCCTTTTCCAGGAAGCGGCTGTGGCTGTTGGGCTGGAGTCGCGGCAGCAGGGCGTCGAGGGTGGCGCGGACATCGCCCACCAGGCCCTTGAGCAGCGGGGTGCGTACGCCCAGGTGGGCGCCGCGCACGTCGATCTGCACCACGCGGCCGTGATCCGGGAAGAAGTTGCGATAGGGGAAGTTGCTGCCCAGCATCAGCAGCAGGTCGCACTCCTTGAGTGCGTGATAGCCGGACGAAAAGCCGATCAGGCCGGTCATGCCCACGCCATAGGGATTGGAATACTCGATGTGGGCCTTGCCGCGCAGCGCATGGACCACCGGGGCCTGCAGGCGCTCGGCCAGGGCCACCACCTGGGCATGGGCACCGGCGCAACCGGCGCCGCAGAGCAGGGTGATGCGCTTTTCCCCGGCCAGCAATTCGGCCAGGGCATCCAGCTCGGCGTCCGGCGGCACCACCACCGGACGCACCGGCTCGCTCCACTGGGCTTCCTTGATCGGCGCCTCGGCCAGGGCCACGTCGCCGGGAATCACCACCACCGACACCGAACGATTGAGGATGGCCGAACGCATGGCGGTCTCGAGGATGCGCGGCAGTTGCTCGGGATGGGAAACCACCTCGCAGAAGTCGCTGCAGTCACGGAACAGCCGCTCCGGATGGGTCTCCTGGAAATAGCCCAGGCCGATCTCGCTGGAGGGAATCTGGGCGGCGATGGCCAGCACCGGCGCACCGCTGCGCTGGGCGTCGAACAGGCCATTGATCAGGTGCAGGTTGCCTGGGCCACAGGAGCCGGCGCAGACCGCCAGACGCCCGCTGGTGTCGGCCGCGGCACTGGCGGCGAAGGCCGCAGCTTCTTCGTGCCGCACGCCACGCCAGCGGATGCGCTCACGCTTGCGCAGGCTTTCGGTGAGGCCGTTGAGCGAATCGCCCGGCAGGCCCCAGATGGTGTCGACACCAGCCGCTTCGAGGGTGGCGACGAGCAGATCGGCAACGGTTTTCACAGCCATGACAAAGACTCCAGACAAGGATGGAAGAGGGCAAAGCCGCTTGGCAGAGGTCTTGTTGTGCCTTCTTGGTCCGACGAAGCGGGGCGGAAGTTCGCGTCGGGTGCGCTTGTCCGAATCTTGCCCCGAGCCGATGACATTTCCGCCTCCGGCGTCTTTCCCAAGGCTTCACCAGGTGTCATCCGCGCGAAGAGCGCTATACCAGCTGTGATGCCTGATGCCGCGAGGGTGCCGATTGACAGATCCAGCCTTGCCCCTACTATGGGATATACAGCCGATATATCCCGGAGGTCGATCATGGATCAAGGCGCCGTATTCCAAAGCAATCGCAGTCAGGCGGTGAGACTGCCAAAGGCGGTTGCCCTGCCTGCAGACGTGAAGCGCGTCGATGTGGTCGCGGTCGGCCGCACGAGGATCATTACCCCGGCCGGGGAATCCTGGGATTCCTGGTTCGAGGGGGAGGGTGTCACGGCGGATTTCATGGCGGAACGGGACCAGCCTGCCGAGCAGGAGCGCGAGGGCTTCTGATGCTCAAGTTCATGCTCGACACCAACACCTGCATCTTCACCATCAAGAACCGACCGACGTCGGTTCGCGAGGCCTTCACCCGGCACCAAGGGCAGTTGTGCATCAGTACGATCACCCAGATGGAGCTGATCTACGGTGCGGAAAAGTCTTCCAGCCCGGAGCGCAACCTGGCGGTGATCGAGGGCTTCGCCGCGCGGCTGGAGGTGTTGACGTACGGTCCCGAAGCCGCAGCCCATACCGGGCAGTTGCGCGCCGAACTAGCCCGAGCGGGTCAGCAGATCGGTCCTTACGATCAGATGATCGCGGGGCATGCGCGCTCCCTGGGCCTGATCGTGGTCACCAACAACCGTCGCGAGTTCGACCGGGTGCCAGGCCTGCGCGTTGAAGACTGGGTCACTGCGGCAGGAAATTAGCGCGCAAGGCGCTCTATCCGCCTCTGACTGCGGCACAGTGATAAGGAACAGCAGGGCCCTGGCGTACAGCCCAGCTGTCGGACCCAGGAGCCTGGCTAATATCGTAACGATTTCGATACGCCGTTTGTAAATCGATACGAGTGTAGCGGGTTGGGGCGTCAATCGTAACGATTTCGCTACGGCGCAATAGGGGTTCTTTAGCTAAACCCCTGAAAACACTGGCCTTTGTTCCTGGCATCACCCTTGCAATCCCAGACCCATCTATCCATCAGGACAAAGGTCCGCAGGAGTCTGGCAATGGGTCTGCGCTATACCGAAGAACACGAATGGCTGCGTCAGGAAGCCGATGGCAGCATTACCGTCGGCATCACCGACTATGCTCAGGACTCCTTGGGCGACCTGGTCTTCGTGCAATTGCCGGAGCTGCGCAGCTACGCCCAAGGCGATGAGGTGGCGGTGCTGGAGTCGGTCAAGGCCGCCAGCAACATCACCATGCCGCTGGACGGCGAGGTCCTGGCCGTCAACGAGGCGCTCAACGAGGCGCCCGAGACCATTAACAGCGATCCGCTGAACGCCGGCTGGTTCTTTCGTTTCCAGCCCGCCAATGCCGAAGCCTTCGCCGCGCTGCTCGACGAAGCCGCCTATCAGCAACTGATCAAGGGGTAAGACCGCCATGTCGCTGCACGACACCCTCAGCACCGCCGACGAATTCGTCCCGCGCCACATCGGTCCGCGCGAGCTCGACGAGATCGCCATGCTGAATCTGCTCGGCTACGAATCCCTGGACGCCATGACCGCCCAGGTGATCCCCGAGAGCATCAAGGGCACCAGCGTGCTGGACCTGCCCGCCGGGCTGTCCGAAGCCGACGCCCTGGCCGAGCTGCGCGCCATCGCCGGCAAGAATCGCCTGCTCAAGAGCCTGATCGGCCAGGGCTACTACAACACCCATACTCCGGCGCCGATCCTGCGCAACCTGCTGGAAAATCCGGCCTGGTACACCGCCTACACCCCCTACCAGCCGGAAATCTCCCAGGGTCGCCTGGAAGCCCTGCTCAACTTCCAGACGCTGATCGGCGACCTCACCGGCATGCCGGTGGCCAACGCCTCGCTGCTGGACGAGGGCACCGCCGCTGCCGAGGCCATGACCTTCTGCAAGCGCCTGGCGAAAAACAAGGCCGGCGCCTTCTTCGCCTCCGTGCACTGCCATCCGCAGACCCTGGACGTCCTGCGCACCCGCGCCGAGCCTCTGGGCATCGAGGTGGTGGTGGGTGTGGAAACCGAGATCGAGGACCACGGCCGCTTCTTTGGCGCCCTGTTCCAGTATCCGATGACCACCGGCGAGATCCGTGACTACCGGGAAAGCATCCAGGCCTTCCAGGCTGCCGGTGCCCTGGTGGCCATGGCCGCCGACCTGCTGGCCCTGACCCTGCTCACCCCGCCCGGCGAACTGGGCGCGGACGTGGCCATCGGCACCGCGCAGCGTTTTGGCGTACCGCTCGGTTTCGGCGGCCCGCACGCGGCCTACTTCGCCACCCAGGACAAGTACAAGCGCGATATGCCCGGTCGTGTCGTCGGCGTGTCCATCGACCGCCACGGCAACCCGGCCTATCGCCTGGCGCTGCAGACCCGCGAGCAGCACATCCGCCGCGAGAAGGCCACCAGCAACATCTGCACCGCCCAGGTGCTCCTGGCCAACATCGCCAGCATGTATGCGGTCTACCACGGTCCCGAAGGCCTGACCCGCATCGCCACCCGGGTGCAGCGTCTGACCAGCCTGCTGGCCGCCGGGCTGCAGCGCCTGGGCCACGAGACCCAGCACACCGCCTTCGACACCCTGACCCTGGTGTTCGGGGCGCGCACCGCCGCGCTGCACGAGGCCGCCCGTGCCCGTGGCTACAACCTGCGCGAAGTCAGCGCCGAGGCCCTGGGCGTTTCTTTGGACGAGACCAGCACCCTGGCCGACGTCCAGGCGCTGATGGAAATCCTGGCCGACGGCAAGCCCGCGCCCCGGGTCGCCGAGCTGGCCGATGCCCAGGGCGTGGAAGTGCCCGCGGCGCTGCAGCGCCAATCGGCCTTCCTGACCCATCCGGTGTTCGCCAGCCACAGGTCCGAGACCGAGCTGATGCGTTACCTGCGCAAGCTGGCGGACAAGGACCTGGCGCTGGATCGCACCATGATCCCGCTGGGTTCCTGCACCATGAAGCTCAACGCCGCCAGCGAGATGATCCCGGTCACCTGGGCGGAATTCGGCGGTATCCACCCCTTCGCCCCGGCCGACCAGGCCGAGGGCTATGCCCAGCTCACCACCGAGCTGGAAGCCATGCTCTGCGCCGCCACCGGCTATGACGCCGTCTCCCTGCAGCCCAATGCCGGCTCCCAGGGCGAGTACGCCGGCCTGCTGGCCATCCGTGCCTATCACGCGAGCCGCGGCCAGGGCGAACGCGACGTCTGCCTGATTCCGGCCTCGGCCCACGGCACCAACCCGGCTACCGCCAGCATGGTCGACATGCGCGTGGTGGTGGTGGCCTGCGACAAGCGCGGCAACGTCGACCTCGACGACCTGCGCGCCAAGGCCGAACAGCACAGCGAGCGCCTGGCTGCGCTGATGATCACCTATCCGTCCACCCACGGGGTCTTCGAAGAGGCCATCCGCGAGATCTGCCAGGTGGTCCATGACCACGGCGGCCAGGTCTACATCGACGGCGCCAACATGAACGCCATGGTCGGTCTCTGCGCCCCGGGTCAGTTCGGCGGTGACGTCTCCCACCTCAACCTGCACAAGACCTTCTGCATCCCCCACGGCGGCGGCGGTCCGGGCGTCGGCCCCATCGGTGTCAAGGCGCACCTGGCGCCCTTCCTGCCCGGCCATGCCCGGCTGGAACGCAAGGAGGGCGCGGTCTGCGCGGCGCCCTACGGCAGCGCCAGCATCCTGCCGATCTCCTGGATGTACCTGAAGATGATGGGCAGCGCCGGTCTGACCCGCGCCTCCCAGGTGGCCATCCTCAGCGCCAACTACATCGCCCGTCGGCTGGAAGAGCACTACCCGGTGCTCTACAGCGGCACCGGCGGCCTGGTGGCTCACGAGTGCATCCTCGACCTGCGCCCGCTCAAGGACAGCAGCGGCGTGACCGTGGACGACGTGGCCAAGCGCCTGATCGACTTCGGCTTCCATGCCCCGACCATGTCCTTCCCGGTGGCCGGCACCCTGATGATCGAGCCCACCGAGAGCGAGTCCAAGCAGGAACTGGATAGATTCTGCGACGCCATGATCGCCATCCGCGAAGAGATCCGCGCCCTGGAAGCCGGCACTCTGGATCCCCAGGACAACCCGCTGAAGAACGCGCCGCACACCGCGCGCGAACTAGCCGGGGAGTGGACCCACCCCTACAGCCGCGAGCAGGCGGTCTTCCCGCTGCCGAGTCTGGTGGACGGCAAGTACTGGCCGCCGGTGGCGCGCATCGACAACGTCTACGGCGATCGCAACCTGGTCTGCTCCTGCCCGCCGATCGAAGCCTACGGCGAGGCCTGACCCTCACCCCCGGCCCCTCTCCCAGGGGGAGAGGGGAGGAGAACGGTGGTCCCGCTGCAGTCCCGAGCGAGCCGCCCGCTCTTCCCCCTCTCCCTCAGGGAGAGGGCCGGGGTGAGGGATGACCCCATCACCCACGTCGCGACCCCATAGCCCAGCGCTGTCCCGTTCCCCTTGCCTGGGGCGCGACAGCCGCCACCCGACACGGAGCCCCACCATGTCCCTGCTCAAGACTTCGCTGCACGCCCTGCACCTGGAACTCGGCGCCCGCATGGTGCCCTTCGCCGGCTACGAGATGCCGGTGCAATACCCGCTCGGCGTGCTCAAGGAGCACCAGCACACCCGCGCCCAGGCCGGGTTGTTCGATGTGTCCCACATGGGTCAGGTCCTGCTCGAAGGCGAAGAAGCCGCCGAAGCCCTGGAGTCCCTGGTGCCGGTCGACATCATCGACCTGCCCAGCGGCATGCAGCGCTATGCCCTGCTGACCGACGACAACGGCGGCATCCTCGACGACCTGATGGTCGCCAACCTGGGTGACTGCCTCTATCTGGTGGTCAACGCCGCCTGCAAGGAAGCCGACCTCGCCCACCTGGAAAAGCACCTGGGCGATCGCTGTCAGGTGCTGCCGCAATTCGATCGCGCCTTGCTGGCCTTGCAGGGCCCGGCCGCCGCCGCGGTGCTGGCGCGCCTGGCGCCAGAAGTGGCCGAGATGACCTTCATGCAGGTCCGCCGCGTCAAGCTGCTGGACCAGCCCTGCATCGTCAGTCGCAGTGGCTATACCGGCGAAGACGGCTACGAGATCTCGGTGCCCAGCGCCGCCGCCGAGGCCCTGGCCCGCCGCCTGCTGGCCGAGCCGGAAGTCGAGGCCATCGGCCTGGGCGCGCGCGACTCCCTGCGCCTGGAAGCCGGTCTCTGCCTCTATGGCCACGACATGGATGCCGGCACCACGCCGGTGATGGCCAACCTGGGGTGGGCGCTGTCCAAGGTACGTCGTGAAGGCAACGGTCGCGCCGGCGGTTTCCCCGGTGCCGAGCGCATCTTCACCGAGCAGCGTGAGGGCGTGAGCCGCAAGCGCGTCGGTCTGCTGGTGCAGGAACGGGTGCCGGTGCGCGAGGGTGCCGAGCTGGTGGATGCCAATGGCGCCAGCATCGGTCGTGTCACCAGTGGCGGCTTCGGCCCGACCCTGGGGGCGCCGGTGGCCATGGGCTATGTCGACAGCGACTTCGCCGCTCTGGATACCCAGCTGTTCGCCGTGGTGCGCGGCAAGCAGGTGCCGGTCAAGGTCGCCAAGACCCCCTTCGTGCCGCAGCGGTATTACCGCGGGTAATCAATCGCCAAGAGCATCGCAGCCATGGCGGTCCGCCGCTGCGGCCGCTCCGGTGATGCGGCTTGATCTTTTTATCGCGGCCATGGGCCGCTCCTACAGTACTGGTAGGAGCGGCCCATGGCCGCGATGCTTTTGCCGTCACGCCAGCGGATAATCGCGAAACACCGACAGGGCCTCCGCTTCGGCGGTCAGGGCCTCCAGCGTCGGGTAGTTACGCCGCTCGATCAGCCCCGGCAGGGCGAAGTGCAGGAAGGTCCAGGCCACCGCCGTGTCGATGGCATCCTGGCCGATACTGTCTTCACCCAGCAGCGGACGCGGGCCCAGCCAGGCCTTGTCGAGGGCGCCACAGGCCGCGCGCAACTGACCTTCCACGCGCTGCTGCCAGGGCGCATGCCGCTTCTCTTCCGGTCGCAGGTCACGCTCGTACACCAGCTGCACCGCCTTCTCGGACACGGCCAGCGCCAGGCCGCTGCGACTGAGGGCGGTCGCCCGGGCCGCGTGGCCACTCGGCCGCAACTGCCGACTGCCACAGGCGAGATGTTGGACATAGTCCAGAATCAGCGATGAATCCATCAGCCGCTGACCGTCCAGGCAGATCAATGTGGGCGCCTTGAGCACCGGATTGAAGCTGCGAAAGCGCTCGACCTCACGAAACAGCGAGATCTGGCGCAGCTCGAAGGGCAGAACCAGCAGGCGAAGGGAGATCGCGACCCGCCGCACATAGGGGGAGTCGAGCATGCCGATGAGTTGCATGGGGGCGTCCTGTCAGAAAGAGTGAATCCTGTTTCACGTGGAACGTCATCCTGGCCGTGTGTTTCACGCCAGGTGCCGCTCTGGACAAGACATTAAGGATTCGGCGAAGCTGCTTCCAGCGAGAAATTCTGACCGGACCATTAAGGAAAGCTTACATGTTCCGTGTGCCGCCGTTGAATGCCCTGCGCTGCTTCGAAGCGGTTGCCCGCCTGGGCAGCGTGACCCGCGCCGCCAATGAATTGCACCTCACCCATGCCGCGGTCAGTCAGCAGGTGAAGGGCCTGGAGCACCAGCTGGGCATGGTGCTGTTCGAGCGCCAGGGGCGCGGGATCGAGGTCACCGGCGACGGTCGCGTCTATGCCGAGCAGGTCCGCCAGCTGCTCGAGGATCTGGACGAGGCGACCCGGCGACTGCAGGCCCGCCCGCGGCGCAACGAGCTGGTATTTGCCACCTTTCCCTCCTTCGCCACCCACTGGCTGCTGCCCCGGCTGCCGCGATTTCGCGCCCTGTACCCGGACTATCGCATCCGTATCCAGACCAGCCTGGATTTCCAGGATCTGCGCCAGGGCATGGTGGATATCGGAGTGCGCATGGGCGAGGGCCAGTGGGATGGCCTGACGGCGCTTCGGCTGTTTCAGGACGATGTGCTGCTGGTGGCGGCACCTGGTTACAACGGTGGGCAACTGCCGTGCAGCCTGGACGAGGCTCTCACGCAGCCGCTATTGCACACGGAGGAAACCTGGCTGCACTGGGGCGAAACGGCTGGTCTAGGCGAAGCAGCACCCAATCGCGGCATCAGCGTGAATGATTCCAACGTGGTACTGGAGGCGCTACGCCTTGGTCAGGCGCTAGCGCTGGAGCGGCGCAGCCTGGTGCATGCCGCGCTGGACGAGGGGCGTCTGGTCCAGCTCAGTCCGGTAACAGCGCCCTATCCCTATGCCTACTGGCTGGTCTGGCCGGAACGCGCCGAATCGGCGGAAAAGCAGGAGCGCTTCAGTGCCTGGATCCAGGCCGAGGTCGCGACCTACCTGGCCGCGCTGGAGACGCCGACGCCCGCCTAGGGCGTCGGGCGGGAGGTCTTAGCGCAGCAGCAGCTTGCGACGGCCGTCCGGCCAGACTTCCCAGAGTTGATCGTTGATGCGCTGCACCTGGCTGGTGGTCCGGCGCATGGCCGAAATGCTGGCCCGCAGGGCCTGGCCGCTGGCGGTGTCGACGATATTTCCGGCGCCGGTGCTCTCGGCCGTGGCGCGATCCATAGCTACAGTGTTCATTGACGCCTCCCAGAGCTCGGCTAAAGACGGCGAAAGTGCCGTAGCCCAAGGACTGCCCAGCCACGGCAAGATTCCGCGTCCGCGGCGGCCGCCGTTCAAGCTGTGATCCACGTCCTGAGCACGCTGTGGCCCACTGGGCGAATTTGCGCAAAGACCGCTTTCTGTACGGATATACAGATTAGGCCTTGCGCCGCTCGCGCAGGCTTTGCATCCTGTGGCGATTCCCCTCGTGCGACGCCCGCCATGCAGCTGTATCTCTGCGAAAAACCCTCCCAGGCCAAGGACATCGCCCGCCTCCTCGGCGCCACCCGCCGCGGCGAGGGCTGCCTGCAGGGGCAGGGCGTGACCGTGACCTGGTGCATCGGCCACCTGCTGGAAACGGCGCCACCGGACGCCTATGACGCCCGCTACAAGCGCTGGTCGCTGGACGACCTGCCCATCGTCCCCGAGCAGTGGAAGCTGCAGGTCAAGAAGACCACCGGCAGCCAGTTCAAGGCGGTCAAGCGCCTGCTGGGCGAGGCCAGCGAACTGGTGATCGCCACCGACGCCGATCGCGAAGGCGAGATGATCGCCCGCGAGCTGGTGGAGCATTGCCGCTATCGCGGGCCGATCCGCCGGCTGTGGCTGTCGGCGCTGGATGACGTCTCCATCCGCCGCGCCCTGGCCGCGCTCAAGCCCGGTGCCGAGACCTATGGGCTCTATCAGTCCGCCCTGGGCCGCTCGCGCGCCGACTGGCTGATCGGCATGAACATGAGCCGGCTGTTCACCCTGCTGGGGCGTCGCTCCGGCTATCAGGGCGTGCTTTCGGTCGGACGGGTGCAGACGCCGACCCTGCGTCTAGTGGTGGACCGCGATCGTGCCATCGCCGCCTTCGTGCCGGTGCCCTTCTGGACCGTGGAGGCGACCCTGGACGCCTCCGGCAGTCGCTTCCAGGCCCAATGGCAGCCGCCAGAGGACGTCTGCGACGACCAGGGCCGCTGTCTCAAGCCCGAGGTGGCCCAGGCGGCGGCGCGGGCCATTGAGGCGGCTGGGCAGGCGCGGCTGGTCAAGCTCAAGACCGAGCGCGTCCGCGAGGCGGCCCCCTTGCCCTTCGATCTGGGCACCTTGCAGGAGGTCTGCTCCAAGCGCCTCAACCTAGGCGCCCAGCAGACCCTGGACGTCGCCCAGGCGCTCTACGAGAAGTACAAGCTGATCACCTATCCGCGCAGCGATTGCGGCTACCTGCCGCTGTCCCAGCACGCCGAGGCGCCGGCGCTGCTGGCCGCCTTGCTGGGCGCCGACAGCAGTCTCGCCCCCTTGCGCGACCACCTGGACGCCAGTCGCCGCTCGCGGGCCTGGAACGATGCGAAGGTCAGCGCCCACCACGGCATCATCCCGACGCAGGTGACCCGCGACCTGGGCCGCCTGAGTCCCCAGGAGCGCAACGTCTACGGCCTGATCCGCGCACGCTACCTGGCGCAGTTCCTACCGCCACACGAATTCGATCGCACCGAGGCCGACTTCGAGGCGGGCGGCGAACGCCTGCGGGCCACCGGCAAGCGGCTGGTGGAACCGGGCTGGCGGCGCGCCTTGCCCGAATCGCTCACGCCGCCCAAGGGTCGCGAGGCACCGCCGCCCCAGGCGCTGCCCGAGTTGCGCGAGGGTGAGTCCTATCCGGTGGTGGAAGTGCGCTGCAAGGATCAGCTGACCCAACCGCCCAAGCCCTTCACCGAGGGCGATCTGATCAAGGCGATGAAGAATGTCGCCAAGCTGGTGGAGGATCCCGCCCTCAAGCAGAAGCTCAAGGACACCACCGGCATCGGCACCGAGGCGACCCGCGCCAGCATCATCCAGGGCCTGCTGGACCGCGGCTACCTGGTCAAGCAGGGCAAGGCCCTGGCGGCGACGCCGGCGGCCTTCGGCCTGATCGACGCCGTGCCCCGGGCCATCGCCGATCCGGGCACCACGGCGCTCTGGGAGCAGGCGCTGGATCGGGTGCAGGAGGGCGAGCTGAGCCTGGCCGAATTCGTCACCAAGCAATCGGCTTGGATGGGCAAGCAGGTGGAGCGCTGTCTCAGCCTGACCCTGACCATCAGCGGGCCGCCGCCGGCGGGCAAGGGCGCGCCCTGGAAGAAGAAGCGACGTACGGGCGGGAGCAAGGCCAAGGCGACGGCGAAGACGGGTGGCGCACCGTCGCGCGTGCGCAAGCCGAGGGTCAAGCCGGGCTGAGGGCTGCGTGAAGGCGTTCGAGCACAGCGTCGGGCTGGGCCAGGACGTCGTGGTTCCAGAAGCGCAGGATCTGGAAGCCCTGGGCCTGCAGCCAGGCATCGCGCTCGCGGTCGTTGACGCTGCCCTGATGCTGGCCGCCATCCAGTTCGATCACCAGCCGCGCTTCCAGGCAGACGAAGTCGAAGATATAGCGGCCATAGGGATGCTGACGGCGGAATTTATGGCCCTGTAGACGGTTGCCGCGCAGGTGTTGCCAGAGCAGGCGCTCGGCATCGGTCTGGCCCCGCCGCAGGGCGCGGGCATGGGTGATGAGGGGCATGGGAATCCTTTCCCTGGGTGTCTTGGTGTCGGGTTTGCCCTCACCCCAGCCCTCTCCCGGAGGGAGAGGGGGCGGTACGGAGCGAGAGGTGATCTGGGGAGTATCGCCTGGAGCGATAGTGTTGGCGAGGCTCTGGAACGGGGTTTTCGAGAGCGTTGAGCTGAGGAAGTTGGCGCGGCCCAGCTACCTGATACTTTGGTGAGAGCATTGCCCTCACCCCGGCTCTCTCCCAAAGGGAGAGGGGCAATAAGGAGCGAAGCGGAGCTGTGTAGCAGCACCCGCTGAAAGACAGTCATACAGTCAGAACCGCTATCGCAGTGACACTGAAAACAGCTTCAAGACGCATGTCTGGCGGAAGAGCCCGCTACCACTCCAGACCGCCCCCTCTCCCTGGGGGAGAGGGTCGGGGTGAGGGCGGCAGGCCCAGGCGTTGCGGATCGCTATCGCAGTAACAATGGAACGACACTGAGTCTCATGTCTGGAGGAGAAGCCCTGCACCGCTCCAGACCACCCCCTCTCCCTGGGGGAGAGGGTTGGGGTGAGGGCGCAAGGCCCCGTGCCCGCGTCTTATTTCTTCTCGAACGCCGCCGCGGCCGTGGCATAGGCCGCTTCGTGGTAATCGAATTCGGCGGACTGCACCAGCAGGGTTTCCTCGTCCTCGGTGAAGGCGATCACTGGGCGATAGGAGAGGCCGTCGGCCTTGATTTCGGCTTCGTCGATGAGCTTGGAGAGATCGAAGGCGAAGTCGCCGCAGATGGCCTTGGCCTGGGCGTCGGTGATGCCGTGTTTCTTCAGGGCATCGCGCAGCAGGCTGCTCCACTGGTATTGAAACTGGAGACCCAGTTTGGCGTAGCTGGGACCGTAGTCGATTTCCATGAGTGTGTAACCGGGGCTTGGGAGGAGGGGGCGAACTCGCCACAGCGGCCAGCGAAATGACCGTTGTGAGCGCTGCCGGTGGCACTACGATGGCGTGCCACAAAGCCCAGGCAAAGGGGAGCGGGCCGGACGGCCAAATCTAATGACCGAGAGGCCCGCAGCCAGGGACGAGCGGTTATTCGTGCACGATGCGCGAGTGATCGCGGGTGTCCTTCATGAAGACGTAGACCAGCAGCGAGCAGGCGATGCAGCCGGTCACGTACCAGTAGTAACCGCTCTCCATGCCGATGCTCTTGAACCACAGCGCCAGGTATTCGGCGGTGCCGCCAAAGATGGACACGGTCAGGGCATAGGGCAGGCCGACGCCCAGGGCGCGGATCTCGGTGGGAAACAGCTCGGCCTTCACCACGGCGTTGATCGAGGTGTAGAAGCTGACGATCACCAGCGCCACCATGATCAGGCCGAAGGCGCCCCACCAGGAGGTGACGCTGCCCAGGGCGGTGAGGATCGGGTAGGTGAACAGGGTGCCGAGCACGCCGAAGGCGATCAGCACCGGGCGCCGGCCGACGCGGTCGGAGAGGGCGCCGACCACGGGCTGCAGCAGCATGAACAGAAACAGCGTCGCCGCCGAGATGGAGGTGGCGTCGGTCTTGCTCATGCCCACCGAGTTGACCAGGTACTTCTGCATGTAGGTGGTGTAGGTGTAGAAGGCCAGGGTGCCGCCCATGGTCAGGCCGACCACGGTGAAGAATTCCTTGGGATGGCGCATCAGGGTGCGCATCAGGGATTCCTTGGGCTTCTCGGCCTTCTTGAAGGAGCTGGTCTCTTCCATGCCGCGGCGCAGGTAGAGCGCGGTCACGGCGCAGGCGGCGCCGATCAGGAAGGGGATGCGCCAGCCCCAGCTTTCCAGCTGTTCGACGGTCAGGGTCTGCTGCAGCACGATCAGGGTGGCCAGCGCCAGCAACTGGCCGGAGATCAGGGTGACGTACTGGAAGCTGGAGTAGAAGCCGCGGCTTTCCTTGGTTGCCATCTCGCTCAGGTAGGTGGCGGAGGTGCCGTATTCACCGCCCACCGAAAGGCCCTGCAGCAGCCGCGCCAGCACAAGCATGATGGGGGCGGCGACGCCGATGGTGGTGTAGCTGGGGGTGAGGGCGATGATCAGCGAGCCGGCGCACATCATGATCACCGAGACCATCAGCGCGGACTTGCGGCCGGCCTTGTCGGCATAGAGGCCCATCAGCCAGCCGCCGATGGGGCGCATGAGAAAGCCCACGGCAAAGATGGCGGCGACGTTGAGCAGCTGGGCGGTCTGGTCGCCCTTGGGAAAGAAGGCCTTGGCGAAATACAGCGAGAAGGCGGCGTAGACGTACCAGTCGTACCATTCGACCAGGTTGCCGACGGAACCGCTGAAGATGGACTTGATGCGCTGCGAGGTGGTCTTGGGCGCGGTCTGGCCGGCCGCGAGGGTAGCGGTGCTATCCACAGGGTGTTCCTCTTGTCGTTGTTATTAGGGCGCTCGGGGCGTCGACAAGGGCTATAGCAGGGGGCGTGCCAGGTCGCGAATCCGCGTCCTGACTGGGTTTTGCAGTGGCGGATCGGCGAAAGATCGCCGAAAGCCGGTGAGCAATGAGCGGATTTCCGCCTATTGCCGCTCAATCCTCGTCGCGGAAGGCGGCCCGTACCAGGCCATGGCGCTGCATCTTCTCGTTGAGGGTGCGCCGTGGCAGTTGCAACTCGTCCATCACCGCCTTGATCTCGCCGCCGTGGCGGGCCAGGGCGGCGCGCAGGCACTGGGCCTCGAAGGCTTCCAGCTGATCGGCCAGGGAGTGGCCCGCGGCCGCGGTGGCGGGGGTACCCAGGCCGAGGGCCTCGCGCTCGGCGGCATTGGCCAGCTCACGGACATTCCCCGGCCAGCCGTGACCCAGCAGCTGGGCCAGCCGCGCCGCGCCGGGCGGGGTGACCGGGCGCCCCAGGCGGGCGCCGGCCTCGGCGATGAAGTGATCGAACAGCAGCGGGATGTCCTCGCGGCGCGCCCGCAACGGCGGCAGGTGCAGCTCGGCGACATTGAGGCGATAGGCCAGGTCTTCGCGAAAGCGTCCGGCGCGGGCTTCTTCCAGGAGATCCGGCTTGGTGGCGGCGACGATGCGCAGGTCCAGGGCGATGCTCTGGTTGGAGCCGAGGCGCTCCAGACGCTGCTCCTGCAGCACCCGCAAGAGCTTGACCTGCTGCGCCAGGGGCATGCTCTCGATCTCGTCGAGAAACAGGGTGCCGCCGTTGGCGTATTCCAGCTTGCCGATGCGCTTGCCCTGGGCGCCGGTGAAGGCGCCGCTCTCGTGGCCGAACAATTCGCTCTCGAACAGCTGCTCGGGGATGGCCGCGCAGTTGAGGGCGACAAAGGCCTTGTCGGCGCGGGGACCGAAGTCGTGCAGGCAGCGGGCGACCAGTTCCTTGCCGCTGCCGGTCTCGCCGCGCAGGAGCACATTGACCGGCGTCGGCGCCAGGTCGAGGATCTGCTGGCGCAGCCGGACGATGCCCGGCGAGACGCCGAGCAGGCGGCGGGCGAGGGCGCTCTGGTCGTCGACCCGGCGATGCAGCTGGCGGTTCTCCAGCACCAGCCGGCGCTTTTCCAGGGCGCGGCCGAGATCGCCGAGCAGGGCCTCGGGGCTGAAGGGCTTTTCCAGGAAGTCATAGGCGCCCTGGCGCATGGCGCTGACCGCCAGGGCGACATCGCCGTGGGCGGTAAGCAGGATCACCGGCAGATCGGGATCCAGCGCCTGCAGCCGTTCCAGCAGGGCCAGGCCGTCCATGCCGGGCATGCGCACGTCGCTGACCACCACCCCGGCGAAATCCGGCGTCACCGCCGCCAGGCAGTCTTCGGCGCGGGCGAACAGCCGCACCTGATGCCCCGACAGCTCCAGCCACTGGCGTACCGCTTCGCGGATGCTGGCTTCGTCGTCGACCAGATAGACCTGAGCTTGCATGGGAGGCGTCCTCTCGCGGCCAGTGCGCCGCTACCTTGCCCGAAGGCCGGCGACGGGTCGAGTCCCTAGCCGGGTCCCGGCAGCACCGGCAGGCCGAGACGGGCGCAGGCCCCACCCTCCGGGCGATTGCCCAGTTCGATGCGTCCGCCCAGGTGCTGGGCGACGGTCTGGACGATGGACAGTCCCAGGCCGGCGCCATTGGCCGCGCCGCTGCTGTAGAAGCGCTCGAACAGCCGCGGCTGGATCTCCGTGGCGATGCCGGGGCCCTGGTCGAGGATCTGGATCTCCGCCCAGTCGGCGCTGACCTCCAGGCGGATGCGGATCTCGCCGCCGGGAGGCGAGACGTTGACCGCGTTGGTCAGCAGATTCTGCAGGGCGATGCCCAGCATGGCGCTGTCGCCGTGGACCTGCACCTGGCTGGCTTCGGCGTCGAGGCTCAGGTCCAGGCCCTTGTCGAGAATCCAGGGACCCAGTTCTTCCAGGGTGGCGCTGAGGGCGGTGCGCAGGTCGAAGCGCTGCTCGGCGCTCCAGCTCGGCCGCGGTTCCAGGCGTGCCAGGATCAGCAGCTGGTTGACCACCCGGGTCAGCCGATCGGTGCCGCTGACGACGAATTTCAGCGCCTCGTCGCGGGCCGCCGCGGTCTGCGCGGACAGGGCGTTCTGCGCATGCAGGCGCAGCACCGCCAGGGGCGTGCGCAGTTCGTGGGCGGCGTCGGCGATGAAGCGGCGTTCGCGCTGCAGCAGTTGCTCGATCTGCAGCAGCAGCCGATTGAGCGCGGCCTGCATGGGTTCCAGTTCGCGCGGCAAGGGATCGAGCTGCAGGGGTTGCAGGGATTCCGGGTCGCGGTGGCGGATCAGCCCGGCCATGCGCCGCAGCGGTTTCAGGCCCCAGCCGATGGCCAGCCAGGCCAACAGCGACAGCAGCACCAGGCCGACCAGATGCGGGGTGAGGGTATGGCGCAGGATGCGGCGGACCAGATCGGCGCGCACCTCTTCGCGCTCGCCGACCCAGAGCATCAGGTCGTGCTCGGGATCGGGCAGCAGGAAGCCATACCAGGCCTCGCCCTCCAGTGTCTGCTCGGTGAAGCCCGGGGTCGTCGGCATGCTGAAGAGGGGCGCGCTGGGCGAGCGCATCAGGGGGTCGCCGCGCGCGTTCCAGGCCTGGAAGGCCATCTTCGCCTCGTATCTGTGGCCATAGGGGCTGTCGGTGGCTTCGGCCAGGGCCTGGGTGACACTGGCGTGCAGCGCCAGGCGGCCTTCGCCACGGGGGGCGGCGCGCAGCATGCCCTGCAGGATGCGCGCGCTCTGGGCCAGCTGGGCATCGTAGATCTCGCCGATCTCGCGCTGGCTGTCGTGGACGTTGGTCAGGGCGATCAGCAGGGTGCCGATCAGCAGCAGCGAAAGCACCAGGCCGACGGTGCGGCGGCGGATGGAGGTCATGGGCACTCGAGGCGGTAACCGATGCCCCTGACCGTGCGGATCAGGTCGGCGCGCAACTTCTTGCGCAGGTTGTAGATGTGCACTTCCAGGGTGTTGCTTTCCACCCCCTCGTCCCAGCCGTAGAGCAGCCCCATGAGGCGGTCGCGACTGAAGATCTTGCCCGGATTGGCCAGCAGTTCGTGCAGCAGCTGGTATTCGCGCGGGGTGAGGTTGACCGGCTGGCCATCGAAGGTGACCCGGCGGGTGGCCGGATCCAGGGCGATGCCGCCGCCTTCGAGCTGGATCTGCGAGGGACCGTTGCGCCGCCGCAGCAGGGCGCGCAGGCGCGCCTTGAGTTCCTTGATGTCGAAGGGCTTGACCAGGTAGTCGTCGGCGCCGGCGTCGAGGCCGGCGACCCGGTCCTCGGTGTCGTCGCGCGCGGTGAGGATCAGCACCGGGGTGGTCAGGCCGTTGGCGCGGCTCTGGCGCAGCACCTGGATGCCGTCCAGGCGCGGCAGGCCGAGATCCAGCACCACCAGGTCGAAGCCCTCTTCGCGCAGCGCGTGGACGGCACTTTCGCCGTCCTTGAGCCAGTCCAGCGTATAGCCCTCTTCCCGCAGACTGGTGCGGATGCCCTCACCGAGGTCGGGATCGTCTTCGATCAGCAGCACGCGCATGGAGGCCTCGTCACTTCAGCTTCTGGTCGACGTCCTTGAGCAGCGCGGCGATCTCGCCCCGCCGTCCCTGGTCGGCCAGTTCGCGTCCGGGCCGCGGGGCGGCCTGCTGCGCCTTGAGCAGGGCGGCGCGGGCCTCGGCATAGCGCTTCTGGCGATACAGGTGGTCGCCCCAGAAGTATAGGGTATCGATACCGGTGGGGTTGAGGGCGAGGGCCTGCTGCAGCAGACGATCGGCTTCGCTGGCGTCACCGAAGGCGATCGGCCAGCCGGGGACCCGGTCGTAGAGCGCGGCGAGGCTGGTGTAGGCGGAGCCCTGCAGCGCCGTGGGATCGAGCTTGAGCGCCTGTTCCAGGTCGGTGCGGGCTTCCTTGACCTTGCCCAGTGCCCCCAGCCCGCCCTGGGCGCCGGCCCAGCTGCTGAGCACGATGCCCTGCCAGATCAGCGCCGGGGCCGACTGGGGGGCGGCCTGGGTGAAGGCGCGCGCCTCACCGGCCAGCTGTTCGAAGGCGGCGGGCTTTTCGGTGCTGGGCAGGCGGTACTGGATCTCGGCCCAGCGCTGCTGGATCTGCGCCAAGCGCTGGCCATCGTCGGCCAGGGCGAAAGGGCTGGCGAGCAGGGCGGCGAGCAGCAGGCCGAGGGCCTTGCGTGGGGACGTCATGGGTGTTTCTCCGGGGCGAAGGCGGGGTCGATGAAGCGGCGGATTACCGGCAACTGGCGGCGCAGGGCGCGATCCACCAGGCCGGGCAGCAGGCCGTTGAGGCGGACGAAGAGCTTTTCCGGCCAGCCGAGATGGAGCTCCTGGCGGTCCTCGACCAGGGCGCGGATCACCGCGCCGGCGACCACGACGGGGTCGTCCACCTGGCTCTTGAGCGCCTGGTTCACGGCCATGGCCGCCGGGCTGTTCATCGCCGTGCGGGTGGCGCGGGGCGCCACGTAGAGCACCCGGATACGGGTATCGGCCAGTTCCCGGCGCAGGGCCTGGGTGAAGCCGCGCAGGGCGAACTTGCTGGCGCAATAGGGCGCATAGCCGGGATAGCCGATGGAGCCCAGGGTGGAGCCGACATGGGCGATCACCGCCCGCGGCTGGCGGCGCAGCAGGGGCAGCAGCAGGCGGGTCAGCTGGATAGCCGCGCCGATGTTGATCGCCAGCAGGTTGTCGATGGCGTCGTCGTCGAGGGCTTCGAGCAGGGCGAAGCTGTTGCTGCCGGCGGCGTTGAGCAGCACGTTGACGCCCTGGCCGCGGCTGGCTTCGGCCAACACCGCCTGGCGATCGGCCCGGCGGGTGAGATCGGCATCGAGCAGGCGCAGCCGACCGCCCAGGCGCTCGGCCAGCGGCTGCAGGGCGCGGGTGTCACGGGCCACCGCCAGCACCTGGGCGCCGCCGGCGCAGAGTTGTTCCACCAGCGGCAGGCCGATGCCGCCGCTGGCGCCGGTCAGCAGGATGCGGCAGTCAGGCAGCTGCATGGCGCTGCTCCGGTTGCTGGCCGGCGCCGGGCAGGGCGCGGAACATGTCGGCATAGAGGCGATAGACCACCTTGGAGACGCGGATCACCGCGGCCTGGTCGGCCGGATCGTCCAGGCGATCCATCAGCTGGCGGTAGGTCGCCATGTGTTCCTGGTCGAGGCTGCCGTGGGAATCCAGGTAGCTGAAGGCCGTGGCCGGCAGGCCCAGCTGGCCGCGGATGGCGCCGGCGGCCTGGGTGGCCAAGGCGATGCTGGTGCCTTCGAGCACATTGACCATGCCGAACAGGCCGACCGGATTGTCGCGGGCGATGAAGTCGTAGAGATAGGCCACCATCAGCTCGATGGGCAGTTCGGGGCGGCTGGCGCGCACCGCCTCGGCATCGCCCCCGCAGGCGGCGATGTCGCTGAGGATCCACTGGTCGTGGCCGTATTCTTCCTCGATGTATTCGCAGACCGCGCCGCGCAGCCATTCCAGCCGCGCCGGCAGGCGGGCGCCGCAGGCCATCATCAGCGGCGCGGTGTGGCGGACGTGGTGATAGGCCTGGCCGAGAAAGGCGACATAGCTCTCCAGGGCGACGTTGCCGCTCAGGGCGGCGCGGATGATGGGCACCTCGAACAGCGCCTGGCGTTCCGCGGCGGTTTCGGTTTGCAGGGTGGCGAAGAAACTCATGCTGGTACCTCCAGAAGGTGCGAGAGCAGGGCCGCGTGATGCGCCTGGATGGCGTCGCGGCGAAGGCGTCCGGTCGCGGTGAGCTGGCCGTTGGCGGGGGTGAAGGGTTCGGCGAGGCGGTGCCAGGCGCCGATGCGGGCATAGTCGGGCAGGCGCTGGTTGAGGCAGGCGACCTGATCGGCGAGAAAGCTGTCGGGCAGGTCCGGCTGGCGCGGCCAGAGCAGCGCCACCAGGTGCCGGGCGCCTTCGCCCTGCACATAGGCCTGGGCGATGGGGCCGCGCTGGGTGAGTTCGGCCTCGATCCAGCCCGGATCGACATTGCGTCCCGAGGCCAGGCTGAACTGGTGTTTCTTGCGGCCACGCAGGTAGAGATAGCCGTTGGCGTCGAATTCGCCGAGATCACCGGTGGCCACCTCGTCGGTGGCGCTCGCGGGGTCGCCCAGATAGCCGGCGAAATCGACGCCGCCGATCAGGATCTCGCCGTCGGCGGCCAGGCGCAGGCGCACATGGGGCAGCGGTTGGCCGACGCTGCCCGGGCGGTTGGCCTCAGGGCGATTGAGGGCCACCACCGAGGCGCACTCCGACAGGCCATAGCCCTGGAACAGCGGCAGGCCCAGCGCGCTGGCGCGGGTCAGCAGCGCCTCGCTCAGCGGTGCCCCGCCCACGGCGGCGAAGCGCAGCCCGTCCAGGCGCAGCAGCCCGCGTTCGCCCAGCTCCACGAGTCCCTGCAACAGCTGGGGCATGAGGATCAGGCTGTGCGGCTGGCGCTGCTGCAGGCAGGCGGCCAGCTGTGCCCAGTCGATGCCGGCGGAACCGCTGACGCCCTGGTCGGTGCCCTTGAGCACCACCACCTCGGCACCGGCCAGCAGCGCGGCATAGACCCCGAGATTTTCCAGCAGGATGCCCAGCGACAGGAGCACCTGATGGCGCTGGGGCGCCAGCGGCCGGCTAACGGCTTCCAGGCTGGCGGCCACCCGCAGCAGTTGCCCAGCCTTGAGGCAGACGCCCTTGGGCGTGCCGGTGGTGCCGGAGGTATAGGTGAGCTTGGCGGTGTCCGCCGGCAACGGAGTGCGGGCCGCTGCCGGCCGCTGCCAGCCGCTCTCGCTCGCGGTGAAGCCTGCCGCAGCCCATTCCTCGGTGCGCTCCGGGCGCCCCAGCAGCAGATCGGCGCCGCAGTCGCGCAGGACATGGGCGCGCTGCGCAGGGCTGAAGAAGTCCGGCAGGGTCACGCAGGGCAGCCCGGCGCGCAGGGCGGCCAGGTCCCAGGCCAGCAATTCGGGGCCGTTGGGCAGGTCCAGCGCCAGCCGCTGGATCTCGTGCTCGCGCAGCCAGGCGGCGCGGGCGGTGACCTCCTGCAGCAGCCGGGCATAGCTCCAGGTCTCGTGACTGCCGGTCAGCGCCGGCCGGTCGCTGTGCCAGGCGTGGCGCTCCAGGGTGGTGAAGAAGTCGACGACAGGGCAGGCTTCAAGCGACATGGCAGTCTTCCTCGCCAAGGGTGGTGAGGCCCAGGCGGGCGAAGATGCCGGCCTGCAGCAACTGCTGATAGCCCTGCTGGATGTCACCGGCGCAGACCTGGGGAGCGTTGGCGTAGTAGGAGCCCCAGCTCTCGCGCTCGGCGCCCAGGCAGGCCGGATCGGCGGGGCCCAGCACCTGGGGCGCCAGGCCGAGGCGATGAAAGCTGTTGATCAGGCGGGTGGCGCCGGTAAAGGTCACCCAGCGCCGGCCGCTGCGGGCCAGCAGCCAGGTGGTGACGACGATCAGCAGACGCGCCTGGCCCGGACCCAGCGCCGCCAGATTGCCGACCTCCACCACCTCCGCGCGATCGATCGGTCGGCCGAGCGCCGCCGCCACCTGGATCTCTACCGGCTGGGGCAGATAGCGTTCGAGAAACAGCGGCTGGTCCAGCGCGGTGCGGATTCCCACCGCCGCCTGCAGCACGCCTTCGGCATCGCGCAGGGCGAGCAGCAGCGGCAGGAAGTGGCTGATGCGGGCACCGTGCTCCAGGGCGAAGCGCGCGCCGATGAAGGCTTCGGTCGCCTGCCGGCCGGGTGCTTCGCGCGGCTCCAGGCCGGCCAGCAGCGAACCGCTGCGGTCGGCCAGGGTAAAGCTGTACGGGAACTGCCAAGTCACGTCGAGCATCGCGACCTCTCCGGGGGGAATACGAGGCGCAGTCTTGGCGGTCAAGCTGAAGGCAATCTGAAGCGCTGCTTCATCGCAGCTTCAGGTTGCCGGACTAGGGTCGCGCTCTGTATCCCCTGGCGGAGCCCTGCCATGTCCGAAGATGAGACCCTTGCTGCCACTCCCGAGGAGGCGGCCGACAGCCACTGGCCGCTGGTGCGGATCCTGGCCGGCATCCTCGCCAGCGCCCTGATCGGCGGCGTCGGCCTGCCCCTGCTGGATGCCACCCACGGGCCCTGGGATGCGGCGACCCTGCTGGTGACCGGGGTGCTCGGCTGGGGCTTCGCCCTGCTGGTGACGCTCTGCGTGCGCTAGGCGGCTGACTCCGGCGCAGCCGGCAACCGCAGGGCAAAGACCGCGCCCTCGGCGGCGTTGCGCGCGGCCAGGCTGCCACCCTGGGCCTGGACGATGGCCGAGGACACCGCCAGGCCCAGTCCCAGGCCTTCGCCGACCGGCTTGGTGGTAAAGAAGGGATCGAACACCTGGTCCAGGTGCTCGGCGGCGATGCCGCCCCCGTTGTCGGCCACCTCCAGCAACCAGCCATCCCCCTCCCGCGCGAGGCTGACCCGGATCTGCGGCCGGGGTCGCTCTGCCACGGCGTCGAGGGCGTTGCGCAGCAGATTGACCAGCACCTGCTCCAGGCGGATGGGATCGCCCAGTAACCAAGCCGGACGCGGCAGCTCCAGGATCAGTTCCACGGCCAGTTCGGCGCGGCGCGCCTCCAGCAATTCCAGCGCCTGATCCACCACCCGCGCCAGATCGACCCGCTCACGCAGCCCGGCGGGGGTCTTGCGCGCATAGGTCTTGAGGTGGGCGGTGAGGCCGCTCATGCGGGTCAGCAGGCCATCGAGGCGCTCCAGGGCGGCGCGGGCCTCGTCCAGCCGACCGTGATCCAGCAGTAGGCGCAGACTCGCCAGGTGCATGCGCTGGGCGGTGAGCGGCTGGTTGAGTTCGTGCACCAAGGCCGCCGACATCTGCCCCAGGGCGGCCAGCTTGGCGGCCTGCACCAGGCCGTCCTGAGCGGTGCGGAGTTCCGCGGTGCGGGCCTCCACCAGTTGCTCCAGTTCCAGGCGACTGCGCTGGCGCAGCCGCTGCAGCCGGCGCCGTTGCGCCCAGAGGAGACCGGCGCAGACCAGCAGCAGCCAGGCGCAGGCGGCGGCCAGGGCCGCGCCCGGGCCGCCGCCCTGCAGGTCGTGGGTGGGCCGGAGCAGGTGCAGGGTCCAGCCTTCGCTGGGCAGCGGCAGGCTGTCCCAGAGGTAGTCGGCGCTGCCTTCGGGAGCCTGGATGTGCGCTACCTGGCGCTGCTCGCCGAGCACCCGCTCCTGGCGATAGGGCAGGGGTTGCAGGGTGCGCCGGTCGTACTGGCGGGTGGTGGCCAGTTCGGCGCGATCGGCCGGGGTCAGCTCGCGCAGCAGGCGATAGCGCCAGGCCGGGCGATTGGCGGCAAAGACCACGCCGCGGGCATCGCTCACCAGCAGCACCTCGGGATGCTCGCCCCAACGTGCCTCGATGGCGGGGAATTCCAGCTTGACCACCACCGCGCCGAGAAAGCGCCCCTGGGCGTCCAGCACGGCATGGGAGAGGAAATAGCCGGGAATGCCGGTGGTGACCCCCACGGCATAGAAGCGGCCGCTGCCGCCGGCCAGGGTCTCGCGGAAATAGGGCCGGAAGCCGTAGTTGTGGCCGACATAGCTGGTGGGCAGCCGCCAGTTGCTGGCGCCGATGGCCAGGCCCGTGCGATCCAGCAACTCCAGGGTCGAGGACTGGGCGGCCGTGTTCAGGCGCTCCAGCTTGAGATTGAGGCGCTCGGTGGCGGCGGCATCGGGCGGGGTGGTGAGGGCGGCGATCAGCTCCGGGTCCTGGGCCAGCACCGTCGGCAGGGCGCGAAAGCGGTCGATCAGGGTCTGCAGGCCGCTGGCGTGCAGGCGCAACTGCTCCTGGCCGAGCAGACTGGCCTCGGTCAGGCTCGCCTGTTCGGCGCGGTGCCAGGCCTGGCTGCCCAGCAACAGGCAGCCGATCAGGGCGAGCAGCAGGACCGGCAGCAGGCGCAGGGCTGGGGGCATGGCAGGAGACCGTGGCAGGGATGGCCGGACGATAGCACGGCGGGGAGGAGGCGGCTCAGGCCGAGGCGGCGGTGCGCTGGGCGATCTGCTCGGGCTGGAAATCGCAGGTGAAGCAGCTGCCCTCGCCAGGCACGCTGTGGATGTCCAGGCCGCCGCGATGACGGATCAGCACGTGCTTGACGATGGCCAGGCCCAGGCCGGTGCCGCCGGTGCTGGAGGCGCGGCTGGCGTCGAGGCGATAGAAGCGTTCGGTCAGACGCGGCAGGTGGCGGGCGTCGATGCCGGGACCGTTGTCCTGTACCGCGACGTGGGCACCTGCGGCGTCCTGCCAGGCGCGCACCCGCACCTCGCCGCCCCCGGGGCTGTACTTGACCGCGTTGAACACCAGGTTGGAAAAGCAGCTGCGCAATTCGGTCTCGCTGCCCAGCAGGGCCAGACCCGGCTCGCACTCCAGGCTCAGCCGGTGGCCCACGGCGCCGGACAGGGCGCGGCCGTCCTGCAGGATGGAGGCGAGCAGCGGCTCCAGGGCCACCGGGCGGTTGTCAGCGGGATAGTCGGTGGCTTCCAGGCGGGCCAGCAGCAGCAGGTCGTCGATGGTGTGCTGCATGCGTCCGGCCTGTTGCTGCATCTGCCCCAGCGCCCGCCGCCAGCGCGGGGTGGCGTGGTCGGCGTTGTCCAGCAGGGTCTCCAGGTAGCCGGTGATCACCGTCAGCGGGGTGCGCAATTCGTGGGAGACGTTGGCGACGAAATCCTTGCGCATCTGTTCCAGCTGGTGGACGCGGGTCACGTCGCGCACCAGCAGCAGCCGATCGCCTTCGCCGAAGCGGGTGACCAGGATGTGCAGGTACTGGTCGTCATTGAGCGGCGAGGCCAGCTCCAGCGGCTCGCCATAGTCGCCGCCGAGAAAGTAGTCGGAAAAGCGCGGATGGCGTACCAGGTTGGTGATGGGCTGGCCGAGATCCTGGGGCTGGCGCAGGCCGAGCAGGGTCTCTGCGGCGCGATTCCACCATTCCAGATTGCCATGGCGATCCACCAGGATGATGGCATCGCGCAGGGCCTCGGTGGAGGCCTGGGCGCGACCGATGACGGCGAGCAGTTCCTCGCGCTGGCGCTGTTCGTGGCGTTGGCGGCGGTAGAGCCGATCCAGCACATCGCCCCACAGGCCCTCGGCTTCCGGCGGCGCGCCCGGGGCCTCGCTCAGCAGCCAGGCGTGCAGGCGCAAGAGGTGCCTAAGGGTGACCGCCAGATAGACCGCCAGTCCCAGGGCCACCGCCAGGCCGACATGGCCGAAGGGCCAGCCGGCCAGGGCGCAGCCGGCGACCACGGTCGACAGCTGGGTGGCCAGGCGGGAGCACCAGTTGATGTTCACGGCGGCGGTGGTCCCGCGTCAGAGTTTGGTGGAAAAGCGATACCCGGTGCCGCGCACCGTCTGTACCAGGTTCTCGTAGGTCTCGCCGAGGGCCTTGCGCAGGCGGCGGATGTGCACGTCCACGGTACGTTCCTCGACATAGACGTTGCCACCCCAGACCTGATCCAGCAGCTGGCCGCGGGTATAGGCGCGCTCCTGGTGGGTCATGAAGAATTGCAGCAGACGGTATTCGGTGGGACCCATCTCGGCGGGCGCGCCGTCGATGGTCACCCGGTGGCTGATCGGATCGAGGATCAGGCCGTTGACCTCCAGCGGACCGTCGTTCTCCAGGTGCCCGGTGCGGCGCAGCACGGCTTTCAGGCGCGCCACCAGCTCGCGGGGCGAGAAGGGCTTGGTGATGTAGTCGTCGGCACCGGTCTCCAGGCCCTGGACCTTGTTGTCCTCGTCACCCTTGGCCGTGAGCATGATGATGGGGATGGCGTCGGTCAGCTCGTCGCGCTTGAGGCGGCGGGCCAGCTCCAGGCCGGAGGTGCCGGGCAGCATCCAGTCGAGCAGGATGAGATCGGGCTTGCGATCGACGATCAGGGCGTGGGCGTCCTTGCTGTTGTCCGCCTCCAGGCATTCATAGCCTGCCATTTCCAGGGCCACGGCGATCATCTCGCGAATGGGCGCCTCATCGTCGACGATCAGGATGGATTTACCCGTCATGGAGCGCTCTGCCTCTCGAGTCCTTGCAATGTGCCGTGCATTAGATAGCGCCAATATTGCAGCTATGTGACAAGGCTGTCATATCTAACTTATATCCCAACATGTGGGATGACGTATCACATATTGAGATTTGCCAGCGAGGCTTCTAGAGTGGAGGCCATGAACGACAACAATTCCAACAAGGGCGAAGCGCCCAGCGGGGCCCAGGCCCTGTTTCGCGGTCTGGCCGTGCTCGAAGCCGTGGCCGCCGGGGCTGATAGCCTGGCCCAGGTTGGCGCCGCCATCGGCTGCACCCGCAGCACCACCCATCGGCTGGTCGCTGCCCTGACCCAGGCCGGCTACCTGCGCAGCGATGGCGGGCGACTGATCCTCGGCAGCCATCTCATCGCCCTCGGCTACCAGGCCCGCGAGCAGCTACCGCTGACCGGTGTGGCCCGGCCCCATCTGCAACGCCTGGCCCAGCACTGTGGCGACACCGTGCACCTCGGCGTGCGCGAGGGCGGCGATGTCCTCTATCTCGACAAGCTGCCCGGCAGCCGTGGCCTGGAGATGAGATCCCGGGTCGGGCTGCGCATGCCGCTGGCGCTGACCGGGGTCGGCAAGGCGCTGATGCTGGATCTCGCCGAGGGCGAGTGGGAAGCCCTCTATGGCGAAGGCGTGGCCCGGCGCACCGGCCAGCCCGGGCTGCGCGAGGATTTCCTGCCCTGGGCGGACTATTGCGCGCGGCTGCGGCGCCACGCCGTCGAGGGCTATGCCCTGGATCTGGAAGAGAACGAACTGGGCATCCGCTGCGTGGCCGCGCCCATCCGCGGCGCCGACGGCGGCATCGTCGCGGCCCTCAGCGTGGCCAGCGCCATCCCCTATATGCCCGAGGCGCGGCTGCATGAATTGCAGCCCGAGGTCACTGCCTGTGCCCGGGCCATTTCCCGCGAACTCGGCTGGAGTCCTGCATGACCACCACCCCGCACCTCATCGGCCTCGACTGGGGCACCTCGTCCCTGCGGGCCCAGCTGTTCGACGCCCAGGGCGCCGTGCTGGAAACCCGCAGCCGGCCCTGGGGCATCATGCACGTGCCCGACGGTGACTTCGCCGCGGCCTATCGCACCCTGGTGGGCGACTGGCGCGAGGCCCAGCCGGACCTGCCCGCCATCGCCTGCGGCATGGTCGGCAGCCGCGGCGGCTGGCGCGAGGTGCCCTATGCCGATTGCCCGGCCGACGTCCATAGCCTGGCCGCCGGCCTGCTGCGCCTGGACACGGGTTGCGGCGACCTGCATCTGGTCCCCGGCGTCATGCAGCGCGGCGCCTTGCCCAACGTCTTGCGCGGCGAGGAAACCCAGGTGTTCGGCGCCCTCGAACTGGAGCCGGACCTGGCCGCCGAGGCCCTGCTGGTCCTGCCCGGCACCCACAGCAAGTGGGTGCGGGTGCGCGACGGCCGTCTCACCGACTTCGCCACCTACATGACCGGCGAACTGTTCGCCGTCTTGCGCGAGCACTCCATCCTCGGTCGTCCGGCCAGCGAGGCCGGTCCCGAAGCCAGCGCCGAGGCCTTTCGCCTGGGTCTCACCACCGCCCGCGACGCCGGCGCCGAGGGTCTGTTCGGCCGCCTCTTCACCGCCCGCAGCCGGGTACTGGCCGGCGAGCTGGGCGCGGCGCACAGCCTCGACTACCTCTCCGGCCTGCTGATCGGCGAAGAGTTGCGCAGCCAGGTCGCCGCCCTCGCGGGCGCTCCCTGCCCACCCCTGGTGCTGATCGGCGACGCGGCGCTCTGCCAGCGCTATCGCGACGCCCTGGCGCTGTTCGACATCCACCAGGTCCGCCTGCTGGAGCAGGCCACCCGGGCCGGGCTCTGGCGCCTGGCCCAGGCCGCCGGCCTGCTTTCCACCTCTGGAGGCTCCCATGCTTGATACCTATCTCAAGGACCTGCCGCTGATCGCCATCCTGCGCGGCGTCACCCCGGACGAGATCGTCGCGGTCGGGCGCGCCCTGTATGACGCCGGCTTTCGCGTCATCGAGATCCCACTCAATTCGCCGCAGCCCTACGAGAGCATCCGCCGGCTCACCGCCGAGCTGGGCGAGAGCTGCCTGATCGGCGCCGGCACCGTGCTCACCGAAGCCCAGGTGGCCGAGGTGGACGCCGCCGGGGGTCGCCTGATCGTCTCGCCCAACGCCAACCTGGCGGTGATCCGCGCCAGCAAGGCCGCCGGCCTGGTCAGCGCCCCGGGCGTGGCCACCCCCTCGGAGGGCTTCGCCGCCCTCGACGCCGGTGCCGACAGCCTCAAGCTGTTTCCCGCCGAGCAACTCGGTCCGGCGGTGGTCAAGGCCTGGCGCGCGGTCTTTCCCAAGGAGCTGGCGCTCTTGCCGGTGGGCGGCATCACCCCAGACAACATGGGGCCCTACGTGGCCGCCGGTGCCAACGGCTTCGGTCTCGGCTCGGCGCTGTACAAGCCGGGGCTGAGCGCCGCCCAGGTAAGTGCCAATGCCCAGGCGTTTGCGGCCGGGTGGCGAGTAGCCAAAGGTTCCTGATTATCGCGGTCATGGACCGCTCCTACAGATACCCGGTGCCTCCGTGTAGGAGCGGCCCATGGCCGCGATTTCAAACAATTAAAATCGAGATTCCCACACCATGAAGATCACCAAACTCACCACCTATGTCGTCCCGCCGCGCTGGTGCTTTCTCAAAATCGAGACCGACGAGGGCATCCACGGCTGGGGCGAACCCGTGCTGGAAGGCCGTGCCCACAGCGTGGCGGCGGCGGTCGAGGAACTGGCCGACTACCTGATCGGCAAGGACCCGCGCAACATCGAGGATCACTGGACGGTGCTCTACCGCGGCGGCTTCTATCGCGGCGGCGGCATCCACATGAGCGCCCTGGCCGGCATCGACCAGGCGCTGTGGGACATCAAGGGCAAGGCCCTGGGCGTGCCGGTGCACGAGCTGCTCGGCGGCCAGGTGCGCGACAGCATCCGCGTCTATTCCTGGATCGGCGGCGATCGCCCGGCGGAGACCGCGGCCCAGGCGCTGGAGCGCCAGGCCAAGGGCTTCACCGCGATCAAGATGAACGCCAGCGAAGAGATGCAGTTCGTCGACACCTACGCCAAGGTCGACCAGGTGATCGCCAACGTTGCCGCCATCCGCGACGCCTGCGGGCCGCACTTCGGCATCGGCGTGGACTTCCATGGCCGGGTGCACAAGCCCATGGCCAAGGTGCTGGTCAAGGAGCTGGAGCAGTTCCGCCTGATGTTCATCGAGGAGCCGGTGCTCAGCGAGCACCACGAGGCGCTCAAGGAGATCGCCCTGATGAGCAACACGCCCATCGCTCTGGGCGAGCGGCTGTACTCGCGCTGGGACTTCAAGCGCATCCTCCAGGAAGGCTACGTCGACATCCTGCAGCCCGATCCGTCCCATGCCGGCGGCATCACCGAGACGCGCAAGATCGCCAACATGGCCGAGGCCTACGACGTCGCCATCGCCCTGCATTGCCCGCTCGGCCCCATCGCCCTGGCGGTCAACCTGCAGCTGGACGCCAACTGCTACAACGCCTTCATCCAGGAGCAGAGCCTGGGCATCCACTACAACCAGGGCAACGACCTGCTGGACTACATCAAGAATCCCGAGGTGTTCGACTACGCGGATGGCCACGTCAAGATTCCCCAGGGACCGGGGCTGGGCGTCGAGGTCAACGAGGAGTACGTCAAGGAACAAGCCGCCATTGGCCATCGCTGGCGCAACCCGGTGTGGCGGCACAAGGACGGCAGTTTCGCCGAGTGGTAAATCTTCGATTCAACGCTGCTGCGCTTGCCGGAGCGGCGTTGAAAGCCGGTTCGAAATGCTCATGCACTTGATGTGCACTCCGCTTTCTCACCGGCTTTCGCCTTGCTCCGCCTGCGCTCGCGACGCGTTGCTTTCGAAGATTGGCGCCGCTGCTCCCTCACCCCAACCCTCTCCCGAGAGGAGAGGGGGCAGGAGCGGAAGCACCTACCTCAACCTCCGCACCGACCATCCCCTCTCCCGCTGGGAGAGGGTCAGGGTGAGGGCCGCCGCGGCGCCCTGACCCCCAGACATCGACAACGCTCGCCACAACGTCAATTACAGGACCCGAGCCATGCCCACTCCCACCCACGCCTCCCCGGCGGCGGCCGCGGCCGCGCCGACCCTGGCCAAGCCCAGTCGGGCCCGCTTCTTCATCATGACGCTGCTGTTCGTCACCGTGGTGATCAACTACCTCGACCGCAGCAACCTCTCCATCGCCGCGCCGCACCTGGCGCAGGACCTGGGCATCGAACCGGTGCACATGGGGCTGATCCTCTCGGCCTTTGGCTGGACCTACGCCGCCATGCAGATCCCCGGTGGCTGGCTGGTGGACAAGGTGGCCCCGCGCATCCTCTATCCGGTGGCCATCGCGCTCTGGTCGCTGGCCACCATCGGTCTGGGCTTCGTCGGCAGCTTTATCGGCCTGATCATCCTGCGCCTCGCCGTGGGGGCCCTGGAGGCGCCGGCCTATCCGATCAACAACCGGGTGGTCACCACCTGGTTTCCCGAGCGCGAGCGGGCCACCGCCATCGGCTTCTACACCTCCGGCCAGTTCGTCGGCCTGGCCTTTCTCACCCCGGTGCTGATCTACCTGCAGCAGACCTTCGGCTGGCACATGGTCTTTGTCGTCACCGGCGGCGTCGGCATCCTCTGGGCGGCCATCTGGTACCTGGTCTATCGCGAACCCAAGGATTTCCGCGGTGCCAATGCCGCCGAGGTCGCGCTGATCCAGGAGGGCGGTGGCCTGGTCGATCTGGAACAGAAGAATCGCAGCCGCGCCGCCTTCCGGTGGCGTGACCTCTGGAGCGTGCTCAACAAGCGCAAGCTCTGGGGCATCTACATCGGCCAGTTCTGCCTCAATTCCACCCTCTGGTTCTTCCTGACCTGGTTCCCCACCTACCTGGTGAAATACCGCGGCATGGACTTCATCAAGGCCGGCTTCCTCGCCTCGCTGCCGTTCCTCGCCGCCTTTCTCGGCGTGATCTGCTCGGGCCTGCTGTCGGACTGGCTGATCCGTCGCGGCGCCTCCGTGGGCCTGGCGCGCAAGCTGCCGATCATTGGCGGCCTCTTGATCTCCACCAGCATCGTCGGCGCCAACTTCGTCGATTCGCCCGCGCTGATCATCGCCTGCCTGGCGCTGGCCTTCTTTGGCAACGGCCTGGCCTCCATCACCTGGTCGATGGTCTCGGCCATGGCGCCGGAGCGGCTGATCGGTCTCACCGGCGGGATGTTCAACTTCATCGGCAATCTCTCGGCCATCTGCGTGCCCATCGTCATCGGCTTCCTGGTCAAGGACGGCAGCTTCGCCCCGGCCATTGCCTTCATCGGCGTGACCGCGCTGATCGGCGCCCTCTGCTACGGCCTGGTGGTGGGCAAGGTGGAACGTCTGCCCGAATAAGGGCGACTAATGGAGCGCCTTCCGTCCTGGTTGCGGAGGCGCTCTGCCGCCGGCCATGCCGGACCCATAACGACAACAAAGGAGTCTCCCCATGCCACTCGCCCGTCGCACCTTTCTTGGCGTGTCCCTGGCCGCCTCGGCCGGTTTGGTCGCCAGTCGCGCCCTGGCCGACGACAAGTTCGGCCTCACCCGCAACTGGGAGGGCAAGCCGCCCATCGTCATGCCCGATCCGGCCTGGGAGATCCACGACCCGGCCTTCAAGGGTCGCCTGGGCAACGCCTTCGTCGAACGACTGTGGTCCGGCGGTCTCTGGACCGAAGGCCCGGTGTGGATGGCCGACTGGCGCTGCCTGCTGTTCAGCGACATCCCCAATGCCCGGGTGATGCGCTGGAGCGCCGACGACGGCCATGTCAGCGTCTATGACGACCAGTCCCACAACGCCAACGGTCACACCCGCGATCGCGAGGGTCGGCTGATCAGCTGCGAGCACGACAGCCGCCGCGTGACCCGCCGCGAGTTGAACGGCAGCGTCACGGTGCTGCTCGACCGCTTCGACGGCAAGCCGCTGAACGCGCCCAACGACGTGGTGGTCGGCGCTGACGGCGCCATCTGGTTCACCGATCCGGGCTACGGCATCCTCGGCGCCTACGAGGGCCACAAGGCCGACTTCGAGCTGCCCACCAACGTCTATCGCATCGACCCCCAGGGCAAGGCCACGGTGGCGGTGGGCGACTTCGGCCGCCCCAATGGCCTGGCCTTCGCGCCCGACGGCAAGCGCCTCTACATCAGCGACACCGCCGGCGGCGGCAATCCCGGCAAGCCCAATCACCTCAGGGCGTTCACCGTGAAGGACGACGGCACCCTCGGCGGCGGCGAGGTGCTGATCGACGCCAAGGAGCAGGGCGTGATCGACGGCTTCCGCGTCGACAGCGACGGCAACCTCTGGTGCAGCTGGGCCGGCTCGGCCGAGCAGAACAGCGTGCGGGTCTTTACGCCGGGCGGTCAGCCGCTGGCCACCCTGCACCTGCCGGAAACCGTCTCCAACGTCGAATTCGGCGGCCTCAAGGGCAATCGCCTGTTCATCACCGGCGGCGGTTCGCTCTATGCCACCTATGTGAACGCCCAGCCCGCGCGGCTCTGGTAGGGGCTTCTCATCGGCCGAACCAAGGGTCGTTGGACAGGTCTGTAACAAACGGATACGGAACGACCCGCGACAACAAGATCGCCCACAAGGCGAGCGAGGAGCCTCAGTCATGAGCAACACCACTACCCACGCCGACGGTCACGTCACCGAAAAGGCGCAGCCCAAGGCGATCTTCGCCTGCCTGATGGCCGCCCTGGCCGGCCTCATGTTCGGCCTCGACATCGGCGTCATCTCAGGCGCCACCAAATTCATCCAGCAGGAATTCCAGATCTCCGATCAGGTGATCGAGTGGATCGTCTCCAGCATGATGGCCGGCGCCGCCCTGGGCGCGCTGGGCGCCGGTTCGCTGTCGGCCAAGCTGGGGCGCAAGAAGTCCCTGATGCTGGGCGCCATCCTGTTCGTCATCGGCTCGATCCTCTGTGGCCTGGCCACCTCGCCGACCATGCTGATCTTTGCCCGCTTTCTGCTCGGCCTGGCCATCGGCATCGCCTCCTTCACCGCGCCGCTGTACCTGGCCGAGGTCGCCCCGGAAAACATCCGCGGCTCGATGATCTCGCTGTACCAGCTGATGATCACCGCCGGCATCCTGATCGCCTTCCTGTCCAACACCGCCTTCAGCTACTACGAGGCCTGGCGCTGGATGCTCGGCATCATCGCCATCCCCGGGGTGCTGTTCCTGATCGGCGTCTTCGCCCTGCCGGACAGTCCGCGCTGGCTGATCATGGCCGGGCGCAAGCAGGAGGCCATCAAGGTCCTGCACAAGCTGCGCGGTGACGAAAAGGTCATCCAGCAGGAAGTCGCCGAGATCGAAGAGCAGCTCAAGGTGCCGCAGAAGGGCTGGTCGCTGTTCAAGGAGAACGCCAACTTCCGCCGCTCGGTGGGCCTGGGCGTGCTCTTGCAGGTGGTGCAGCAATTCACCGGCATGAACGTGGTGATGTACTACGCGCCGCGCATCTTCGAAGGCATGGGCTACGACACCGCCGCCCAGATGTGGTTTACCGCCGCGGTCGGTCTGACCAACGTGCTGGCCACCTTCATCGCCATCTTCCTGGTCGACAAGTGGGGCCGCAAACCCATCCTCTATACCGGCTTCGTGGTCATGGCCGTAGGCCTGGGCGTGGTCGGCACCATGCTCGGCATGGGCAACCTGAGCCACGGCCAGCAGACCTTTACCGTGGTCATGCTGCTGATCTTCATCGTCGGCTTCGCCATGTCGGCCGGTCCGCTGATCTGGACCCTGTGCTCGGAAGTCCAGCCGCTCAAGGGCCGCGACTTCGGTATCGGCTGCTCCACCTTCACCAACTGGATCGCCAACATGATCGTCGGCGCCACCTTCCTGACCATGCTGGGCACCCTGGGGCAGGGCACCACCTTCTGGATCTATGCCGGTCTGAACGTGGTGTTCATCTTCCTGGTGTTCCTGCTGGTACCGGAGACCAAGGGCGTCACCCTGGAGCGCATCGAACGCAACCTGATGCAGGGCAAGCGCCTGCGCGACCTCGGTCAGTAGGCTCGAGCGCACAGGAAAACGCCCGGCATAGCCGGGCGTTTTTCATTACCGATCCCAGTGCTTGTGTCGGTGCTTGGCGTGCTTCCAGCCCTTGCCGGGGTGGTCGCGATAGCCCCGATAGCCGCGGTCGTCGCGACCGCTGTCGCCGAGGTTGTTGCCCAGGGCACCGCCGGCACCGCCCCCCAGGGCCGCGCCGACCAGACCGCCGGTGCTACCACCGACTCTATTGCCGATCACGTTGCCGCCCGCCGCGCCCAGGCCACCGCCGATGGCGGCCTCGGTACGATTGCGCCGGTCAGCGCCCAGTACACCACCTGCTGCACCGCCGACGCCGGCACCGATGGCCGCACCGGTGCTGCCGCCGACCTGCTGGCCGACCAGGGTACCGAGTACGCCACCCACGGCGCCGCCGAGTCCGGCTTCGGTATTGCCCGCATACGCCGGGGCAACGCCCGCAGGGCAAGCAACAAGAACAGGGCTGAAGGTTTCATGGAGTCCACTCCGTGGTAGAGACGAGCCGATCCTCGGCAAAAATCGCTGCCCTGGCAAGTACCGAACGGTCGTTTGAATGGTAAAGGTTGTCTTTACCCATTCCTTTGATTTCCTTGAACAAACCTATACGGGAATCGCCGGTCTCGCGCCTTTTCAGGGTCTGGAACGAGGCCTGCAGCCGGGCGAAGGCTGGTCTAGACTCAAGGCGATCGCGCCGCCAAGGGGACTCCATGATTCATGCTCGTCTGCTGTCCGGCTGTCTCCTGTTCCTTGTCAGCGCCAGCGCCTCGGCCTGGGAATACACCCTCATCGCCCCCGACAAGCCGGTGCAGAACTGGAGCATCAGCAGCGATCGCCTGGGCCTGCGCGATGGCCTGGCCTTTGCCGTCGGCGTGCACCGCCTGAGTGGCGGGCGCCAGGAAGGCTCGGTGCTGATCGAGATCGACACCGGCGCCCTGCAACTCACCGTGGTGGCGACCCGCGGCATGAACGTCCTGCGCGCCCAGGCCGGCACCCTGCGACTGGGCTGGGATTCGCCGGTGCGCGAGGTGGTCAATCCGGCCTTCGTCAACCTGGAGAGCCGCAATGGCCTGGGCTGGTTGGAAGGCTTCAACGAACTGGTGGCGCGCGCCGGCTTCGAGTGGGTCGGCCACCCCGGAATGGACCAGGGGCAACTGCTGACCCTGCACGGTCGGGCCAGCTACCTGCCGGCCAGCCAGGTGGTGCTGACCATCGACGAACAGCCGCCGCACCGCATCAGCCTCAAGGGCGTGCTGCACGAGGAGGCCTTCAAGCAGGCCAACTTTCGCATCGACACCGAACTGGTCACCCACGCCGGGGCCACCGGCTTCACCCTGCACGATCGCCTGACCAACCAGGGGGCGCACGCCGCCGAGTACCAGGTGCTCTATCACAGCAATTTCGGGCCGCCGCTGCTCGGTGAAGGCGCCCGGTTCGCCGCGCCGGTGCGGGAGGTGTCACCCTTCGATGCGCGGGCGCGCCAGGAGCTGGCGGAGTGGCAGACCTATCGCGCGCCCACGCCGGGCTATGGCGAGACGGTCTACAACCTCTATCCCTGGGGCGACGATCAAGGGCGCAGCCTCGCGGTACTGCACGATCGCAGTGCCCACCAGGGCGTGGCGCTGGCCTTCAATGTGCGGGAATTGCCGGTCTTCACCCTGTGGAAGAACACCGATGCCAAGGCCCAGGGCTATGTCACCGGCCTGGAGCCGGGCACCAGCTTTTCCTACAACCGCAGCCAGCAGCGGGCCCTGGGGCTGGTGCCGCGCATCGAGGCCGGCGGCACGCGCGACTTCACTCTCGACTATCGGCTGCTGGCCACCGCCGCCGAGGTCCGGCAGGCGCTGGAGCAGGTCGAAGGCATCCGCCACGGACGGCCGACCCAGGTGCGCGAGGCGCCGCTGGCCCGGGAGCCCTAGCGGCAAGGCCGGCGGGTGCTAGCGCCGCGCGGGCAGGGGGCGGGTGCGGCCGCTGCCATCGATGGCCACGAAGACGAATACCGCCTCGGTCACCTTGCTCCACTCGCTGGACAGCGGATCGTCGCTCCAGACCTCGATGAGGATCTGGATGGAGCTGCGGCCCACCTCCAGGGTGTTGGTATAGAAGGAGAGCTGTGCGCCCACGGGCACCGGCGTCATGAAGGCCATGCGGTCGATGGCCACGGTGGCCACGCGCCCGGCGGCCAGGCGACTGGCCATGGCGCTGCCGGCCAGGTCCATCTGGGCCACCAGCCAGCCGCCGTAGATGTCGCCGAAGCCATTGGTCTCGCGGGGCAGCGCAGTGATCTGCATGGCCAGGTCGCCCTGGGGGATGGGATCTTCTTGTTCGAGCTCTTCGATCATGACAGGGCCCTCGGGAGCCCGGATAGGTAGGTAACGTTCAGCATCTGCACGCAAGAATGCTGCCAATCTCTCGGCGGAGATCGTTAGGGGGCTACAGTATAACGCCTGGGGCAGGGCGGCTCGACCGCTTTTGCACCAGGATGGAACAGCCATAGCTCGGCAGATGGGCCCTGAATGGGCACTGAATGAATAGCGGAAATTCCTTGCAGATTTGCTATCGTGGAGACCGTGCACGGCCAGGCAATCCAGAGGGCCCTGCACGTCCGATGATCAGGTAATGATCGGTAGACCTGCTGCTGCCGTGCTCCACAAGAGCGCAGGCGGCGCAGTGCAGGTCCGGCGCCCATCCGGCGACCCGCCCGATCCCTGCCAGCCGCTCCAGGCGGACGGTCACTCGGGGCCGCGTCTTGTCCGCTACACCCGGAGGGATGCCAGAGGCCGAATTTCCTTTGCGCTCCTCTCTTGTCCGGGATCCTCGATGAAACTGCAATCCGCCTCTGCGCCGCTCACGTCGCGCCCTCTGGGCCGCAACGACTACAAGACCCTCTCGCTGTCCGCCCTGGGCGGTGCGCTGGAGTTCTACGACTTCGTCATCTTCGTCTTCTTCGCCGCGGTGGTGGGGAAGCTGTTCTTTCCCGCCGACATGCCCGACTGGCTGCGGCAGATGCAGACCTTCGGCATCTTCGCCGCGGGTTACCTGGCGCGTCCGCTGGGCGGCATCATCATGGCCCACTTCGGTGACCTGCTCGGGCGCAAGAAGATGTTCACCCTGAGCATCTTCATGATGGCCCTGCCGACCCTGGGCATGGGCCTGATGCCCACCTACGCCCAGATCGGCGTGGCCGCGCCGATCCTGCTGCTGGTGCTGCGCATCATCCAGGGCGCGGCCATCGGCGGCGAGGTACCCGGCGCCTGGGTGTTCGTCTCCGAACACGTCCCCGGCAAGCACGTCGGCTATGCCTGCGGCACCCTGACCGCCGGTCTCACCTTCGGCATCCTGCTCGGCTCGCTGATGGCGACCCTGATCAACACCGTCTTCACCCCGCTGGAAGTGGCCGACTACGCCTGGCGCTTTCCCTTCCTGATCGGCGGGGTCTTCGGCCTGTTTTCGGTCTATCTGCGCCGCTGGCTGCACGAGACGCCGGTGTTCGCCGAACTGGCGATCCACAAGTCGCTGGCCGAGGAAGTGCCGCTCAAGGCCGTGTTGCGCGACCACCGCAGCAGCGTGATCCTGTCCATGCTGCTGACCTGGATGCTCACCGCCGGCATCGTGGTGGTCATCCTCATGACCCCGACCCTGCTGCAGACCCAGTACGGCTTCTCCGCCGCCCTGGCGCTCAAGGCTAACAGCCTGGCCATCGTCTTTCTGACCCTGGGCTGCATCGTTTCCGGCGCCCTGTCCGATCGCTTCGGCAGCGGTCCGGTGTTCATCGGCGGCGGTCTGCTCTTGGCGGTGGCCAGCTGGGCGCTCTATGCCGGTCTGAAGGTCCATCCGGAATGGCTGTTCCCGCTCTATGCCCTGGCTGGCGCGGCGGTCGGCGTCATCGGCGGCGTGCCGCGGGTGATGGTGCTGGCCTTCCCGCCCAAGGTGCGCTTCTCGGGGCTGTCCTTCTCCTACAACGTGGCCTACGCCATCTTCGGCGGCCTGACCCCCATGGTCGTTACCCTGATGCTCAAGCAGCATCCGCTGGGCCCGGCCTGGTACGTCATGGGCCTGGCCCTGCTCGGCGTGGGCATCGGCTGCTACCTGCTCAGCCGCGAGCGCCGCGCCGCCGCCCTGGCCCCCGCCTGATCCCGGCCGGTCGCGCCGCCCGCCGCGGCGGCGTGACCGGGTTGGCCAGGCCGACCCGCAGGGACGACCTCGGCATCACCAAAAACGCCATCCCCACAGACGCCGCGCTTCGCGAGGACTAGGCTCGAACCGCTAAGGCTTGTTTGAAAAGTCGCCGAGCGAAGGTGAGGCAAGGAAAAAATCGGCGAGGAAGCGGAGTTTACGACCGGTAAATGAGCATTCCGAGCTGATTTTTGACGCCGCATCGCCGAGGCGCAGGCACTTTTCAGACAAAGCCCAGAGCCAGTCCAACAATAAGAGCGAGGTGCAACATGTCCGGTAATCGTGGCGTCGTCTATCTGGGCGCGGGCAAGGTCGAGGTGCAGACCATCCCCTACCCGAAGATGGAAACCCCGCAGGGCAAGCGTATCGACCACGGCGTCATCCTGCGCGTGGTCTCCACCAACATCTGTGGTTCCGATCAGCACATGGTGCGCGGCCGGACCACTGCCCCCGAAGGCCTGGTACTCGGCCACGAGATCACCGGCGAGGTCATCGAAGCGGGTCGCGACGTCGAGACCCTCAAGGTCGGCGACCTGGTCTCGGTGCCCTTCAACGTCGCCTGCGGTCGCTGCCGCACCTGCAAGGAGCAGGACACTGGCGTCTGCCTGACCGTCAATCCCTCGCGTGCCGGCGGTGCCTACGGCTACGTCGACATGGGCGGCTGGGTCGGTGGCCAGGCCGAATACGTGCTGGTCCCCTATGCCGACTTCAACCTGCTCAAGCTGCCGAATCGCGACGCGGCCATGGAAAAGATCCGTGACCTGACCTGCCTGTCCGACATCCTGCCCACCGGCTACCACGGCGCCGTCACCGCCGGCGTCGGTCCGGGCACCAGCGTCTATGTCGCCGGCGCCGGCCCGGTCGGTCTGGCAGCGGCCGCCTCGGCGCGCCTGCTGGGCGCCGCCGTGGTCATCGTCGGCGACGTCAATCCGGTACGCCTGGCCCATGCCAAGGCCCAGGGCTTCGAGATCGCCGACCTGTCCCAGGACACGCCGCTGCACGAGCAGATCGCCGCGCTGCTGGGCACGCCGGAAGTCGATTGCGCGGTCGACGCCGTCGGCTTCGAAGCCCGTGGCCATGGTCATGAAGGCGCCAAGAGCGAGGCCCCGGCCACCGTGCTGAACTCGCTGATGGGCATCGTGCGGGTGGCCGGCAAGATCGGCATTCCCGGCCTCTACGTCACCGACGATCCGGGTGCCGTGGACGCCGCCGCCAAGCAGGGTGCCCTGAGCATCCGCTTCGGTCTGGGCTGGGCAAAGTCCCACAGCTTCCACACCGGCCAGACCCCGGTGATGAAGTACAACCGCCAGCTGATGCAGGCGATCATGTGGGATCGCATCAAGATCGCCGACATCGTCGGCGTGCAGGTGATCACCCTGGACGAGGCCCCCCGCGGCTACAGCGAATTCGATTCGGGCGTCCCGAAGAAATTCGTCATCGACCCGCACAAGCTGTTCAGCGCGGCCTAGCTATTGCACTAAGGATTTTGCCCGAGACTGCTGGCCATTTGGCATTTCTCGGGCAAGCCGTGCAGTCGTTTGGCGCACCAGAGGGTCTACCTCCGCAGCGTCCGCCCCGGGCGCTGTTTTTTTTGGTGCCACAGACGAGGCCAGCATGACCCCGAATGTCCGTTCGACCCTTCGCCGTATCCTTCCCTTCCTGCTCATGGCCTCCGTGCTGCTGCTGGGCAGCAACCCGGCTCGTGCCGAAGGTGGCGTGTCCTTTCGCTTCGCCGAGGAAGGACAGGGCTGGATGCTGCGCGGCCCGGTCGATGTGCTCAAGTGGCCCTTCGTCTACGACCGCAGCCGCGAACGCGCGCGCAACACCCTGACGCGGCTGGACGGCGACACCCAGGTGCGGGTGATCGAGACCCGTTCCTTCCAGCGCTGGAAGCGCATCGAGGTGCAGCAGGACGGCCGTACCCTGCTGGGCTGGGTCGAAAGCTACAGCGTTCCCGAAGCCGTGCGACTGGACTGATCGGGAGCAAAAGGCCACCGCCATCAGTCACACCTCTGACAGTCATCAATCTCAGAGGAGCGACGCATGTCCGCGATCACCCGTCTTCAGCTCAACGACGGTCACCACATTCCGCAATTCGGCCTGGGGGTCTGGCAGACCCCGGCCGAAGAGACCGCCCAGGTGGTCAAGACCGCCCTGGAACTCGGCTACCGACATATCGACACCGCCGCCATCTACGGCAACGAAGAGGGCGTCGGCCAGGCCATCGCTCAGGCTGGTCTGCCGCGTGACGAGCTGTTCATCACCACCAAGCTGTGGAATGCCGACCAGGGCTACGACAGCGCCCTGCGCGCCTTCGACACCAGCCTGGCCAAGCTGGGCCTGGAGCATGTCGACCTCTACCTGATCCACTGGCCGCTGCCGGAAAAGGGCCTGTTCCTCGACAGCTGGAAGGCGCTGATCGAATTGCGCAACCAGGGCCGGGTGAAGTCCATCGGCGTGTCCAACTTCCGCCAGGCCGACATCGAGACCCTGCTGACCGAGACCGGCGTGGTGCCGGTGGTCAACCAGATCGAGTGCCATCCGCTGCTGCAGCAGCAGGAGCTGCGCGACTTCAACACCTACAAGGGCATCGCCACCGAAGCCTGGAGTCCGCTGGCCCAAGGTGGCGAGCTGCTGGGCAGCCCGGTGCTGCAGCAACTGGCGGCCAAGCACGGCAAGACGCCGGCCCAGGTGGTGCTGCGCTGGCATATCCAGCTCGGCAACATCATCTTCCCCAAATCCAAGACGCCCAAGCGCATCGAAGAGAACATGCAGATCTTCGACTTCGCCCTGGACGAGGAGGACATGCGGCAGATTGCCGGGCTGAACCAGGACAAGCGTCTGGGGCCGGATCCGGCCACCTTCAACGGCTGAGCGGCCTGAGAACCTGCTCAAAGTCTGCTGCGCGTCGGCCAAACGGCGTTGAAAAGACCTTCGGAATGCTCATTTACCATTCGTAAACTCCGCTTCCTCAGATCTTTTCGCCTTGTTTGGCTCTAGCTCGCGAGCCTTTGAACAGGTTCTAAGGCGCCGCGATGAGCGGCGCCTCCGTATGCCTGGCGCGCAAGGCGCCAGTGCCTGTATGCTGCGCGGCCCTTTCGGGACACCTCATGCCGGATCGGCATAGGGCAGGCGACAGCGGCATTAGACATACCCCGTTACCCTCTGGCAAAAGTGTGACGCCTTGGTGCTCCCAGTCCTTTTCGAGCACCGTTTCCGCAGCCTGAACGCACCCTCTCGTTGGCGTTGCATGCGCTTCGCGCATCACGACCCGGCACGGTGACGTTCGTCCCGAACTCCATCCAAATAGAACAAAGGTGTCGGTACATGACCAAGCCCAAGCTCAGCCTCGCGTGGCAGATCCTTATCGGCCTCGTGCTGGGGATCGCCGTCGGCGCACTGCTCAACCACTTCAGCGCCGAGAAGGCCTGGTGGATCTCGAACGTCCTCAAGCCGGCCGGCGACATCTTCATCCGGCTGATCAAGATGATCGTGGTGCCCATCGTCATCGCCACCCTGGTGGTCGGCATCGCCGGCGTCGGCGATTCCAAGAAGCTCGGTCGCATCGGTCTCAAGACCATCCTCTACTTCGAGATCGTCACCACCCTGGCCATCGTCGTCGGCCTGTTCTTCGCCGACAGCGTGCAGCCCGGTGCCGGCATCGACATGAGCACCCTGGGTACCACCGACATCTCCCAGTACCAGAAGACCACCGCGGAAGTGCAGCATGACCACGCCTTCATCGCGACCATCCTCAACCTGATCCCGTCCAACGTCTTCGCCGCCGTCGCCCGTGGCGAGATGCTGCCGATCATCTTCTTCGCGGTGATGTTCGGCCTGGGCCTGGGCGCCCTGCCGGAAGCCACCCGCGAGCCGGTGGTGCGGGTCTTCCAGGGCATCTCCGAAGCCATGTTCAAGGTCACCCACATGATCATGAACTACGCCCCCATCGGCGTCTTCGCGCTGATCGCGGTGACCGTGGCCAACTTCGGCTTCGCCTCCCTGCTGCCGCTGGCCAAGCTGGTGGTGCTGGTCTACGTCGCCATCGGCTTCTTCGCCCTCGGCGTGCTGGGCCTGGTGGCCAAGCTGTTCGGCTTCTCGATCTTCCGCATCATCCGCATCCTCAAGGACGAGCTGATCCTGGCCTATTCCACCGCCAGCTCGGAAACCGTGCTGCCGCGCATCATCGAGAAGATGGAGGCCTATGGCGCGCCCAAGTCCATCACCAGCTTCGTGGTGCCCACCGGCTATTCCTTCAACCTGGACGGCTCCACCCTCTACCAGAGCATCGCGGCGCTGTTCATCGCCCAGCTCTATGGCATCGACCTGTCGCTGAGCCAGCAGCTGCTGCTGGTGCTGACCCTGATGGTCACCTCCAAGGGCATCGCCGGCGTGCCGGGCGTCTCCTTCGTGGTGCTCCTGGCCACCCTGGGCAGCGTCGGCATTCCGCTGGAAGGCCTGGCCTTCATCGCCGGTGTGGATCGCATCATGGACATGGCGCGCACTGCCCTGAACGTGATCGGCAACGCCCTGGCCGCGCTGGTCATCGCCAAGTGGGAAGGTCTCTACGACGCCGAGAAGGGCGCCGCCTACTGGGCAGCCCTGCCGCACCTGAAGAGCACCGCCAAGGTCGAGGAACGTCCTCAGGCCACCCGCGGTGAAGCCCTGCGCGACTGAGTGGCTGGCTAGCGGAGAACGGAGCCCGGCCCTGTGCCGGGCTCTTTCCTTTCAGCGGTCGAGAATCGCCGCGTAGCCTTCGCGATAGCTGGGGTAGCGGGGCGTCCAGCCCAGGGCCCGGGCGCGGGCGTTGCTGCACCTCTTGCTGCCGGCGCGGCGCAGCTGGGCCTCGTCGGACCAGAAGGTGATGCCCAGGCGCGCCCGCAGCCAGTCCACCACCTCATCCAGCGGCGCCGGATCGTCGTCCACGCCCAGATAGAAGGCGTCCAGCGCGACGCCTTCGCGATCCCGCTGCAGCAGCAGCGCCAGCAGGCCGGCGGCGTCCTCGACATGGATGCGATTGCCATACAGCGGCAGCTCGCGGGTCACCCGGGAGCCCTCGCGCACCTGGCGCAGCAGCGCCTCGCGGCCCGGGCCGTAGATGCCGGTCAGGCGGACCACGCTGGCGGGCAGGCCACTGCCCAGCGCCAGGTCTTCCGCCTCGCGCAGGATGCGCCCGGAAAAGCGCTCGGGTTCGGCGGGAGCGGTTTCGTCGACCCAGGCGCCATCGCCCTGGGCATAGACGCCGCTGCTGGAGACGAACAGCAGGCGCTGCGGACGCTGGTCGCAGGCGGCCAGCCAGCCGAGCAGGTGGCGCAGGCCCTCGACATAGGCGGCGCGATAGCCGGCTTCGTCATGGTGGGTCGCGGCGGTGGCATAGACCACCTGGTCGAGGGGTTCGCGCGGCCAGGCGGCCGGCGGCGTGGCCTCGGCGAGATCGCCCGCGACCGGCAGCAATTTGGCGGGGAGGGCGGCGACAGTGCGTCTGAGGCCGAAGACCCGGTGGCCCTGGGCGACCAGTTGCAGGCCGAGACGGCTGCCGACATCGCCGCAACCGGCGATCAGGATGGTGCTCATCGGTGTTTCCTTCTGCAAAGGCCGGGACAGACGGCCAGGGTAGCCTGCGCCCGGCCGTGGTCCAACCCGAGAGCGCAGGCTGCTGCCCGTCGCGCTTGGCCGTTGATAGAGACAGCCGCTAAGATTGGCCGGCACCCCATGGAATTTGACTATGACCCTGACTGAACTGCGCTATATCGTCACGCTCGCCCAGGAACAGCACTTTGGCCGAGCTGCCGAGCGTTGCCACGTCAGCCAGCCGACGCTGTCGGTCGGCGTCAAGAAGCTCGAGGACGAGCTGGGCATTCTGATCTTCGAGCGCAGCAAGAGTGCCGTGCGCCTGACCCCCACCGGCGAGGGCATCGTCGCCCAGGCGCAAAAGGTGCTGGAGCAGGCCCAGGGCATCCGCGAACTGGCCCAGGCCGGCAAGAACCAGCTCACCGCGCCGCTGAAGATCGGTGCCATCTATACCATCGGGCCCTATCTCTTTCCGCACCTCATCCCGCAGCTCAACCGGGTGGCGCCGGAGATGCCGCTGTACATCGAGGAAAACTTCACCCACCTGCTGCGCGACAAGTTGCGCACCGGTGAACTGGATGCCGTCATCCTCGCCCTGCCGTTCAACGAGCCGGACGTCCTGACCCTGCCGCTGTACGACGAACCCTTCTATGTGATGATGCCGGCGCGGCACCCCTGGACCAAGCTCAAGGCCATTCCGCAAAACCAGCTCAGCGACAAGAGCCTGCTGCTGCTGGGCGAAGGCCACTGCTTCCGCGACCAGGTCCTGGAAGCCTGTCCGACCGTGCGCAAGCACGAGGAAAACAAGAATTCCACGGTGGAATCCTCTTCGCTGGAAACCATCCGCCACATGGTGGCCTCCGGCCTGGGCGTCTCGGTGCTGCCGTTCTCGGCGGTGGAGAGTCACCACTATGCGCCGGGAATCATCGAGGTGCGCCCCTTCGAGCGGCCGGTGCCCTATCGCACCGTGGCCATCGCCTGGCGCGCCAGCTTTCCGCGGCCCAAGGCCATCGAGGTGCTGGCCGACTCGGTCCGTCTGTGCTCGGTGGCGCGGCCTGAAGCCAAGGGCGTCGTGCAGCCGGCATGAGTGAACTGGCCGCGACGCCGGTCACCGCCCTCAAGGGGGTCGGCGCCGCCCTGCAGGAGAAACTCGCGCGGGTCGGCCTGGAAACCCTGCAGGACGTGCTCTTCCACCTGCCGCTGCGCTACCAGGATCGCACCCGCATCGTGCCCATCGGCGCCCTGCGACCCGGTCAGGACGCCGTGGTGGAGGGCATGGTCGCCTCCGCCGAGGTGCTCATGGGGCGCCGGCGCAGCCTGCTGGTGCGCCTGCAGGACGGCAGCGGCACCCTGTCACTGAGATTCTTCCACTTCAGTCAGGCGCAAAAGGACGGCCTCAAGCGCGGCACCCTGCTGCGCTGCTATGGCGAGGTGCGCCCCGGCGCCTCGGGCCTGGAGATCTACCACCCCGAATACCGCGCCCAGGACGAGAACGCCCCGGCGCCGGTCGAGCAGACGCTGACGCCCATCTACCCGACCACCGAAGGCCTCACCCAGCTGCGCCTGCGCCAGCTCAGTGCCCAGACGCTGGAGCGACTCGGCCCCGAATCCCTGCCCGACTGGCTGCCACCGGAGATGGCCGCGCACTATCGCCTGGGGCCCTTGGCCGATGCCCTGCGCTATCTGCACCGGCCGCCGTCGGATGCGGACCTGGATGAGTTGGCCGAGGGCCGGCACTGGGCCCAGGAGCGGCTGGTCTTCGAAGAATTGCTGACCCACCAGCTGTCCCTGCAGCGGCTGCGCGAGACCCTGCGCGCCCAGCGGGCGGTGCCCTTGCCGGCCGCCCGCCGGCTGCCACAGGTGTACCTGGACAACCTTGGCTTCACCCCCACCGGTGCCCAGCAGCGCGTCGGGCGCGAGATCGCCCATGACCTGGCCCAGCCCGAGCCCATGCTGCGGCTGGTGCAGGGCGACGTCGGCGCCGGCAAGACGGTGGTCGCCGCCCTGGCCGCCCTGCAGGCCATCGAGGCCGGCTATCAGGTGGCGCTGATGGCGCCCACCGAGATCCTCGCCGAGCAGCACTTCCTCAACTTCCAGCGCTGGTTCGCCGCCCTGGACATCGAGGTGGCCTGGCTGGCCGGCAAGCTCAAGGGCAAGGCCCGCGCCAGCTCCCTGGAGCGCATCGCCGCCGGGGCGCCCATGGTGGTGGGCACCCATGCGCTGTTCCAGGACGAGGTGCGTTTCGCCCGCCTGGCGCTGGTGGTGATCGACGAACAGCACCGCTTCGGCGTGCAGCAGCGCCTGGCGCTGCGCCAGAAGGGCGTCGACGGCCGCCTGGCGCCGCACCAGCTGATCATGACCGCCACCCCCATCCCGCGTACCCTGGCCATGAGCGCCTATGCCGATCTGGACACCTCGGTGCTCGACGAACTGCCGCCGGGACGGACGCCGGTCAATACCGTGAGTGTCACCGACAGCCGTCGCGAGGAGGTGGTGGAGCGGGTGCGCGCCGCCTGCCACGAAGGGCGCCAGGCCTACTGGGTCTGCACCCTGATCGAGGAATCCGAGGAACTCACCTGCCAGGCGGCCGAGACCACCTACGAGGAATTGCAGCTGGCCCTGGCCGAATTGCACGTCGGCCTGATCCACGGGCGCATGAAGCCGGCGGAAAAGGCCGCGGTGATGGCCGAGTTCAAGGCCGGCAACCTGCAATTGCTGGTGGCCACCACGGTGATCGAGGTGGGGGTGGACGTGCCCAACGCCAGCTTGATGATCATCGAGAATCCCGAACGCCTGGGTCTGGCCCAGTTGCACCAGCTGCGCGGCCGGGTCGGGCGGGGCAGCGCCGTCAGCCACTGCGTGCTGCTGTTCCATCCGCCGCTGTCGCAGATCGGTCGTGAGCGGCTGGCTATCATGCGCGAGACCAACGACGGCTTCATCATCGCCGAGAAGGACCTGGAGTTGCGCGGTCCGGGCGAGATGCTGGGGACCCGTCAGACCGGCCTGCTGCAGTTCAAGGTGGCCGATCTGATGCGCGACGCCCATTGGCTGCCGGCGGTGCGCGATGCCGCCCAGGAGTTGCTGGCCCGCTGGCCCAGTCATGCCGGTCCGCTGCTGGAGCGCTGGTTGCGCCATGGCCAGCAATACGGCCAGGTTTGACAAAGCTTATACAGACGACGCTACCTACGGAGCCGAATGGTTATACTCCAGAGCGTACGTGAGGAAGAAAATGCCATGACCGATGTAGCGCTCGCTTCACCCCTCCCCGAGGTTCCCCCTTCGATCCAGCAGTTGCTCGCCCAGTTGAACCTGGCCTATCGGCCGGTCCCGGCGACGACGCGCCTGCCGCAAGGGAATCGGGTACACACGGTGCTCCTGAGCGACAGCGTCGGCATGTTGCTGGTGCTCCTACCCGAGGATCAGCTGCTGGACCTGCGCCGGCTGGTGGAATTCACCGGGCGGCAACTGACGGTGGTGGCGCCGGAGCGGCTGATGCGTACCCTGGAGCGCTACGAACTGGATGTCCTGCCGGGGCTGCCGTCGCTGACCAATTCCCCCTGCCTGTATGACGAGCGACTACTGGAGGCGCCGCACCTGCTGTTGGAATCCGGTGAGCGCTCGCTGCTGCTGGAGGTGGAAACATCTGACTATCGCCGTCTGCTGAATCAGGCCACCGCGGGCAGCTTCGGCATCCCGGCGGCCGGTATCCAGCCGAATCTGCGGCAACCGGAGCGCGACGAGGCGGAGATCCTGCATGCCGCCACCGCCTTCACCGCGCGGCGCATCCGCCAGCGCCTGGAGGAGACGCTGGAGATCCCGCCGCTGTCCAAGACGGCGGAAAAGGTCATCAAGCTGCGGGTCGACCCCGACGCCACGGTGGACGACCTGGCCAACGTGGTGGAGACCGATCCGGCCCTGGCGGCCCAGGTGATCAGCTGGGCCGCCTCGCCCTACTATGCCGCGCCCGGCAAGATCCGCTCGGTGGAAGACGCCATCGTGCGGGTGCTGGGCTTCGACCTGGTGATCAACCTGGCCCTCGGCCTGGCCCTGGGCAAGACCCTGAGCCTGCCCAGTGACCAGGCCCAGCAGGAAACCCCCTACTGGAAGCAGGCCATCTACACCGCCGCCCTGATCGAGGGCCTGGCGCGCTCCATGCCCCGCGCGGAGCGGCCGGAGATGGGCCTGGCCTATCTCGGCGGCCTGCTGCACAACTTCGGCTATCTGGTGCTGGCCCATGTCTTTCCGCCGCACTTCTCGCTGATCTGCCGCCACCTGGAGGCCAACCGCCAGCTCGATCACCAGGTCATCGAGCACCACCTGCTGGGCATCACCCGCGAGCAGATCGGTGCGGCCCTGATGCGCTGCTGGGAAATGCCCGAAGAGGTGGTGACGGCGCTGCGCTTCCAGGGCGATCCGGGCTACCAGAGCGAGCAGGCGGTCTATCCCAACCTGATCTTCCTGGCCGTGCAGCTGCTGCGCGCCGAGGGCATCGGCAACGGCCCGGCCCAGCCGATTCCCGACGAGCTCTATGCGCGGCTGAGCATCGATCCGGCCAAGGCGCGGGAGTGCATGCAGAAGATCCTTGGCGCCGAAGCCGCCCTGCGCGAGCTGACCGGTCAGTTCAAGTAGCGGGCCGAGCGGCCTCCGGCGCCCCGGGCGCCGGAGCTGCCGGGCCGGACGCCAGACAACAAAAAACCCGCCGAGGCGGGTTTCTTGTTCAAGGGGGCGATCAATTACTTGATCTTGCCTTCCTTGTACATGACATGCTTGCGCACGACCGGATCGAATTTCTTGATTTCGATCTTTTCGGGCTTGGTGCGCTTGTTCTTGTCAGTGGTGTAGAAGTGGCCGGTGCCGGCACTGGAAATCAAACGGATCAATTCACGCATGACGAATCCCCTTAGAATTTTTCGCCGCGGCTACGCAGCTCGGACAGTACGGTTTCGATACCGCGCTTGTCGATGATACGCATGCCCTTGGCAGAAACGCGCAGACGCACGAAGCGCTTCTCGGATTCTACCCAGAAACGGTGGTGCTGCAGATTCGGCAGGAAACGACGACGGGTTTTGTTGTTAGCGTGGGAAACGTTGTTCCCAGTAATCGGACCCTTACCGGTTACTTGGCAAACTCTCGACATGGCTCAGCCCTCATAAACCTCATGCCAAACCCGGCATGGGTTGGCCGCTTGTAACTGTATTGATTCCTGTTTTGACGGGGAGAGCCGGCAAACGCCGGGGACCTGAAGCGGCCATACCCCGAAAAAAGAGCGCTGTTTTATACCAGAAGTACTCGGGCATAACAAGGTAGGGCGACGGATGAAATGCCCGCGCACCGGGCGCTGTGCGGGCCCGGCCGGAATGCCAACCGTTCGTCGGTCGGAAGCATTGTGACGGACGGACGGGTGGTCTAGTTTAGAGCGACTGCCAAACTCAATCCACGCCCGCCAGACGACCGCCCTGTCCGCCGTTGCCAGTCATCCGTGCGCCGTCTGCCCACTTCGGCTCTACAAGGAATCGTTCTATGCGTTTCGCCGCCTTGCCACTGCTCTTCGCGCCCCTGCTGGCGCAGGCCGCCACGCTCAGTGTCTGTACCGAAGCCAGTCCGGATGGATTCGACGTGGTGCAGTACAACTCCCTGACCACCACCAACGCCTCGGCCGACGTGCTGATGAATCGCCTGGTGGAATACGATGCCAGCGAAGCCAAGCTGGTGCCGAGCCTGGCGCAGAGCTGGACGATCTCCAACGATGGCCTGACCTACGACTTCGCCCTGCGTCCGGACGTGAAGTTTCACCAGACCGACTACTTCACCCCCAGCCGTACCCTGACGGCCGACGACGTGGTGTTCAGCTTCCAGCGCATGCTGGACAAGGACCATCCCTGGCACGGGGTGGCCAAGAGCGGCTATCCCCATGCCCAGTCGATGCAGTGGCCCAAGCTGATCAAGAGCGTGGAAAAGACCAGCGACCTCGGTGTGCGCATCGTGCTCAACAGCCCGGACGCCACCTTCCTGCCGACCCTGAGCATGGGCTTCGCCTCCATCTACTCGGCCGAGTACGCCGAGCAGCTGCTCAAGGCCGGCAAGACCGAGCAGCTCAACGACGAGCCCATAGGCACCGGTCCCTTCGTCTTCAAGCGCTACCAGAAGGACGCCGTGGTGCGTTACGCCGCCAACCCGGACTACTTTGGCGGCAAGCCCAAGCTGGACGGGCTGATCTACGCCATCACCCCGGATTCGGCGGTGCGCCTGCAGCGACTCAAGCGCGGCGAGTGCCAGATCGCCCTGTCGCCCAAGCCCCAGGATCTGCAGAGCGCCCATGAGGACAAGAGTCTGCAGGTGCTGCAGACGCCGGCCTTCATGACCGCCTTCGTCGGCATCAACACCAGCCATCCGCCGCTGGACAACATCAAGGTGCGCCAGGCCATCAACCTGGCGTTCGACAAGCAGAGCTATCTCAAGGCGGTGTTCCAGGACACCGCGGTGGCCGCCGACAACGTCTATCCGCCCACCACCTGGGGCTATGCCAAGGACGTGCCGGCCTATCCCTATGACCCGGCCAAGGCCAAGGCGCTACTGGCCCAGGCGGGCCTCAAGGACGGCTTCAAGACCACCATCTGGACGAGACCCAGCGGCAGCCTGCTCAATCCCAATCCGCAGCTGGGCGCGCAGATGCTGCAGGCCGACCTGAAGAAGATCGGCGTCGATGCGCAGATCCAGGTGATCGAGTGGGGTGAACTGATCCGCCGCGCCAAGACCGGCGAGCACGACCTGCTGTTCATGGGCTGGGCCGGCGACAACGGCGATCCGGACAACTACCTGACGCCGCAATTCTCCTGCGCCTCGGTGCAGTCGGGCCTGAACTTCGCCCGCTATTGCGACAAGACCCTGGATGGCGCCATCAGCAAGGGCAAGACCCTGTCCGACCAGATGGCGCGGGCCACGGTGTACCACCAGGCGCAGCGCATCATCCACGACCAGGCGCTGTGGCTGCCGCTGGCACACCCGACGGTGACGGTGCTGGCCAAGAATGGCGTCGAGGGCTACCAGCCCAATCCCTTCGGCCGCCAGGACTTCAGCAAGGTCAGCGGCGGTCGCTAGCAGCGCGTGCGGCGCGGCCAGCCCTAGCGCCAGGGTTGGCCGTCGGTGCGCTCCACCTGCTTGACCTTCTGCTGGATGGCGGCGCGCGCCAGCATATGGGCGCTGACCGGCGCGGTGATGAAGATGAACAGGGCGATCAGCAGCTCGTGCAGGCTGAGGCCCTCGCCCTGGACACTGAAGAACAGCATCGAGGCGATGACGGTGCTGCCCACGCCCAGGGTGGTGGCCTTGGTCGGCCCGTGCAGGCGCATGAAGAAGTCCGGCAGCCGGTACAGGCCGATGGCGCCGATGAGGGCGAAACTGCTGCCGATGAGCAGCAGGGCGCAGATCAGGAGTTCGAGCCAGAAGGGCATGGGATAGCGCTCCGTTAATCGATGATTTCGCCATGCAGCATGTGCTTGCCCAGCGCCACGGTGCCGACGAAGCCGGTCACGGCAATGAGCAGCGAGGCCTCGAAGAAGACGTCGGTGGCCAGCCAGATGCCGAACAGGATGATGATCGCCAGGACGTTGATGTAGAGCGTATCCAGGGCCAGCACCCGATCCGGGATGTCCGGTCCCTTCACCAGGCGATAGACGTTGAGCACGGCGGCCACGCCCATCATCCCCATGCACAGCAGGGTCACGTAGGTGAGCATTCGAAGATCTCCTTGAGTGGGGCCTCATAGCGCGTCTTGACCTGGCGGATCACCTCGTCCTTGTCGGCGACATCGAGACCGTGCAGCAGCAGGGTCTTGCGATCGCCGCTGAGGCCTGACGACACGGTGCCGGGGGTGAGGGACACCACGCAGGCGAGCAGGGTGAGCAGGAATTCGTCCTCGATGTCGATGGGGACCTCGATGAAGGCGGGCTTAAGCGCCTCGGTCCGCCCCAGCACCAGCCGTGCGACGTGCAGGTTGGCGACGATGATGTCGTACAGCACCACCAGCATGTAGCGCAGCAGGAGCAGGGGGCGGCGCAAGCGGGGGGCGTGCAGCAGGAAATCCTGGCAGAGCAGCGGGATGCCCCAGCCGAGCAGCAGGCCCAGGAGCAACTGGCCCAGACTCAGGCTGTTGTTGAGCAGCAGCCAGGTCAGGGTCAGCAGGACGGTGAGCAGTGGGTGCGGTAGCCAGCGCTTCATGGGCCAACTCCCCGGACGATATCGAAGTAGGGTGCGACGTCCAGCAGTTGCCGGGCGGTCTCCAGGGCGTAGCCATGCAGCGGCGCCGCCAGCGCCATCAGCAGCGGGCTACCCAGCAGCAGGCCGAGGGTGGCGGTGAGCTGGATGGGATCGAGGCGGACGTCCAGGGCCGCGCCTCGGCCGCGCCAGAACAGCGTGGTCCCGGCGCGGGACAGGGCGATGATCATGCCCAGCCCGCCGAGCAGTACCACCGGCCAGATGATCAGCGCCGGCCAGGCGGTACCGGTGGCCTGCAGCAGCATCACCTTGCCGAGAAAGCCGGGGAAGGGTGGCAGGCCGGCGACGGAGACCGCGCCCAGAAAGAACAGCCCGCCGAGCAGCCGCGGGTGCGCCAGCGGCGGACCGCTGCCGAGCGTATCGCCCTGGGCACCGCGCTGCTGGGCGATGAGATCCGCCAGCAGGAACAGGGCGCCGGCGATCCAGGTGCTGTGCACCAGATAGAAGAGACTGGCGGCGAGTCCGGCGACGCTGCCCAGGGCCACGCCGGTCAGCAGCATCCCCACCGAGATGACCACCAGATAGCCGAGCAGGGTCTTGAGGTGATGGGCCGCCAGGGCGCCGAACACCCCGGCGGCCAGGGTGACCGCCGCCAGCGGCCAGAGCCAGGGCAGCACGTAGTGGGCGAGGGGACCGGCGGCGGCGCCGAACACCAGCAGAAAGACCCGGACGATGGCATAGAGCCCGACCTTGGTCATGATGGCGAACAGGGCGGCGACCGGCGCACTGGCCGCCGAATAGGCACTGGGCAGCCAGAAATACAGCGGCAGCAGGGCGCCCTTGAGGCCGAACACCACCAGCAGCAGGAAGCCGGCGGCGGCCAGCAGCGGCGCCTGCGCGGGATCGGCGTTGGCCACCCTCAGGCCCAGATCGGCCATGTTCAGGGTGCCGAGCAGGCCATAGAGCAGGCCGATGCCGATCAGGAACAGCGCCGAGCCCACCAGGTTGAGCACCACATAGTGCAGGCCGGCGCGCACTCGGGCCGGTCCCGCGCCGTGCACCAGCAGGGCATAGGAGGCGATCAGCAGGATCTCGAAGAAGACGAAGAGGTTGAACAGGTCGCCGGTGAGAAAGGCGCCGTTGATGCCCAGCAGCTGGAATTGGAACAGCGCGTGGAAATCCGGACCGCGGTTGTCGTCGCCGCGGCAGGCGTAGAGCGCCGCGCCGGCGGCCAGTACCGCCACGGTCGCCAGCATCAGCGCGGCCAGGCGATCCAGCAGCAGGACGATGCCGAAGGGCGCCGGCCAGTCGCCCAGGGCATAGACCTCCAGCTGGCCGCCGTTTGCCCGCTGCAGGAGCAGCAGCGCCAGCGGCAGCAGGGTCGCGGTGGCGAGTAGCGACAGCCCGCGCGCGGTACGGGCGGACAGCCGCGGCCGCATGAGCAGGAAGGCACCCATGAACAGCGGCACGAGGATCGGCAGGATGATCAGGTGCTTCATCGGCGCGGCTCCTCGCCATCCACGTGGTCGGTGCGCAACTCGCCCAGGGCGCGCAGCGACAGGGCGACCACGAAGGCGGTCATGGCGAAGCCGATGACGATGGCGGTGAGCACCAGCGCCTGGGGCACCGGGTCGGCCTGCTCGGCGGCCTGGCCGATCACCGCCGGCACGCCGGTGCGCAGGCGACCCATGGCGAACAGGAAGAGATTGACCGCATAGGAGAGCAGGGTGAGGCCGAGCACCACCGGATAGAGACGCGCCCGCAGCAGTAGGTAGACGCCGCTGGCGGTGAGCACCCCGAGGGCCGTGCAGAACAGGATTTCCATGCTAGAGCACCTCCTGGCTGGAGCCGTCCGTGTCCTTCTCGTCCCGGCTGACGTGGCCCAGGTTGGAGAGGATCAGCAGGGTGGCGCCGACGACGGCGAGGTAGACCCCGAGATCGAAGATCAGCGCGGTGGCCAGTTCGGTCTTGCCGATCAGGGGGATGGCGAAGTAGTCGAAGGCGGTGGTCAGGAAGGGCCGGCCGAACGCCAGCGAGCCCAGCCCGGTGAGGGCGGCGATCAATACCCCGAGGCCGCAGAGCGCGTGGTAGCTGATCGGCAGGCGCCGCTGGGTCCAGGTCACGCCGTGGGCCACGTACTGCAGGATCAGGGCGATGGCGGTGATCAGACCGGCGATGAAGCCGCCACCGGGCAGGTTGTGGCCGCGCACGAAGATGAAGGCCGACACCAGCAGCGCCAGCGGCAAGAGCACCCGCGCCACGTTGTTGAGGATCATCGGGTGGCTGTCGCGCGACCAGGGCGTGCCCTTGGGATCGACCAGCGGATGCGGCAGGTGCAGGTGCTTGAGCAGACCGTAGACGCCCGCCGCGGCGATGGCCAGCACGGTGATCTCGCCGAGGGTGTCGAAGCCGCGGAAGTCCACCAGGATGACGTTGACCACGTTGTAGCCGCCGCCCCCGGACACCGAATTGGCCAGGAAGAAGTCGCCGATGCCCTCATAGGGGCGGGTCAGCACGGCATAGGCCAGCAGCGCCACCAGCAGCCCCAGGCCGCCGGCCAGCAGGACGTCGCGCAGGCCGCGCAGGCTGCTGGATTCGATGGGGGTGCGATCGGGCATGAAGAACAGCGCCAGCACCAGCAGGATGATGGTCACCACCTCCACCGACAGCTGGGTCAGCGCCAGGTCCGGCGCCGAATAGCGGGCGAACAGCAGGGACACGATCAGGCCCACGGTGCTCAGGGTCATCAGCGCCTTGAGGCGATTGCGGTGGAAGAACACCGTCAGCACCGCGGTCAGCATGAGGATGCCCAGGCCCAGGGCGGTGAGCGGATCGACGGGCGACAGGGCGACCGGACCGTGGAGGCTGTCCAGGCCGGACAGCGCCGCCACCAGCAGCACCAGGGTGGCGAAAAGCATCAGCGCGATATAGCCCTGCAGCGAGCCGCTTTCCAGGCGCCCGGTGAGGCGCTGAGCGAAGCCGATCAGCCGATTCAGGCCCTGTTCGAAGACCAGCCGCGCATCGACGTCGGGCAGGCCTTCCTGCCAGCGGAACAGCGGCTGACGGAAGGCATAGACCAGCACCCCGCCGACCATGGCCAGGATGCTCATCACCAGGGCGGTATTGAAGCCGTGCCAGATGGCCAGGCTGTAGTCGGGCAGGCTGCCGCCGAGGGCGGCGCTGGCGCCGGCGGCCAGCAGCGGCGCCACGGTGTAGCCGGGCACCACGCCCACCAGCAGGCAGAGCAGCACCAGGATCTCCACCGGGATCTTCATGTAGCGCGGCGGTTCGTGGGGCGGATAGTGGGGCAGGTCGCGCGGCTCGCCGTTGAAGAAGACGTCGTGGATGAAGCGCAGCGAATAGGCCACCGAGAAGACCCCGTAGAGCACCGCCACTGCCGGCACGATCCAGCTGAAGCTGCCGAACAGGCCGTGGTTGAGGGTCTCGTTGAAGAACATCTCCTTGCTCAGGAAGCCGTTGAGCAGCGGCACCCCGCCCATGGCCGCGGCGGCGACCATGGCCAGCACCGCGGTGTGCGGCATGTAGCGCCAGAGGCCGGCCAGGCGGCGCATGTCGCGGCTGCCGGTCTCGTGGTCGATGATGCCGGCGGCCATGAACAGCGAGGCCTTGAAGGTGGCGTGGTTGAGGATGTGGAACACCGCCGCCACGGTGGACAGCTGGGTGTCGAGGCCGAACAGCAGGGTGATCAGCCCTAGGTGGCTGATGGTGGAGTAGGCCAGCAGGCCTTTGAGGTCGTGCTGGAACAGGGCCAGGATGGCGCCCACCACCAGGGTGGTCAGGCCGGTGAGGGTGACGATGTAGAACCACCACTCGGAATCGGCCAGGGCCGGATAGAGCCGCGCCAGCAGGAAGACCCCGGCCTTGACCATGGTCGCCGAGTGCAGGTAGGCCGAGACCGGCGTCGGCGCAGCCATGGCCTCGGGCAGCCAGAAGTGGAAGGGGAATTGCGCGGACTTGGTGAAGACGCCCAGCAGCACCAGGATCAGCGCCAGCGGATAGAGCGCATGGCCGGTGATCAGCGGACCGGCGGCGAGGACGTCGCTCAGCTCGAAGCTGCCGACGATATGGCCGAGCAACAGGATACCGGCGAGCAGGGCCAGGCCGCCGCCGCCAGTGACGGTCAGGGCCATGCGCGAGCCCTGGCGGGCTTCCTTGCTATGGCTCCAGAAGCCGATCAGGAGGAAGGACGACAGGCTGGTCAGCTCCCAGAACACCATCAGCAGCAGCAGGTTTTCCGCCAGCACCACGCCCAGCATGGCGCCCATGAACAGCAGCAGGTAGGCGAAGAAGCGCCCGACCTTTTCATCTTTGCTCAGGTAATAGGTGGCATAGAGGATCACCAGCAGGCCGATGATCAGGATCATCAGGGCGAACATCAGTCCCAGGCCGTCCAGGCGCAGGCTGAGATTCAGCCCCAGGGCGGGCAGCCAGTCGACCCGGTGCAGCAGCACGGCGCCGTCCAGGACCGCGGGCAGTTGCGTGGCCAGCAGGGCCAGGGCCAGGGCGGGGGCCACGGCGGTACCCAGGGCGCAGACGCGCCGACCGAAGCGATCGGTCGCCAGCGACAGCAGTGTTCCCAGGAAGGGCAACGCGATGATCAGCGCCAATACCATGCCTGCATCCTTTAGCTGAGCCGCCTCACGGCGGTTGGTAGATGGGGCTCCCTAGAGGCCTCGAGCGGCATTCGATTCGTTCACCGGGAGACTCGCCAGACAGCAAGCGGTGGAAGCGATCGATCTCTGAGTTTCGTACAAGAACCGGCGGTTTAATAACCTAAGGTGATAATAAAAGAGAGACCATGAATTTCCAGGCCTGTCTCCCTTACAAAATATTAGGAAACAGCCGCAGCGCGTCCAGCCAGGAGGGCAGACTTCCGGAAGCAGGAATCCACGCCTCTGTGAGACCTCTGGAACGGGCTTTTGCTCAGGCTTGCAGGAAAGGGAGGCAGCGGGTGCCGTGCCCTGGGCACGGCACCCGCCAGGGGAAGAAAAAACCCGACACGCCAAAGGAGCAAGAGAACACGCGTGTCGGGGGTAAGCGCCGGCGTCAGAGCGCCGGCGCGGGGGAAGCGTTGCCCTGGGCGAGACGCACGGGTTGCACGTCCCAGCCGCCACCCAGGGCCTTGTAGAGGGCGACGATGCCGCGATAGAGCTCGATCTCGCCCTGGGCCTGCTGGTCTTCGGCGGCCAGACGTTCGCGCTGGGCATCGAGCAGCACCAGGAAGTCGGTGCCGCCTTCGCGGTAGCGGATCTCGGCCTGGTCGGCGGCGGCGCGGCTGGCCACCGACTGGCGGATCAGCGCCTGCAGGCGCTCCTGGCGACGGCCGTAGTCGCTGAAGGCGTTGGCGCTCTCTTCCAGGGCGGTCAGCACCTGCTGCTCGTAGTTGGCCAGAGCCTCTTCGGAGCCGGCGCGAGCGCCGCGCAGGCGGGCGCGGACGCTGCCCAGGTCGAAGGCCGGCCAGGTGATGCTCGGGCCGAGTCCCCAGGCCCGGGCGGCGCTGCTGCCGATCTGCGAACCGCGTCCGGCGGTGAAGCCGAGAAAGCCCGAGAGGCTGACCCGCGGGAAGAGATCGGCGGTGGCCACGCCCACGTCGGCGGTGGCGGCGGCCAGTCGGCGTTCGGCGGCGGCCACGTCCGGCCGGCGGCGCAGCAATTCGCCGGGATCGCCGATGGGCAGGCGCTTGGCGATGGCCGGCAGGGCCTTGGGTGAGAGATCCACGCTCAAGGCGTCCGGGCGCTGGCCGAGCAGGGTGGCGATGCGATTGCGCGCGCGGGTGGCCTGGGCCTGGAATTCCGGCAGGCTGGCTTCGGTGGCCGCCAGCCGCGCTTCGCTGCGCTGCACGTCCAGGTCACTGCCCATGCCTTCGTCCCTGAGGGTCACGGTCAGGCGGCGCGCTTCGCGCTGGTTGCCGAGGTTGTCGCGGGCGATGCGTTCACGCAGCTGGGCGCCGCGCAGATCGCCATAGGCGTCCACCAGCTCGGCGATCAGGCTGACCTGCAGCGCGGCGAGATCCGACGCCGCGGCTTCGGCACGGGCATCGCTGGCTTCCAGGGTATGACGCACGCGCCCGAACAGATCCAGCTCCCAGGCCATGTCCAGGCCCAGGTCGTAGCGATCGCTGTTGACCCGTTCCTCGGTGAAACCGGGTTGCTGGGCCTTGCCCAGCTGGCTGCTGGCGCGGCTGGTGACCGTCGGATAGAGGTCGTTGGCGTCGTCGTCGCGCAGGGCGCGGGCGGCGCGCAGCCGGGCGAAGGCAGCGCGCAATTCGCGGTTGCCGTCCAGGCTGCTGGCCACCAGGGCGTTGAGGGTCGGGTCCTCGAACTGGCGCCACCAGAGCGCCTCGAAGCGGCCCTGGTCGTAGGCGCTGGGCTGCTGGCTGGCCTTGAGCTGGGCGGGTGCCTGCTCAGGCGCCTGGTAGTGCGGACCGACGGCGCAGGCGGAGACCGCCAGCGCCAGCAGCAGGGGAGCGAAAGCCTTCATGCCTGGGCCTCCTGGGCAACGGCGGAGCGGGCCTGGCGACGCTCCACGAAGGCGCGTACCAGCACATAGAAGAGCGGCGTGAGCAGCAGGCCGAAGAAGGTCACCCCGAGCATCCCGGAAAACACCGCGACGCCCATGGCGTGGCGCATCTCGGCGCCGGCACCGGTGGAGGTCACCAGGGGCACCACTCCCATGATGAAGGCGAAACTGGTCATCAGGATGGGCCGCAGGCGCAGGCGGCAGGCCTCCAGCACCGCGGCGACGCGATCCTTGCCGGTGGCCTGCTGGTCCTTGGCGAATTCGACGATGAGGATGGCGTTCTTGCACGCCAGGCCCACCAGCACGATCAGGCCGATCTGGGTGAAGATGTTGTTGTCGCTGCCGGCCAGGATCACCCCGGTGATGGCCGAGAGCAGGGTCATGGGCACGATCAGGATCACCGCCAGCGGCAGACTCCAGCTCTCGTACTGGGCGGCCAGCACCAGGAAGGCCAGGAGCACGCAGAGCGGGAACACCAGCAGGGCGGTATTGCCGGAGAGGATCTGCTGGTAGGTCAGCTCGGTCCATTCGAAGGTCATGCCGTTGGGCAGCTCCTGCTTGAGCAGCCCCTCGATGGCCGCCTGGGCCTGGCCGGAGCTGTAGCCGGGCGCCGGCGCGCCGTTGATCTCGGCGGTGAGGAAGCCGTTGTAGTGCATCACCCGGTCGGGACCGGCGGTGTCGCTGACCTTGACGAAGGTGGACAGGGGCACCATCTCGCCGCGGTCGTTGCGCACCTTGAGCTGGCCGATCTGCTCGGGTTCCAGGCGGAAGCGCTGGTCGGCCTGGACGTTGACCTGGAAGGTACGGCCGAAGCGGTTGAAGTCGTTGGCGTAGACCGAGCCCAGGTAGGCCTGCAGGGTGTCGAAGATGGCGTCGATGGGCACCCCGTGGGTCTTGGCCTTCTCGCGGTCGATGTGGGCATCGATCTGCGGCACGTTGACCTGGTAGCTGGTGAACAGCGACTCCGGCGCCAGTTCCGGCAGCTGCCGGGCCTTGGCCAGCACGCTCTGGGTCTGGGCGTAGAGTTCTTCGTAACCCAGGTTGCCGCGGTCCTCCACCTGCAGACGGAAGCCGCCGATGCTGCCCAGTCCCTGCACCGGCGGCGGCGGGAAGATGGCGATGATGGATTCCTGGATGGCGGCGAATTCGCCGTTTAGCTGCGCGGCGATGGCGCCGGCGGACAACGAGGGATCACGACGCTCCTCGAAGGGCTTCAGGGTCACGAAGACGATGCCGCTGTTGGGGCTGTTGGTGAAGCCGTTGATGGACAGACCGGGGAAGGCCACGGTGCTTTCCACGCCGGGGTGCTTGAGGGCGATGGCCGACATGCGGCGGATGACGTCCTCGCTGCGATCCAGGGTGGCGGCATCGGGCAACTGGGCGAAGGCCACCAGGTACTGCTTGTCCTGGGGCGGCACGAAGCCGGTCGGCGTCTTCACCAGGCCCAGGCCGGTCAGGCCGAGCAGCACCACATAGAGCACCAGCACGATGGAGCCGCCGCGCAGCACCCGGCGCACGGCGCCGACGTAGCCGTGGCTGGCTTTCTCGAAGAAGCGATTGAAGGGGGCGAACAGCCAGCCGCCGAACAGCCGGTCGAGCAGTCGCGAGAAACGGTCCTTGGGCGCGTCGTGGCCCTTGAGCAGCACCGCGGCCAGGGCCGGCGACAGGGTCAGGGAATTGAAGGCCGAGATCACCGTGGAGATGGCGATGGTCAGGGCGAACTGGCGATAGAACTGCCCGGTGAGACCGGAGATGAAGGCCGTGGGAACGAACACCGCGCACAGTACCAGGGCGGTGGCGATGATGGGCCCGGTCACCTCGCCCATGGCGCGCCGGGTGGCCGCCACCGGGTCGAGGCCCAGACCGATGTTGCGCTCGACGTTTTCCACCACCACGATGGCGTCGTCCACCACGATGCCGATGGCCAGCACCAGGCCGAACAGCGACAGCGCATTGAGCGAGAAGCCGAAGGCGTGCATCACCGCGAAGGTGCCGATCAGCGACACCGGTACCGCCGCCAGGGGAATGATGGAGGCGCGCCAGGTCTGCAGGAACAGGATCACCACCAGCACCACCAGGATGATGGCTTCGAACAGGGTGTGCACCACGGCTTCGATGGAGCCGCGCACGAAGATGGTCGGGTCGTAGACGATCTCGTAGTCCATGCCCTGGGGGAAGCTCTGCTTGAGCTCGGCCATCTTGGCGCGCACCTGGTTGGACAGGTCGATGGCGTTGCTGCCGGGGCGCTGGAAGATCGGGATGGCCACCGCCGGCTGGTTGTTCAGCAGGGATCTCAGGGCGTACTGGTTGGAACCCAGTTCGATGCGGGCGATGTCGCGCAGGCGGGTGATCTGGCCGTCGCTGCCGGCGCGCACGATGATGTTGGCGAATTCTTCCTCGTCCACCAGGCGGCCCTGGGTGTTGATGGCCAGCTGGAAGCTGGTGCTGCCCGGGGCCGGCGGCGCGCCCAGGGCGCCGGCGGCGACCTGGCGATTCTGCTCGCGGATGGCGGTGACCACGTCGCTGGCGGTCAGGCCGCGCGAGGCCACCTTGTCCGGATCGAGCCAGACGCGCAGGGAATAGTCGCCCATGCCGAACAGTTGGACATCGCCCACGCCGTCCAGTCGCGCCAGCTCGTCCTTGACGTTGATCAGGGCGTAGTTGGACAGATAGAGCATGTCGTAGCGCTGGTCCGGCGAGGTGAGGTGCACCACCATCGCCAGGTCCGGCGAGGCCTTGTCGGCGGTCACGCCAAGGCGCTGCACCTCTTCCGGCAGCTTGGGCAGGGTGCGGGTGACGCGGTTCTGCACCTGCACCTGGGCGGTATCCAGGTCGGTACCTAGGGCGAAGGTGATGGTCAGCGTCAGCTTGCCGTCGGCGGTGGACTGGGACGACAGGTAGAGCATGTGCTCCACGCCGTTCATGGCCTGCTCCAGGGGCGCGGCGACGGTCTCGCCGATCACCTTGGGGTTGGCGCCGGGGAAGGTGGCGCGCACCACCACGGTGGGCGGCACCACCTCGGGATATTCGCTGATCGGCAGCTGGAACAGCGAGATGGCCCCGCCGATCAGGATGATCAGCGAGAGCACGGCGGCGAAGATCGGCCGGCGGATGAAGAACTGGGAGAAGTTCATCGGGCTTTCCTTGGGCAACAGGCGGCCGTCGCGTTCATCGCGGCCATGGGCCGCTCCTACAGTGGTGTCCGTGCCTGTAGGAGCGGTCCACGACCGCGATACCGCGATGCCTGGACGGGTAGAAGTCTGAAACGGGACGGGGTGGAGCCTGGGGTCTAGCGACTACCCACCTTGAGCGGCTGGGTGGGCGCGGGCAGGCTGGCCAGTACCGCGTCGCGCTGGCGCTTGAGGGCGGCCAGGGTGGTGGCATCGGCCATGGGCACCGACTGGGCGTCGACGGTCATGCCCGGACGCACCCGCTGCAGGCCGTTGACCACGATGCGATCGCCGGCTTCCAGCCCCTTGCGCACGATGCGCAGGCCTTCCAGGCGCGGACCCAGGTCGACGTTGCGATAGGCCGTCTTGCTCTGGCCATCCACCACCAGCACGAATTTCTTGCCCAGGTCGGTGCCCACGGCGGCGTCCTGGATCAGGGTGCCTTCGTAGGTGCCGCTGCCCACCAGCCGCAGCCGGGCATAGAGCCCCGGGGTGAAGCGACCGTCGGCGTTGTCGAACACGGCGCGACCGTGGATGGTGCCGGTGCGCGGATCGAGCTGGTTGTCCATGAAGTCCATGTGGCCTTCATGGGAGAAGTCGTCCTCGTTGGACAGCGCCAGGTAGACCGGGCTGGCCGCGCCGCGCTGACCCTGGCGGGCGAGGGCCTGCTGCTTGAGGAAGACGCGCTCGTCGGCGTCGAAGTAGGCATAGACCTTGTCGGTGGAGACCAGAGTGGTGAGGCGGGTGTCTCCGGCGTTGACCAGGTTGCCGGCGGTGACCTCTGCCCGGCCGACGCGCCCGTCGATGGCGGCGCGGACCTCGGTGAAGCCCAGATTCAGGCGCGCGGCGTCCAGTTGCGCCTGGGCGGCGGCGACGCTGGCCTTGGCTTCCTGGGCGGCGCTGCGGCGGGCCTCGACGATTTCCGCGGAGATGGCGTTGCTGCTGCGCAGGCGTTCGCCGCGGGCGGCTTCGTCGGCGGTGCGGCTGGCGTTGGCGCGGGCCTGTTGCAGCTCGGCTTCGAGGCGCTTGGCCTCGGCCTGGAAGGGTCGCGGATCGATCTGCAGCAGGAGGTCGCCGCGCTTGACCCGGGCACCCTCGTGGAAGAGCACGCGGTCGACATAGCCGGAGACGCGGGGACGCACCACCACGGACTCGGGCGCTTCCAGGCGGCCGGTCACCTCGTCCCATTCCACCACCGGCTGGCGCAGCACCTCGGCGGCGCTCACCTTGGGCGCGGGCGGCGCGGCGCTGGCCTGGGGATGGGAATCGCCGCAGGCGGCAAGGAATAGAGTTGAGGTCAGGGCCAGGGGGCCGAGGGTTTTCGCGAAGAGATCCATGTTCGAGTCCGCCCGAGGTGGAAAGAGGTCAGGGAGGCGAGTCTGCCGCCGGGCAGGGACGGCGACGAATCGAAGGGCTCGAAGTTATTTATCAATGGCGATGATGGTTTTGCTGTAGGTATCGCTGGCGGTGATGGCGCTTACTGGAAGGGGCCGCCGTTGAGCCGTTTTGCCGGATAGACGCCTGGCTCTGTGTTTCAAAGGCTGTCCGGATCGCCAATGAACATCTGGATGCGCGACCTCAGCCAGCGCTCGCCGGGGTCGTGGTCCTGGGCGCCGCTCCAGGCCATGGGCAATTCATGGCTGCCGTCGCGCAGTTCTTCCGGCGGGTCCTCGTACCTGAGGCCACCGGTGCTGGCCAGCAGGCGCGCGGTGTAGTCCGGCACCATCACCAGCAGATCGGTTTCCGCCAGCAGCGAACCCAGGCCGTTGAACTGGGGTACCGCCAGCACCACCCGGCGCTGGCGGCCGAGCTTGTCGAGGAGTTCGTCGATATAGCCGGTGAGATCGCCGGCATAGGACACCAGGGCGTGAGGCCGCGCGCAGTATTCGTCCAGGGTCAGGCGCCCGGGCTTGCTGTCGGCGCGCAGCACCTTGAAGCCGAAGCGGCGCACCGGCCGGCGCTTGGCGTTGGCCGGCAGCTCCTCGGTATAGCCCACCGCCACGGTGATCTCGCCGGAAGCCAGCATGCCGGCGGCGGTCAGGTAGTTCATCCGGCGCACCACCAGGGTGGTGCCCGGCGCCTCGATGCGGATGCGCCTGAGCAGCGGCGGCAGCAGGGCGAATTCGACGTCGTCGGAGAGGCCGACGCGAAACACCCGGTCGGCGCTGGCCGGCTCGAAACTCTGGGTGCGGCTCACCGCGCTGGAGATCTGGTCCAGTGCCGGCGACAGCAGGGCGGCGATCTCCTGGGCCCGCGGCGTGGGTTCCATGCTGCGCCCAGTGCGGACGAACAGCGGATCGTCGAACAGGGTACGCAGCCGTGCCAGGGCCGCGCTGATCGCCGGCTGGCCGAGAAACAGCTTTTCCGCGGCACGGGTGACGCTGCGCTCGAGCATCAGGGTCTCGAACACGATGAGCAGGTTGAGGTCGACGCGGCGCAGATCGGTACGGTTCATTCAGGCCCCGATAGGGAGTGGATCGATACCCCCGATGTCCATTATCGATGGGGATGCATAGAATCCTAAGGCAAGGCTGGTTAGAGTCCTAGCCATAAGCAGTCCGCCTCGGCAACGGTCCCGGGGTTGGCATCAACGCGAGGTAATGCCATGTCCCGCCTGATCCAGTTCACCGAATTCGGCCCGCCGGAGGTGCTCGCCTGCATCGACCGGCCCACGCCCGTGGCGGGTCCAGGCGAGGTGCTGGTGCGGGTCCAGGCCATCGGCGTGAGCTGGTACGACGTGCTCTGGCGACAGAATCTGGCCCCCGAGCAGGCCGTGCCGCCGGCCGGTCTCGGCTGCGAGCTGGCCGGGGTGGTCACCGCCCTGGGCGAAGGTGTCGCCGACCTGGCGGTGGGCGATCGCGTGGCCAGCTTCCTGGGTCACGACATCAATCGCTATCCGGCCTATGGCGATGACCTGGTCTATCCGGCCACCTCCCTGGTGCGCTACCCGGACGTGCTCACCCCGGTGGAAGCCGCGGTGCACTACAACCCGCTGCTCACCGTCTATACCGCGCTGATGCACCAGGCCCGGCTGCAACCGGGCGAATGGGTGCTGATCACCGATGCCAGTCGCTGCTGCGGTCCGGCTTCCATCCAGCTGGCCAAGGCCCTGGGTGCCCGGGTCATCGCCAGCACCCATGACGCCGGCGACCGTGACTACCTGCGGGAACTGGGCGCGGAAAGGGTCATCGCCGCCGAGGAAGAGGATCTGGTCAGCCGCATCGCCAGCATCACCGACGGTGTTGGCGTGCACGTGGCCTTGGATGCCCTGGGCGGTCCGCAACTGGCGCTGCTCGGCGAGGCCATGGCGCCCCGCGGCCGGCTGTTGCTCTACGGCCTCAATGGGGGCAACCAGACCCCGCTGCCGGCCTGCGCGGCCTTCAAGAAGAAATTCAAGCTCTACATCCACTGCGTGCAGGACTTCACCGGCCAGCCGGAGATGGGGCTGGAGGCGGATTGCGCCGCGGTGCGCGAGGCCCTGCAGCACATCGACCAGCTGACCCGCGATCGCCTGCTCAAGGCGCAGATCAAGCAGGTCTTTCCCTTCGAGCAGTTCGTCGAGGCCCACCGCTGCATGGAGCAGTGCCCCACCCGGGGTCGGGTCGTGCTCAGCGTCGACTGATCCGCCAGATAATGAAAAAACCCACGCCAAGGCGTGGGTTTTTTCATGGTAGGTCGTCCGAGCCGGGCGCCTAGGCGGTGGCTTTCTTCTGCAGCGGCGGCGTGGCGCGATTGACCCGGGTCTTGGCGCCAAAGAAGGCCACGCTGAGGAAGTGCAGCGGACTGATCCGCTCCAGCACCAGCTTGAGCGCCACCGGCAGGAACAGGCCCATGACCATGCTGACGGTAAAGACCACCCAGACGTCGTGCACCTGCAGCTTGTTCAACACGATGCGCGCACCGGCGGTGCCGAAGACATGGAACAGGTAGATCTCGAAGGAGAAGTAGCCCAGCCAGGCCAGCGGCTTGAAATAGAAGCGGCGAGCGATCAGCAGGCTGATGGCGGCCAGGCCCAGGGCGGTACCGACCACGGCCATGTCGGCCTCGTCGAGATCCACCAGCTCGAACAGGTAGGCCTGGTCGATGACCACCAGGATCGCCAGAGCCACGGCCATGGTCGCGACATTGCGACGGGTGATGAGCTGCGCGCCGAAGCGGTAGAGACCCAAGCCGAGGAGGAAGAAGGGGAACAGCTGCACGGCCTTGTAGAGGCTGAACAGGTCCGGGAAGCTCTCCCAGGCGAAGGACGCCGCCAGGGCCACGGCGAATACCAGGCCGAAGTTGCGCAAGGTCAGCAGAAGGCCGGCTTTCTCCAGCAGAGCGATCACCACGAAGATGCAGAAGATCGACTGCAGGAACCAGAAGTGCGCGTAGCTGAAGAAGTAGATGCTGAAGATGTCGGTCAGCTGCGGCTTGTAGTTGGTGTTGGGCACGGCCATCTGCAGGGCGAAGAACAGCGTCGACACCACCAGCAGGGGAATCCCGATGCGTTTGAATTTGCCTTGATAGAAGCGCGAAAGGTCGCTACCGGTATTCACCGGGCGCAGGGCATAGACGTAGCCGGAAATGGCGGTGAACAGCGGCATCCGGATGTAGACGAGAGAGTCGTAGAGATAGCGCAGCACGGAGTCGTCGGGCACCTTCATGCCCAGGGTCGACGAACTGCCGATGACGTGGCCCGCTACCATCAGAAACAGCGCCAGTCCGCGAATCGTCTCGATGCGCAGATCCTTTTCAGGCGTGGTCTTGGTCATGCTGAGTCCTCTGTACTAGCTAAGCGAGACAGCGTTTCCACAGGAGTGGGAAAGGATGTCGGCGCATCAGATCATCTGAGCCCGGTGAGCTTAGGCTAGTTCGTTAGCTTCCTTGCGTTGAGGACGGGAAAAGTCCGGCTTTTCTTGCGCTGCATCACTTTTCTACGAAGGGATTCCTAGAAGTGTGAACTTGCAACGGCTGCGAACGGCGTTGATTAAGGTGGCATTGTGCCAGGCTTAAGGCGTTCTTAAGCCAATTCACGGTAGGGCGGAAGCGGCCGGTCAGGCCGCCCTGGAAAGCACCTAGACGAACGCCTTGCCGTCCAGAATCGCCTTGCGCCAGCGGGTGATGCGCACCTCGCCCGGCAGCCCGGCGCTGGTGAAGGGATCCCGGGCGATGAAGGCTTCGGCTTCGGCGCGGGTTTCCACATCGACGATGTAGAGGCTGCCGCTGGCGGTCTCGCCGTCGTCGCTGAGCTTGGCGCCGCAGGCCAGCAGCGCGGCGGCGTTCTCGCGCAGGAAGTCCAGGTGGGCCGGGCGATGCTGCTGGCGCAGGGCCAGGCTGTCCGGCTTGTCGAAGGTCTCGATCAGAAAAGGCATGGCAGGCTCCGATAGGGTCGGCGACCCCGGTGGTCGCCGCTGGCGCAGGGTGGCGCGATCCTGGGGCCAGCGTCAATCGGACCTTGGCCGGCCCTGGCTACCTGGCCGGGCATAGCCTTAGCAGAGAAACGTATTAAACATTCGGGTCTAGATAGGCCAGGCTGACCTTTCCAAATGGAATATAAGGAAGGTCGCCATGTTTCGCTCCTCTCTTCGACGCTGGCTGGCGCGGGGCGCCGTTCTGCTGCTGGCGCTCGGGATGCTCGCCCCGGTCCAGGCCGCCGACCAGGCGCTGCGCATCGGCTATCAGAAAGGCGGCGGTCTGCTGGCCGTGCTCAAGGCCCAGGGTACCCTGGAGCAGGCCCTGGGCGCCCAGGGCTACCAGGTGAGCTGGCGCGAATTCCAGGCCGGGCCGCAACTGCTGGAGGCGCTCAACGCCGGCAGCATCGACGTCGGCTACACCGGCTCGCCACCGCCGATCTTCGCCCAGGCGGCCGGGATCGACCTGGTCTACCTGGGCGCCGAACCGGCCAGCGAGGCGGTGGAGGCCATCCTGGTGCCGACCGCCTCGCCGATCCGCGACGTCGCCGGCCTCAGGGGCAGGAAGGTCGCGGTGCAGAAGGGCTCCAGCGCCAATTTCCTGCTGGTCGCCGCCCTGGAAAAGGCCGGGTTGAGCTTCAAGGACATCCAGCCGGTGTATCTGCCGCCCGCGGACGCCCGCGCCGCCTTCGTCAATGGATCGGTGGACGCCTGGGTGGTCTGGGACCCCTATCTTGCGGCCATCCAGCAGAGCCAGCCGGTACGCGTGCTGGCCGACTACAAAGGGCTGCTGCATGCCAACAGCTTCTATGAAGGGTCGCGCCGCTTCGCCGACGCCCATCCCGAGGCGATCCGCCTGTTGCTGGCGGAACTGGCCAGGGCCGGCGCCTGGGCCAATGCCCACAAGCCGGAGGTGACGCGCATCCTGGCCGAGCAGATCGGACTGCCGGAAGCGGTCATCGCCACCTGGCAGGCGCGTACCGGTTATGGCGCGACGGCGCTGACGCCGGCGATCATCGCCACCCAGCAGCAGACCGCCGACATCTTCAAGGCCCAGGGGCTGATTCCCCGGGCGGTGGACGTCAGCCAGGCGGTCTGGCAGGCGCCGCGCTAGCGCGCCTAGGCGCGGCGGGGCAGCAGGTAACCCAACAGGAACATCCCGGCGGCAGCCACCACCACCGAGGGCCCGGCCGGGGTGTCCTGGTACCAGGACAGGGTCAATCCCAGGCACACCGCGGCCATGCCCAGCAGACTGGCGCCACAGGCCATCTGCTCCGGGCTGCGGGCGTGGCGCTGGGCGGTGGCGGCGGGAATGATCAGCAGCGAGGTGATCAGCAGCACCCCGACGATCTTCATGGCCACGGCGATGACGATGGCCACCAGCAGCATCAGCGCCAGGCGGATCCAGGTCACCGGCAGGCCTTCGACCTGGGCCAGCTCCTCGTGCACGGTGATGGCCAGCAGTGGGCGCCACAGCCAGACCAGTGCCGCCAGCACCAGGGCGCTGCCGCCGAGGATCCAGCGCAGGTCGCCGGGACCCACCGCCAGCAGATCGCCGAACAGGTAGCTCATCAGGTCGATGCGCACCTCGTGCATGAACGACAGCGCCACCAGCCCCAGCGACAGGGTGCTGTGGGCGAGGATGCCGAGCAGGGTGTCGGCGGCCAGCCCCCGACGGCGCTGCAGCACCACCAGCACCACGGCCAGGGCCAGGCAGCCGACGGTGACGGTCAGGGTCGGACTGACATCCAGCAGAAAGCCCACGGCGACCCCGAGCAGGGCGGCATGGGACAGGGTGTCGCCGAAATAGGCCATGCGCCGCCAGACCACGAAGGAGCCGAGGGGGCCGGCGACGAGGGCGAGGGCGAGACCGGCGAGCAGGGCATACAGCAGAAAATCAGCCATGCTTGCAGTGGGCTCCATGGACATGCGGGGTCTTGACCACGCTGCCGTGCAGGTCGTGGGCGTGATCGTGGTGGTGGTGATAGACGGCCAGGTTGCGCGCGCTCTGGCCGAACAGTGCCTGATAGGCCGGATCGCCGCTGACCTGTTCGGGATGGCCCGAGCAGCAGATGTGCCGATTCAGGCAGATCACCTGATCGGTGGCGCCCATCACCAGGTGCAGGTCGTGGGACACCATCAGCACGCCGCAGCCATGGCGTTCGCGCAACTGGCCGATCAGCCGGTACAGCTCGCTCTGGCCGTTGATGTCGACGCCCTGCACGGGTTCGTCGAGCACCAGCAGCTCGGGCTGGCGGAGCAGGGCGCGGGCCAGCAGCACCCGCTGCAGCTCGCCGCCGGAAATGCTCTGCAGGGGACTGTCGATGACGCCTTCGGCGCCCACTTCGCCCAGGGCGGCCAGGGCACTGGCGCGATTCACGCCCGGTACCAGGCGCAGGAAACGCAGCACCGACAGCGGCAGGGTGGCATCCACCTGCAGCTTCTGCGGCATGTAGCCGATGCGCAGCCGCGAGCGACGCCAGACGCTGCCGCGATCGGGCGTGAGCAGGCCGAGCACGCTGCGCACCAGGGTGGTCTTGCCGGCGCCATTGGGGCCGATGAGGGTGACGATGCGGCCGGGATCCAGGGTCAGGCTGACCTGCTCGAGCACCGGCTGCCCGGCAAAGGTCACGCCGACGTCCTGCAGCCGGATCAGCGCCTCGCTCATGCCTGCTTCCGGCAGGCGGCGCACTGACCGACCACTTCCACGGTCTGGCCTTCGACCTGGAAGCCCACGGCGCTGGCGCCGTCGAGGATGGCCTGGTGCACGGCCGGCTGTTCCAGCTCGATGCTTACCTGGCAGCTGCGGCAGATCAGGAACTGGCCCTGGTGGGCCTCGCCGGGATGGTTGCAGCCGACGAAGGCGTTGAGCGAGGCAATGCGGTGCACCAGGCCGTTCTCGACCAGGAAATCCAGCGCCCGGTAGACGGTGGGCGGCGCGGCGCGGCGGCCGTCCTGCTCGCTGAGCACGGCCAGGATGTCGTAGGCGCCGAGCGGCTTGTGGCTTTGCCAGACCAGCTCCAGCACCCGCTTGCGCAGCTCGGTGAGGCGCACGCCGGCGCGGCTGCAGAGGGCGTCGGCCTCGGCCAGCGCGTGGGCGACGCAGCGCGAATGATCGTGGGGCCGAAAGGCCAGGGGGGCGTCGGTCATGAAACAGTACCTTGAAAGCTAGGACGTTATTATATTGCACCTCTCTTAAGAATCGGGATTTTCACGTGCCGCGCCTCCTACCCCTCGTCGCCTCCCTGCTGCTCGCCTGCACCCTGCTGCCCGCCCAGGCCGAGGTGAAGGTGCTCACCAGCATCAAACCCCTGCAACTGATCGTCGCCGCCATCCAGGACGGCGCCGGCCAGCCGGCCGTGCTGCTGCCGCCGGGCGCCTCGCCGCACCACTACGCCCTGCGGCCCTCGGACCTGCGCCAGGTGCGCGAGGCCCGGCTGGTCTACTGGATCGGTCCGGGTCTGGAGGCCTTCCTGCCAGCGGTGCTCAAGGAGCGCCAGGGCCCCAGCCTGGCCGTCCAGGAGCTGCCTGGCCTGCACCTGCGCCGCTTCGGCGCAGAGCATGCGGACGCCCATGATGACGATCACGGCCACGAGCACGAGCACGAGCACGAACACGGGCACGGTGACGAACAGGGCGGCGAGCCCGAATACGCCCACGACCACGATCATCGTCCGGGCAGCCTGGATGCCCACCTCTGGCTGAGCCCGGCCAACGCCCGGGTGATCGCCGCCCGCGTGGCCGCCGACCTGAGCCAGGCCGATCCGGCCAATGCCAGTCGCTACGCCAGCAACCTCAAGGCCTTCGACAGCGGACTGGCCGCCAAGGACCAGGCCCTGCGCGCGCAGCTGGCGCCGCTGGCCGGCAAGCCCTATTTCGTCTTCCACGAAGCCTTCGACTACTTCGAGGAAGCCTATGGCCTGGCGCATCGCGGCGTCTTCGCCCTGGGCGCCGACGTCCAGCCTGGTGCGCGCCACGTGGCCGCCATGCGCGACGAACTCAAGGCCGCCGGTCCGACCTGCGTCTTCACCGAGCCGCCGCTGCAGCCAAAGATCGCCACTACTCTCAGCAGCGGCCTGCCGGTGACCCTGGTGGAACTCGATCCCCTCGGCGCCCGCATCCCGGTCAGCGCCGACGGCTATGCCCAGCTGCTGCAGAACGTGGCCGACACTCTGGGCGGCTGCCTGGGCAAGCTGCCCTGAGGCCTCGCCCGGCGGCGGATCGGCAGGCGTCGCCGGCTGTCGCCTTTGGGCCACTTCGCGGCCGTTCAGCTAGCGTTCAGGACGAGTTCAGGCAGCGTTCAGGGCCATTGGCCTAATCTGCAACTGTCAGATCAGCAACGCCGAGGTCGCCCGGATATGTTCACCCTAGCGCAGCTCCCGCTACGGCAGATCGTCCGGACACTTCGACCCGACCTGGCGATGTTCATCCTTGTAACTCCACTGCAGGGTCACCAAGTCAGCTCTGGTCCCCTGTAGCCGTCTCGCGACGGAGCCGTCCCCCAACGGCAGTTTCCGATCCCCATGAAGTGCTCCTTACCTCTCCAACTGGAGAGGTTTTTTTTGCCCGGAACAAAGTCAGTGATCCCAGCCATTCCCTTCCCGCTCTCGCCGCCGGCCGGCTCCAGGCGCCATAATCGGCACCAGGGCGCCGCTGCGCGAAGCACGCGACAGGCGCAGTCGCGGCCAGAGAACGTCTCGTTAGCTGTTCAGGAGTCTGCATGAAGATCCTCGTCGTCGAAGACGAAAACCTGCTGCGCCACCACCTCAAGGTGCGTCTGGGTGAAGCCGGTCATGTCGTCAATGCCGTGGCCGATGCGGAAGAAGCGCTCTACAGCGCCCGCGAATTCCATCACGATCTCGCCATCATCGACCTGGGCCTACCCGGCATGAGCGGTCTCGATCTGATCCGCCAGCTGCGCAACCAGGGCGCTACCCTGCCGATCCTCATCCTCACCGCCCGCGGCAGCTGGCAGGACAAGGTCGAGGGGCTCGGCGCCGGGGCGGACGACTATGTGGTCAAGCCCTTCCAGTTCGAAGAGCTGGAAGCGCGCCTCAATGTGCTGTTGCGCCGTTCGGCGGGTTTCGTCCAGCCGAGCATCCGCGCCGGTTCGCTCAAGCTCGACCTGGGCCGCCAGCAGGCCTTCAACGAAGAGCAGCCGCTGCAGCTGACCGCCTACGAATACCGCCTGCTGGAATACCTGATGCGCAACCACCAGCAGGTGATCACCAAGGAGCGGCTCATGGAGCAGCTCTACGACGATGACGGCGAGCACGACAGCAACGTCATCGAGGTGCTGGTGGGGCGCCTGCGGCGCAAGCTGGAGGCCAGCTGCCAGATGCAACCCATCGAAACGGTCCGGGGCCGCGGCTACCTGTTCACCGAGCGCTGCCAGTGATCCGTTCCTTTCGCGTGCGGCTGCTGCTCAGCGCGGCCCTGCTGGTCAGTGTCTGCCTGGCGCTGATCGTGCCGGCGATCCGCAACGCCTTCGACCGTACCGTGGAAAACTTCGTCGCCGCGCGGCTGGAGGCCAACGCCAACACCCTGATCGGTGCGGCGCGCGCCATCGATGGCCGGCTGGCGATGCCGGAGATGATCGCCGAAGAGGTCTTCGACCGACCCGGCTCGCCGATCCTCGGCTATGTCTACGACCAGAACGGCCGCCTGCTGTGGCGCTCGCGCTCGGCGATCAAGGAGCGGCCCAACTACAAGCCGACCTTCGACGGCGGCGGGGTCAAGCTGGTCAAGGCCACCGACGACCAGGGACAGGGCTTCTTCGTCTTCGATCGCGAGGTGCTGCTGGGCAATCCGCCGGTGGCGGGCTTCAGCGTGGTCACCATGCAGCCGGCCGAGGAATACGAGCGGCTGCGCGCCACCTTCCTGCACCAGGTGATCCTCTGGCTGGTGGGGGTGCTGGGCGCCCTGTTGCTGCTGCTGGCGCTGGTCATGCAGTGGAGCCTGAGACCGCTGCGCCGCCTCAGCCAGCAACTCGATGCGGTGGAGACCGATCAGCGCGAGCTGCTCGACGAAAACAACGTGCCCAGCGAGATCAGCCGGCTGATCCGTTCGCTCAACCGCCTGCTCGACCATGAACGGCTGCAGCGCGAGCGCTATCGCGACACCCTCGGCGATCTCGCCCACAGCCTCAAGACGCCGCTGGCGGTGCTGCAGGGGGTGACCGAGGAATTGCGCCGCCGGCCGCAGCTGGACCAGGAGGTCGGCACCTTGCAGACCCAGATCGAGCGCATGAACCAGCAGGTGATGTACCAGCTGCAGCGGGCCACGCGCCAGGGTGGCGCGGTGCTCAGCCGGCCGCTGGAGCTGGCGCCGCTGCTGGAGTCGCTGTTCAGCACCCTGGACAAGGTCTATGCCGAGAAACGCGTCCAGGCGGAAATGGACCTGCCGCCGAATCTGCGGGTGCAGGCCGAGGAAGCCGCCATGCTGGAGGTGTTCGGCAACCTGCTGGAAAACGCCTATCGGCTCTGCCTGACCCAGGTACGGGTCAGCGCCCGCCGGCACACCGAGCACTGGATCCTCGACATCGAGGACGACGGCCCGGGGATTCCCGCCGAGCGCCGCGAGAGCGTGCTGCGCCGCGGCATGCGCATGGACAGCCGACACCCCGGGCAGGGCATCGGCCTGGCCGTGGTGCAGGACATCCTCGAAGGCTATCGCAGCAGCCTGACCATCGACGAATCGAGTCTGGGCGGCGCCCGCTTCCGCTTCCGCCTGCCAGCGGCCATTTCCCCGGAGCGGCCTTCCTTGGTGCACAATGGCGCCAGGACGTGACCCATGGGTCATGGCTTGCGTCTGCTCCTGATAGTGAAATTCTGTCTGTAAGGACCCCGGCATGAGCCGCGACTGCCGTCACCTCGAATCCCTGTTGCACCACGATATTCCCATCACCAAGGCCCTGGGCCTGGAAGTCCGCGACTGGAGCGAGCAGCGCCTGCAGCTGCATGCCCCGCTGGACGCCAACATCAACCACGCCAGCACCATGTTCGGCGGCAGTCTCTATTGCGTGGCCGTGCTGGCCGGCTGGGGCTGGCTGTACCTGCGCCTGCGCGAAGCCGGCATCGAGGAAGGCCATATCCTCATCCAGGAAGGCCAGATCAGCTATCCGCGGCCCATCACCGCCGATGCCCTGGCCTATGGCGAGCCGCCCGAGGCGCGCGCCTGGGAACGCTTCGAGACCACCTTCCGCCGCCGCGGGCGCGCGCGCATCACCCTGCAGTCGCGCATCGTCACCGAGAGCGGCGAGGATGGGGTGCGCTTTACCGGTCAGTACGTGCTGCACCGCTGAGAGCTTGTCCAAAGTCTGCTGCGCGTCGGCCAAACTGCGTTGAAAAGACCCTGGGTCGCCAGCCCGGTCGGAATGCTCATTTACCGCTCGTAAACTCCGCTTCCTCAGGTCTTTTCGCCTTGTCTGGCTCTAGCTCGCGAGCCTTTGAACAAGCTCTGGCCGGGTAACGCAGCATGCAAAAGGGCGACCCTGGGGTCGCCCTTTTTCATTTCCGTCAGCCGCTCAACCGTGGGAATGCGGCTCGGTCTTGGCCTGCTGGGCGGTATTGGTGTCGGGCAGGTTGTCCGGCGGCACGGCCAGGGCGCGCAGGGCGCCGGACATGATCTCGCTGAAGGTCGGTGCCGAGACCAGACCGCCGAAGTAGCCTTCCTTGGTCGGGCTATCGAGCATCACCGCCAGTACCAGCTTGGGATCGGCCGCCGGCGCCATGCCGACGAACAGCGAGCGATAGGCGTGCTCGGTGTAGCTGCCGGAGCCGGCCTTGCGCGCGGTACCCGACTTGCCGGCCACGTGGTAGCCGGGCACCCGGGCACGGTATACGCCGCCTTCGTCTTCCACCACATGGTTGAGCATGGCGCGCAGGCGCCGGGCAATGGCCGGGTCCATGGCCTGGACGCTCTGCTGCTTCTGGTCCTTGAGCAGGGTCAGGGGGGTGAGCTGGCCATCGTTGGCGATCACCGAGTAGGCCTGGGCCAGTTCGGCGACGTTGACCGCCAGGCTGTAGCCAAAGGACATACTGGCCGTGGCGATCTGCGACCACTTGGTGTGGCCGGGCAGGTAGCCGGCGTTCTCGCCGGGAAAACCCAGGGCCAGCGGATTGCCGAAGCCGACCCGGCTGAGCTGCTCGTAGATGGGCAGTGGGCCGATCTGCAGGGCCACCTTGCTCATGCCGATGTTGGAGGAGTTGAGCAGCACCCCGGTCATGGTCAGCACGCCGCGCCGGGCCACGTCGTGGATGGTATGACCGTCGATGGTCATCCAGCCCGGCGCCACGTCCACGGTGCTGTTCTCGTTGAACTTGCCCGAGGCCAGGGCCACCGACATGCTGAACGGCTTGATCACCGAGCCGGGCTCGAAGGCGTCGGTCAGGGTGCGGTTGCGCATGTTGGGGATCTGCAGGGTGGCGCGGTTGTTGGGGTTGTAGGAGGGGAAGTTGGTCATCGCCAGGATCTGGCCGGTCTTGGGATTGACCAGCACGGCGGACCCGGACTGGGCGCCAAACTTTTCCACCGCGTTCTGCAGCGCGCGATAGGCGATGAATTGCAGGCGCAGGTCGATGGACAGGGCGACGTCCTTGCTCGGTTGCGGCTGGCGCACCACGCGGATGTTCTTGACCACCGAGCCGCGAGGATTGATCAGCACCTCGCGCACTCCGCCGCGGCCGGCCAGCCAGTCTTCGAAGCCCAGTTCCAGGCCCTCCTGACCGTGGCCGTCGATATTGACCATGCCGATCACCTGGGCCACCAGGTCGGAGCTGGGGTAGTAGCGCTTGTACTCCTTGATCTGCCGCACCCCGGGCACGCCGAGGGCCATGATGTTCTCGCCATCGATGGGCGACAGGGCGCGCGCCAGGTAGAGGAAGTGCTTTTCCGGATGGCCGAGGATCAGGTTGCGCAGTTCGGCTTCGGGCTTGTGGATGGCCTGGGCCAGGCGCCCCAACTGGTCGGCGCTGTCCTGCATCTCGGCCGGATTGCACCAGATGGTCACCACCTCGGTGGAAACCGCCAGGGGCGCACCGTTGCGGTCGGTGATCATGCCGCGGGTCACCGGAATGGCGATGTGGCGCACCGAGCGGCGATCGCCCTGGTCACCCAGGAAGGCGGCATCGAACAGCTTGAGGTAGGTGATGCGGCCGGCGACCACGCAGGTCAGCAGGACCAGCACGACGACCACGACATAGAAGCGATAGCGGGGTGCGGCCGTCATGGCGGCTCCTGCGCGAGAAGAGGGCTTGGGCATGGTCACAACTGGTTACAACCGTCAGGGACGCGCATGGTAACTGCTCCAGCCATCGGCCGGAAACCGCTGGGCGGTCGGGGGCGGTACACTGCGCACATGAGCGACATCCCCCTGCACGATCTTTCCACCCCAACCGTGACCTGCGAGAGCTGTCAGGCCTGGTGCTGCCGCCAGGAAGTCCTGCTGTTCGACGACCTCGGCGTGCCCGCCCGCTATATCGAGGAAGACTGGACCGGTACCCGCATGAAGCGCCTCGACGACGGCTGGTGCGCCGCCCTGGATCGCGAAGAGATGAATTGCAGCATCTACGAGGTGCGGCCCTGGGTCTGCCGGATCTTCGACATGGCCGGCCCGGAATGCCTGGAGGAACGGGCGGACATGCAGAGGGCGATGGAGAGCGGCGAGTTCTAAACGCCGCCCTGGCCGTGATCAGGTGTGTAGGGTGGATAACGGCGCCAGCCTTATCCACCTGGTATGGGCGAACGGGCCTGTGGAAAACGCTGCGCGGTTTTCCACGCTACAGGGCTCTAGGCACCCGTAGGTTGGGTTGCGACGGCGCTATCGTCGAAGCCCAACGATGCAGGCCTGCCGGGCACAAGCTGTGGGGCTTCGCCTCGCTCAACCCAACCTGCGACGGAACGCCGTCTAACGCAGCTTCTGCGGCTTGTAGGCGCAGTACCCTGGCCGGGGACCGACCCTGGGGTGGTTGCGGCAGGTTTCCGGGCGCTGGTCGTAGATGGTGCACAGCCGCGTCTTGGGATGCAGATAGACGCAGTCGTTGTTGGACAGCCGCACCAGGGTGAAGAGCCCGGTCTTGGCGTTGAGGCGCTCGACCACGCCGTCCTTCTTGAGTCGCTTGGCGATGTCCTTGAGCGGCTCGCCCTTCTCGAATTCGTCCACCACGCCCATGCGGATCAGATCGGACAGGCGGGCTTCCACCGGCAGGGTGCAGCAGCTGGACACGCAGTCCAGGCACATGGCCTTGTCGTAACGGATCCAGGTTTCGGTGCGATCGAGATCGGCCCCGAGAATGCGCAGTATCTGAGCCATGGCTTACTCGGCGAAGGTGACCTGACCATCGGCCAGGGAGGCGACGCGGGCCAGGGATTCGACGCGATAGCCCTGGGCGTCGAGTTCGGCGCGACCGACCTGGAAGGACTTCTCGATGACGATGCCCAGGCCTGCGACCTGGGCCCCGGCCTGACCGATGATGGAGATCAGCGCCTTGGCCGCCTTACCGTTGGCGAGGAAGTCGTCGATGATCAGCACCCGGTCGTCGGATGACAGATGCATGGTCGAGACGGCTATGGTGCTCTCCGTCTGCTTGGTAAAGGAATAGACGCTGGCCACCAGCAGGTTGTCGGTCAGGGTCAGCGACTGGTGCTTGCGGGCGAAGATCACCGGCACGCCCAGCTCCAGTCCGGTCAGCACCGCCGGGGCGATCCCCGAGGCTTCGATGGTCACGATCTTGGTGATGCCGGCGTCGGCGAAGCGGCGGGCGAACTCCTGACCGATGTCGCGCATTAGCGCCGGATCGATCTGGTGGTTGAGGAAGGCATCGACCTTGAGCACCTGCTCGGAGAGTACTTGGCCTTCGCTGCGAATCTTGGCTTTGAGGCGTTCCACGCGGACGGTCCTTTAACGGCAACGCCCGGGCCTGAGTGCAGGACCGGGTCTGGGAATACGGGAGGGCGGCGATTGTGCCCTATCTTTCAAGAAAGTCGTTAGTTTGCCGACAAATCGTCCTATAGCTATCCGCAACGGGTAGGCGGCGTTTGCCGGTGGCTGGCACAGGAGTGGTCGAACATGGGTGTTTTGTTGTCACCGGGTATTCGCGTGCTGAGCCAGTTCGGCTTCGCCCGCAAGTTCGCCCTGCTGCTGGTGCTGTTCATCCTGCCGCTGACGGTCAGTCTCTGGCTGCTGGGCGCCGATTTCCAGGCCAAGCTGGCCACCGTCAGTGGCGAGCGCAGTGGTGTGCGACTGCTGCAACGGCTCGACGCCGTGGAAGAAGAACTCACCCTCCGGCGCAATCTGACCGCGCGCTGGAAGGCGATCGACACCAGTCGCCAGGAGACGCCGGCCGTGCAGGCCGCCATCGCCGCCCTGGAAAGTCGCAACGACAGCCGGCGCGAGCGGCTCGCGCAGCTCGTACAGCAACTGGAGAGCGAAGGCGCCAGCGCCGATGTGCAGGCGCGCTTCAAGACCCTGCAGCAGGCGCTCGCCGGGCTCGAGGTCAGCGATCTGCGCAGCCTGGGCTGGTGGCCGGACGGCTACGACAGATTCACCGCCGCCCTGGGCGCCGTGCAGGCGCTGCGCGAGGAAATCGCCCTGGACAGCGGCCTCATCCTCGATCCCTGGATGGAAACCTATCTGCTGATGCAGATCGGCACCACCCAGTCGGTCGAACTGTACGAACGCCTCGGCCGCCTGGCCAGCGTCGGTCAGGCCAGTGTGGTCTCCGGCCAGTTCAGCCTGCAGAGCCGCCTGCAGTTGCGCGACCTGCGCGCCCGCGTCGGTGATTCCAGCGAGAGCCTGGCCAAGGTCGCCGTCCTGCTCGGCAACAAGCTGCCCGCCGACATGGCCGGCTGGAAGGATGATTACCAGAAGCTCAGCAGCCAGCTGGACGCCAGTCTCAAGACCCTCGATCAGGGGGTGTTCGGCGGCGAGATCACGCTCAAGCCGGAGCAGTTCTCCGCCACCCTGGACGGGGTCCTGCAGGGGCTGCAGACCTTCCGCCAGCAAACCCTGAAGAACCTGGACCAACGGCTGCAATACTATGGCGCCGATGCCGTGCGCAGCTTTGCCGCCATCGCCGCCGGCTTCGGCCTGCTGCTGGTGGTGACCTGCTACCTGCTGCTGTGCATGCAGGCCGCCATTCGCGGCAGCGCCCGGCGCATCACCAACTTGGCCGAAGGCCTGCGCGACGGCGACCTGACCCGTTCGGCCCAGGTAAGTGGCCAGGACGAACTGGCCGAGATCGGGCGCGCCCTGGACCTGGCCGTGGTGCAGCTGCGCGGCAGTCTGCAGGCGGTCGAGCAGGAGAGTCGCCAGGTTGGCACGGCGTCCGGGGAGCTGGGCCAGCAGGCCGAGGCGGCGCTCGGCGCCGTCGAAGCCCAGCGCCAGCAGATCACCCAGATCGCCACCGCCGCCACCGAACTGGCCGCCACCGCCCAGGGCGTGGCGCAGAGTTGCGAAGAAGCCGCCGGGCGCGCCGAGCAGATGCGCGGCATCGCCGAGGCCAGCCAGAGCGACAGTCGCCAGACCACCGCCAGCATCCAGCGCCTCAACCAGCGCCTGGACGAGACGGCTGCGGCCATGGCCCAGGTCAACACCCAGGCCGGACAGATCCAGCAGGTGGTGGACGTCATCCGCGGCATCGCCGAACAGACCAACCTGCTGGCGCTCAACGCCGCCATCGAGGCGGCCCGGGCGGGTGACCAGGGAAGGGGCTTCGCGGTGGTCGCCGACGAGGTGCGTTCGCTGTCGCAGCGCACCCAGGCCTCCACGGCGCAGATCGCCGGGACTGTCGGCAGCCTGAGCGGCACCGTGGCCCAGGCCGTGTCCCTGATGCAGGAGGCCTGCGGCCAGGCCGCCAGCGATGCCCAGTCGATCACCGGGCTGGGGCGGCGGCTGGAAGAGATCGCCGAATCGGTACAGGGCGTCTCCGACACCCTGGTGCAGATCGCCACCGCCGCCGAACAGCAGGCGGTCACCGCCGATCAGGTCAGTGGCAATATCCAGCAGATCGATGGGGCCGCGGCCGACCTGCTCGGCAATGCGCGCACAGTGCAGAGCACGGCGGTGGGTCTGGAGGCGGGCAGTCGCACCCTGACGGCCAACACCACCCGCTTCCGCCTGGGCTAGCACGCAAAAGGGGCGCCTTGCAGGGCGCCCCTTCTACTCAAAGCTTTCTGATCAGGCCCGGGTATCGAGCAGCCGGCCCAGGGTTTCCTGCGAGGCCTGCATGACCTTGGTACCGGCCAGCGCCTGGTACTTGCCGACATCCAGATTGACCAGCTCGCTGGCCAGATCGGCCTGGCTGTTGGTGGTCGCGCCCAGGGCTTGCTGTTCGTTGCGCGCCGTCTGGGAGGCGAGGGCGGCACCGGCCTTTTCGACCGTGCGGCTACCGTTCTGGTAGGCCTGCACCCCGGCATAGAGCGAATTGCTTGAAGTCACGTTCATGGACAGGGTCCTCGACGGTGATGTCAAAGGGCTATTGAAGCAGCTTTGACGCCAAAGAACCAGCAGTCCCTGTCACCGCCTGTGTCCGGCTATTGCTGGATCGTCGCCCGGTTGCCCTGGCCGCTCTGGCGCAGGTCGAGGCTGTTGCCCGCACCGGCCTGACTGATGGAGGCGTACTGGCTGGCGCCCTGCTGGCTGACGCTGACGCGCGCATCGCTAGCCAGGCCGGCCTGCAGCAGATGGCCGTCGCCCAGTTGCTCGACACCGAGCTCGAAGTTATCGCCCACCCCGACCGCACTGATCTCGTTGTCGTTGCCCTGGGTAGCCAGGGTCAGGCGCGAATCCTCGCCGCCGATCAGGACGCCGGCGCTGTTGCGATTGCCCTGCTGTTGCAGCTCGAGGCGGTTGCCGTTGCCGGTCAGATTCACCTGGACGGCATTGTCGTCGCCGAGTTGCCGCGCGCTGACGCGCTGGGGGCTGGCGTCGAGGCCGTTCTGCTGCACCGCCGCCTGGTTGCGGTTGCCGATCTGGATCAGCTGGACGTCCTGCTGCCGCGCGCCCTGGCGAGCGCCAGCGCGGTTGTCGTCGCCGCGCTGCTCGACCTCCGCCCGGTTGGCGGCGCCGCCCTGCAGCAGCTCGACCTCGTTGCGCGCGCCCAGGCTCAGCACGTCCTGGAGGTGATCCTCGCCCACCTGCCTGAGTCGCGCCGCGCTGTCGCGACCGTCCTGGAACAGATTCAGCCCGTTGCGCGCGCCCTCCTGCTCGATGCGCAGTCGCTGGTCGTCACCGCCCTGGCGCACCAGGGCTTCGTCGAGCAGGCCGCGCTGGACGATCTCCACCGTATTGCGCTGGCCATGGCCCTGGTAGACATAGGCGTGGCTCTGGCTGGCCTCGCGCTGGTCGATGCTGACCTCGCGCGCGCCACCGGCGGCCTGGGTGACATTGGTGAAATTGCCCACGCCGCCCTGCTCGACGCGGGTACGGTCACCCTGGGAGGCGCTCTGGGTGAGATAGGCCTGGCTGGCACGACCGCTCTGGCTGACCTCCAGGGTGCCCTGGCGGGTATCCGGCGCCTGGCTCAGAAAGGCGCCAAGGCGCTCGCCGCGCTGCTCCACGCGGGTCTGGTTGTCCAGCGCCCAGGTGGTGCCGGTCAGGCCGAGCAGGCCCAGGCAGGTCAGGAACTTGAAGGTAGGCACTCGGGCGATCCGGCAGCGGCAGACAGGGCAGTCTGCCGCCGGCCTGGCCCTCCGGCCATCGCCCGAAAGACTGATATCAGCCGGGCAGGCGCAGGTGCGCGGCGACCGCCGCCGGCGTGGCCGCGGCCAGGTGCGGCACAGTGCCCAGGCAGGGCGCCGGCAGGCGCTCGTGCAGGGTGGCCAGGTTGTCGTCCAGGCGCAGGGTGGCCGGCGCTACCAGATTGGCCACCCAGCCGGCCAGGGGCAGGCCATCGGCGAGGATGGCCTCGGCGCTGAGCAGGGCGTGGTTGATGCAGCCCAGGCGCACGCCCACCACCAGCACGACCGGCAGACCCAGCTCGCGGGCCAGATCGGACAGGGACTCCCGGCCGGCCAGGGGCACGCGCCAGCCACCGGCGCCTTCCACCAGGGTGAAGTCGGCCCGTAGCGCCAGGATCCGCCGCACCGGGGCGGCCAGGGCGGCGACGCTGAGGTCGATGCCGGCCTCGCGGGCCGCCAGGTGCGGGGCGATGGCGGGTTCCAGGGCGATGGGATTGATGTCGGCGTAGTCGAGCGGCAGCGAGGTCTCGCCGAGCAGGGCCAGGGCGTCGCCGTTGCGCAGGCCCGCGGCGGTCCGTTCGCACCCGGAGGCCACCGGCTTGACCCCGGCGGTGGCGAGACCCTGCAGCCGGGCCCGGTGCAGCAAGCCGGCGGCGATGGTGGTCTTGCCGATCTCGGTGTCGGTGCCGGTGACGAAGTAGGCGGACATAGGGTTCATTCCTTGCGCAGCAGGACGTGGATCACCTGGTAGGTGGCGGGCAGCCCGGCCGGCTCGCGCAGGCGCTCGTAGGCCTGGGTGAAGGCGGCCAGGCGCTGGCGACCGGTGAGGCCCTGGGGACGTCCCTGGTTGAGGTTGTGGGCGCCGATGGCCTTGAGGTGCTGGGTCAGGGCGCGCAGATCGGGGAAGTGCAGCCGCTCGGGCACGACCTCCAGCGTCAGCCCCTGCAGGCCGCTGGCCTGGGCGGCGGCGGCATAGGCGGTCTGAGGGCGGAAGCGATTGACGTGCACCTGGTCGTCCACCTGGGCCCAGCTCTGGCGCAGTTCGTCGAGGGTGCCGGCGACCAGGCTGCTGAAGGCCAGCACGCCACCCGGGCGCAGGATGCGCCGCGCCTCGGCGAGCACCCTGGGCAGATCCGGGCACCACTGCAGGGCCAGGCTGGAGACGATGAGATCGCAGCTCTCCGCCCGCAGCGGCAGGCGTTCGGCGTCGGCGGTGAGGTAGTGCCGGGCACCGGCGCCCTGGGCGCGGGCATGGCTAAGCATGCCGGGCGCCAGGTCCAGGGCCAGGCCTTCGGCCTGCGGATGACGGCGGGCCAGGGCGCGACTGCAATAGCCGGTGCCACTGCCCAGGTCCAGCCAGCGTTGCGGGTCAAGCCAGACTCGCTCCTCTAGAGCGTGTAGCCGGGCGAAGAGGCCGTCGGCGACCCGGCGTTGCAGCAGGGCGGCGCCGTCGTACTGCGCGGCGGCGCGGGAAAAGGACAGCGCCACCTGGCGCTTGTCGGGCAATACGTCAGCCATCGCGTCCTGCATAGATGAATTCACGGATACGGGTGGCCACCTCGTCCGGGCGTTCCAGGGGCAGGCCATGGCTGGCGTGCTCCAGGACCTCGACCTGGGCATTGGGCAGCTCGTCGCGCAGGGCCTGGGCCGCCGCGGCCGGCACCAGGGCGTCGTGGGCGCCGAACAGGTGCAGCTGGGGACCGCTGAAGGCCTGCAGGGCGGCGCGGGTGTCCAGGCGTGCCAGCAACTCCAGGCCGGCGATGACCACCTCGGGCTCGATCTCCGGCAGGGTCACCTGCAACTGGCGGGCGAGGGTGCGGCTGTCGCGGGCGCCCTGGGCCACCAGCAGGGTGAAGCGCCTGAGGGTCTGCTCGGCGTCCAGCGAGCAGGCCTCGAAGAAGTCGGTGAAGACGCTGCGCGCCATGGCGGTCTGCCAGCCGGCGCGGGCGACGAAGCAGGGATTGCTGGCCAGGGTGATGAGACCGTGCACGCCCTGGGGGCGGCGCAGGGTGAATTCGCTGGCGAGCATGCCGCCCAGCGACCAGCCGGCCAGCCAGCCGCCTTCGGCGATGCGGGCTTCCAGGTCGGTGAACCAGTCCTGGGTGTCGGCCAGGGCCGGCAGCGGCTCGATCAGCACGTCGAGAAAGGGTGCCTGCTCGACGAGTTCGTCACGCAGGGGCTCCAGCGGAGCACTGCCCAGGCCCCAGCCGGGCAGCAAGATCAGGGTATCGCGCATTGGTCGGTCACTTATCCGCGTCAGGCGGTAATTCGGCCATGGCCTGGGCCAGAGCGTCGAGCAAGAGGTCCACGTGCGCTTCGCGATGGGCCGCCGTCAGGGTCACCCGCAGGCGGGCACTGCCGGCCGGTACGGTGGGCGGTCGGATGGCGGTGACCAGGATCCCGCGTCGGCGCAGGGCGGCGGAGAGTGCGAGGGCGCGCGCGCTGTCGCCGACCAGGATCGGCTGGATCGGCGTGGCGCTGAGCATAAGGTCCAGGCCGAGGGCCGTCGCGCCCCTGCGGAATCTCTGGATCAAAGTGTGCAGAAGCTCACGGCGCCAGCCCTCCTCACGGACGAGCTGCAGGGCGGCGAGGGTGGCGCAGGCCACCGCCGGCGGCTGGCTGGTGGTGTAGATATAGGGGCGGGCGAACTGGATCAGCGTCTCGATCAGTTCCTCGCTGCCGGCGACAAAGGCCCCGGCGGTGCCGCAGGCCTTGCCCAGGGTGCCGACCAGCACCGGGACCTGGCCCTGATCCAGGCCGAAGTGCTCGACGATGCCGCCGCCGCTGGCGCCCAGGGTGCCGATGCCGTGGGCATCGTCCACCAGGGTCCAGGCGCCGTGGCGCTGGGCGACCTCGCAGAGCTCGGGCAGGGCGGCCAGATCGCCGTCCATGCTGAAGACGCCGTCGGTGACCACCAGGGTGTCGCCCTCGGCCTTGGCCAGGCGCGTGGCCAGGCTGGCCGGGTCGTTGTGCAGATAGCGGCCGAAGCGCGCGCCGCTGAGCAGGCCGGCGTCGAGCAGGGAGGCATGGTTGAGGCGGTCTTCCAGCACGGTGTCGCCACGCCCGACCAGGGCGGTGACCGCCGCCAGGTTGGCCATGTAGCCGGTGGAGAACAGCAGGGCGCGTGGCCGCCCGGTGAGGTCGGCCAGGGCTTCTTCGACCTGGTGATGCGGACCGCTGTGGCCGATCACCAGGTGCGAGGCGCCGCCGCCCACGCCCCAGCGCTCGGCGCCCGCGCGCAGGGCGGCGATCACCTGGGGATGATTGGCCAGGCCCAGGTAGTCGTTGCTGCAGAAGGCCAGCAGGGACTCGCCATCCACCACCACCTCGGGGCCCTGGGGCGCTTCCAGCAAAGGGCGGCGCCGATAGAGGTGCTCGGCGTGACGCTGGGCCAGGCGGGCGGCGAGGTCGAAGGCCATGGGGAGTCTCGGTAGCGTTGGAAGGCCCCTCACCCCAGCCCTCTCGCGAGGGGAGAGGGGTTGGTCTGGAGCGCGGCTTGGGCGGTGGTTTACCCTCACCCCGGCCCTCTCCCGGGGGGAGAGGGGGACGACAGGGGTCAGGCGGTGGCGGCGTCGTAGAAGAGTTCGCCGTTGCGCTGTTCCACCAGGGCCTGCTCGATGGCGGCTTGGTGCACCTCGTCGGCGTGCTCTTCGCGGGCTTCGGGCTGGATGCCGAGGCGGGCGAACAGCTGCATGTCCTTGTCGGCCTGGGGGTTGCCGGTGGTCAGCAGCTTCTCGCCGTAGAAGATGGAGTTGGCACCGGCCAGGAAGGCCAGGGACTGCATCTGCTCGTTCATCTGCTCGCGACCGGCGGACAGGCGCACATGGGACTTGGGCATGAGGATCCGTGCCACCGCCAGGGTGCGGATGAAGTCGAAGGGATCGACGTCCTTCTCTTCGGCCAGCGGGGTGCCCTGGACCTTGACCAGCATGTTGATCGGCACCGACTCGGGGTGCTCGGGCAGGTTGGCCAGCTGGATCAGCAGGCCGGCGCGGTCGTCCACCGACTCGCCCATGCCGAGGATGCCGCCGGAGCAGATCTTCATCCCGGCTTCACGGACGTAGGCCAGGGTCTGCAGGCGCTCGCCGTAGGTGCGGGTGGTGATGATGTTGCCGTAGAACTCCGGCGAGGTGTCCAGGTTGTGGTTGTAGTAGTCCAGTCCGGCGTCGGCCAGGGCGCGGGTCTGCTCCTGGTCCAGGCGGCCTAGGGTCATGCAGGTCTCCAGGCCCAGGGCCTTGACGCCCTGCACCATCTGCAGCACGTAGGGCATGTCCTTGGCGGAGGGATGCTTCCAGGCGGCGCCCATGCAGAAACGGGTGGAGCCGATGGCCTTGGCCTCGGCGGCCGCCTCCAGCACCTTCTGCACCTCCATCAGCTTTTCCTTTTCCAGGCCGGTGTTGTAGTGGCCGGACTGGGGGCAGTACTTGCAGTCTTCCGGGCAGGCGCCGGTCTTGATCGACAGCAGGGTGGAGACCTGCACGCGATTGGGATCGAAGTGCTGGCGGTGCACGCCCTGGGCTTGGAACAGCAGGTCGTTGAAGGGCTGCTGGAACAGGGCGCGGACTTCGGCGAGAGTCCAGTCGTGACGCAGGGCGGTAGCGCTCATGGGAGATCCTCGATGCATAGGACGGCCGGGTGCCGGAGCGGGGCCGATAGATGCGGTCGACCTTAGCCGAAGTCCTGGTCGACTACTGCTCATAAAATGAGCAATTGCCGGATTTTTCGCAGGGAGATTGATGGGGTGTGGTTTGGGACACGGTGGCGCGTGGATCGGGTCCGTTGAGCTTCACCGGGTTCGGTACGGGGTAAGTCGTAGGACTAAGGCCAATCGCGGCCAAGGGCCGCTCCTACAAAGGCACCACTCCCTGTAGGAGCGGTCGCTACGGCGCACCGGCATGGGCGCGATAAAGACGGTTGCTCCTACAGCAGCCGGATATTCCGTAGGAGCGGCCGCAGCGGCGGACCGTCATGGCCGCGATAGCCCCAACCTGAGCGACCTGGTTGGCTTCGCTATGCTCAGCCCAACCTACGTCAGAGCATCCGCTCCAGCCCCACGGCCTTGACCACCCAGGCGTTGAAACGGCGCCAGGCGCTGCCCGGTTCGTGGTGCAGCACCCGCGGCTGGCCGTCGCGTTCGCTGACCCACTCCAGGCGCACCTGCCCGCGATCCTCGACGCGCTTGACGGCGTAGGAGACGCTCGGGTCCATGCCCTGCAGCATCAGCTGGCGCAGGCGACCGGTGAGGGCCGGGCTGTCCACCAGGACGCCGACCTCGGTGTTCCACAGCACCGAGCGCGGATCGAAGTTGAAGGAGCCGATAAAGGCCCAGCGCCCGTCGATGGCCATGGCCTTGCTGTGCAGGCTGGATTCGGATTCGCCGAAGCTGTAGGGCAGCGCGGATCGCTTCTGGTCCGGGCGGGCGCGCAGCTCATGGAGCCTGACGCCCTGGGCCAGCAGCGCCGCGCGATAGGGCGCGTAGCCGGCGTGCACGGCGGGCACGTCGGTGGCTTCCAGGGCATTGGTCAGCACCCGCACATCGACGCCGCGGGCGGCCAGGCCGCCCAGGTAGGCGACCCCCTGATTCATCGGCACGAAGTAGGAGGAGACCAGCAGCAGCTGGTGCTGAGCGCCGTCCAGGGTTGGTTGCAGCTGACGGGTCAGCAGCAGTTGCCAGTCCGGTTCGTCCTCGGCCAGCACCTTGCGCGGCGCATCCCAGAACGCCTGGGCGTGGGCCCAGGTCAGCTCCTGCAGCCAGCCGTCGAGCTGGGGCGCGGTGGCGTAGCGACGCAGGCGGTTGTACAGCGCCAGGTCGCGGGTGCGTTCGCTGTCGAGGTAGTGATGCAGCCGCGCGCGCAGCCGCACCAGGGCGGTGGGCGAGGGCGCGAACCAGCGCAGTCGTCGGGCCGGCTGGCTTAGCGGACTGTTCCAGTACTGGTCGAAGCTGGTGCCCAGCTGGCGCGCCACCGGACCGGCGGCGAGCAGGTCGAGATCGGTGAAATTCATCTCCGGGCGGGCATCGAAGTATTCGTCGCCCAGGTTGCGTCCGCCGACGATGGCCACGCTGTCGTCGGCCAGCCACAGCTTGTTGTGCATGCGGCGGTGCTGGTGGTTGAGATCCACCAGCCGGCCCAGGGCCCGGGTCGGACCGGTGCTGCGGCCCAGGTGCAGCGGATTGAAGACGCGGATCTGCACATTGGGATGGGCCGCCAGCACGGCGATCTGGTAGTCGTTGCCGTCGCTGCTGGTGTCGTCGATGAGGAAGCGGATGCGCACGCCACGATCCGCCGCCTTGAGCAATTCGTTGACCAGCAGCCGCGTGGTCAGGCCGTCGTGGACGATGTAGTACTGGATGTCCAGGCTGCGCTGGGCCTTGCGGATCAGCTCGGCGCGGGCGGTAAAGGCGTCGGTGCTGGTTTCCAGCAGGCGCAGCCCCGACAGACCCGGATGGGCGGCGCCGGCGGCGCGGACCTGGCTGTCCAGGGCGGTGCCGGCGACCGGCAGCACCTGGGAGGCGTGGCGCGGAATCGGCGTGGCGCAGCCGGCCAGCAGCGCCAGCAGCAGGGGAGCGACCAGGCGGATCACAGGCTGTCCTTGAGGCGATACCAGAGCATGCCCAGGGCCAGCAGCGGCGACCTCAGGTGGCGACCGCCGGGAAAGCGCGCATGGGGCACCTGGGCGAAGAGGTCGAAACCGGCTGACTGGGCCAGGATGGCCTCGGCCAGCAGGTGACCGGCCAGGTGGGTGGCGTTGACCCCATGACCGGCATAGGCCTGGGCATGGAAGACGTTGGGGTGTTCGCGCAACCGGCCGATCTGCGGCAGGCGATTGGCGCCGATGCCGATCATGCCGCCCCAGGCGTAATTGATCCGCACCTCGGCCAGCTCGGGAAAGACCTCCAGCATCTTCGGTCTCATGTAGCCGGCGATGTCCCGGGGATCGCGCCCGGAATAGTGGCAGGCGCCACCGAACAGCAGGCGGCGGTCGGCGGAGAGGCGGAAGTAGTCCACTGCCACGTTCTGGTCGCAGACCGCGCGATTGCCCGGCAGCAGCCGCGCGGCACGTTCGGCGGACAGCGGTTCGGTGGCGATCACATAGCTGCCGGCGGGCAATATCTGCGCGGACAGCTCGGGTTGCAGGTCTTCGAGATAGGCGTTGCAGCAGAGCACCAGGGTGTCGGCGCTCACCCGGCCGCGGGCGGTGTGGACGCGCACCTTGGGGCCGTATTCCAGGCGGGTGACCTGGCTGTCTTCGTGCAGTCGTACGCCCAGCGCCTGGGCCGCGGCGGCTTCGCCAAGGGCCAGGTTGAGCGGATGCAGGTGGCCGGAGCCCTCGTCGATCAGAGCACCCTGGTAGCGCTCGGAACCCACCACCTCGGCCAGCCGGGCCTTGGGCACCAGCCGCAGCGGATGGGGGTAACCCAGCGCCTGCAGCGCGGCGTGCTCTTCCTGCAGGTGCCGCCAGTGGCGCGGCTTGTTGGCCAGGTCGGCGAAGCCCCAGGTGAGACTGCAGTCGATGCCGTGGCGGGCGATGCGCTGGCGCACCAGATCCACCGCCTCGAAGCCCAGCCGCTTGAGCTCGCGTACCCCCTCGGCGCCAACGACCGGTTCGAATTGCTCGACGTCATGGCCGACGCCGCGGATCAGCTGGCCGCCGTTGCGGCCGCTGGCGCCCCAGCCGATGCGGCGGGCTTCCAGCAGCACCACCCGGGCGCCACGCTCGGCCAGTTCCAGGGCGGTGTTGAGTCCGGAAAAGCCACCGCCGACCACGCAGACATCCGCCTGGACCTCGCCCTCCAGGGGCGGGAAAGCCAGTTCCAGGTTGGCGGTGGCGGCGTAATAGGAGGGCGCGTGGGGCTGCATAGGCGGCGTCTGATTTTGCGGGTGAAAGGGACAAGAGCCTGTTCAACGTCTTGCGAGCTGGAGCCAGGCAAGGAGAACAGACTCGAGGAAGCGGATCGGACTCGCGCTCGAGTTTACACAGAGTAAATGAGCATTCCGAAAGTCTGTTCGACGCGGTTTGGCCGACGCGCAGCTGACTTTGAATAGGTTCTAAGCCGTCGGCCGGTGGGCGACCAGGGTAAAGCTCATCGGCAACTGGGCGGTCTGGCCGATGTAGCCGTCATAATCGGCCTCGCGATTGGAGTGCGGATGCTCTTCCAGCCGTTGCAGCCTCAGGCCGGCGTCCAGGCAGGCGGTGACGATGGCGCCCAGGGTGTGGATGTGCCAGTAGCTCGGCGCGCCCTGGCCATGATCCAGGCCGTCGTAGGTGATGAGGTCCCCGCTGACCAGCGGCTCGCGGCGGAAGTAGCTGTAGCGCGGCACCAGTGGCTGTTCCGCATGGGGCTCGAAGACTTCCAGGAAGGGATGGGTCTCGTAGATCACCAGGCGTCCGCCCGGTGCCAGCAGGCCCTGCACCGCGGCGAAGAAGGCCGGCAGGTCCGGCATCCAGCCCAGCACGCCGATGGTGATCAGCACCAGGTCGTGCTGACCGAGCCCGGCGGGCAGGGCATAGATGTCGGCCGCCACCAACCGCGGCGCCAGATCCGCGGCTGCGGCCAGTTGTTCGCCCTGGGCGAGAAAGGCCGGCGACAGATCGATGCCCAGGGCGGGCCGGGCGCCAAAGGCCGCCAGGGAGAGCAGTTCGCGGGCGTTGTTGCAGCCGACCTGGACGCAACTCAGGCCGCGGATGTCCAGCTCGGTGAGAGTGCGGGTCAGGCAGTCATCCAGGACCGAGAAGCTGGGTTGGCGGGCCTGCTCCAGCAGCGTCTCCCAGTCCTCACCCTGGGCATGGAGCGGCGCCGAAAGCTCCCAGGCCTGGCGATTGGCGGCGGTGATGAGTTGGCGTTCGGGCAGGTCCATGGCAAGCCTCCTTGGCATTCGGACAAAAGCCCTAGCCTAGTTGCCAATCCCGCGGCTGGCCAGATAGCCGTTAGTCCGGCACCGGCAGGCTCAGGGTCTCCTTGATCTCTTCCATCACGATGTAGCTCTTGGATTCGCGCACATGGGGCAGCTTGAGCAGGATGTCACCCAGCAGCTTGCGATAGGAGGCCATCTCGGAGATGCGCGCCTTGACCAGGTAGTCGAATTCGCCCGAGACCAGGTGGCATTCCAGCACCTGGGGCAGCTTGAGCACGGCGCGGCGGAATTCCTCGAAGGTGTCGCCGGACTTGTAGTCCAGGCTCAGCTCGACGAACACCAGCAGCCCGGCCTTGAGGTGCTGCGGATTGAGGCGGGCGTTGTAGCCCTGGATGATGCCTTCGCGCTCCAGTCGGCGGACGCGCTCGGTGCAGGGCGTGGTGGACAGCCCCACCCGTTCGCCCAGCTCGGTGAAGGAGATGCGGCCATCGTCCTGGAGGATGCGCAGGATGTTGCGGTCGATCTTGTCCAGCTCGCGTCTGGCCTGGTGATGGGTACGCATCGCGGGGGTCTCTGCCAAAGGGGTCTTTACCGGAAAATTACTCCGAATATAGGCAATTCTTCAGTGATTAGCACTGCGAGCGGCTTTCTATACTTGCCGTATCTGCCTTCATTCCGACGAAAGCCGGCGAAATCCTCTCACCGGCCAGGAGCTAGCGATGCGTGTACTGGTTTTGGGGAGTGGCGTCATCGGTACGACCAGCGCCTACTATCTGGCCCGTCAGGGTTTCGAGGTGGTCGTGGTCGATCGCCAGGCCGGTCCCGCCCTGGAGACCAGCCATGCCAACGCCGGTCAGGTCTCGCCTGGCTATGCCTCGCCCTGGGCCGCGCCCGGCGTGCCGCTCAAGGCCCTGAAGTGGCTGTTCCAGAAGCATGCGCCCCTGGCCATTCGCCTGACCGGTGACAGCAACCAGTACCTGTGGATGGCGCAGATGCTGCGCAACTGCACCGCGGCCCGCTATGCGGTCAACAAGGAGCGCATGGTGCGGCTGTCCGAATACAGCCGCGACTGCCTCGACGAGCTGCGCCAGGACACCGGCATCGCCTACGAAGGCCGCCAGCTGGGCACCACCCAGATCTTCCGCACCCAACAGCAGGTGGAGGCCGCGGCCAAGGACATCGCCGTCCTGGAACGTTCCGGCGTGCCTTTCGAATTGCTCGACCGCGACGGCGTGGCCCGGGTCGAACCGGCGCTGGCGGCGGTCAAGCACAAGCTGGCCGGCGGCCTGCGCCTGCCCAACGACCAGACCGGCGACTGCTTCCTGTTCACCAATCGCCTGGCCGAGGAAGCCCGCCGCCTGGGCGTGGAATTCCGCTTCGGCGCGGAGATCCAGCAACTCAGCGCCAATGGTGACCGTATCGACGGCGTCAAGGTCGATGGCGAACTGCTCACCGCCGATCACTATGTCCTGGCCCTGGGCAGCTATTCGCCGCAACTGCTGGCGCCCCTGGGCATCCGCGCGCCGGTCTATCCGCTCAAGGGCTATTCGCTGACGGTGCCCATCGTCGATGCCGCCATGGCGCCGACCTCGACCATCCTCGACGAGACCTACAAGGTCGCCATCACCCGCTTCGACGATCGCATCCGCGTCGGCGGCATGGCCGAGATCTGCGGCTTCGACCTGAACCTGGATCCGCGCCGCCGCGCGACCCTGGAAATGATCACCGGTGACCTCTATCCTCGCGGTGGCGACCTCGCCCGGGCCAGCTTCTGGACCGGTCTGCGACCCGCCACCCCGGACGGGACCCCCATCGTCGGCGCCACCCGCTATCGCAACCTGTTCCTCAACACCGGGCACGGGACGCTGGGTTGGACCATGGCCTGCGGCTCCGGTCGCCTGCTGGCCGATCTGATCGCCCGCAAGCAGCCGCAGATCAGCGCCGAGGGTCTCGACATCTCCCGTTATCATGCTACCCAGGAGTCCCCGCGCAATGCCCGTACAGCGTCTGCACACTGATCGCCGCCTGAGCGAAATCAATATCCACAACGGCACGGTCTACCTGGCCGGCCAACTGGCCGACGACTTTTCCGGCGACATCTATCAGCAGACCCGCGAGACCCTGGCCAACGTCGACAAATTTCTTGCCGAGGCTGGCAGCGACAAGGAACACATCCTGGTGGTGACCATCTTCCTGCGCGACATCGCCCTGCACTTCGAAGGCATGAATCGCGCCTGGGACGAATGGGCTGCCCAGGGCGCCACCCCGGGTCGCACCACCGTTGAAGCCAAGCTGGCCAAGCCGGACATCCTGGTGGAAATGAACGTCATCGCTGCCGTCAAGGCGTAAGACCGCTGTTCCCCCTCTCCCCTGGGAGAGGGCCGGGGTGAGGGCGCTGTCCAGCCCTCCTGTCCCTCACTCTTCCCTTGCCGAGACCTCCCATGCGTCCCGCCCGCGCCGTCATCGACCTCGCCGCCCTGCGCCAGAACTATCGCCTGGCCCGTGAACTCTCCGACGCCCGCGCCCTGGCGGTGATCAAGGCCGATGCCTATGGCCATGGCGCGGTAACCGTGGCCAGTGCCCTGGCGGGCGAGGCCGACGGTTTCGCCGTGGCCTGCATCGAGGAGGCCCTGGAACTGCGTGCCGCCGGGATCCGCGCGCCCATCCTCTTGCTGGAAGGCTTCTTCGGCATCGACGAGCTGCCGCTGATCGCCGAGCACGATCTCTGGACGGTGATCCACGCCGACTGGCAACTGGAGGCCCTGGAGCGGACCGCCCTGGCGCGGCCGCTGCAGGTCTGGCTGAAGCTGGATTCGGGCATGCACCGGGTCGGCTTCTTTCCCCAGGACTACGCCGCCGCCTACCGGCGACTGCTGGCCAGCGGCAAGGTCAGCGGCATCGTCAAGCTGACCCACTTCGCCCGCGCCGACGAACCGGACAGCCCGGCCACCGCGGCGCAGATCGCCACCTTCCGCGCGGCCACCGAGGGCCTGCCCGGTCCCACCAGCCTGCGCAATTCACCGGCGACCCTGGGCTGGCCCCAGGCGGCCGGCGACTGGGTGCGCCCCGGGCTGATGCTCTATGGCGTCTCGCCCTTCGCCACGCCCCAGGCCGCCGCCGAACGCCTGCAACCGGTGATGACCCTGACCTCGCGGGTGATCGCCGTGCGCGAACTGCCGGCCGGCGAGCCGGTGGGCTATGGCGCCCGCTTCGTCACCGCCGGGCCGACCCGGGTCGGGGTGGTCGCCCTGGGCTATGCCGACGGCTATCCGCGCCATGCGCCCAACGGCACCCCGGTGGCCATCGACGGGCGTCCCGGCCAGCTGATCGGTCGCGTGTCCATGGACATGCTCACCGTCGACCTCACCGATCACCCCCAGGCCGGGGTGGGCAGCGAGGTGGAATTCTGGGGCCGCCAGGTGTCGGTGGCGGACCTGGCCGAGCGCTGCGACACCATCCCCTACCAGTTGCTGTGCAACCTCAAGCGGGTGGCGCGCAGCTATCGCGACTAGGCCCTGGACGGGGCTTTTGCCCGCTGCCACCGCCAGGCGAGCGCCACCCGGGGGCCGCACGTCCGCCGTAGTGTTGTAAATCTCGAACAGCGTTGCCATGATGCTGAACACCGTGCCACGGCACGCCCTCAGCGCGTGGCCTGGCCACGTCTCACCCGCCTGCTCGAGGAGTCTTTTCCACCTTGGACGTCGGTGCCCGCCTGCAAACCATCCGTACCCTCAAGGGCCTGTCCCAGCGCGAACTCGCCAAGCGTGCCGGGGTGACCAACAGCACCATCTCGATGATCGAGAAGAACAGCGTCAGTCCCTCCATCAGCTCGCTGAAAAAGGTGCTGGCCGGCATTCCCATGTCGCTGGTGGAATTCTTTTCCCTGGACCTGGAGCAGGACACGCCGACCCAGGTGGTCTATCGCGCCAACGAGCTCATCGATATCTCTAGCGGCGCCCACACCGTGCGCATGCGCCTGGTCGGTCGCGCCCACCCCAGTCGCGCCCTGGCCTTTCTCGACGAGACCTATCCGCCCGGCGCCGACACCGGCGAAGAGATGTACGCCCATGAAGGCGAGGAGGCCGGTCTGGTGGTGGAAGGCCGCCTGGAGCTGACCGTGGGCGGCGAGGTGCATATCCTCGAACCCGGCGATAGCTACTACTTCGAAAGCAGCCGGCCGCACCGCTTCCGCAATCCCTTCGAAGCCCCCGCCCGGCTGATCAGCGCGACCACCCCGGCGAATTTCTGAGCACTCGCGTTATAGCGATCATAGGGTGGAAAACGGCGCAGCCTTTTCCACCTGGAGGCCGGTGCCGGCGCGACCCTCTCCTGGAAGGAGAGAGGGCTGTTCGAATGGGCGCTCGAGTCCGTAGGTTGGGCTGAGACAGTTTCATCGTCGAAGCCCAACATTGCCGCCCCGCCGAGGCAAGGCCTGTTGGGCTTCGCTGCGCTCAACCCAACCTACAAGGCAGTCCCCCACAGCTCCTCTTCATCGATCCCCAACGCCGCCAGCTCCGCCCGGCGTAGCGGTTCGTCCTGGGCGAGAAAGAATTCGTCCAGTTGCGGCGGCGCTACGCCGCTGGCCAGAAGCAGGGCGTGGGCCTGGCCGCGGTGGTGCAGCTGGTGCACGAAGAGGTGCTGCAGGGTGCGCAGTCGCCCTTCCCGTACCGGGCCGCTGGCGCGGGGCAGGGTGATGAGCTGGGTCAGTTGCGGCGGAGCGAGGCGGCGACACAGGGCGATCAGGCGCTGGTCGCTGGCGATCTGGGCCGCATGCAGCGTCGCCAGGTCGGGCCATTCCGTGTCCTGGTAGGGCCGGGGCTGGTCGTGCAGGGCATCGAGATAGAAGCGATCCACGTCGAGCAGATGGCCGAGCAGGGCCCAGAGCGAGCCGAAGAAGGCGGCGGGTTGGGGCGCCTGCAGGGCTTCCGATGATAAACCGGCGCAGGCTGCCAGCAGGCGCTGGTTCGACCAGCGATTGTTGCAGGCCTGGGCCAGCAGCAGGGAAGCGGTCATGGGCAGTTCCTCGACAGGGCGCGCGGACACCTACTGTAACGCGCCTGGTTGTGCGGGGGGTCGCAGCCTGGAGGAGTGCATGATTGAGGGGCTGCCGGCGCTTTGCCATGCTCCGCCGCTCTGCTCTTTACCTGCAAGGATGCGCCTGATGCCTCGAATGTCGCCCTGGTTCGGCCTGGTCGCCGCCCTGTGTCTGGGTGGTCCAGTCTGCGCTGCCGAATCCGTCGCCCTGCCCGACCTGCCCTATATCCCCCTGGGCGTGGTAGGCCATGACAACAACGCCGCCTATCCCGATGCGCAGATGGAAAAGCGCCTGCAACTACTCGACCGCTACAACCTGCGCAGTTATCGCTCCGGGGAATTCCTGCTGCTGGATCTGCCGCGCCTGGATCGCCTCGTGGCCCTGGCCCGTCAGTACAACATCACCCTGCGACCGGTGATCACCCAGCAGCTGACCCAGGCCCAGGCCTATGCCCTGGCCAAGCGCTATGCCAAGGACATCAAGATCTGGGAAATCGGCAACGAGCAGGATCATTCGCGGGTCGGCGCGGGTATCCGCATCAGTCGCCTGGTGGATATCTATCGTGGCATCCGCCGCGCCTCCGACGAGCTGAACGCCGACCTCAAGACCACCATCAACGTGATGTCCTGCAATTCCTACGACACCGGGCCCAAGGCGCGCTGCCCGGGCGATCGCCTGGGCTCCATGTGGTTTCTCGATCAGGCCAAGGCGGCCGGCTTCGATTTCGACTACATCAGCTTCCACTACTACCCGCATTACCATGACCGCGGTCACTGGATGGATCTCTACCTGGGGCAGATGCGCGCCATGGCGACCAAGTACCGCACGCAGATCTTTTACAACGAGGTCAATTGCGCGGAGATCTACAAGGGCACCACCGACGGTGGCCGACCGGGGGATCGCGGCTGTTATGACAGCCTCGAATACATCCTTTCCGAGCTCAATGGGCGTTATCGCGACATCGTCCGCGAGATCAACGTCTATGAACTGCTCGACGAGCCAACCCATCCGGTTGCCCATGAGCGTCACTTCGGGCTGATGTACGACCTGGACCGGCCCAAACCGGTCATGGAACTGGTCCGCCGCTATGCCGGAGCGCCCTGATACGCCAGAAAGCGGACAAGTCTGACTTTCACTTGGAGGCAGGCCCGTTGCGTGACCAGGCGGTCACCGACGAGCGGTAGCGAAAGTGCCATCATCGGCGCCGTACATCTGGCAAAACACCGCGTTCACCCCCGCTTCGTGATGGCACGGGTTCTTATTGGTCTAGCGCTTGCACTAGGCTTTGCAGGTGCTGGGGAAACGATCTTCCCCGGCAGTTTTCCTGCTGTACCGAGGTGGGATGCACGGATCGAATCGCGCACCTCGGCCTATCTGGTTCCTTCTTGATGACAATCCTTAGCTCCATCTCCCGCCGCCTGCCGCGTCAGGCGCTGCTCTTGCCTGCGCTGTTCGCCACCGCTTCGCTTGCCACCTCCGCCCAGGCCGTTGACCTGGTCGGTCTCAACTTCTCCGGCGCCACCTTCGCCGCCCAGGTACTGCCCGGTGTCAACGACCGCAACTTCATCTTCCCGGCCGAGAGCCATTTCCAGCAGTGGAGCGCCAAGGGCGTGAAGCTGGTGCGCTTCCCCATTCTCTGGGAGCGCCTGCAACCGTCCATGGGGGTCAATCTCGATCCCACCTACGCCGGCCTGATCGATCGCACCCTGGGCTACGCCCAGAAGTACGGCGTCAAGGTCATCCTCGATCTGCACAACTACGCCCGCTACCAGGGCAAGGTCATCGGCGCGGGCGAAGTCCCCTACGAGGCCTTCCAGAATCTCATGACCCGCGTCGCTCAGCGCTGGGGCACCCATGCGGCGCTCTATGGCTACGACATCATGAACGAGCCCCACGACGCCGTGAGCAACTGGCCGACCGCTGCCCAGTACGGCATCGACGGTGTGCGCGTGGCCGATTCGACCCACCCGATCTTTATCGAAGGTAACGGCTGGGCCGACACCACCCGCTGGCCGCAGTGGAACGATGCGCTGCTCAAGCTCAAGGATCCGGCCAATAACCTGATCTTCATGGCCCAGGCCTTTTTCGACACCAGCCTGAACGTGGCGACCCTTTCGCCCAGCTATGGCGTCGAGCGCCTCAAGCCCTTCGTCACCTGGCTCAAGGCCAACAACAAGCGCGGCTTCATCGGCGGCTTCGGCGTACCTGACACGGATGAGCGCTGGTTGCCCATTCTTGACGGCATGCTGGCCTACCTGAAGCAGAACTGCATTCCGGCCACCTACTGGGCCGCTGGTCCGGGCTGGGGCACCTACAACCAGGCGGTCGAGCCGATCAATGGCAAGGAGCGTCCGCAGTGGGCGGTGCTGGCCAAGTACCTGGACAAGGACAGCTGCGCCGGCATCGGCCCGCAGGTGACCCCAACCGCGGCCACGCCAGCCAAGACCGAGACCGCCACGGGCGGCGCGACCGCGGGCACCACCGGCGGGACCGGCGCCACTGGCACGACCGGAGCGACCACCGGCACGGCCACCGGCGCTGCTCCCGCTACGGGCAGCGGCACCACCGGGACCACCACGGGCGGTACGACCACGACGGGCGCTACCACCGGCGCGGCCACCGGCACCACTGCCAACGCCGCGACCTCGTCCAAACTGACCACCGTCGAGCAGCTCTACCTGGCCTACTACGGCCGGGCCGCCGATGCCGGCGGCCTCAACTACTGGGCTTCGCGCCTGGCCAGCGACATGAGCGTCGAGCAGTTGGCAGCCACCTTCGCCGCGAATGGCGAGTCGACCGCCCTCTATGGCTCGCTGAGCGGTGCCGCCCTGGTCAACAAGGTCTACCAGACCCTCTATGGCCGCAGCGCCGACAGCAGCGGCAGTGCCTACTGGAGCAGTCGCCTCACCAATGGCGTCAGCTCGCGTGCCACCCTGCCGCTGGACGTCATGCGTGCCGCGGCGGGTGACGACAAGACCGCTTTCGACAAGAAGGTGAGCGCGGCGCTGGCCCAGGGCACTGCCACCACGACCACGCCGACCCCCGCAGCCAGCGTGCAACCGGTGCAGAACGTGGTCCAGCCGGTTACCGGTGGCACCGTCGCCTCGGCGCCGCTGACCGGCTACAAGAACATCCCCCTGGGGGTGGTCGGCCACGACAACAGCGCCGCCTATCCGCCGGCCGAGATGGAAGCCCGCTTGCAGGTCCTGGCCGCGCGCAACCTGCGCACCTATCGCTCCGGCGAGTACCTGGTGATGAACCTGCCCGAGCTGGATCGCCTGGTGGCCCTGGCCCGCAAGTACAACATCACCCTGCGACCGGTCATCACCCACAAGCTGACCCAGGCGCAGGCCTATGCCCTGGCCAAGCGCTACGCCAACGACATCAAGATCTGGGAAGTCGGCAACGAGCAGGACTATTCCAAGGCGGGGGCGCAGGATCGCATCAATACCCTGGTCGGCATCTACCGCGGGATCAAGCAGGCCTCGGACGAGCTGGGCGCCAACCTCAAGACCACCATCAACGTGATGGCGTGCAACTCGGATGACCGCACCGCCACCGCCCGTTGCCCGGGTGATCGCAACGGTGCCATGTGGTTCCTCGACCAGGCGAAGGCGTCGGGCTTCAACTTCGACTACATCAGCTTCCACTACTACCCGTACTTCGATGACAAGGGCTACTGGATGGACATGTACCTGGGGCAGATGCGCGCCATGGCCACCAAGTACAAGACCAAGGTGTTCTTCAACGAGATGAACTGCGGCAACGTCTACCAGGGCAACACCGACGGCGGCCGTGACGGCGACCGGGCCTGCTACGACAGCGTCAAGCAGATGCTCACGGTGCTCAACACCAGCTACAAGGACGTGGTCGCCGAGATCAACGTCTACGAACTGCTCGACGAGCCGAGCCTTTCGGTGATCCACGAGCGCCACTTCGGGATGATGTATGACCTCAAGCGTCCCAAGCCGATCTTCGACATGGTGACCAACTTCGCCAAGTAAGGCCTGAGTGTCGCCCAGCACCGCCCCCGCTACCTGACCGGTAGCGGGGGCGGTGTCGTTTTTGGGGGTTAGAAATGGGGGGTTGTCAGTCCGGCATGGGGCGGGCCCTCACCCTAACCCTCTCCCAAGGGGAGAGGGGATTGCTCGGTGTGGGGCGAGTCACCGGAGTAACTTCGGACGCCCCCTCTCCCTCCGGGAGAGGGCTGGGGTGAGGGAGGCCGCCACGGGAAACCTTCCCTCTCAACCCCGCTTGAGCATCGCCCGCATCGCCGCCAGGGCGTCGTTGCCGCGGGCGGCCTTCTGTTCCTGGGGCGCCTCTTCCAGGCCTTCCCACAGCAGGTCCTCGGGTGGCAGTTCGTCGAGGAAGCGACTGGGGGTGCAGTCGATCAGCTCGCCGTACTGCTTGCGCCGGGTGGCGTAGGTGAAGGCCAGGGTCTGGCGCGCGCGGGTGATGCCCACGTAGGCCAGGCGGCGCTCCTCCTCGATGGTGTCGGCCTCGATGCTGGAGCGGTGCGGCAGGATTTCCTCCTCCATGCCCATGATGAACACATAGGGGAATTCCAGGCCCTTGGAGGCGTGCAGGGTCATCATCTGCACCCCGTCGGCGCCTTCCTCTTCCTCCTGCTGGCGTTCGAGCATGTCGCGCAGGACCAGCTTGGCGATGGCGTCCTCGATGGTCATCTGGCCGTCTTCATCCTTTTCCAGGATGTTCTTCAAGGCATCCAGGAGAAACCAGACGTTGCCCATGCGGAAGTCGGCGACCTTGTCGGAGCTGGCGTTCTGGCGGATCCAGTTCTCGTAGTCGATGTCCATCACCATGCTGCGCAGGGCGCCGATCGGGTCCTCGCCCGCGCAATTCTGGCGTACCCCGTCCATCCAGCGCTTGAAGCGCCCGAGGCGCTCGGTGAAGCGGGCGTCCAGGTGTTCGCCCAGGCCGATCTCGTCGGCGGCGGCGTACATCGAGCGATCCCGGCTGCCGGCATAGTTGCCGAGCTTTTCCAGGGTGGTGGAGCCGATCTCCCGGCGCGGCACGTTGATGACCCTGAGGAAGGCGTTGTCGTCGTCCGGATTCACCAGCAGGCGCAGATAGGACATCACGTCCTTGACCTCCTGGCGGGCAAAGAAGCTGGTGCCGCCGGAGAGCCGGTAGGGGATCTGGTGGTGCTGGAGCTTGAGCTCCATCAGCTTGGCCTGGTGGTTGCCGCGATAGAGGATGGCGAAGTCCGCGTAGGGCCGCTGGGTCTTGAGGTGCAGGGTAAGGATTTCCAGGGCGATGCGCTCGGCCTCGCCGTCCTCGTTCTTGCAGCGTAGCACCCGGATCGGATCGCCGTGGCCCATCTCGCTCCACAGCTGCTTCTCGAACACATGGGGGTTGTTGGCGATGAGTACGTTGGCGCACTTGAGGATGCGACTGGTGGAGCGGTAGTTCTGCTCCAGCATCACCACCTTGAGCGAGGGAAAGTCGTCCTTGAGCTGCATCAGATTTTCCGGTCGCGCGCCGCGCCAGGCGTAGATCGACTGGTCGTCGTCGCCCACCACGGTGAACTGGGCGCGCTCCTGCACCAGCATCTTCACCAGCAGGTACTGGCTGGTGTTGGTGTCCTGGTATTCGTCCACCAGCATGTAGCGGATGCGATTGCGCCAGCGCTCCAGCACCTCGGGGTGTTCCTGGAACAGCTTCACCGGCATCAGGATGAGGTCGTCGAAGTCGACCGCGTTGTAGGCCTTGAGGGTGCGCTGGTAGTGCAGGTAGACCACCGCGGCGGTCTGCTCCTTGGGCGTGCGCGCCTTTTCCAGGGCCTCGTCCGGCAGGATGAGGTCGTTCTTCCAGTTGCCGATGTAGTTCTTGATCTCGTCCAGGCCGTCGTCGCCCTGGTATTCCTTCTGCATGATGTCGGTGAGCAGCGCCTTGATGTCGCCCTCGTCGAAGATCGAGAAGCCCGGCTTGTAGCCCAGGTGCGCGTACTCGCGGCGGATGATGTTCAGCCCGAGGTTGTGGAAGGTGGACACGGTCAGGCCGCGGCCTTCGCCGGCCTTGAGCAGGCTGGCCACCCGCGCCTTCATCTCGCGCGCCGCCTTGTTGGTGAAGGTCACGGCGCAGATGTACTGGGCGCGGATGCCGCACTGCTGCACCAGGTAGGCGATCTTGCGGGTGATGACGCTGGTCTTGCCGGAGCCGGCGCCGGCCAGCACCAGCAGGGGACCGCTGATGTAGGCCACGGCTTCGGCTTGGCGGGGGTTGAGCTTGGACATGGCGGACCGGGGTGACGACGCTGGGCGGGGGATTTTACCAGCGCCGGCTCCTGCGGTCTCAGGGCTTGGGTGGTGGCGCGACGAAGGTCAGCTGGCGCGGATAACCGTACTTCTCGCCGGGCAGCACGGGGCTATCGAGAAACACGCCCATGCTGCGACCGAATTCGCTGACATGGGTGACGGCATAGTCCTGACCGTCGGCCAGGCGGACGATGGCGCCCGGCTTGAATTCCTCGCGATTGCGCTCGGTGACCGGGATGGAGATGCCCGCGGCCTTGCGATAGACGCCCTTGAGCCAGTCCTGGTTGGTGAAGTCGTTGATCGGGGTATTGAAGCGACCCGGCAGGCGCTGCAGATGGCGTCCGGTGCCGGGGGCGTCGTCCACCGCCAGGCGTCTGGGATAGCCCACGGTCTCGGCGTCCAGCGGCTTGCCCTCGACGAACACCGCCAGGTTGTCGCCGACCCGCTGGACCTCGGTGATGGCGCGCCATTCGCCGTCGCCCAGCTGGACCTGACGGCCGCTGATGAAGCCCTCGACGTTGGCCGGGGTGGCTGGAATGGTCAGGCCGGCCACACGGCGCAGGACGCCACGATCCCAGTCTTCGTTGCTGAAGTCGTTGATGGAACTGGACAGCAGCGGCTGGGTGAGCGGGGCGTTGTGTGGTGGTTTGACGTCCTGGGCATGGGCCAGCGGCAGACCCAGGCAGCAGGCGCAGAGCAGCAGGAGGGAGCGAACCAGGTGGGTGGGCATAGCGGTCATCCTTAACGCAGGTTTCTTGTCGGTCCCGTACCGGGAGTGGGCGATAGACCCCTGATGTCTCCCGACGTTTGGCACGCGGCGATTTTTTATCCGCGCGGCGCCGAACGGTGGGCGCTGCGCTACCCTGGCACTTTTCCCACTGGAGTCCTTCCATGAATTCGTCCCTTGCCGCCGTCCCTCTGGCCAAGGCCTACCGCCTGCTCAACCACGGTCCCACGGTGCTGGTCAGCGCGGCTCACGCCGGCCGGCGCAACGTCATGGCCGCGGCCTGGGCGATGGCGGTGGATTTCGAGCCGGGCAAGGTGGCGGTGGTGCTGGACAAGCAGACCTGGACCCGCGAACTGCTGGAGGCCGAGGGCAGCTTCGTGCTCAGCGTGCCCTGCGCCGCCCAGGTGGATCTGGTGCAGACGGTGGGCAACACCAGCGGCCGTGAACTGGACAAGTTCGCCGCCTACGACATCGAGACCCTGGCCGGTGAAGAGGTCAGCGCGCCGCTGATCGCCGGCTGCGTGGCCTGGTTGGAGTGCCGGTTGCTGCCCGAGGCGCACAACCAGCAGGACTACGACCTGTTTCTCGGTGAGGTGGTCGCCGCCCGGGCCGATACCCGGGTATTTCGCGAGGGGCGCTGGGATTTTCGCGGCCAGGACGGTCTGCGTACCCTGCACCACGTTGCCGGTGGCCATTTCCTGGTGATCGGCGACGGCATCCAGGGCCAGCTGTTGACGCCGAAGGACTGAGCCCGACGACGCCAGCGCCTGGCGTCGTCGCGAGCGGGGTCAGACGCGGAAGCGCGCCACCATCTGCTGCAGATCGCCGCCCAGGCGGGCCAGCTCGTTGACCGAGGCGGCGGCATGGGCGTTGGCAGTGGCCGATTCCTCGGCCAGGCCGCTGACCTTGACCACGTTGCCGTTGATCTCCTCGGCCACCAGACTCTGCTCTTCCACCGCGGTGGCGATCTGCTGATTGAGACTCTGAATCTCCGCCACCGCCTGGTAGATGGCCTCCAGGGCACGCTCGGCGTCCTGGGCCAGGGTCACGGTGCCCAGAGTACGGTCGCGACTGGCCTGCATCCGCGCGCTGGCTTCGGTGGTGCCCTGCTGCAGGGTGGCGATGAGTTCGCCGATTTCCTGAGTGGATTCCTGGGTCCGCTGGGCTAGGGAGCGGACCTCGTCGGCCACCACGGCGAAGCCGCGACCCTGTTCGCCGGCGCGGGCGGCCTCGATGGCGGCGTTGAGCGCCAGCAGGTTGGTCTGCTCGGCGATCGCCTTGATCACGTCGATGACGCTGCCGATGCGACCGCTGGCACTGTCCAGGCGCTCCATGGCATCGCCCAGGCCCTGCACCTCTTCGGCGGCCAGGGTGATTTCCTGGGCTGCACGTTTGACCGTGCGGCTGCCTTCGCGGGCCATGCTGTCGGCGTTCTGCGCGGCGCTGGAGGCGTTGGCGGTGTTTTGCGCCACGTTGTGCACCGTGGCCGCCATCTCGTTCATGGCGGTGGCCACCTGCTGCATCTCGTCGCGCTGCTGGGTGACGCCGCGGCTGGTCTGGACGCCAAAGGCCGAGAGTTCGTCGGCCGCGCTGCTGAGCTGCCCGACGCCGCTGGCGATGCCACCCACCAGTTGGCGCAGGTCAGCGGCCATGGCCTGGGTGGTACGCTGCAATTCACCCAGCTCGTCACGACGGGTCACCTTATCGCTCAGGGTCAGATCGCCGGCGGCGACGCGCTTGAGCATGACCATGGCGGTCGCCAGCGGCTGAGTGATTTGGCGGGTGATCAGCCAGGCGGCAGCGATGCCGATCAGCAGGGCGATCAGGCTGCTCAGCAGCAGCTTGAGCAGGGCGGCCTGGCGCTCGGCGGCGGCGGACTTGAGCTGACCCTCGCCCAGCTGATCCAGCAACTGCACCAGCTTGTTGCCCTGCTCCTGCAGGCTGGCGACCGCGGCCCGGGCCTGGCGATTCTGGGCGACGATGGATTCGAAGAAGGCGCGATAGCGGATCACGTCCTGGGTGGCGCTGTAGAGGCGGGCGGCGGTGTCGCCGTCGATCTGCTTCTGGGCAGTCGCCAGGGTCTTGAGCAGCTCGTCGATGACCTTGAGGGTCGCCTGGGACTTGCTGTCATCGGGGGTACCGAGGAAGCGACGAATGGCCAGGCGCACACCGACCATCTGCGCCTTCATCTCGGCCAAGGCCTTGAGGTCGGCGGTGCTGTAGCTGCCACCCGGGGCAAAGACCAGCTCGAACAGCTGATCGAGGGTCTCGGTCACGTTATCGGAGACCTTGGTCAGCTCCTTTTGCGCCTCGGCGCTGGTCTGGTTGGCCTGTTGCAGGGCGGTGAAACGCTCCTGGTAGGTTTTCATCTCCTGCTGGATGCTGTGCAGGATGGCGACGTTGGCCGGGTTGCTCAGCAGATTCAGACCTTTGGCGACGTCTTCCGCGATCACCGTCAGGTCGGCTTGCTGTTGGGCGATGCTGGCGGCACTGGGATCGAGCAGATAGTTCTTCTCGTCGATCCTGACGTTGAGGATATGGGCCTTGAGCTCGCCGCTGTAGCGCGTCTTGTTGATGCGCTCGAGCAGGGTATTGGCGGTGAAATAGCCGAACAGGGCCACCACCGTCACCATGACCAGCAGGGCGCCGAAGCCCAGGGCCAGCTTCTTGGAAATGCCGAGATTGCTCAGCCAGGAGGCTTTGGATACAGACATGGGAATTCCGGAAGAGAGTGCGAAGACCCCCTTCATCGGCTGTCCCGATCGATACTTGAAAGCCGCACGTCAGAGCCGCCTGGTGGGCGGCCCTGCTGCCGACGGTCGGTTCCCTGCGGGACCCGGACCTGCCGGACTCAGGCGGTTTCGCGCGCATGCACCGGCACGGGCAACTCCAGCTCCAGTACCGAAATCAGCGCGTTCTGCTGGCGCTCGTTGAGTTGACGAAAGCGCTGCAGCAGCAATTGCTCGCTGGCATTGAGCAACTCGTCGTCCGCGTCGACCTGCTGCTACAGCACCCCGTCCTGCACCAGGCTGCGCTCCAGCCAGGCGACGATCTCGGTGTTCATGCTGTGGCGATGGGAGCGAGCCACGGCGGCGATGCGTTCACGCATTCCATCGGGCAGGCGGACGACGAACTTTTCCGTGGGAATACCAGCGGGAGCGCGGTGGACGTAGGGCATGGAGGACCTCCAATACGAGTGGACTGACGTCAAAGCGCCGACAACAGCAGTCGACCGGCGAAGAAAACCAGCACCAGGCCCATGGTTCGTTCGAACCAGTGGCCCAGGCGCAGGAAGGTCTGGCGAACGCGCGGACTGGAAAACAGCAGGCTGACCAGGGCGAACCAGCCGGCGTTGACCGCGCACATCCACAGGCCATAGAGGCCCTGGACGGTCAGCGGCGTACTGCCGCTGACCACCGTGGTGAAGATGGCCAGGAAGAACAGGGTGGCCTTGGGGTTGGTGGCATTGGTCAGGAAGCCGGTGAGGAAGGCCTTGCCGGGCGACTGCCGCTGCAGATCCGCCTGCTGCCACTGGCTGTCGTCCAGCGGCGCGGCGGTGGGCTTGCTGCGGATCAGGTTGAAGCCCAGCCAGAGGATGTAGGCGCCGCCAACCACCTTGGCGACGCCCAGCAGCCAGGGCGTGGCGTGCATCAGGGCGCCGATGCCGAGCAGGGTGTAGAGCACGTGCACCGAGATGCCGGCGCCGATGCCCAGGGCGGTACAGAGGCCGATCAGCCGGCCGAATCTCACGCTCTGGCGCACGGTCACGGCGAAATCCGGACCGGGCGCCAGCACGGCGAGGAAGTGGATGGTCGCCAGGGCGAGGAATTCGCTCAGGTAGGGGGACATGTCAGCTCCAGTACGTGAGGGGTTCGGCCGCCCCGCGATAGCCGACGAAGCACGACAGCGACAGGCGCGGCTGGTCGTTGCCGGGGGTCACGGCGTGCATGCGGCGGGAATTGAAGAGGATCAGATCGCCCGGTTCGGGGCGGATGGTGAGGCAGGGCGGGCCGAGGCGGTCGGGTTCGATGCCGTAGCTGTCGCCGCGCATGGCGTCGAAGGCCTCCGGCGACAGCTCGCGCGACCAGAGCTGCAGTTCGCCGCCGACGCTGGGCATGGTCAGGTAGACGTTGCAGGCCAGCTGGGCGACCAGGCTTTCGGCTTCCTCGCTGCCCGGCGCGTCCTTGGCGAAGATGTCGTGATGGGCGAGAAAGCGCACCCCCGGCTTCACCACCCGCGACAGGCCGACGTACATCTTGCGGCCCCAGAGGGTCTGCAGGCGGGCCCCGGCGGGCCAGACCTCGTCGAGGGTGCAGCGCACCAGGTCGATGGGATTGAGGTAGGGACGGCAGCGCCGGCGCAATTCTTCCAGGTTGCTGGTGACGCTGGCGAAATAGTCGTCCATCTGCGCGCGCTGGTGCTCCGCCTCATAGAAGGCCATGCCGATGCGGCCGATGCTGGGGGCGTTGGTGTAGGTGGCGAAGCCGTTGCCGAGGATCTGCTGGCCGAGGTCGTCGGCCAGCGGACGCGGCACGAAGTGGCGCACCCGCACGGCCAGCAGGCGTTCATCGGTGAGACGGAGCAGACTCTCGGTGTCGAGAGCGTCGAGTTCGAGCAGCATGGCGCTTCCTTTCTGCGGGTGAGGTGAGCGGTTGATCAGGCGCCAGCCATGTCGTAGCTCACCAGCAGGCGTCCCTTCTTTTCCTTGACGCCCAGGGCGCTCAGGGCGCCGACCGCGCGCAGGGAGCGCACGTGGGTCCCGCCGCAGGCATAGCGCGCCACGTCCTCGCCAAAGCGCACCTGGCGCTGGCCATCGGCCTGCACCTCGATCTGCAGCGGCAGGTCTTCTTCCACCAGGGCGTCGAAGTGCGCCTGCAGGGCTTCGACGTCCAGGGCGCAGGTATCCTCGCCCGGAATGAATTCGATGCGGCCTTCGCCCGGCCAGTGATGGGCCTTGACTGGTACCCAGCCATGGGTCTCGCCGATGTGACCGAGCAGATGCCCGGCCGAATGCAGCCGCGAATGCAGCTGGCGCCGGCTTTCGTCGACCCGGGCCAGCACGCGGCCGGGCGGCAGGGGGCGGGTGGTGTGGTGCAGGATACGGTCGCCGTCCTGGACCACCCGGGTCACCTCGGCGGTGCCGATCCAGCCGGTGTCGCTGGGCTGGCCGCCGCCCTGGGGATGGAAGGGCGTGGCCAGCAATTCGACGACATAACCGTCCTCGGCGGCGCTACAGGCGTGGACCTCGACCTCGGCGATCAGGCTGTCGCTCAGGAAATACAGGCGCTCGGTCATACGTCTACTACCTAGAAAACGAGAAACATCCTCATTCTAAAGAGCGCACGCAAGGGTGATAATCCACCCTCTCTCCAAAGGAATTTTGCGCTGTGAGCATAAATCTTCCCCTACCGCTGCTCAGCGAGATGGCCATCTTCGTGCGGGTGGTGGAGAGCGGCAGCTTCTCTGCGGCGGCCCGTCAGCTGGGTCTGACCCCATCCTCCACCAGTCGCAGCGTGGCGCGCCTGGAGAAGGCCCTGGGCACCCGCTTGCTCAATCGCAGCACCCGCAAGCTGCGGCTGTCGGAGGCGGGGGAGGAGGTCTATCGGCGCTGCAGTGACATGGTCGGCGCCGCGCGGGCGGTGCTGGAGGTCAGTGGTCAGTTCAACCAGGCGCCGGCCGGCATCGTCCGGCTGTCGGTGCCCAAGGCGGTGGGCAGCACGGTGATCCATCCGCACATGGCCGACTTCCTGCGCCGCTATCCGGCGGTGGACGTGCAATTGCTGCTGGAAGACCGCTATGTCGATCTGATCGACGAGAACGTCGACCTGGCCATCCGCATCACCGACCGGCCGCCGCCCGGGCTGGTGGGTCGTCAGCTGCTGACCATCGAGCACCTGCTCTGCGCCACGCCGCAGTACCTGGCCGAGCACGGCCAGCCCGTCCATCCCCGCGACCTGGCCGGGCACAGCTGCATCTACCTGGCGGAAGAGCCGGCTGATTCGCGCTGGAAGTTTCGCCAGGGCGCCAAGGTGGTCCACGTCAATGTGCGCGGTCGCTATGCCGCCAACCACACCGGGGTGCGCCTGGACGCGGTGCTCAACCACATCGGCATCGGCAGCCTACCGCTATTTACTGCTCAGGCGGCCCTGGCCCGTGGCGAGATCATCCAGGTGCTGCCGGAGTGGTCCTTTCTGCCGCACTACCACGGCGGCGCCTGGCTGCTCTATCCGGCGACGCGCCACCTGCCGCCCAAGCTCAAGGTGTTTATCGACTTCCTGGTCGAGCGCCTGGGCGATCAGGCCCTGCGCCCGGGGCAGGGTGCAGCGGCACTGCCCGAGCAGCGCTTCCAGGAACTGACCATCGGCAGCTAGGCGCTGCCGGTCGCCAAGCGTGATGCTTTTCACAAGTCCTGTTACAACTGGCATCATTAGGTGAAACGATTCACCTAACGTTTCTCTGCCTGCCGCATCGCGCTTTTCCCTGGGCCATGCTCCCCCACGGCCCGCCCGCGCGGGTGGATCAGGTCGCCGCCGCGATCCTTGCCCTGGCAAAACAAGAAAGGATTTCCCCATGCTCGCTTCATCACCCTCGCTCGCCGCACCCGTGGCGGCCACCCCGCGCAAGGGGCTGGTCGTGCTCATCGCCGTGATCGCCGCCCTGGGCGGTCTGCTGTTCGGCTACGACACCGGCATCATCGGCGTCGCCCTGCTCGGCCTCGGCCGCGAATTCGCCATGGACGACACCGTCAAGCAACTGGTGACCGGCGCCATCATCTTTGGCGCCCTGTTCGGCTGCCTCGGCACCGGCCCGATCTCCGACCGCCTCGGCCGCCGCAAGACCATCATCGGCGTGGCCCTGGTGTTCGCCCTGGGTTCGGTGCTCTCGGCGCTGTCGCCCAACGTCACCCTGCTGATCCTGTCGCGCTTCCTGCTCGGCCTGTCGGCTGGCAGCTCCACCCAGATCATCCCGGTGTACATCGCCGAGGTGGCGCCGCCGGAGCACCGCGGCAAGCTGGTGGTGCTGTTCCAGTTCATGGTGGTGTTCGGCATCACCGTAGCCTATTTCACCGGCTTCGCCCTGGATGAGCACTGGCGCTGGATGTTCGGCCTCGGCCTGGTGCCGGCGCTGATCCTGCTGGCCGGCATGGCGGTACTGCCGGAAAGTCCGCGCTGGCTGCTGGTCAAGGGTCGCGAGGGCGACGCCCTGGCGGTGCTGGAACGGGTCCGTGGCGGCAAGGCCGCGGCCCAGGCCGAACTGGCCGAGATCAAGACCGTGAGCAACGCCCCGGAAGGCAACTGGAGCGACCTCTTCTCGCCCTGGGTCCGTCCGGCCCTGCTGGTGGGCGCCGGCATCGCCATGTTCTCGCAGATCACCGGCAACAACGCCCTGATCTACTACGCACCCACCATCCTCACCCAGGCCGGTTTCTCCGACCAGACCGCGGTGCTGGCCACCGGCTGCAGCACCATCCTGGTGGTGATCATGACCGTGGTCGGCAGCTTCCTGGTGGATCGCATCGGTCGTCGCCGCTATCTGCTGACGCTGATTCCCGGCTCCATCATCGCCCTGGCAGTCATGGGCTACCTGTTCCAGGGTGCCGGTCCCCAGACCGATGTCGAGCGCTGGACAGTGGTGGCCTGCCTGGCCGCCTACCTGATGCTCAACTGCGGCGGCTTCGGCGTCTGCATCTGGCTGATCAATGCCGAGGTCTATCCGCTGTTCGTGCGCGGCAAGGGCGCCAGCGTCGGCGCCTTCAGCCACTGGGGCTTCGACCTGCTGGTGACCCTCACCACCCTGAGCCTGGTGACCAAGCTGGGCGCCGCCCACACCTTCTGGCTTTATGCCGGGATTTCCCTGGTGGCGCTGCTGTTCATCTGGCGCCTGGTGCCGGAGACCAAGGGCAAGAGCCTGGAGCAGATCGAGCACGACCTGCGCGAGCGGCGCTTCTTCCCCTATCAGCGGAAAGGCTGAACGCCGGCTCCGGTGCTAGGGTCGCAACAGGAGCGGAGGTAACCTCCGCTCCTGTTCGCCTGTGCCGGAGTCCTGCCATGCGCCCCCTCACCCTCGACCTCGATCTGCTGGCTGCCGCTCTGGACAGCCGGGAGCGAGGTACCCACTTCCTTGACCTTGCCAGCGGCGCCCTGCGCCTGCTCGATCCGGACGATCTCAGTCTGGAAGAACGCGAGGAACTGGAAGATCCCGAACGCTACCTGCCGCTGCCGCGCCTGACCCAAGACGATCGCCTGGAGCTGCGCGAAGCCTTTCTGCACCAGTTGCGCCATCCCCACGCCCAGCCCTTGCTGCGCGCGGCCCTGGAGAGCCGGCGACCGATCCGCACCTTCGACTACGAGCTGGAGCTCTTCCCCTCGGTGCGCGAGGCCTGGCAGGCCTTCGCCCTGAGGCGCCTCAAGGAGGAATTGCTGGTGCTGCTGGACGAAGCCGGCCTGGAAGCCCTGCCGGCGGACGGGCGGATGCCGTTGCCGGACGATGTTCCCGAGGGCATCCGGCGGCGGCTGGAGAAGGGGCGGAGCTAGGGCCTAGTCGTGCCCGTGGCGATAGAGCTTGAGCTCCACCATCAGGTCGTCGGTGAGGGTTTCCAGGTGGGCCTGCAGGGCCTCGAGTGCGAGATCGGCCGGCAGCGCCAGCAGGGCGGTAGCGTGGAACAGCACCTCGCTGCTCATGGGGGCCGGGCGGGTCTCGGTGGACAGGCGTTCGACGTTGACGCCGACCTGGTGCAGCGCCCGGGTGATGTCGCGGACGATGCCGACCCGGTCATTGCCCAGGAGGTCCAGCTGCACCAGGGGCGCACCCACCGGCGCCGGCTGGCCGGGTTCACCGACCAGGATGCGCAAGCCGGGAATGGCCAGCTGCTGCAGCGTCTCCACCAGCCCATTGCGCAATTCCGGTTCAACTTCCACCGAGAGGATGCCGGCGAATTGACCGGCCAGGTGGGCCATGCGGCTTTCCAGCCAGTTGCCGCCCTGGGCGGCCACGCAGTCGGCCAGGGCTTCCACCAGACCGGGGCGATCGGGGGCGATGACGGTCAGGACCAGGTGTTCCATGGCGGGCTCCAGGGCGGGCAGAAGGAGTTTCCAGTCTAGCCCGCCCGATCGCCGCCGGCCTACTGGATGTCTTCGGGTTTGACGATCACCCAGTGCTTGTCCGCGTTCACCGCCACCCCGGCCCTGGCCTGACCCTCGGCGTTGCTCTTCATCATCGCCTCGATCTGGGTGCGGTACTTGGACTTGCGGTCGATCCACAGGTGGATGCCGTTCTTGGCGGCGTCCACGCCCTGGAACAGCATGGGGCCGTCGCTGACCGGGGTGTCGCCGCCGACCAGGATGGGTTTCTTCCAGGGATCGATGTAGGTGAGGATGGCCGCGTACTTGCCGGCGAACCAGGTGGCCGGGGTCCAGAGGTAGGGCGTGACCTGCAGCTTGAGGTTGGCCTGGGGGTCGTACTTGCCTTCGGCGATCTGCTTGCGGGCGGTGGTCAGGGCGCCGGTGGCCGGGTCCTTGAGCAGGGTGGTGACGCCAATGACGTTTTCCGGCTTCACGCCGTAGCCGTAGCGCGGATCGGACGCCACCATGCGCACCAGCTCCTCATGGGCGGCGCTGATCACATAGACCTCGATGCCGTTCTCCATCAGCTTGTGATAGAGCTCCTGCTGGCCGGTGAAGGGCTTGGGCGGATTGATCTCCACCGTCTCCACCTTGTCGTCCTTGCCGTAGTAAGTGGCGGGGATCGGCTTGCCGTAGGCCATCAGCTCGTCGACGTAGCCCTTGAGCTGCTTGAGGGTGAAGCCGGAAAACACCTGGGCGACCCAGGGGTAGCAGACCAGGTCGTCGACCTCGCACAGCCGGTAGTAGTAGCTGTTGAGACTTTCCTTGTGGCCCCCGACATCTTTGAAGGGAATCAGCTTGAGCGAAGGATCCAGAGTGTCGCGGGTCAGCACGCCCTTCATCTCCAGGAAGGGCAGCAGGGCCTCTTCCAGGTCGTAGCGATAGCTGGTGTTGTCCATGTCGAACACCGCGTAGTTGCCCTGGTTGGCATTGGCGGCGATCAGGACGTCGAGCTGGCGGGCGGCATCGGCCGGCCAGTGGGTCAGCTCGGTGGCGGCAGCGGTGAGGCTGAGCAGACCGCCGGCCAGGCCGGCGAGAAGGCGGGGAAGGGTGGACATCGGCGGGCTCCGGCACGGCGACCGCGGGATGCGGTCGTCTGGTCTAGACCATAACAAAAGGTCATGACAGTTCGATGCGCGGAGCGACCTGGGTGGACGCGAGAGCGGCAGCACCTGCCGCTCTGCGACAGGTTCTTAGGCGGTGACGGTCTTGAAGCGCGGCTCGGTGTTGCCCTTGAACAAGGTCAGGGTCGCGACCAGGCCGAGCACGGCGGCCAGGGTCAGCCACATGCCGGGCGCGGCCTTGTTGCCGGTCTCCTGGATCAGCCAGGTGCAGACCATCGGGGTGAAGCCGCCAAAGGTCGCGGTGGCCAGGCTGTAGGCCAGGGAGAAGCCGGTGGTGCGCACATGGGCCGGCATCACCTCGGTCAGGGCCACCACCATGCCACCGTTGTAGGTGCCATAGAGGAAGGACAGCCACAGCTCGACCATCAGCAGGCGCGAGAAGCCCGGGGCGTGGGTCAGCCAGATCATCGCCGGGTAGGCGGTGAGGATGGCCAGCACGGTGGCGAAGATCAGCAGCGGACGACGGCCGACGCGATCGCTCAGGGCCCCCATCACCGGCAGCCAGATGAAGTTGGAGACGCCCACGCAGGCGGTGACGATCAGGCTGTCTAGCGCGGTCAGGTTCAGCTCGTGCTTGCCGAAGGTCGGGGTGTAGGCGGTGATCAGGTAGAAGGAGGCGGTGGTCATGGAGACCATGGCCACGCCCGCCAGCACCACGCCGAAGTTCTGGCGGATGGAGGTCATGGTTTCGCGGAAGGTCGGACGATGCTTGCGCGCCTCGAACTCCGGGCTCTCTTCCAGGGAACGGCGGATGATGAACAGGAAGGGCACGATCAGGCAGCCGATCAGGAAGGGGATGCGCCAGCCCCATTCACCCATTTCGGCGGGCGACAGCCAGTGGTTGAGCAGGGCGCCCAGCACGCCGGCAAAGACCACCGCCACCTGCTGGCTGGCGGACTGCCAGGAGACGAAGAAGCCCTTGCGGCCGGGGGTGGCGATTTCCGACAGGTAGACGGACACGCCGCCCAGCTCGACGCCGGCGGAAAAGCCCTGCAGCAGGCGGCCGAGCAGCACCAGCAGCGGTGCGGCGACGCCCAGGGTGGCATAGCCCGGCACCACGGCGATCAGCAGGGTACCCAGGGCCATCAGCGCCAGGGTGACGATCAGGCCGTGGCGACGGCCGTGCTTGTCGATGTAGGCGCCGAGGAAGATCGCCCCCAGGGGGCGCATCAGGAAGCCGGCACCGAAGGTGGCCAGCGACAGCATCAGGGAGGCGAGTTCGTTATCGCCGGGAAAGAACGTCTTGGCGATGGCCGTGGCATAGAAGCCATAGACCATGAAGTCGTACATTTCGAGGAAGTTTCCGCTGACGACGCGGAAGACGGATTTGGCTTTCGAGGTGGTGGCCATGACTGCTAGCTCGGATTGGGTTTGTTATGGAGACAGCTCGCGCAGGGCGCCCAAACCTCTCGCGGGTGGGTCGCGCTATTTGTAACCTTATGTGTTGCAAAAGCGCGCTGGCAAGCTGAATCGGACCAGAACCCCCGAATTTCATGGGTTTGAAAGGTTATTGAAAGCTTCGCGACATTACGTCTGGAAATTATTGTCCAGTTGACACGTTGTCGCAGTTCAGGTGGCGAGCATTTGCCAGAAAGCCGCCCCCACCCCGGCCAGACTTTCCCCAGCGATGAGGCCGGCCGCGGCGGCCAGGGCGAAGCGCTCGGCCAGCCCCGGCGCCCGCCAGCGCACCAGGGCGGTGAGCAGGGCGCCCAGGGTCATCATCAGCGACACCGAGGCGGGCAGGATGAAGGCCAGGCCCAGGGCCGCCGAGCTGGGCAGCCAGTGTGCGCGGCGGGTCGGCAGCAAGGCTTCGGCCAGGCCCAGCAGCAAGCCCGCCAGGGCGCCCAGCACGATGCCCAGGCGCATGGCGCCGTCGAGGGCGCCCAGGCCCTGGGTCAGGGTCTCCGCCACCGCCTTCCACTGGGCCACCGCCGGCGCCGGCCAGGCGGCGCTGAGCAGCAGCGCCTGGGGATCGGGAATCAGCAGCCGATAGGTGAGCACCCCGGTCACCGCGCCCAGGGCGATGCCCAGGCACTGGGCGACCACCTGCTTGGCGGGGGTGGCGCCGATGGCCTGGCCGACCTTGAAGTCGTTCATCAGGTCGGTGCTCTGGCCCGCCGCGCCGCCCGCGGTGTTGGCGCCCATGAGGTTGATGTTGACCTGCCCGGGGGCGGCCAGGCCAAAGGTCAGCTGCGACAGCTGGCCGATGGCGCCGATGGGCGGGATGCCGGTGGCGCCGACCACCCGCGCGGCCATGGCGGCGAGAAACAGCGCCAAGGGCAGGGCCAGCAGGGCCAGCCAGGGATCGATGCCGAACAGCCGCACCTGCAGCAGCACCACCAGCAGGGCCGCCACCAGCAGCAGCGCCAGCGGCCAGGCGCGCGGCCGTTGCCAGCCCTGGCGCTGGCGCTCGCCGCGCGGCAGGGTGACCAGGCGCACTGCCAGGGACGCCAGAGTGGCGCTGACCATCAGGCTCACCCCCGGCCACAGTAGCCATTGCACCAGAAAGGCGTATTGCGCACCGCTGGCCTCCGCCGGCAGCGCGGCGACACCGCTGGCCAGCAGCCAGGGCGCGACCCCGCCCCAGGCCAGCAGGGTGCCGAGCAGCAGCGACAACCCGACCCTCAGGCCGATGATGCCGCCAAAGCCGAGCAGCAGCAGCGAGGGATCGAAGCTGAAGGTCAGGCGTTCCAGGGCGGGCGAGGGCGCGACTCGCGGCAGCGTCCAGGCGAAGCTGTCCACCAGTTTGACCGCCGCCGACAGCGCCAGGGCGCCCAGCAGCACCCGCAGCCGGACCAGGGCTTCGGCGCCACTGGCATAGACCTGGCGCAGGGCTTCCAGGGTGGCCAGGCCCTCGGGGAATTTCAGGCTGGCATCGGCCAGCAGCAGGGGCCGGAGGTACCAGGCCACCCAGATGCCGAGAAAGCTCACCGCGAACACCCAGCCCATCAGCGGCAGGGTCGGCAATGCCTGGCCGGTCAGCAGGGTGTAGGCCGGGATGGGCGCGACCAGGCCGCCGGAGACGATGCTGGCCGCCGCCGAGGCCACGGTCTGGTTGATGTTGCTCTCGTGCAGCGTCCAGCCCGGTTGCTGCAGGCGGCGTCCCAGGCGGTGCCAGAGGCCGTAGCTCACCAGCAGGGCGATGATCGACATGTTGAACGACCAGCCGATCTTGAGGCCGGCATAGACATTGGCCGGGGTCAGCAGGATGCCCAGCAGCGCCCCGGTGAGCAGTGCCCGGGGGCTGAGTTCGCGCTCCACGGGCAGCGGCAGGTCGGATGCGGCGGCGTTGGCTGCGGGCAAGAGGGCCTCCTCGGTCAGGCGATCATGGCGTGGTCAGGGGACCCCCGGGCGCGGCGGTTGGTTCGCGCCCTCAGGGGTGGCGTCCGGTCCAGGTCTGGCGCAGGGCCTCGATCAGCTGGCGCAGGCCGGGTGGCGGCTGGCGGCGACTCGGGTAGTAGATGCACAGCGGTGCACCGGGCGAGGCCCAGTCCGGCAGCACCTGCTCCAGGCGACCGTCGCTCAGCTCCTCGGCCACCCGCCATTCCAGGCAATAGGCCAGGGCCAGGCCATCGAGGGCGGCCTGGATCGAGGTCTCGGTCTCGTTGACCGTGAGCGGGCCGGGGACGTCCAGCGTGCGGGTCGCGGCGCCGCTGCCCAGCTCCCAGCGATAGAGGGCACCGCTGCCCAGCCGCAGGCGCACGCACTGGTGGTTGGCAAGCTCCTCCGGCTGCTGCGGCCGGCCGTGGCGCGCCAGGTAGGCGGGGGCACCCACCACGATCCAGCGCAATTCGTCGGTCAGCGGCAGGGCGACCATGTCCTGGGGCACGGTGTCGCCATAGCGGATGCCGGCATCGAGGCCGTCGGCGACGATATCCACCGGGCGATCCTCGACGCTGATGTCCAGCTGCAACTGCGGATAGGCCGCCAGCAGCCGGGGCAGGGTCGGGGTCACCAGCAGCCGCGCCGCATCCCGCGGCACGCTCAGGCGCAGGCGACCGACCGGGGCGTCGCGGTGCTGGTCCAGTTCGCCCAGCGCCTCGCCGATGAGAGCGAAACCCTGTTCGAGCTTTTCCGCCAGCGCCGCGCCGGCCAGGGTCGGCACCACCGAGCGGCTGGTGCGATTGAGCAGCTTGACCCCCAGCCGGGTCTCCAGCTGGCGCAGGGCATGGCTCAGCGCCGAGGTGGTGACGCCCAGTTCGATGGCGGCCTGGCGAAAGCTGCGCCGGCGGACCAGGGCGACGAAGACGTTGAGGTCGGCCAGTTCGCCGCGATTCAGGGTGGGCACGGGCACTCCTCGCGCGATAAGGGTCAAGCATTCGTTGAGCCCTATTCAACGCTTTTTGAATTAGCCTCACAAGGCTAACCCTTCCGACTTGGCGTCTTCGCCTGGAGATCCTATGAGTGAAACCCTGCGTATCCCGGGTATCGATACCCCCGTTTCCCGCATTGGCCTCGGTACCTGGGCCATCGGTGGCTGGATGTGGGGCGGTACCGACGAAGCCCGTTCCATCGAGACCATCCGCGGCGCCGTGCACGGCGGCATCAACCTGATCGACACCGCGCCGGTGTACGGCTTCGGTCGTTCCGAGGAGATCGTCGGCAAGGCCCTGGAAGGCATTCGTGACCAGGCGGTGATCGCCACCAAGGTGGCCCTGGAATGGCCCAACGAAGAGGTGCGGCGCAATGCCAGCGCGGCCCGCATTCGCCAGGAGGTGGAGGACTCCCTGCGGCGCCTGCGCACCGACCGCATCGATCTCTATCAGGTGCACTGGCCCGATCCCCAGGTCTCCCACGAGGAAACCGCGCGCGAACTGGAGCGCCTGCGGCAGGAGGGCAAGATCCTCGCCATCGGCGTGAGCAATTATTCGCCCGAGCAACTGGAGGCCTTCCGCCAGTTCGCCAATCCCTCCACGGTGCAGCCGCCCTACAACCTCTTCGAACGCGCCATCGAAGCCGATGTGCTGCCCTATGCCCAGCGTCACGGTCTGGTGGTGCTGGCCTATGGCGCGCTCTGCCGCGGCCTGCTGTCCGGGCGCATGCAGGCGCAGACGCAATTCGACGGCGATGACCTGCGCCAGGGCGATCCCAAGTTCCAGGCGCCGCGCTTCGCCCAGTACCTGGCCGCGGTGGAGGCCCTGACCGCCTTTGCCCGCGAGCGCCATGGCAAGTCGGTGCTGGCCCTGGCGGTGCGCTGGATCCTCGACCAGGGGCCGACCATCGCCCTCTGGGGCGCGCGCAAGCCCGAGCAGTTGCAGGGCCTGGACGAGGCCTTCGGCTGGCGGCTGTCCGCCGAGGACCTGGCGGCCATCGACGCCATTCTGGCCGAACACGTCAAGGATCCGGTGGGGCCGGAGTTCATGGCGCCGCCCCTGCGTTGATCGGTGCGCGCGGGGCACCCTGGCCCCGCCGCGTTGCCTAACGTACTCAGCCACAAGAGGTGAGGATCATGGCCAAGCGCGACGATCTCGACCACAAGCCGGAAAACGCCGGCAAGGTCGGCGAGACCCACAAGGAACTCAATCAGGGCGGTGAAGAACAGCGCCCGCAGGACAGCAAGCGACCCGAGCAGCCCAAGGAGAATCCGGATCCGGGTTACTGACAGGGGCACGAAAAGCGAAGGCGCCCGGGTGCAGACCCGGGCGCCTTCGTTGTCTATGGCCGGGGTCAGCGGCTGACCCCGGCCACCTTGCCGGTCAGAAGCTGCGTGGCGGGGTGGCCATGCCACTCTCGTCGCCTACCGCGCCCGGGGTATTGCCGTTGGCCGCGGTACGGCCGACATTCATGCCCGCGGTCGCCTGGGTGCCGCCAAGGGTGCTGCCGGTGCCCGCCCTCGGCGAGCCCGCCATGGACTCGACCCCGGCGTCGGGATCGTTGCCCAGGTTTTTCGGCGCAGGAGTGCCCGTGTCGACCGGCTGGCTGCGGTGATCCTGGCTGGCCTGGCGTGCCTCTTTGGCCACGTCCTGGCCTGCCGCCTTGACCTGCTCGTAGCCACTGCTGGCGGCCTGCTTGGCCTTGGCGGTCAGCTTGTCGCTGTGCTTGCCGAGGGCGCGATCCTCGGTCTCGGTGCGCGGCAGGGCAGCGCCCAGCAGGGCGCCAAGGGCGATGCCCAGCGCACCCACCACCAGCGGCTGTTCACGCAGCAGGGTCTCGAAGGTGCCCTTGAGCTGTTGCGCCTGGTCAGCCAGGGTGTCCTTGGCCTGCGCCGCGGTATCGCTCAGCCGCTCCCCGGTCTGGGAGGCCTTGGCCGACACGCTCTCGCCGAGACCGGTCACCTTGTCACGTACATCGTGACTGCCACGATTCAGCGAATCACGGGTATGGCCCGCGCCGTTGGCGACCGAGTCCAGCGCACCGGACAGCTTGTCCTTGAGCGGGGTGCCCGTGGTGGCCGGAGCCGGCGTGCGATTCTGCCCCAGCGCCAGCCACAGCAGACCTACCGAGGTCAGCACTGCCGGTACCGGATTGGCCTTGAGGGTATTGCCCAGGTTGTGGGCGAATTCGCCACTGTGGCCCTTGGTGTAGGACAGTGCCTGATCGAACAGCTGGCCGGGCGACAGGCGGCTTTCCAGGGCGCCTACCAGGTCTTCGATACGCTCACGCTTCTGGTCGATCTCGCGTTCGAGCTCGTCGGGATTCTTGCGGGATTCCTGATCGATCTGATCGGTGATGCTCATTGTGCGGCCCTCCGTACGGCGTCCTTGTCCTTCTGCAGGCTGTTGACGGTGCGATCAGGGGTGAAGTGGGACGGCTCGAATTGCTTCTTGCCCGACTGCAGCATGATGAAACCGATCACCATGACCACGGCGCCCACCAGCAGGGCGGCGGCCCAGGGCGTGAGGTACTGGGAGAGGAAATAGACGACGCCCATCAGCAGCACGATGAAGCCGGCCAGCAACACGATGGCGCCCGCGGCGACCCCGGCCACACCGGCCTTGGTGGTGCGCAGGGATTCGCCCAGTTCGGCCTTGGCCAAGGCCAGTTCCTTGGTGAACAGCGCCGGGACCTCGTGGACCAGCTGCTTGACCAGGCCGACGACCGAGGTGTCGCCCTCGGTGGGGCGCGGAGTGGGGTTCTCGTTGATCATGGCTGCTTGCCTCCGCTCAGGGTGGGTCGATCCAGCTGGCTGGATGAGGTGCCGCTGTTCAGGTTGCTGTCGCTGCGGGCCGGGTTTATCGCCGCACCACCGATGGGATCGCCACCCCGGGTGGTGGTCGGGGTGTGGAGGTCGGGACCCTTGGGAATGTTGTTGGTGTGGATGACGTCGGCACCCGCCGCCGGCTCCACCAGTTCGTTTTCCGCTGCGACCGAGGGGGTGGTCAGCGAGGGCACCGCGTCCGCGCCGCCGACGCGCGGGCTGCTGCCGGTATCCGGCTGGCTGGAGGCCTTGAGAAAGCGCGACAGGCCAAAGCCGATGGCAATGCTGCCGGTCAGGAACAGCGCCGGGTTGTCGCGGGCCAGGGTGCCGGCCTGCTGCAGCAGCTGCTCGGCGTTCTTGCCGCGCAGATCCTCGGCGAGACCGGTCAGGCTGCGGGCCATGTCGCTGACATAGTGCGCCAGGCCCAGGGTGTCCTTGTCTTCCAGTTCGTCGGCCGCCGCCTGGGCGCTCTGGGCAATGGCACCGAGCTGGTCGGCCGCGGTGTCGCGGTAGTGTTCGAAGTGGGCAGCGCCCTCTTGCTTGGCGTCTTGCACCGTGTCCTTGGCGACCTCTTTCAGGTCATGCAGATGGGCCTCTGCCGTAGAACCGTCCTTGGTCTGCGAGGATTGTCCCTGGGCGGGATTGAGGGGCGTCGTCATACGCGGGTACCTGTGTGCAGAACCTTGTCGTGGCCGGCAGAGAGCTCTCGGCGACCGTTCGTGTGCCTTGCCTTTTAGGTGACCGGGCGGAACGAGCAGGGGTTCTCACGCGGCGTCGGTTTGCTGGCAAAGCTGACAAACGGTTTTACCTACACATCTAGCTACAAGCGCAGCGGCCAGGGGAAGGGACAGGCTCTGGATCGGGCAATGAAACGCAGTCGCACTGCCGGCAACCATTCGTCATGCCCATGGTGGCGATATGCAAATTCGATGAACGATTTTTCGTCCGGTGCGGTCGATTTCTGCAGACGTTGATGTTCGCGCCAATGCAAGCGAACCCCTTTTTCTCTCTACGTCCTGACAGGAGATCTCTCATGGCCGTTGCCAATGCCAAGCAAGAACTCAAGACCGTTTCCAGCGTCAAGCAGAAGGCCCATCAGGGCGAAGACGCCACCCTGCAGAACCAACAGGCCGTCGGCGAAGCCCTGGCCGTGCTGCTCTCCGATGTCTTCGCGCTGTACATCAAGACCAAGAACTACCACTGGCACATGAAGGGCTCGCACTTCCGCGACTACCACCTGCTGCTGGAAGAGCAGGCCACCCAGCTGTACGGCATCACCGACCTGATCGCCGAGCGTGCGCGCAAGATCGGTCAGCCGACCGTGCGCTCCCTGGAGCAGATGGTGCAACTCAAGCGCCTGGCCAGCAGCGATGCCACCGATCTGTCGGCGGATCAGATGCTGACCGAGCTGCACGACGACAACCAGTCGCTGGCGGCCTACATGCGCACCACCCACACCCTGACCGACGACGCCAACGACGTCTCCACCACCAGCCTGCTGGAAGAGTGGATCGACCAGGCCGAAGAGCGCGCCTGGTTCCTGGGTCAGACCGTCGGCAAGTAAGCCGCGGTAGCGACCTGAAAGCCCGTCTCCGGACGGGCTTTTTCATGGGCGCTCGCCAGGGGTCTGGGATTCGACTGGTACTGCCGCGGGGTGCAGCCGAATTCCCGGCGAAACACCGCGTGCAGGTACTGCGCCGAGGTGAAGCCGCAGCGCCGGGCGACCTCGGCCAGGCTCGGCGCCTCTTCCTGCAGCGCCACGGCCGCGGCGGCCAGCTTGAAGCCGAGGATCTCGTCGTGGACGCTGCGCCCGAGCTCGCGGCGAAAGGACGTCTCCAGCGCCGAGCGGGAGATGCCGACATAGCTGGCCACCTGCTCGGTCTTGATGCCCTGGCAGGCGTACTGGCGGATGAAGTGCAGGGCGCGCATCACCTGGGGATGGCGCACCGGCTGGTGGCGACTGGAGGCCTGGACGTTGATCCCCTCCGGCGGGATCAGCACCCGTGGCGCCCCCAGTTCGACGCCGTGCAGTCGCTGGTGCAACAGGCGCGCCGCCTCGCGGCCGATGGCCTCGGTGCCCTGGATCACCGAGGTCAGGGGCACCCGGGTCAGGGTGCGTGCCAGGGGGTCGTTGTCGATGCCCACCAGCGCCACCTGTTCCGGCACCGGGATGCCGGCGGTGAGGCAGGCCTGCAGGAGTTGCCGCGCCCGGGCGTCGGTCACGGCGAGGATGCCCACCGGCTTGGGCAGGGCCTCCAGCCAGGCGATCAGCTGTTCCACCGCCGTGTCCCATAGTGGTGCGCTGGTCTCCAGGCCGCGATAGATCTCCACCGGCAGGCCGTCGCGGCGGAGCAGGGCGGCAAAGGCCGCCTCGCGCTCGCCGGCCCAGCGATTGGTGTCGGCGGCGGGCAGGCTGAAGCAGGCGAAGCGGGTCAGGCCGGATTCGATCAGGTGGTCATAGGCCAGGCGCACCAGGGCGGCGTTGTCGGTGGCCACGTAGGGGATGCCGGGCGGGTAGTCGCCAGGGGCCGCATAGGAACCGCCGACGGCCACCACCGGCAGGGCGCTGTGAGCCAGGGCGGCGCTCACCGCCGGGTCGTCGAAGTCGGCGATGATGCCGTCGCCCTGCCAGCGCTCGATGCCCTTGAGCCGGCAGAGGAAGTCTTCTTCGAGGAACAGATCCCAGCGCGCCCGGGTACCGCTCAGGTAGTTGCCGATGCCGGCGAGGATGCCTCTGTCGTAGATCTTGCTGCCGTTGAACAGCAGGGCGACGCGGTGGACGGGCGGCTGGCTGGGCATGGCGGCGTTTCCGGCAGGAGGCGCGGGCGGGGCTCCAGACTACGACCGCCGCCTGCGCGCCTCAAGCGGCAAAATCGCACCTGGCTCTGGTGATTTTCACAATAGGCAGCCCGGGCAGCGGCGCTACCATCGACGCAAACCGGTACGCCGTATCGGGTGCGACAGATAAGAACAAGGACAACGCCATGGCTTACTTCCCCAATGTCGAAAAGGTCCGCTACGCCGGCCCCGACAGCACTTCCCCGCTTGCCTTCCGCCACTACGAAGCCGACCGCCTGGTCATGGGCAAGCCCATGCGCGAGCACCTGCGCATGGCGGTCTGCTACTGGCACACCTTTGTCTGGCCGGGTAGCGATGTCTTTGGTCAGGGCACCTTCCAGCGGCCCTGGCAGGCAGCCGGTTCGCCCCTGGAGCAGGCCCGCGCCAAGGCCGCCGCCGCCTTCGAATTCTTCAGCAAGCTGGGCGTGGACTACTACTGCTTCCACGACACCGACGTCGCCCCGGAAGGCGCCAGTTTCGCCGAGTACCGCGAGAACTTCGCCCGCCTGGTGGACGATCTGGAACGCCACCAGAGCGACACCGGCCTCAAGCTCCTGTGGGGCACCGCCAACTGCTTCAGCCACCCGCGCTATGCCGCCGGCGCCGCCAGCAACCCCGATCCGGAAGTCTTCGCCTGCGCCGCCACCCAGGTCTGTACGGCGATGAACGCCACCCACCGCCTGGGCGGCGAGAACTATGTGCTGTGGGGCGGCCGCGAAGGCTACGAGACCCTGCTCAACACCGACCTTGCGCGCGAGCGCGAGCAACTCGGCCGCTTCATGCGGATGGTGGTGGAGCACAAGCACCGCATCGGCTTCCAGGGCGATCTGCTGATCGAGCCCAAGCCCCAGGAGCCGACCAAGCACCAGTACGACTATGACGTGGCCACCGTCTTCGGCTTCCTGCAGCAATTCGGGCTGGAGAAGGAGATCAAGGTCAACATCGAGGCCAACCACGCGACCCTCGCCGGGCACAGCTTCCAGCACGAGATCGCCAGCGCCGTGGCCCTCGGCGTGTTCGGCAGCATCGACGCCAACCGCGGCGATCCGCAGAACGGCTGGGACACCGACCAGTTCCCCAACAGCGTCGAGGAAATGACCCTGGCGATCTACGAGATCCTCAAGGGCGGCGGCTTCACCCGCGGCGGCTTCAACTTCGACGCCAAGGTCCGCCGCCAGAGTCTGGACGACGTCGACCTGTTCCACGGCCACGTGGCGGCCATGGACACCCTGGCGCTGTCGCTGGAACGCGCCGCGGCGCTGTTGCAGGACGACCCCCTGGGCAAGTTCAAGGCCGAGCGCTATGCCGGCTGGGATCAGTCTCTCGGTCAGCGCATCCTCGGGGGCCAGCTGAGTCTGGAACAACTGGCCGAGCACACCTTCAGCCAGGGCCTGGCGCCCCAGCCGGTGAGCGGTCGCCAGGAGTTGCTCGAAGGCGTGGTCAACCGTTACCTGTATCGCTAGCGACCGCGAGCGGGTCGGCAGAAAAGCCTGGCTGACCCGCTTGTGCAAGCGCGCTGAATCGTTACACTCAAATCCGTTCTCTCGCTCCACAACAACAATAACCAAGGACGCCACCATGACTTTCAAGACGACCCTGCTCGCCGGTCTGCTCGCCCTGTGCACCACCGGTTTCGCCCAGGCCGACGCCCAGCATCCCAAGATCGGTTTCTCCATCGACGACCTGCGCCTGGAGCGCTGGGCCCGTGACCGCGACTACTTCGTCGCCGCCGCCGAGCAACTCGGCGCCAAGGTCTATGTGCAATCCGCCGATGCCAACGAGCAGCGCCAGCTGTCGCAGATCGAGAACCTGATCTCCCGCGGCGTGGACGCCATCGTCATCGTGCCCTTCAACGCCACGGTGCTGAACAACGTGGTGGCCGAGGCCAAGAAGGCCGGGGTCAAGGTGATCTCCTATGACCGCCTGATCCTCAACGCCGACATCGACGCCTACATCTCCTTCGATAACGAGAAGGTCGGCGAGATGCAGGCCGGTGGCGTGCTCAAGGCCCAGCCCAAGGGCAACTTCTTCCTGCTCGGCGGCGCGCCCACCGACAACAACGCCAAGATCCTCCGCCAGGGCCAGATGAAGGTCCTGCAGCCGGCCATCGACAAGGGCGACGTCAAGATCGTCGGCCAGCAGTGGGTCAAGGAGTGGAACCCGACCGAGGCCCTGGCCATCGTCGAGAACGCCTTGACCGCCAACGACAACAAGATCGACGGCATCGTCGCCTCCAACGACGCCACCGCCGGCGGCGCCATCCAGGCCCTGGCCGCGCAGAAGCTGGCCGGCAAGGTCGCCGTGTCCGGTCAGGACGCCGACCTCGCCGCCATCAAGCGGGTGATCGCCGGGACCCAGACCATGACCGTCTACAAGCCGCTCAAGCTGATCGCCTCCGAGGCGGCCAAGCTGTCGGTGCAACTGGTGCGCAACGAGAAGCCGGGCTTCAACTCCAGCTACGACAACGGCACCAAGAAGGTCGACACCCTGCTGCTCACCCCCACCGAGCTGACCAAGGCCAACGTCGACCTGCTGGTCAAGGACGGCTTCTACACCCAGGCCCAGATCGACGGCAAATAACCACTGGCCACCGGCTGGCCGTCTGACGCCTGGCGTCGGGCGGCCCCTGGGCAAGGAGCGGCCATGGCCGACTATCTGCTGGAAATGCACGGCATCGCCAAGAGCTTTGGCGGGGTGCGGGCGCTGGACGGCATCGATCTCAAGGTGCGTCCGGGCGAATGCGTAGGGCTGTGCGGCGAGAACGGCGCCGGCAAGTCCACCCTGATGAAGGTCCTCTCGGCGGTCTATCCCCACGGCACCTGGGAAGGCGAGATCCGCTGGGACGGGCGACCCCTGGAAGCCCAGTCCATCGCCGAATCCGAGGCGGCCGGCATCGTCATCATCCACCAGGAACTGACCCTGGTGCCCGATCTGTCCGTGGCCGAGAACATCTTCATGGGCCACGAACCGCGCCGCTTCGGCGGGCGGCTGGACTATCCGACCATGCTGCAGCGCTCGGCCGAGCTGATGCGCCGGCTCAAGGTGCCGGACATGAACGTGGCCCTGCCGGTATCCCAGTACGGCGGCGGCCTGCAGCAACTGGTGGAAATCGCCAAGGCGCTGAACAAGAACGCCCGGCTCTTGATCCTCGACGAACCGACCTCGGCGCTCACCACCTCCGAGATCGCCGTGCTGCTGGACATCATCCGCGACCTCAAGGCGCAGGGCGTCGCCTGCGTCTACATCTCGCACAAGCTCGACGAGGTGGCGGCCATCTGCGACACCATCACGGTGATCCGCGACGGCAAGCACATCGCCACCACGCCCATGGCCGAGATGGACATCGACCGCATCATCACCCAGATGGTCGGCCGCGCCATGACCAACCTCTACCCGCAGATCCCCCATGAGATCGGCGAGGTGATCTTCGAGGCGCGTCACTTCACCTGCCTGGACGTCGACAATCCCCAGCGCAAGCGCGTCGACGACGTCTCCTTCGCCGTGCGCGCCGGCGAGATCCTCGGCATCGCCGGGCTGGTGGGCGCCGGACGCACCGAGCTGGTCTCGGCCATCTTCGGCGCCTACGACGGCCGCTACGAAGGCGAGGTCTGGCTCAATGGCCAGCGCATCGACACCCGCACCCCGCTGAAATCCATTCGCGCCGGCCTCTGCCTGGTGCCGGAGGATCGCAAGCGCCAGGGCATCATTCCCGACCTGGGCGTGGGCTCGAACATCACCCTCACGGTGCTGGACCGATTCGCCCACCTGAGTCGCATCGACAGCGAGGCGGAACTGTCCTGCATCGACACCGAGATCGCCCGGCTGCAACTCAAGACCAGCAGCCCCTTCCTGCCCATCACCGGCCTCTCCGGCGGCAACCAGCAGAAGGCGGTGCTCTCCAAGATGCTGCTGGCGCGGCCCAAGGTGCTGATCCTCGACGAACCCACCCGCGGCGTCGACGTCGGCGCCAAGTTCGAGATCTACCGGTTGATCGGCCTGCTCGCGGCGGAGGGCGTGGCCATCGTCATGGTCTCCTCGGAGCTGGCCGAGGTGCTCGGCGTCTCCGACCGGGTGCTGGTGCTCGGCGAAGGCCGGCTGCGCGGCGATTTCCCCAATGAGAATCTGACCCAGGAGCGGGTACTGGCCGCGGCCCTGGGCACCACCGAACGGGCGGTCGCCCAAGCCCGGGAGCACTTCTGATGCACGCCGTGAAACAGCTGTTCACCCGTTACAAGATGCTCGCCCTGCTGATCGCCGTGGCCCTGATCTGGCTGTTCTTCAGCTGGCAGACCGAAGGCGGCTTCGTCACTCCGCGCAACCTCTCCAACCTGCTGCGGCAGATGTCCATCACCGGCATCCTCGCCTGCGGCATGGTGCTGGTGATCATCGCCGGCGAGATCGACCTCTCCGTGGGTTCGCAACTCGGCCTGCTCGGCGGGGTGGCGGCGATACTCGACGTTACCTACCACGTGCCCCTGCCGATCACCCTGCTGGCGGTGGCCGCCGGTGGCCTGCTGATCGGCCTGATCAACGGCTATCTGAGCGCCTATCGGGGGATACCGTCCTTTATCGTCGGTCTTGGCGGCATGCTGGCCTTTCGCGGCGTGCTGCTCGGCCTCACCGGCGGCGTCACCGTCGCCCCGGTATCGCCGGAACTGGTCTACCTCGGCCAGGGCTATCTGCCGCCGGCCGTGGGCAGCGCCCTGGGCGTGCTGCTGTTCGCCGTGGCCGTGGTGCTCACCTGGCGCCAGCGCAGCAAGCGCAAGACCCTCGGCCTCACCCTCGCGCCGCTGTGGCGCGACGTCTTGCGGGTGGTGGTGATCGGCGTGGTGCTGGCGGCCTTCATCCAGACCCTCAACCGCTACGACGGCATCCCGGTGCCGGTGCTGATCCTGCTGGTGCTGCTCGGGGTGTTCAGCTACATCACCAGCCAGACGGTGTTCGGCCGGCGCATCTATGCGGTGGGCAGCAACCTGGAAGCCACGCGGCTGTCGGGCATCAACGTCCAGGCGATCAAGCTCGGCATCTTCGGCCTCATGGGCGTGATGTGCGCCCTGGCCGGTCTGGTCAACACCGCCCGCCTGGCCGCCGGCTCGCCGTCGGCCGGCACCATGGGCGAACTGGACGCCATCGCCGCCTGCTTCATCGGCGGCACCTCCATGCGCGGCGGCTCGGGCACCGTCTACGGCGCCCTGCTCGGCGCCCTGGTGATCGCCAGCCTGGACAACGGCATGTCCATGCTCGACGTGGACAGCTACTGGCAGATGATCGTCAAGGGCGGGATCCTGGTCCTGGCCGTCTGGGTCGACGTCAGCACCCGCACCAGCCGGCGCTGAGTGGGATGACCAGGGGTGGATGAGGCTGCGCCGTCATCCACCCTGCGGTAAAGCCCCCACCTCACTCCGAACGACCCCCTCTCCCTCAGGGAGAGGGCTGGGGTGAGGGCACAGCCAACGCCTACCTTCGTCGGCAACCTCTTTAGGTAGCGTGGAAAACCGCAAAGCGTTTTCCACTGGCTGGCACAGGATCCGAGGTGGATGAGGCTGCGCCGTCATCCCCCCTACGGCAAAGCTCCCTCTCACTCCGTATCGCCCCCTCTCCTCCTGGGAGAGGGCCGGGGTGAGGGCACAGCCAACGCCCACCCTCTCCGGCAAGCGCCGTCCGTAGCGTGGAAAACCGCAAAGCGTTTTCCACTGGCTGGCGTGGAATCCGAGGTGGATGAGGCTGCGCCGTCATCCACCCTACGGCAAAGCTCCTCTCACTCCGTATCGCCCCCTCTCCCCCTGGGAGAGGGCCGGGGTGAGGGCGCAGCCAATGCCCACCCTCTCCGGCAAGCGCCGTCCGTAGCATGGAAAACCGCAAAGCGTTTTCCACTGGCTGGCGCAGAATCCGAGGTGGATGAGGCTGCGCCGTCATCCACCCTACGGCAAAGCTCCTCTCACTCCGTATCGCCCCCTCTCCCCCTGGGAGAGGGCTGGGGTGCAGCCAACGCCCACCCTCGCCGGCGAGCTCCGTACGTAGCGTGGAAAACCGCAAAGCGTTTTCCACTGGCTGGCGCAGAATCCGAGGTGGATGAGGCTGCGCCGTCATCCACCCTACGACAAAGCCCCACCTCACTCCGTATTGCCCCCTCTCCCTCAGGGAGAGGGCTGGGGTGAGGGAAGACTCAGCCAACCCAAAATCCCAACCAACCCGCTCAACTCTCGAACCGCTGCACCCGTGGGCCGCGCTGGCGCAGGTCGGCGAGGCTTTCCGGGCTCAGGGTGCCGATCGCCCGATCGAGGTCGCGCTGCAGGTCCTTGATCACGGTGGCCAGGGTGGCGGTGCATTCCAGGCTGCACAGGGGAATGGCCTTGGTGACCGTGACCGCGCGGGCGGTGTCGGTAACGGTGAACAGCAGGGTGCGATCGGCGCGACGGGGAACCGCCAGGCAGGAGTGCGGACTGAAGGCGGTGATCAGCATGTCGATGGCGTCTTGCATGGGCAGTTCGTCCTTGGCGTGACCGTGAAAGCGTCCGCGTCAGACGCCTTCCGTCCATGAAAGGTTCATTCCAGAGCGCCTGCATTAAGGTGGGGTCATGCCAAGGCGTACGGCACGTCGGCTCGCCCGGCTGCAAGCGACTCGCGCCAGATGCCTGGGGGGCTTTTCCACCCGCCCGCGGCAGCGGCCATTGTGGATAAGCCGCACACCCCGCCATCCATCCCCGGCCTTTGACGCCCGCGCCGGGCTGCGGCAGAGTGCGCGCCCCTTTGGTGGTGCGGAGTCGGCGATGAATGCGGTGGTGGTGGCGGTAGGACTGATGCTGGTCCTGAGTCTGGCGCGGGTGCACGTGGTGGTGGCGATGATCGCTGGCGCCGTGGCCGGTGGCCTGGTGGGCGGACTCGGGCTGGAAGGCACCCTGCTGGCCTTCAACGCCGGCCTGGGCAATGGCGCCAAGGTGGCGCTCTCCTATGCGCTGTTGGGCGCCTTCGCCGTGGCCATCAGCCAGTCGGGACTGGCGCACATGCTGGCCGATCGCGCCCTGGCGCTGATGGAACGCCAGGCAGCCCAGGGCGGACGCTCGCTGCGCTGGGCGCTGCTCGGCCTGCTGCTGGCGGTGTCCATCGCCTCGCAGAACATCCTGCCCATCCACATCGCCTTCATCCCGCTGCTGGTGCCGCCGCTGCTCTATGTGCTGACGCGCCTGGAGCTGGATCGCCGGCGGCTGTCCTGCGTCATGACCTTCGGCCTGATCGCCCCCTACATGTTCCTGCCGGTGGGCTTTGGCAGTCTCTATCTGCACGACATCCTCCTGGCCAGCGTGGCCCGTGCCGGGGTGGACGTCAGCGGCGTGGACCCCAGTCGCGCCATGCTGCTGCCGGCCCTGGGCATGGTGGTCGGCCTGCTGCTGGCGGTCTTCGTCAGCTATCGCCGGCCGCGGCGGTACGATCTCGGTCTGGTGGCGCGCACCGAGCGGGCCGACCGTCCCTACAATGGCCGCACCCTGCTGGTGGCGCTGGTCGCCGTGATCGCTGCCTTTGGCGTGCAGCTCTGGCTGGACTCCATGATCCTCGGTGCCCTGGTCGGCTTCGTGGTCTTTACCGCCACCGGCGTGGTGCGTTGGCGCGAGGCGGACGACCTGTTCAGCGAGGGGGCGAAGATGATGGCGGTGATCGGCTTCATCATGCTCACCGCCGGTGGCTTCGCCGAGGTGCTGACCGCCACCGGCCAGATCAAGGACCTGGCCGCCACTGCCGCCGGCCTGATCGGCGACAACCGCGCCCTGGGCGCGTTGCTGCTCCTGCTGCTGGGCATGCTGGTGACCCTGGGCATCGGCTCATCCTTTTCCAGCGTGCCCATCCTCGCCGCCATCCTCGGCCCGCTGTGCCTGCACCTGGGCTTTTCGCCGCTGGCCATCGTCTGCCTGATCGGCACCGCCGGCGCCCTCGGCGACTCGGGTTCGCCGGCTTCGGATTCCACCCTCGGTCCCACCTCGGGCCTCAACGTGGACGGCCAGCACAGCCATATCTGGGACACCGTGGTGCCGTCCTTCCTGCATTTCAGCCTGCCGATGCTGCTGTTCGGCTGGGCCGCGGTGCTGCTGCTGTAACCGGCGATTGCCGCCCGGGCGCAAAGCCCCGGCCGGGCGGGTCCAAGGCCTACAGCCAAGGAGCCGCCCCATGTCCAGCCCCACCTTCAGTGTCGAACCCCTGACCGCCGCCGACCTGCCGGCCACCACCGAGGTGGTGCGCCTGGCGTTCGCCACCTGGATGGGCGCTGCCGAACCGGGCGAATTCTGGAACGACCGCGACTATGTACGCAGCCGCTTCGCCGCGCCCCACACCGCCTGGTTCAAGGCCCTCGACGGCGCGCGGCTGGTCGGCGCCGTCTGCGTCACCCGCTGGGGGCGTCACGGCATCCTCGGCCCGCTGGCGGTGCACCCGGACTACTGGGACGCCAAGGTGGCCAAGGCGCTGATGGGCGCCGCGGTCGCGCAGCTCGACGCCTGGCAGCTGGTGCATGCCGGACTCTTCACCTTTCCCGACAGTCCGCGTCACCTGGGGCTCTACCAGGGCTTCGGCTTCTGGCCGCAGACCCTGACCGCGGTGATGGCGCGACCGGTGCAGGCGCAGACGGCGTCGCCGGCGCTGCGCTTTTCCCTGGCGGCCGAACCCAACCGGCTGCTGGCGGCCTGCGCCGAGGTGGGTCGGGCCAATGCGCCGGGGCTGGATGTCTCCGCCGAGATGGCCGCGGTGCGCGCACAGGGGCTCGGCGAGAGTCTGCTGCTGCAGGATGCGCAGGGCCGGGCGGAGGGCTTCGCCGTCTGCCACTTCGGGCCCCATAGCGAGGCGGGTACCGGGGTCTGCTATGTGAAGTGTGCGGCGGTGCTGCCCGGCGCGGGCGCGGAGGCGCGCTTCGCCCGGCTGATCGCCGCCTGCGACGGCCTGGCCCGGGATCACGGCCAGCAGCGACTGCTGGCCGGCGTCAACACCGCCCGCCTGGGGGCCTACCGCTGGCTGCTGGCTCAGGGCTTTCGCAGCGAGATCCTCGGCATCACCCTGCACCGGGGCGACGCCCATTACGATCACCCCGAAGTCTGGCTGCTGGACGACTGGCGCTAGGCCTTGGCGCTGCCTTCAGGGTTCTTCTTGCGCGAGCGGCTGCGCGGCTTGGGGGCGGGCGGGGCGACGCTGCTCTGGATGCCGCCAACCTGGGTCAGGTTGTCGTCGGGCTGGTCTTCCAATTCGCGATTGGCCTGGAACCAGTGCTCGAAATCCTGGCCATGGGGACGGCCTTCGCGTTCCCAGATTTCATAGGCGCGCTGGCGGATGCGTTCTTCGAGGGTCATGCCGGTAACTCCAAAGGGGCAGGGGAGAGCGGCCGGCAGCGCCGGCGCTCTTCCTGACTAGGCCCGGGGCGACCAGGAAAAGTTTCTCCGGGACTCCCGGTCAGCCCGGCGCCGTTGCGCTTGCCGGGCTCTGGCAGGATGCTTTCGCCGCCAGGACCGTTCGTCGGTACCCGGCTAGCCCTGCCAGGCGCGGCGATAGGCACCGGGGGCCACGCCATAGGCTTGTTTGAACTGCCGAGTGAGATGGCTCTGGTCGGCGAAGCCCAGCTGCAAGGCCACTTCCAGGGGCGCCCAGCCGGCGCGCAGCAGGCCCTGGGCGCGGGTCAGGCGCTGCTGCTTGAGCCAGGCGTGAGGCGGCAGGCCCGTTGCCCGGCGGAACACCCGCAGGAAATGAAAGGGCGACAGCCCCACCGCCTGGGCCAGCTCTTCGAGGCTGGGCGGTTGCTGCAACCGCTGGCCGAGCAATTCGCGGGCGCGCTGCACCGCCAGGGGTTCGCGACCAGGTTCCGCCAGGGCGCCCAAACGGGCATGACGGCCGAACAGCAGCAACAGCGCCTCGCGCCAGGCGGTCTGCTGCTCCAGCGCCTCGGCGCCGCCATCGGCCAGTCGATGCAGCTGGCTGAAGGCCGCGCTCACCTGAGGGTCGTGCAGCACGCTGGTGGCGAAGGCCGGGGTGGCGTCCAGCGGGCGTCCCAGCTCGGCGAACACGGGGCCGAGCTGCGCCAGCGTCGGATAGAAGCCGCGGTACTGCCAGCCTTCCTCGACCGCCGTGGCCCCGGTGTGCAACTCGTCCGGATTGATCAGCACCATGCTGCCGGCCGCGGCCAGGTGCTCGGCGCCGCGGTGGCGAAAGCGCTGGGCGCCGCGCTCGATCACGGTAAACACATAGCCTTCGTGCACATGGGGCGCGAATCGCTGGCGGCGATAGCGGGCATGCAGCAGCTCGACGCCGCCCAGGCCGCGGGCCGGCCAGAGGCGGGCGTTTTCCTGTTGTCCGTTCATGGCTCTCTCGTGGCCCCGACGGGTCCTGCCTTCGGGCTAGAGGAGCCAGCGTAGCAGGTAGAACACGGCCATGCTGAGGATCACCGTGGTCAGCACCCGCCGCGTCCAGAGCATCAGCCCCACCGCGGTCAGGGCCGCCAGCGGGTAGGGATCGACCAGGGTCGCGGCCAGCGACGTTTCGCCGGAGAACAGGATGGGACCGCAGATGGCGGTGAGCATCCCGGGCACGGCGAATTCCAGGAAGGTGCGCAGGTTGCGGCCCAGGCGCAGCGGCAGGCGCGGTTCGAGAAAGAGATAGCGATTGCAGAAGACCAGGGCGGCCATGCCGAGCACGGTGGCGAGGATCATGGCAGGCGCTCCCGCAGGCGGCGTACCAGAAAGCCCGTGCTCATCCCCGCCAGGCCGCCCAGCACCAGGGCGCCCTGCCAGTGCAGGTTATGCAGCCAGACCGATACCAGCAGCGCGGTGAGCACGCAGGCCACGGTGGCCAGGTCGCGCACCAGAGGCACCACCAGGGCGATGAAGGTGGCGGCGATGGAGAAGTCCAGGCCCAGAGCGCCCAGGTTGGGCAGCGCCCGCCCCAGCAGCAGGCCGACCAGGGTGAAGAGATTCCACAGCAGATAGAAGCTCAGGCCCATGCCCAGGGCGCGCCAGCGGTCGAAGCCCGCCGGTTGTTCGGCATGGTTCAGGGCGAAGAATTCGTCGGTGAGCAGAAAGCCGAAGCCCAGGCGCCAGGGCAGTGGTTGGGGCGCCAGCACCCGTCGCATATGCAGGCCATAGAGCAGGTGCTGGGAGGTCAGCAGCAGGGTGGTCAGCAGGATGGCGGCCAGGCCTGCGCCGGCCTTGAGCATGCCCAGGGCCACCAGTTGTGCCGCGCCGGCGAACACCAGCAGGGAGAAGGCCTGGCCCTCCAGCACGCTGAGGCCGGTCTCGATGGCCAGGGCGCCGACCAGGATGCCCCAGGGCGCGCAGGCCAGCGACAGCGGCATGATCTGCCAGGCGCCCTGCAGGAAGGCGCGGCGGCGGGAAGCGGTCATCGGCAGGGCTCCGGATAGCGGGGAAACCCTAGGGTGCCGCACCGCGCCCCGGCCTGTCTTGAACGTTCTTGCGCTACTTCTCCAGCAGGGCGAACAGCTCCAGGTACTGCCGGGTCAGCTTGTGGCCCGGGTCCAGGTGGATCAGCGGGCGATGCTGCTGGTGGGACTCGCGCATCTTCACCGAGGCCATCAGCGGCGCCGCCAGCACCGGCAGGTCACGCGCCTGGAGTTGCTCGATCAGCTGGCGTGGGGTGCTGGCCTGGGCGTGGTACTGGTTGATCACGATGCCTTCGACGGTGAGCCTGTCGTTGTAGTCCTCGCGGATCTCGTCCAGCTCCTCGATCAGGTCGTACAGCGCCTGCTGGGCGAAGACGTCGCAGTCGAAGGGGATCAGGCAGCGGTCGGCGGCGATCAGCGCCGAGATGCTGTAGAAATTCAGCGCCGGCGGGGTGTCCAGGTAGATGCGGTCATAGTCTTCGCCGAGCTTGTCGAGGTACTTGGCCAGCTTCTGGATCTTGTACTTGGATTCGAGCTTGAACTGCAGCTCGGTCAGCTCGCCCGAGGCGGCGATCAGATCCAGATTCGGCCAGGCGGTGGCATGGATGTTGGCCTGCGCCTTCTTGCCGCCACTCAGGGTCTGCTTGAAGAAATCGGCGATGCCGTGGGGCAGGTCGTCGCCCACCTCGCCGGTGAGGTACTGGCTGGAGTTGGCCTGGGGATCGAGGTCCACCAGCAGGGTGCGATAGCCCTCGTGGGCGCTGATGGCCGCCAGGTTGCAGGCGATGCTGGATTTGCCGACACCGCCCTTCTTGTTGAAGACCACGCGGCGCAGGGCATGACCGGAGGGAGAGCTGTGTGCGTTCATTGAGTCGTCCCGACAGTGAGAGAAGCCTGAGGTGCAAAGGTGTGGCTGTGGCGTTTCGCTTATACCGAAAGGCCAGGCACGGACGATGACGAATTTATGGCCGTTGCATGACATTCATATGACGAGCCTACCGCAGCGGTGGAACCTAGGCGTCTGTCCGGCCTTCGAACTCGGCAAGCTCCCGTCGAGAATCCGCCATGACCCTCTGCCGACTCCCCACCTTGCTGCTGCTCGCCTGCGCCCCGCTGGCCCAGGCCGCCAACGACACCCAATCGCCGGTCCCGGTACCGGGTGCCCCCGCCCAGACCGATACCCGGGTACTCGAAGCCGGGGCCGATGTATTGCAGCGCAAGCCGCCCATCGCCGCCCTCAACACCTATCTGGACGGCTTCCACTTCTACAACGGCCATCCCCACAGCCAGATGGAGGCCCATCACTATTGCAGTGTCCTGGGCGAAGAGATGTTCCAGTGCGTGATCTACGACGGCAATGTCGCCGATGCCAAGCTGATGGGCGTCGAGTACATCATCAGCGAACGGCTGTTCAAGACCCTGCCCGAGGCCGAAAAGGCGCTCTGGCACAGCCATGTGCACGAGGTGAAGTCGGGCCAGCTGGTCGCGCCCGGCGTACCCCAGGTGGCCGAGCACCGGCTGATGGACAAGCTGGTGCACACCTACGGCAAGACCTGGCACACCTGGCATACCGATCAGGACCTGGAGCTGCCCCTGGGCGTCCCTCAGCTGATGATGGGCTTCACCGCCGACGGCCAGCTCGATCCCAAGCTACTCGCCGAGCGTGATCGCCGCCTCGGCATCTCTTCCGCCGAGACCAAGGCCGCGCGTGCCGACCTGCCGACCCCCGCGGTCGCCCCCGGCGCCGACGCCTGGCAGCAGGGCCAGGTCATCCAGCTGCAGGACCCCACCGGCCAGCTGCACAAGCACGACGGCGAGCACACCGAAAAGGGCGTCAACACCAGTTCGAACAAGCCCTGAGACCTGCCATCAGGGCGCGCCCGCCGGACCTCGCTCGGACCCACGCGCCGCCGTGCCACAGGCGTGGCAGAAGTGCGCGAAGGCGCTCTTGCGCGTCTGGCAGGCGCCGCAGTGGTCGTGCAGGCCGATGCCGCAATGGGGGCAGAAGTCGATCCCCGGGTCCTTGAGGTCCACCGGCCGCTCGCAGCCCGGGCAGACGCCCTTGGCCAGCCGCGCCAGGGCGGTGTCGTAGTGCAGCTCTTCGCGTCTGACGGTGTCCGGCTGGGCTTCCTTGAGCGCCAGGCGGGCGCGATAGTCCTGCAGGGCACGGATGGCGTAGCGCCCGCTCAGGACCGTCAGCAGGATGCCCACCAGATAGCGCACATAGCCGCCATAGCTAGGTAGATAGGGCACCAGCTCGACAAAGAAGGCGAACAGCGCGAAGAAGATGAAGCCCCAGACGAAGGGCCACCAGGTGCTCTTGCGCTGGCGGACGAACAGCCAGGCGGCGACTGCCAGCAGGGGAAGCGTCAGCGCCAGGCGATAGAGGAAGACCCGCAGTTCGGCCTGCTGGCGGGCATCGAGCCAGGCCTGCTGGGCCGCGTCGCTCAGCTCGGCCAGGCTGTGCGCGGCAGCGGCCGCGTGCTGCTCGGCATCCAGCAGCGCCTGTTCCTGGCGTTCGACCTCCTGCTCGGCGGCGCGCTCGCCGGCCTTGAGCGCGTCCAGGGCGCGGCTGCGGGCGATCAGCTCGGCGTCCTGCTCGGGGCGCTGGGTGGTCTGGCGGGTCGCCAGCCAGTTGTCGAAGGTCTCGCGATTGGCCGTGTAGCTGCGCGCCGCCGCGGCCTGCTGCAGCTGGGCCTGGTCGAGGGCATCCTGGGCCGCGCGCCGGGCCTGGTTCGCCTGGCGCTGGTCCGCCCGCGCCGTGGCGGTGGCCGCCGGGTCCATGAAGTCTTCCAGACCCTGCTGGCGCTCCACCTGGGGCAGATCGCCGACCAGGGTGCCGCCCAGGCCGATGAGAAAGCCGGCGAACACCAGCGCCAGCAGCCAGAGGCCGCGGTTGAACCACTTTTCCGAGAGTCGCAGTGATTTGCCCATGGGTCCCTCCAGGTCGAAAGAAGGCTCAGCTTAGCCGCTCCCTGGGTGCCCCGCTCAGGCCAGCTTGATCGCCACCACCCCGGCGACGATGGCCAGGCCGGCGCAGACGCGCCCTAGCGGCAGACTCTCGTGCAGCCAGAAGACCCCGATCAGCAGGGCGAACAGCACGCTGGTCTCGCGCAGTGCCGAGACCAGGCCGATGGGCGCCTGGGTGGTGGCGACGATCACCAGGCTGTAGGCCAGCATCGACATGACCCCGCCCACCAGTCCAGCGCGCCAGTGCGGACCGAGTCCGGCGAAGGCCGAGCCGCCGCGACTCAGGCGCAGCACCAGCGCGGCCACCACGCCGTTCACCGCGAACAGCCAGAGGGCATAGGCCACGGTATCACCGCTGGCGCGCGCACCGAGGGCATCGGCCAGGGTGTAGGCGGCGATGAAGCTGCCGGTGGTGAAGGCGCAGCCCAGCAGCGCGAGGCTAGGCGGCGTGCCGCGCCGGGCCCCGAGCAGCGCCATCAGGGCGAGACCGGTCACCAGCAGACCCAGGCCGAGCAGGGCGGGCGGCGAGAGCACCTCACCGAGGGCGAGAAAGGCCACCCCGCTGACCAGCAGCGGGGCGCTGCCACGGGAGAGCGGATAGACCTGGCCCAGGTCGCCATAGCGATAGGCGCGGGCGAGAAAGGCGTTGTAGCCGATGTGCAGCAGGGCGGAGAGGGCGATCCAGGGCCAGGCCGCGGTCGCGGGCAGGGCCACGAAGGGCAGCGCCAGCAGGGCGGCGACGCCGGCGCCGATCTGGATCAGGCTGGCGGTGAGAAAGCGATCGAGGCCGATCTTGAGCAGGGCGTTCCAGCCGGCGTGCAGCAGCGCGGCGAGCAGTACCAGGGCAAACAGGGGCGTGGTCACGAGGCCTCCGGCCAGGCGGGTCCATCAGTCTAGCCTAGGGCGCCTTCCGGGAGGCCGCCCATGGCGTCGCAACCCCGGACGCAGCACACTGGCAGCCGTGTTTCGCCGCTGCGCCAGGATGGCTGCCATGAATCCCTCCGCTTCTTCTCCGCCCCTCGCCCCACCCGCGATGCCGCGCCACGGCGCGGTCGGCCTGGCGCTGGTCGCCGGTCTGTCGCTGCTGGCCGGCATGACCGATGCCATCGGCTTTCTCGCCACCGGCGATTTCGTCTCCTTCATGAGCGGTAATACCACCCGTTTAGCTGCCGAGGTAGCGGCTGGCCGCTGGGCCGCGGCGGGGCACCTGGCGCTGGCTATTGTCACCTTCGTGCTGGGTAATGCCGGCGGCGTGCTGCTGCAGCGGCTGACCCGCCAGCGCGCCTGCCTGCTGCTCGGCCTGCTGGCCCTGCTGCTGGCGCTGGCGGCCAGTCTCCCCCTGGGCCCGCTGGCGCTGCTGACCGGGGTGTTCGCCATGGGCATGGTCAATGCGGTGGTGGAGCAGGTCTATGGCCTGCCCATCGGCCTCACCTACGTCACCGGCGCCCTGTCGCGCTTCGGGCGCGGTCTGGGCCACTGGCTGCTGGGCGAACGCCGCCGCGGCTGGCGCATCCAGCTGGTGCCCTGGCTGGGCATGCTGCTCGGCGGTGTGCTCGGCGCTGCGCTGGAAGCGGGACTGGGCCTGGCGGCCTGGTACGCCAGCGCGGCCCTGGCCGCGACCCTGGCGGTGATCTTTCGCCTGATCCCGCGGGCCTGGCAACTGGGCTATCTGGCGTCATGAGCGCCGCGACCCAGACCCTGGGGGTCGGCGCCCGCGATTCCGAACTGGGCCAGGCCAAGGTCCGGCTGGCCTTCATCCTGCCAGCCTCGGCCTACATCATCGGCGCCTGGGCCTGGGGGCTGTTCGATACGGCCATCCTGCTGGCCAACCTGCTCTGCTACGCCCTGTTCGCCGTGGCGGCCGTCGGCCTGTTCGTCGAGATCCGGCGGCGGCCGGGGGTGAAACCCTGGCGACGGCTGCTGGCCATGAGTCTGGACTTCAGCGCCATCACCTTTTCCTCCATCACCAGCGGCGAGGCCCTGCTGCCGCTGTTCGGCGTGCTGCTCTGGGTCACGGTGGGCAATGGCCTGCGCTATGGACGTGGCTACCTGCTGCTGGCCACCGGGCTGTCGCTGACCGCCCTCGCCGCCATCATCGCCGGCATGCCCTTCCTGCAGCGCTATCCCACGGTGGCCCTGATGATGCTGGTGACCGCGCTGCTGGTGCCCGGCTACGTGCATTTCCTGCTGACCCGCATCCAGGATTCGCTGCGCGAGACCCAGGCGGCCAACCTGGCCAAGGCGCGCTTCCTGGCCCAGGCCAGCCATGACCTGCGCCAGCCGATCCACTCCATCGGCCTGTTCACCGCCTGCCTGCGCGACGGCCAGCTGAGCGCCGATCAGGGCCGGCTGGTCGACAACATCGACCGCTCCCTGCTCGGCGTCGAGCAGCTGTTCCGCTCGCTGCTGGACATCTACACCCTCGATCAGCAGCAGGTCAGTCCGCGGCGCACGGTGGTCGACCTGGATACCCTGTTCGAGGACCTGGTGCGGCAGAACGCCGAGGCGGCGCGCTGGGCCGGGGTGGAGATCCGCTGGCGCGCCTCTGGGCTGCAGGTCTACAGCGACCCGGCGCTGCTGCTCACCTCGCTGCAGAATCTGCTGTCCAACGCCCTCAAGTACGCCCCGGGCAAACCCCTGCTGCTGGCGGTGCGCCGGCGCCAGGGCCAGCTCGCCCTGGTGGTCTACGACCAGGGACCGGGCATCGCCGCCGAGCACCTGCCGCACCTGTGCGAGGAGTTCTACCGGGTGCGGGAGACGCGCGATCGCGACATCGAGGGCGTCGGCCTGGGACTGTCCATCGTGCAGCGCATCGCCACCCTGCTCGATCTGCAGCTGACCATCCGTTCGCGACCCGGCCGCGGTACCGCGGTCAGGCTCCAGGGCCTGCCGCCGGCCACCCTGCCGCTGGAGGCGCGGCCACGGCCGGCGAGCGGCCCCCAGCACCTGCTCGCCGGCTGGCGGGTGCTGCTCATCGAAGACGACGCCAACGTGCTGCTGGCCACCGCGACCCTGCTGCGCAGCTGGGGTTGCGAGGTCACCACCGCCACCAGCATTCCCGCCAGCGCCGTGAGCTGCGACCTGGTGATCACCGATTTCGACCTGGATCGCAGCGCCTCGGGCGCCGACTGCATCGCCTATCTCAATCGGCTGCAGGGCCGGCGCATCCCGGCCATCGTGGTGACCGGACACGACATCCCCCAGGTCCAGCAGGCGCTGGGCGACGCCGAGATCCCGGTGCTGGCCAAGCCGGTGCGACCGGCGGAATTGCGCGCCCTGCTGCTGGCCTTTCGCGTCGCGGCTAGCTGAGCGAGCGCTGGGCGCCGAGGCCGGCCTTGGCGCCAAAGGCGGCCGCCGCCGCGCGGGTGCCGACGCCCAGGGTGCGCAGCAGCGCGGAAACATGGATGCGCACGGTAAAGGGCGAGATGGCCAGGATCCGGGCGATCTCCTTGTTGCTCAGGCCCTGGGTGATCAGGCCGAGCACCTCCAGCTGCCGCGGCGTCAGCGCCTGCAGCCGGTGGTCGGGCGCCAGACTGGCCGGAGCCAGACTCGGCATGGCATAGCGCACCACCGGTTGCCCGGCGAGACAGTCGGCGATCGCCTCGGCCATGGCCGCCGGCGGTAGCGCCTTGCCGATGAAGCCATCCACGCCCGCCGCCAGGATATGCTCGATCACCGTGGCGTCTTCCAGCATCGAGACCACGATCAGGGTGCTGCGCTTGAATTCCTGGCGCAGGGCGCGCAGCGAAAAGCTCAGGTCCTGGCCGGGATAGAGCAGGTCCAGCAGCAGCCCGCTGGGCGGCTCGCCCTGGCGCGCCAGTTCCAGGACCTGTTGCAGGCTGTCGGCCTGCGCCACCTGCGCCTGCGGCTGCAGCTGGCGCAGGATGCGCACCAGGCCTTCACGAAACAGCGGATGGTCGTCGGCGACGATGAAACGTTGCATCTCTGGCTATCCTGGGGCCCTGGACACCGGGTGCTACGCCGGGGTGGCCCAAAGCCTCTAGTCTAGCGCAGGCCCCAAGGGTGGACCACTTGGTAAAACGCTTGGGCCGCCGCAGCGCTCAGCCGTCTTGCGCCAGGCCGCGCGGCGCGGCCAGCGGCTCGGGCAGGTCCTGCACGGCACCTGCGCCCAGTTGCCGCCGCATCAGCCACTCGAAGGCGCCGGTCAGCAGCAGCGCCGCACAGGCCAGGCCGAAGGCCAGACCCCACCAGACGCCATGGGGGCCGATACCCAAGCGGACGCCCAGCAGCCAGGCGCCACTGGCGCCGATCAGGCAGTAGCAGAGCAAGCCGCCGTAGAAACCCAGGCGCGCCTGACGGATTCCGCGCAGCGCCCCCTGGGCGATGCTCTGGGTGCCATCGAAGATGACGAACACCGCCGCGATCAGCACCAGCTGCCGTGCCAGTTCGCTGACCGGGCTGTGGCCATCCGGCAGAAACAACCCCACCAGCCAGGCGGGAAAGCTCCAGAACAGCAGGGCGATGCCCAGCATCACCAGGGCACCACCACCGATGGCCAGCCGCCCCACCAGCAGGGCCTCGCGCGGCCGCCCGGCGCCCTGGTGCTGGCCGATACGGATGCTGGTGGCATAGGAGAGGCCGGCTGGCAACATGAACACCAGATACACCAGCTGATTGGCGATCTGATGGGCCGCCAGCGCCGTGGCGCCCAGCGCGCCCATGCACAGCGCCGCCGACAGGAACAGGCAGGCTTCCACCGCATAGGTGCCACTGATCGCCAGGCCCTGGCCGAGGGTGTCGGCGAGGGCACGACGATCCGGGCGGCGCAGATAGCGGCGCAGGGGATAGGCGGCATAGGCCGGATGGCGGGCGATATACAGCGCCAGGCCCAGGGCCGCGCCATTCATCACCACCGCGGTCACCGCGCCGATGCCCGGCAGTCCGGGTTGCGGCAGGCCGCCCCAGCCGTGCAGCAGCGCCAGGTTGAACAGGGCATTGAGCAGCGCCGCCCCCAGCACGATGGTCAGCACCGGTCCGGGGCGCTCCAGGGCGCTGGTGAAACCCCGCAGGGTCATGAACAGCAGATGGCCGGGCAGGGCGAAGGCCAGGCAGCGCAGGAAGACGCCGGCCGCCTGGCGACTCTCTTCGGGTTGGCCGGCCAGGGCCAGCAGGGGTTCGATATGCCACAGCAGGGTGCCGGCCAGCAGCGCCAGCACCCCGGCGATCCAGATCCCCGCCGCCGTCACCGCCGCCACGCCCTCGGTATCGCCCGCGCCGCGGCGCAAGGCTGCCAGGTTGGCCACCGCGGTGATCACCCCCACGCAGATCACCGAGACGAAGGAATAGACCGCCGCTCCCAGGCCGCCACCGGCCAGGGCTGCCGGGCCCAGGCGGCCCATCATCAGGGTGTCGGTGAAGACCATGGCCACATAGGCCAGCTGCGCACCGATCAGGGGCAGGGCGAGGCGCAACAGCGCGAGCAACTCGTGACGCGGCAGAGACATGGGTGGATCTCGCTGAGCAGGACCGACTTTGACAAGAACTCATTGTTGGATGCCGTCGCGCCTTCCACAATCGGAAAATAGCCATGCCATCCATGAGTCTGAGTCATGCCCGACGTCCCCTCGCGGCTGCCGCCGCTGTATGCCCTGCGCGCCTTCGAGGCCGCCGCTCGCCATGGATCCTTCACCCGCGCGGCTCAGGAGTTGTCGCTGACCCAGAGTGCGGTCAGTCGCCATGTGCGGACCCTGGAAGAGACCTTTGGCTGCCGCCTGTTCGAGCGCGCCGGGCGGCAGCTGGCGCTGACCGAGCCCGGCAAGCTGCTCTTGCCGGGGCTGAGCGAGGGCTTCGAGGCGCTGGCGCGGGCCTGCGGCAATCTCGCCGTGGCCGAGGGCACCCTGAGACTCAAGGCGCCTACCACCCTGTCGCTGCGCTGGCTGCTGGCGCGCTTTCGCCAGCTCAGTCCGCAACTGGACATCCAGCTCACCAGCGTCTGGATGGCCAGCGACCGGGTCGACTTCGTCCACGAGCCCTTCGATTGCGCGGTGCTGCTCGGCGACGGCCGCTTCCCGGCGGACTGGGAGGTGGTGCCGCTGTTCGAGGAGTGGCTGGTGCCGGTCTGCTCGCCGGCTGCCGCCCGCGAGGGCGTCTGGGATCCGGCGCGCCTGCAGCGGGAAGAGCTGCTGCATCCCACCTTCGACCGCCGCGACTGGCGCCGCTGGTTGCAGGCCATGGGCCTGACCCAGGCGGTGCCCCTGACGGGTGGCCAGGTGTTCGACACCCTGGAGCTGGGCATGGCCGCTGCCGCGCGGGGCTACGGGGTGTCCATCGGCGATCTGGTGATGCTGGCCGAAGACGTGGCGGCCGGACTCATCGCCTTGCCCTGGCCCGAGGCGGTGGCCAGCGGCGATGCCTATTACCTGGTCTGGCCGCGCAATCGCCGGGGGCAGGGGCGCCTTCGCCAGCTGGCTGACTTCCTGCAGCGGGAAGTGGCGTCCCAGAGCCTCCCCGAGGTCATTCGCCATAAATAAGGCGCCAGACTGCTGTCATTCGCTTTAGTTCATCGTACCTCTGCCGATAAAATGAACGTTAATCGCTAAGAAGACCGCCCTAGAGCGGCCGGTCCCTGATACAAACCCCTTGCCCTCAAATTCGTACTGCCCTACAGGGATGTAGGCGCTTTGGAGCTCCCTATGGTCATTTCCCCGCGTCGTAGTATCGCCCGACAACTTGCCTTGGCCCTCAGTCTGGTACTGATTGTCGTGATCGCCGGCAGCTGTCTGTTCGCCCTCCATGCCTTGAGCGTGTCCATCGAAGGCACCCAGCGCAAGCACCTGGGCAGCGAGGCCCGGCTGCTCGCTGATCAGCAGCAGACCTTTCTCAGCACCCTGAAGATCAGCACCCAGCGACTGGCCAATCTGTTCGAGCGCCGCTTCGATGGCGGCCTGACGCGTGGCAGCGAGCGCACCGTCGTCGCCGGCACCGATACCCCGGTGCTGCTCTACAAGGGTGAGGCGCTGAACAACGACTTCACTCAGGTCGATGACTTCACCCGTCTCACCGGTGGTACCGCCACCATCTTCGTGCGCGACGGCGACGACTTCACCCGTATCACCACCTCGCTGAAAAAGCAGGACGGCAGTCGCGCCATCGGTACCCGCCTGGACCGCAAGCACCCCGGCTATGCCGGACTGCTCCAGGGCCAGACCTACGTCGGTCGCGCCCAGCTGTTCGGCCGCTCCTACATGACCCAGTACAGCCCGGTGCGTGACGCCCAGGGCCAGGTCATTGCCGTGCTCTATGTCGGCTTCGATTACACCGACGCCCAGGCCCAGCAACTGGCCCAGCTGACCCAGCTGCGCATCGGCGAGACTGGCTCCCTGGCCCTGCTCGATGAGCAGGGCAACTGGCTGGTGCCCCCGGCCAATGCCAAGCAGGCCAACGAGCTCCTCGCCGCCCTCAAGAACGACCCCAGGCAGCACGAACACACCTGGCAGGACGGCAACGAAGACTTCCTCAGCGTCAGCGCCCCGGTCGCCGGCGAAGGCTGGACCGTGGTCGCCACCCTGCCCAAGGCCGAGCTGGACGCGCCGGTGCACGCCGTGGGCCTGCGCCTGGCCATCGGCAGCCTGATCGCCCTGATGCTGGCAGTGCTCGCCTCGGTCGTCCTGCTGCGCCACAAGCTGAAGCCGCTGGGCCAACTGGTGGAGCGGGCCCAGGCCCTGGGTCGCGGTCAGCTCAGCGTGCGCGTCGAGGCGCGTAGCCACGACGAAATCGGTGAACTCGCCCAGAGCTTCAACCAGATGGCCGATGCCCTGGCCTCCACCGTCGAGCAGGTCCGTGGCTCCTCGCGCGCGGTCACCGAGCGCTCCCAGCAACTGAGCCAGCTCTCCGACCAGACCCTGAGACGCTCCGCCGAGCAGTCCAGCCAGATCGACAGCATGGCCAGCGCCGTGGAGGAATTCAGCGCCACCGCCCAGAACATCGCCGACGGCATGCAGCGCACCGAGCGCCTGGTGCAGGAAAACGCCCAGCAGACCCGCACCGGTACCCAGGCCATGCAGGGCGCCTCGGGCGCCCTGGAACAGATCGCCGACTCCCTGGCCAGCACCGCCGAACTCATCAAGGGCCTGGACGGCCGCTCCCAGCAGATTGGCGGCATCATCGGCGTCATCAGCGGGATCGCCGAGCAGACCAACCTGCTGGCGCTCAATGCCGCCATCGAAGCGGCGCGGGCCGGTGAGCAGGGCCGCGGCTTCGCCGTGGTCGCCGACGAAGTCCGGCAACTGGCCGGTCGCACCAGCGAAGCCACCCGCGAGATCTCGCAGATGATCGGCGCGGTACAGGGCGAGACCCAGCGTGCCATGGGCGCCATCGACGAAGGCAATCGCCTGATGGAGCAGGGCCTGGCGCGCAACGCCGACGTGGCCCAGGCACTGCGCAGCATCGACCAGCAGGTCGCCGAGGCGGTGGAGCAATTCTCCGGCATCGCCCAGGCCACTGCCGAGCAGAGCACCACCGCCACCGCCCTGAGTCGCAACATCCAGGCGATCGCCGTGGACAACGCCGCCCAGCGCGATGCCGCCGAGGTGCTGGCCGGCACCGCGGGCGAGCTGCGTCATCTGGCGGAAGACCTCAGCGCCGAGGTCGGTCGGTTCAGCTGATCGGAGCGTTCCGGCAGCAGTGAAAGGGAGGCTCAGGCCTCCCTTTTTCATTCCTGCGTACCTTGGCCCTTGCTTGGCTGCAATACTCTGACTACTGTATGCAAATACAGTATAAGAGGAGGGGTGTCATGGGCGTATCCAACGAGGCGGTGCAGGCCGTCGAACGCATGCTGACCACGCTGCGGGCGGAGCGGGACGACTATCGCGAGCTGGCCCACCAGTGGCGGGCCATGTGCTTCGAGCTGGCGCAGGAAAACCAGGCGTTGCGCGATCGCCTGCAGGAGCCGCCACGCCACTACGGCCCGCCTGCCGGCGCCTAGTGACTCGCCCGATACTGCAGCGCCTCCGCCAGCTGCGGTCGCTGGATCTCGGCCTGGCCGGCGAGATCGGCCAGAGTCCGGGCCACCTTGACCACCCGGTGCAGGGCGCGCAGGGACAGATTCAGGCGTTCCCCCGCGCCTTCCAGCCAGCGCTGATCGGCCTCGCTCAGAGCACAGACCTGGTGCAGCTGATCGAGACCGAGCAGGGCGTTGGGGCGACCCTGGCGCGCCAGCTGGAGGGCGCGGGCGTCGGCCACCTGGCGTGCCGCCTCCGCCGTCGTGAGTTCGCTGACCGCTGAAGCGCCCAGCCGCAGGTGCTCGCGGGCCACGGTGAGGTGCAGGTCGATACGGTCCAGCAGCGGACCGGAGAGCTTGCCGCGATAGCGCTGGATCTGCTCCGGGCTGCAGCGACAGCGTCCGCTGGGATCGCCCAGGTAGCCGCAGGGACAGGGATTCATCGCCGCCACCAGCTGGAAGCGCGCCGGAAAGCGCACCCGTTCCCGTGCCCGGGCGATGACGATCTCGCCACTCTCCAGCGGCTCGCGCAGCACCTCCAGCACCTTGCGATCGAATTCCGGCAACTCGTCGAGAAACAGCACCCCGCGGTGGGCCAGGGTGATCTCGCCGGGACCGGGGCGGCTGCCACCGCCCACCAGTGCCGGCCCGGACGCCGAATGATGCGGCTGGCGAAAGGGTCGCTGCGGCCAGTGTTCCAGCGGCTCGGAGCCGGCCACCGAATGGATGGCGGCCACCTGCAGCGCCTCTTCTTCGTCCAGGGGCGGCAGCAGTCCCGGCAGGCGACTGGCGAGCAGGGTCTTGCCGGTTCCCGGTGGGCCGGCCAGCAGCAGGTTGTGGGCACCGGCTGCGGCCACCACCAGGGCGCGCTTGGCCGCCTGCTGGCCCTGGACCTCGGCGAGATCGGGATAGGGCAGCGGGGTGCGCAGCAGACCGCTGGGCTGATAGGTGGCCAGCACGGCCTGGCCGCTCAGGTGACCGGCGAATTCCAGCAGGTGATCGACCGCCAGCACCCTGAGGCCACTGGCCAGGCAGGCTTCCTCGGCATTGGCGCGGGGCACCACCAGGATCCGCCCGGCGGCCCGGGCTGCCAGCGCTGCGGGTAGCACGCCACGCACCGCCCGCACCGCGCCCGACAGGGCCAGCTCACCCAGGCACTCGTAATCGTCGAGGCCCTGCGCCGGCAGCTGTCCGCTGGCGGCGAGGATGCCGATGGCCAGGGCGAGGTCGAAACGCCCGCCGTCCTTGGGCAGGTCGGCGGGCGCGAGATTGAGGGTGATGCGGCGACTGGGGAATTCGAAGCCGGCGTTGAGGATGGCGCTGCGCACCCGATCCTTGGCTTCGCGAACGGCGGTTTCCGGCAGGCCGACCAGGGTGAGGGCGGGCAGGCCGTTGGCCAGGTGCGCCTCGACGACCACCGGCGGCGCTTCCACACCCACCTGGGCACGGGTATGAACGAGGGCAAGCGACATGATCTCTCCTTGATCGTGATTCGCCAGACTCAGGGCTGCACCATCCTGGCGCGCCCTTGGGGATCAGTCGGCGGGCGCGACGTCCGTGGCCGGGGTGACCGGCGGCTTGACCTCGGCGGTTTGCGGCTTTTCCAGCTCGGTGAGGCGCGCTTCGAGGGCTTCCAGGCGCGCACGGGTGCGGGCCAGCACGGCCATCTGGGCATCGAATTCGTCGCGGCTGACCACATCGAGCTTGCTCAGGGCGCCTTGCAGCAGTGCCTTGAACTGGCTTTCGATCTCGGCCTTGGGCAGCGGCGAGTCCTGACCGAACAGCCGGCTGGCCTGCTGAGTCAGGGAATCGAACAGCGAACGGGTCGTGGACATGGTTATCCCCTGCAATGGATCGAAGCTCGAGTGTAGCACAGCAGCCTTCCAGCCCTCCGGTAGTGGCCTTGCACCGCTTTGGTGCCAACCCCGGCCCAGAGCTGTTCGCTGTTGGTGCAAAGTCTTGCCCGCAGGGTCAGGTCCTGCCCCTTCAGGAGGCGCGCCAGCCGGGCTGACGCTCGAAATCCGTACGCCTTCACAAACCTGGCAAGCTTTCTGCTACTGCCGATGCAGAGACGGGCGTCAGAGGGCGCCTGGGGTGGAGGCGCGCTCTGGCCGCTTCTGCCGTGACCGCGGCGATTACCACGCCAACGGTTAAACAGACGGTCACTGCGCTAGACTTGGACCGGGGTTTGTTTTCCTGGGGCCAGTCAACTCAATCGGGAGAAGTTCATGAAACTAGTCACCGCCATCATCAAGCCGTTCAAGCTCGACGACGTGCGTGAGTCGCTGTCCGAGATCGGTGTGCAAGGCATCACCGTTACCGAGGTCAAGGGCTTCGGCCGTCAGAAGGGCCATACCGAGCTCTATCGCGGCGCCGAATACGTCGTCGACTTCCTGCCCAAGGTCAAGATCGACGTCGCCATCGCCGACGATCAGCTCGACCGCGTCATCGAGGCCATCACCAAGGCCGCCAACACCGGCAAGATCGGTGACGGCAAGATCTTCGTGGTGAATCTCGAGCAGGCCATCCGCATCCGCACCGGCGAAACCGACACAGACGCCATCTGACGCCCTAACCGACCGCCCAACCCCACACGAGCCCCAGGAGAAACAACGATGACTCTGCGCACCTACGCAGGGCTAGGAGCCCTCATGTCTTTCGTAGCGCTGCCGGGCCTGGCCATGGCCCAGGAAGCGGCTGCGGCACCAGCCATCAACAGCGGGGATACGGCCTGGATGCTGGTCTCGACGGCCCTGGTGCTGTTCATGACCATCCCGGGTCTCGCGCTGTTCTACGGCGGCATGGTGCGTGCCAAGAACGTCCTCTCGGTGATGATGCAGTGCTTCGCCATCACCGGTCTCATCAGCATCCTGTGGATGGTCTATGGCTATAGCCTGGCCTTCGACACCACCGGCATGGAGAAGGGCGTCACCAACTTCAATTCCTTCATCGGCGGTCTGGGCAAGGCCTTCCTGTCCAGCCTGCAGCATGATGCCGTGACCTCGGCCACCGCCCTGTTCCCGGAAAGCGTCTTCGTCACCTTCCAGATGACCTTCGCCATCATCACCCCGGCGCTGATCGTCGGTGCCTTCGCCGAGCGCATGAAGTTCTCCGCCATGCTGGTCTTCACCGGCCTGTGGTTCACCTTCGTCTACGCCCCCATCGCCCACATGGTCTGGAGCGGTGACGGTGGCCTGATGTGGGACTGGGGCGTACTGGACTTCGCCGGCGGCACCGTGGTGCACATCAACGCCGGTGTGGCCGGTCTGGTCGCGGCCCTGGTCCTGGGCAAGCGCAAGGGCTATCCCACCACCCCCATGGCGCCGCACAACCTGGGCTACACCCTGGTCGGTGCCGCCATGCTGTGGGTCGGCTGGTTCGGCTTCAACGCCGGTTCCGCCGCGGCTGCCAACGGCACCGCCGGCATGGCCATGCTGACCACCCAGATCGCCACCGCTGCCGCCGCACTGGGCTGGATGTTCGCCGAGTGGATCACCCACGGTAAGCCGAGCGCCCTGGGCATCGCCTCCGGCGTGGTCGCCGGTCTGGTCGCCATCACCCCGGCCGCCGGTACCGCCGGCCCCATGGGCGCCCTGATCATCGGCCTGGCCGCTGGCGTGATCTGCTTCTTCACCGCCACCAGCCTCAAGCGCAAGCTCGGCTACGACGACTCCCTGGACGCCTTTGGCGTGCACGGCATCGGCGGCATCATCGGCGCCCTGCTGACCGGTGTCTTCGCCGCGCCGTCCCTGGGTGGCTTCGGCACCGTCACCGACATCGGCGCCCAGCTGTTCATCCAGTTCAAGGGCGTGGCCTTCACCATCGTCTACACCGGCATCGTCACCTTCGTGATCCTCAAGGTGCTGGACGTGGTCATGGGTCTGAGAGTCAACGAGGAAGAGGAAACCGTGGGTCTGGACCTCACCCTGCACAACGAGCGTGGCTACAACCTGTAAGCCGCCGCTCTGGAAAAAGGCGCCGCGAGGCGCCTTTTTCATGTCCGCCATACGGCTGGAACAACCGCCATCCTGCTGTGTCTAGACTGCACGCCAGCGGTGTGCAATCACCGCTTTGCTTTTCCGATCGTCGCGCTAGAATGCGCGCCCAGTCAGTCGGCGGGGGTTGTTCATGTGGCTGCAGCGGAGCTTTTCCCTGCGCGCGCGGGCGCGTGGTTTCCATCTCGTCACCGCTGAGGTGCTGGAGCAGCTGCCCGAGCTTGGCGAGTGCCGGATCGGCCTGCTGCACCTCTGGCTGCAGCACACCTCGGCCTCGCTGACCATCAACGAGAATGCCGATGGGGCGGTACGCCGCGACTTCGAGCGGTTCTTCAACCAGCTGGTGCCCCAGGGGCAGGCCGGATACGAACACGACTACGAAGGGCCGGACGACCTGCCTGCGCATTTCAAGAGCAGTCTGCTCGGCTGCAGCCTGAGTCTGCCGGTCCAGGCGGGTCGCCTGGCCCTGGGAACCTGGCAGGGTATCTACCTGGGCGAGCATCGCGACCAGGGTGGCGCACGGCGACTGATCGCGACGCTGCAAGGCGAATAGCCAGGAATTTTTTTTAGGAGGCCGCGTCAAAACGCGCGGTCCGATTTTGCCAAAGTGTGTGGAGGCGGTTTATGAGCGACGAAGATCTGGAGCAGGACGACCTGGAGACAGGCGCGGAAGAAGAGGGCGATAACGAAGACTTCGCTGCCGCAACCGACGACGCCGAGCAAGAGGAAAGCGGGGACAGCGAAGCGCCCGCGTCCGGGAGCAAGGCCAAGAAGAAGCGTGAAGCCGAGCCCGAGGAGCTGCCTTCGGTGGAAGCCAAGCAGCGTGAGCGGGATGCGTTGGAAAAGGCCATGCAGGACTTTCTGGCCCGCGGTGGCAAGGTGCAGGAAATCGACGCCAATGTGGTCGCCGATCCGCCGAAGAAGCCCGACAGCAAATATGGCAGTCGTCCCATCTAGGACCGTGCCATACCGCCTTCGAAACCCCGCCTCGGCGGGGTTTCGTCTATCTGGCGATCACAACAGCGCCATCACCATGATGAAGCCGGTGAAGGCTGCAGCCATGGTCGCAAGGCAAGCCATGCAGATTACATCATCTCTCTCATACATGTTGGCAGCGCCCTAAAGCCTAATGGGTGATGGCATTCTGCTCCTCTGGCAAACATCTCCCTGTGTGGCTCATCGCAAAAGGCCATCATCTCGCCGTCGTGATGCCAAGCAGTTCACCAATGGCGCGGGGGCCCGTAATAGGGACGGGGTTCGTAGGCCGGCTGGTAGGGGTAGTAGCCCGGTGGGGCCGGCCGCCAATGGGGCGCGGCATAGCCGGGTTGCGGATAGGGCTGGTAATAGCTGTAGGGATAGCGATCCCTGCGGTAATAGGGGTGGTGTCGGTGATGCCGTCGAAATTCGCCCGCCGGCAGGAATTCGCCGCCTTCGGCGACGGCTGCGGGGCCGCCCGCCCAGGGTTGCCCACGCTCGGGGCCCTCGTAGGCGGCGGCCAGGCCGCTGGCGGTCAGGGTGGCGGTCAACAGCAGAATCAACGACGCTCGCGATGCCATGGTGCTCTCCTCGCGGCGCTCGATGGGCCGCGTCACCATGAAACACCTTTGGCGGTCAGCGGACGTCAGGCCAGGTAAAGGTCTGGTAAGGCCCCCGTGGGCTCAGGCCCAGTCCAGGCCCTGCATGCCCACGGCGACGATGAGCGCCATGGCCAGCAGGCCGATGCCGCACATCAGGATGGTCAACTCCAGTTGATCCAGGCGCCGCTTCATCCCTGCCACCAGTGCCATAGGGTGAAGCCGATCAGCGCCATGACCAGGCTGAGAAACAACCGGTTCAACCAGAGGCTGACGCCACTCAGGAGTCTGAGCCAGAAGGGTGCGGCGGGCTCGACGGCGAGCGGGCCGGGTTGAGCGACGGCGTCCTGGGGGAGCGCGCCGGGCAGAGCGGGAGCGACGAGGGGGAGCGAGGGAATGGGCATGCAGCGAGCGCCTCCGTGCGCCTGGTGCGAAGTCCAGCTGACCACAGCGGTCAGCCAGGGCCGAGCGGCGCCCTGGATGGGCTGCCACTGCTGCGATCGATCATCGCCGAAATCCCCTGCAGCCGGGAAACGACCTCCTGAAACCGTCGGGCGGATCGCACTCCTGAGCGCAAATAGCCGCGGACCCGGTGGCCTGGTCGCGGGCTCCGAGGGCGGAGAAGCCCTGCGCGGCTTGAGCGCCCGTGCGGACCGGTGCAGGCTGGATGACCTCGGCGCCCTGGCGCCAGCTCCGGAGGGAAAACGTCATGAGCAATCTGTTTCGCGACCTGCCCGATGCCGCCGCGGCGGAGGTGTTCACGGCCCTGCTGGAGCGGCCCGGCTGTCGTATAGAGCGGATCGTCTCCCAGGGTCAGACGACGCCGGTAGCGGCCCCCTGGCGGCAGGCCCATGAGGAATGGGTGCTGCTGCTGAAGGGCGCCGCGCGGATCGCCCTGGCGGGGCGAGAGGTGGCGCTCGAACCGGGCGATACGCTGTTCATCCCGGCTGATACCGAGCACTGGGTGACCTACACCGATCCCGCGGTCGCCACGGTGTGGCTGGCGATCCATCTCGGTGTGGTGGACGGGGCTCCAGCACCGGCGTGAGCAGGGCGGCACCCGAGCGCTTCAGACCAGGCACCCACGGCGCGGGTCGTTGCAAAGGCGCCCTGAGCGGCAGGGAAGGGACGCGCTCGGGCTTTGGACGCGAGCGGGTAGGAATCGCAGGCACAAAAAAACCGGCGCTAGGCCGGTTTCTCTGATTTCCAGATCCCGCAGGATCCGGAAGCTTGTCTTGGTGCCCAGGGACGGAATCGAACCGCCGACACGTAGCAACACTAGCCAAGCCCAGTAATGACGGGCCTTACAGCCCGATACAACAGGCCGTAGTGTACAAGTCCTGTGTACCTATGACCATTCGGGCTTGAGGTGGATTACGTCATGCGAGCGAGTCCAGTCACCAACGTCCATTTCGTGCCCGACATACACGACGCTGCTGGCAGACTTGAGATTGGTCAGGGCGTCTAACAGGTAATCTCTTGGGTGCACGGCCAGCACAACGTCATGTCGTGCGTAAGGATCAAGCGTCTGCTGAGAGTGAAGGGATACCGCCACACCTTCCACTGATACTGACTGATTGGCCTGCAGTTTTCTTAGCATCGGTCCGCCCAGGACGGGCTCAAGGAAAGGACAGGTATGCTTGTTGTTCACGTAAATCCAGAGTTGCTGATTACTCTGCTGAGCAAACCCTAAAGCAGCAACGTAGGTTGCCTTTACTTCCTCTTCGTCCGCGTACTCCGGTACAAAAGCGTAAACATCCATAGTGTTCCCTCACGTAGTTGGTGAGCTTTAACCCTAGCATCTGCGCAGCGTAACGGCGGCACTAGCGGACCTAAATCCGCTCTGGATTTGCGAGAGTACCCTTGAACCCTAAAGGAGTACGCCAGTCCCCATGGCCTGGTGCCGGGGTGTGCCCAGCCGGCAGGGAAAAACCAAGCCCCGCCACCTCATATCAAACCGTTCGACTGCGCCTTATCAAACCGTTGACAAGCGTCAGCGGTACGATAAATCATGCCGGCATCACGTCCTGTCGAGCATCCCAGCATGAAAGTCGTCGCGTACTACCGAGTCTCCACCGAGCGCCAGGGAGAGTCCGGCCTTGGCCTGGATGCCCAACGGGAGTACATCCGCATAGCTGCAGAGCAGAACGACTGGGACGTGCTGGCGGCCTTTGAGGATCATGCCTCGGGCACTATCGCACCGGAGCAACGCCCGCAATGTGCGGCTGCCCTGGAGCACTGCAGGAAGCACGGGGCGACGCTCGTCGTGGCGAAGCTCGACCGCATCAGCCGGGACGTGGAGCACATCGCGGGGCTCATTAAGCGCGTGCAGTTCAAGGTTGCGACGATGCCCACGGCGGATAACTTCCAGCTCCACCTGTACGCCGCCCTGGCCCAGCAGGAACGGGAGTTCATCAGCCAGCGCACCAAGGCCGCTCTGGCGTCACTCAAGGCCCGCGCAGAGGCAGGGGATGCACAGGCGCAGGCCAAGGTAGAACGTCGCACAGCGGGGCGGCTGGCGGCCAATGCGGCAGGCACAGGGGCAGCGGTGCATGCAGTGAAGGTCAAGGCCGACGTGTACGCGACCAGCATGGCGAGCGCGATCAAGGCCGCGATGTTCGATGGCGTCAGGACATTGCAGGCGCTGGCCGATCACCTCAATCAGCGCGGGCACCAGACACCCAGGGGCGCCAGCTTTACCGCTACCGCAGCGAGCCGCCTGCTACAGCGCCTTTGCATCCCCTTCCCTTAGTAGGAGGACACTGGCGCAGGGGCACAGAGAGCCCGTCAGCGCAGCGAGAGCACTCGCCCCGCGATGGTATTCCTAGGCTCAGAACGTCGCTTAGGAGGGCCCGCAGGGAGGCCGGCGCTGCCCACGAAGCAGGAGCACTCAAGGCCCGCGGGCGCACGCGACACGCAAGCCGCCAGCGACGCCAGGGCATGCCGGGCGTAGTAGCACGAGCACCTAGGTAGCAGTGGATCAGCAGGCACGCCCAAAGCCTACGGGAGGCCCGTGATGCAATGATCCTTGTTCCCCCTATGCCTGCGCATGCCCGCGTAGAGAACGCAGCAGCACGGAGCTAGACAGGCCTTGCCGGCACAGTCGAGGGTATTGGCAGCGCGGACGCCCGCATCCTGTCTTCGTTTGGCATCTTTCGTATGTAGGCAGCAGGTCTATGCCTGACGCTCAGCAAGGCCAATCAGGCCCGTCAAGTAAGGCGGCTTGCATTCTAGCGATCACCCCTTCTGGACCTACTACGCCGGTTAGCTCCTCACTCGTAGCGACCCACCTTAGTTTGATGCTGCTGTCCGAGCAGAGATAAAGAGTAAAACTAATCATCCCAGGCGACGACTGCTCGGCCTTGCAGAAATGATCAGGAAAAGCCCTGGCTACAGCGCCCAAGGCTGCGTGCAAAGCTGGGTCTATCATTTGGGTGAAAGGTAGGTGAGATACGACGTTTGTCGCGACGAGCAATTTTATGGTAAGAGGAATGGAAAATGAAGGGGCTCCGCTTAGGAAGTAGCTATCGCGATAGTGAACGGAACTAAGCCCAGGTCTCCGGTCTGATTCTGGAACGCCATTATGCAAGGAAGCATGGACATGCCTTACCGCAGAATCAATCTCGTCATCCTCGACGAGAAGCCCCTTGAAGAACTCCAGCGTGATCTTGATAAGCAGCGACGCAAAGTCCAATCAAGCCGGCGCCTGCTCCGCCACCTGTTCAATCGCCTTGCTCATCAACAAGCTGACCTAGAAGCACTTGAGGCTCTGGTGGCCAGCAGGCGCGCCACAGTGCACTAGCATTTAAATGGAGCCCTATCGACAGAGGGGCGCTCCGGCTAAGTGGTGGCCTATGGGAAAGGAAACATCTTTCACCTAAATGGGGGCCTTTTGGATAGAGAAAGTCATCGGTGTTTAAATCGAAGGCGCTTGGGAACAGGCAGCAAGCCTCATTGAGGGCCTATCGACACCAGAAACGCTTTCCCCTTCTGTGGACTCAGGCGGAAGTGGTGACCTATCAGCAGAGCATAGAGCGATTGAGGGCTCATAGGTACAGGAGGCATTTCTGTTTGCTATCGGCACCTCGTGATTGAGGGCCTTTTGGAGAGAGAAACATTTCGGTCAGAGTTTTCGCTCTTTTGATCAAGGGCTCACCGGATAGAAAAACGTCCCAGAAGTCCTCATGTTTGATTGAGGTCCCATTGGTAGAGAAACGTTTTTGGTCTGCAAAGACTAGCTGAGCCCGGGAGGGCCCAAAAAAATTTATCCCTACCGCAACAAGAACAAGAATCCTTAAAAGGATCAGACAACAGGGCGATGTTGCTACGCACCAATCAGCCCACCTACAGACCATGGCTAGCCAAGGGCCGTGCGTAACCGCTGCACTCCACACCCATCCACACCCGTCCGACGCGAAGCCATCTGGCCTCGTGGACGCTTCCGGCTGCCCGTCACTTGGCGGCGGCCAACCCTAACAGGAGACAGACCATGACCAACCGCGCCAGCCACATTGACGCGAACCACCCCGACCGCTTCACGCCTGCCGACATCAGCAAGCACGCTCACCGCTGCATGTTGGATCGTCTCGCCAAGCACGACCGCGAACTAACGGCGATCCGCAAGCTCTTGCTGGGCGTCATCCAGCAGCAGCCCCTGGCTATCGAGGCTCGCGAACTACGCACCAGCGGTCACACCTTCGGCAGCATCGCTGCACGCACTGGCCTTACCCGGAACGTCGTCGCCGACATCATCGGCCAGGACGGTGACGCATGAGCGCTCATGAAGTCTGCCTAGATACCCAGGAGCAGATCAGTCTGCACAAGGCCGTACGCACAGCCGGGCACGAGCCTACCGACGCCAGCGGCAATGCGAGTCCCGCCTTGGCACAGTTCAGGCAGTCCGCTCTGGAGTACAAGAGCCAGCACGGAAGCTTAGAGGGCTGGACTCCTGGCCCTGCCAAGCCAGCCAGGACTCTTGGGGCCGAGCTTGCTCGCATTGAGCAGGACGCCCGTAGAGCCCGCAGGGAGGCCATCAAGGCCGCTGGAGTACAGACGCGCTACCTAAGCCTTGCCGAGGCCGAGCACGTCATCAGAGGCGCCCTGAATGCCTGCATGGACGACAAGCCTCCCAAGGCCACCGCCTTGCTCAGAGAGGCAGGCGTATCTCCAAAGGATGCCGCCAAGCTAGCCAGCCGTGGCAGCCCACACATCGTCCGAGTATGGAATGAAACCCGGCAACATCCGAACCGAGAGGTAATGCACATGACCAAAGTAATGACGCGCCGCCATGAGCGGAACATCCAGAGCGGTAGCCTCGCCAATGCCGTAGAGGGCATCTACTACAGCGCCGCACATGCCAAGGATCGGCAAAAGCTCGCAGACCACGAGCAGCGGATTAAGGAGATGGAAGCCAGGCTTGCAGCATTGGAAGCTGGCGATAACTGGAAAGCCATTGCAGAGCGTATGCGTGCGGAAGGCGCCAGCCACAATGCCATTGCCCAGGCTATCGGCAAGACCAGAGACGCTGTAGCCGGCTACCTACGTCGGTGTAAGCAGTAGCAGCAGAGATGGGCAGCATGGATCTCATAGGTACTTTAGTACCTTAGAGATTTACCCCGAAAAGGTGTGTCGTTTGACACACCCCTGGCACCGTGCCACTACTCCCGTCAGTACATGCAGCAGGCCGTGCAGGCCCAGCCTGAGCGCAGGAGGTACAGAGTCGCCAGCAGCAGGACATGCCAGGAGGCGCTACAGGGGCACTACAGGGGCGATACCGCGTGCCCTGTGTGAGCACACCCTCGAAGCCCTAGTGCCCCACCAGTGCCCCTGTACGGGGTGTACGGCAGGGCCAGGGCGGTAGCCGATCAGCGAGCCCCAGGGATCAGCAGCCCAGGCGCCGACGGATACCGCTGGAGTTCTTCACGCATCCGGCTCAGTGGCATCCCGCCGTACTCCCGGCTGACAGAGCCATCGCTGTGCCCGGTGATAGCGTCGTGTACGTCCTCGGGAATGCCTACCTGACGGCTCAGCGTCTTGAAGGTGTGTCGAAATCCATGAGAGGGCATGGCCGAGCTTTCCAGCGCCACCACGTCCTGCAGGTAGCTGCGCCAGGTCTTGCCGATGTTCCTGCCGTAGTAACCCTGGCGGTCAGCATGGAGCGACGGGAACAGTTGCCCGCTCGACGGAAGACCCTCGTGGTAATCCATGAAACCCAGGGCCAGCAGGTCAGGATGCAGCGGGACACGTCGGCGAGAACTCTCGGTCTTCACCGTCCGGCCATCGTCATCGTCGTCCGCTAGGCCCAGGATGGACAGGAACGGAATGCCCTCGTCCTGCTGCACGTCACTGGCGCGAAGCTGGCACAACTCCTCTCGCCTTGCGCCGGTGTAGTACATCAGGATCGGCAGCCAGTAGAGCGCCTGGCCGTAGTCCTTCCGTGCTGGGCGCCAGCCTTCCGCCGTGAACAGCGGGCTACGGAAGATCGTGCCCAACTCGTCGGCTGTGTAGTCCTTGCGACGGCGAGCGCCTTTGCTTTTACCGGCAGCAGCGCCAGCAGCCTTGGCTACCCCGGACTCATCAATCGGGTTTTCCTGAATCCAACCCATGCGGACGGCAAAACCCAGGATGGCGCCAACAGTTCGCAGGCGATTGCGGATCGTGGCCGCTGACAGCGTGGGCAGCCCCTCCGCTTGGGCACGGGCTATCAGTTCGTTCGCTGTGAGTTTGGAAGCCCCTGGCATTTGCAGTGGGAAAGCAGTGAGCTTTGCCCGGTACTCCAGCGCCGTGCTCCGCGTTATCGACGTCACGGGCAGATCACCGAACATCTCGACGAAGCGAGCCAGTGTGCCCTTGGCTTCAGCGAGGGAGGTCCGCGTGGCGCGATTATCACCATCGAGCAAGCGCGATTGGCTGTACGCCTCAAACACCTCGGTAACCGTCTTGGTCTTCACCTCATTCCGCCGGTGCTCAAAGCTCAGAGGCTCACGCTCCAGCACGTTAGCCTGCACGATCCAGTTCCCTGAGTCCCGCTGCTTGGCGATGTCGGACAACCGGAACACATGATCGTGGAATGCTTCGGCCAGCTCCGCATAGTCATCAGAGCCTTCGGCTGGCGGAGGAACGTTCACGGACCGCAGAGCCTGCAACAGGTGAGGCCGCATCACTGACAGCCAGTCCGTCTCGTCGCCCTCCGCTAGCGCCTCACGGATCGTCAGGTACTCCCGATGCTCCTCCCAGCCATGCGGCGTCTCGAACGCTGTGCTGTCGCCGGGCAGCATCCAAGCTCGGAAGCTACCGGACTGCTCCATTTCTTCTAGCTCTTGGCGGAACCAACGTGCGGCTAGCTGCTGCATGTCGCGCTTTGTCAGAGCCTGCACGCCAGCGAGCTGGGCACGGGCGAGGGAGAACGCTTCTTCGGAGCGCGTCCACTCAACAGCATGGCGGGCCTTGGCTTCTAGCTGATCACGGGTCTTTAGAGAGCGCTTGTACTCTCGCCCCAGGACAGGGCGAAGCTCATCGGGGACACGGCGCCGAATGTAGTACACGCCGGTGGATGGATGCTTGAAGGGCTGGGCCATGAAAGCACGGAACCGAGGGGAATGCGGTGCAACGATTTTAGGAGTCTGGATCGCCATGTGTACCTGCCGTGTGTACCAGAACGGAAGGGCGTGGCTAGGTCCTGAAACGAAAAACCCCCGATTCCTCGCGGAATCAGGGGCTTAGGTATCATGGTGCCCAGGGACGGAATCGAACCGCCGACACGGGGATTTTCAATCCCCTGCTCTACCAACTGAGCTACCTGGGCAACGGGGCGCATTAAAAGCGTTTCTCGACCTTGTGTCAACAGTGAGCCCAAAAAAATTTAGATTTTTCGGGCGCTTAGGCCTGTTCAACGCCTCGCGAGCTAGCGACAAACAAGGCGAAGATGGCTGAGGAAGCGGAGTTTACAGAGGGTAAATGAGCATTCCGAAGCGATCTTCAACGCCGTTTGGCCGACGCGCAGCAGGCTTTGAATAGGCTCCAAGCCGTCGACTCAGGCGCTGGGGGGCACATAGCCCTCGGCCTGGGCGTAGTCTTCGCCGGACAGGAACTTGTCCATCTCGGCCTGCAGGAACTTGCGATCCTCGGCGTTCATCATGTTCAGCCGACGCTCGTTGATGAGCATGGTCTGGTGCTTCTGCCACTCTTCCCAGGCCTGCTTGGAGACGTGCTGATAGATGTCTTCGCCCTTGGCGCCGGGATAGGGCGGGCGATCGAGGCCAGGCAGCTCCTGCTTGTGCTTGCGGCACATCACGGTGCGGGTCATGCGGGTTCTCCTTTGAGCGCCTGCTCGGCGCGCTTGAGCAGTTTCTGCACCGGGGCGGCAAGGCCCAGGCGCGGCGGGGAGGCGAGGTTATACCAAAGCCAGTCGCCCTCGGCCACGCGGTGCTGGCGGTGGTCCACCTGGACCAGCCAGGGTTCGATGGCCAGCTGGAAGTGACTGAAGGTGTGCACCAGGCCGGGCAGCGCCTGGCGTTCGTCGATGACCAGGCCCTGGCGTTCGGCGAGGGCTTCGAGCTCGGCCACGTCGGCCACCTCGGGCGGGCCCCAGAGACCGCCCCAGAGACCGGTCGAGGGGCGGCGCTGCAGCAGCACGGCATTGGCGTCGTTGACGAACAGCGGCATCAGCGTCTGCCGCTGGGGCAGGGTCTTGCGCGGCTTGGGCGTGGGAAACGCGGTTTCCTGGCCCAGCAGGTGGGCGCGGCAGCCCAGCTTGACCGGACACAGCAGGCAACTGGGCTTGCTGCGGGTGCAGAGGGTGGCGCCCAGGTCCATCATCGCCTGGGTGTAGGGGCCGACCCGCTCGCGGGGCATCAATCGGTCGGCCACCTCCCAGAGGCGGCGGGCCACGGCGGGTTCGCCGGGATAGCCGGCAGTGGCGGTGTAGCGGGCCAGGACGCGCTTGACGTTGCCGTCGAGAATCGGCGCGCGGACGCCCATGCTCAGGCTGGCGATGGCGCCGGCGGTGGAGCGACCGATGCCGGGCAGCTCGGACAGGGCCTCGACGCTGCGCGGGAATTCGCCGCCATGGCGCTCGACCACGGTCTTGGCGGCCTTGTGCAGATTGCGCGCGCGGCTGTAGTAGCCAAGACCGGTCCAGAGGTGCAGGACCTCGTCTTCCGGGGCGGCGGCCAGTGCCTCGACGGTGGGTAGTGCCTGCATGAAGCGATCGAAATAGCCCAGCACGGTGGCGACCTGGGTCTGCTGGAGCATGATCTCCGAGACCCAGACCCGATAGGGCGTCACGGCTTGTTGCCAGGGCAGATCCTTGCGACCGTGCAGGTCGTACCAGGCCAGCACGGCGGTACCAAAGTCGTCATCAGTCATCGACGTTGCAACAGCCCTCGGATGGCGTTCTGGATGTCGGGGCTGATCTTATCACCGAGCTTCTCTTCGATTTTTTCGTTCAGACGATTGCCGGCGGCGCGAGCGACGATCTGGCCCATGGCCTCGCGATCCAGGCGACAGGCCTTGGCGCCCAGCTCCAGGGGACCGCGACACTGCAGGGGCCACTCGATGTCGGCATAGCGCTCGCCCACCTGGCAACCGGGATCGGCGGCGGCATTGGTATCGCCCTGCACGGTGATGCCCAGGCGGTAGTCGAGACCAAGGGTGCGCAGGTCGATGTCGCCCGCGCCCTTTACCGCAAGGCCGGGCACGCTGACGCTGAGGTCCTGGTTGCGGGCCACGCCATTGACGATGCTGAGGCTGCCGCTCAGCTGGCGGAAGGGGGTGTTCTGGCCGCCATGGGGCAGCTCCAGCGGCTTGCGATTGAGCAGGGCGATGCCCTGGCAGAGCTGGCTTTCGACGTTCGCGTCGATCAGTTGGCCGTTGCGCAGGGCGAAGCGCGCGGTACCGCCCAGGTTATCGATCAGGCTGCGCTGGCTGGCGCCCGAACTGCGCAGATCGGCGTCCAGGTCGAGCAGGCCTTCCACCGGCGGCTTCTGGCCCTGGGCCTGGAGGATGCGCTCCACCGGTACGCCCTTGATGCGTTCACGAGCGGTCAGTTGTGGCTGGACGCCCCGCACGTCGAGGGCGCCCTCGGCGGCGAAGCGCCCGCCGAACAACTCGCCTTCCAGGGCGCTGAGCTGCAGCTGCCCATCGGCGGCCCTGGCCTTGAGGCTGGCGCCTTCGAAAGGCAGGCGATTGAGGGTCAGGTGCTGCAGGCCGAGCTCGACCTCGGCGTCCAGGCTGCGCAGGCGCTCCACCGGCAGCAGGGTTTCCTGGCTCCAGGCGTGCTGGGTCGGGGCCTCCGGCAGCGGCGAGTTGCCCTGGGTGGCGATGGCATCGACCTGGGCGACCTCTTCCTGGCGTGCGCCATTGGCCTGACGGGCCGCGGCGGCCTTGGCCGGCAGATAGCGGTCCAGGTCCAGGCGGTCGCCGCTGACCTGGACGCGCAGGGCACGGCGGGCGATATCGGCCACGGCGACGCGGCCCTTGAGGGTGCTGTCGTCGAGCTGGAAATTGAAGTCGTCCAGCGCCAGGGCGTTGCGGCTGGCTTGCACCTGGGCATTCATCTCGAAGCGCTGCAGGGTCTTGGCATCGGCCATGGCCGGCAATTCGACGCCGATACTGTCGAGGAAGGCGCGCAGGTCGAGGCGGGCGATGGAGACGCGCCCGGCCAGCTGCGGATCGCTTTCCAGGCCGGTGAGCTTGAGATCGCCCAGGGCCTTGAGGTCGTTGGCGGTGAGCTTGAGGCTGGTCCACTCGGCGGTCTGGGCGCGGCGATCGACGGCCAGCTGGCCGCTGGCGGAATAGTTGACCAGCTTACCGTTGAAGGGCTCGCCGCTGGCGTCGCCGGTCAGCTGGAGGTCGTCCAGGGCGTACTGCTGGCTGGCGGGATCGAAGCGGAATTTGCCGTTGAGCAGCACGGTGGCGTTGACCGGCGGCTGGGTGGTGCTGGCGGTGCCGGCCAGCTTGATGGGAATGGCGGTGCCGGCATAGATGGCGCCGGTCTCCAGGTCGATGCCGTCGAAGGCATAGCGCGCGCCACTGCGGGCGTCGCTGTATTCGACCCGGGAATTACGCACGGTCAGGCTCTCGACGTTGAGCTTAGGCGGCTGGCGACCCGCGCTCGGCTCGCTTGGCGCGGAGGCGCCGCCGGAGGTATCGGTCGGCGTGGCGCCCGTGTCCGCCTTGGGTGCCGGTCGGCCGATCTCGGCCCAGTTGGTGCGGCCCTGCTCATCGCGACTGGCGGTGAGGTCCAGGCCGTCGATCTTGATGTCGCTCATCTCCAGGTCACGGCGCAGCAGCAGCGGCAGCAGGCGGACCGAGAGGATCAGCCGCTGCACCTGGGCCAACTGGCGATCGGGGGTGGCGGCGCTGGCCAGGGTGGCGTCGTGCAATTCGACGCCCAGCCAGGGAAACAGACTCCAGCCGATGTCGCCCTTGAGCTGCAGGTCGACGTTGGCCTTGTCGCGCGCCAGCTGGCGGATCTCGTCCTTGTAGTCGTTGGGATCGACCAGGTGGGTGAGGGCGAAGCCTACGGCGACCAGCAGGAGCAGCAGGCCGACGAGAACGATACCCAGCACTTTGGCGAAAGCTTTCATGACGAGGAAATTCCTGTTCCGGCGGGCGATGGCGCGACTGGCCAGTATAGGGGGTCGGCCGGCCCCGATGACATCGAGGTGTCGGCCCTGTGACAGCGGTGGTACTCGCCCGTTTCGTCGGAGGTCTTGCACCGCCCGTACCCTGGTAAATCAGCAGGGGTGGCAGTTAGCCAGGGTGCGCTTTAATGTCGCGCACCTCTGGTCGGTTGACGCCGTTTCTTTGACTCGTTTACGGGGAAGCGTGCAGGGAATGTCCACCGGCCTGGACGCTATACACTAGAAAAGGGCTGAACCCATGAGCACTACTCTCACTGCTGGCGGTGTCGCTTCGGCACGTCCGGCTTTCCTTTCCAAGGAGCGCATCGTCGCCCGGCCCGGTTTCAACCGCTGGCTGGTCCCGCCGGCCGCCCTGGCCATCCACCTGTGCATCGGCATGGCCTACGGCTTCTCGGTCTTCTGGCTGCCACTGTCCAAGGCGATCGGCATCACCGCTGCCGTGGCCTGCCCGGTGGAAATGAGCTTCTTCGAGCAGATTTTCAGTGCCACCTGTGACTGGAAGATTTCCCAGCTCGGCTGGATCTACACCCTGTTCTTCATCTTCCTCGGCTGCTCCGCGGCCCTGTTCGGGGGCTGGCTGGAACACGCCGGTCCGCGCAAGGCCGGGGTCGTCTCGGCCCTGTGCTGGTGCGGTGGTCTGCTGATTTCCGCCCTGGGCATCTATACCCACCAGATCTGGATGCTGTGGCTGGGTTCGGGCGTGATCGGCGGTATCGGTCTGGGCCTGGGCTACATCTCGCCGGTGTCGACCCTGATCAAGTGGTTCCCGGATAAGCGCGGCATGGCCACCGGCATGGCCATCATGGGCTTCGGTGGCGGCGCCATGGTGGGTGCCCCCCTGGCCGATGCCCTGATGCGTCACTTCGCTTCGGCCACCGAAATCGGTGTCTGGCAGACCTTCCTGGTCATGGCGGTGATCTACTTCGTGTTCATGATGAGCGGCGCCCTGGGCTACCGCGTACCACCGACCGGCTGGAAGCCCGCCGGCTGGACGCCGTCCCCCAAGAAGGCCGGCAGCAACATGATCACCAATCGCCACGTCCACGTGAGCAAGATCTGGGGCATCCCGCAATTCTGGCTGGTCTGGGCCGTACTCTGCCTGAACGTGACCGCCGGTATCGGCATCATCGGCATGGCCTCGCCGCTGCTGCAGGAAGTCTTTGGTGGTCGTCTGCTGGGCAACGGCCTGGCCTACGGTGAACTCAGCGCCGATCAGCTCAAGCAGATCGCCGCCATCGCCGCCGGCTTCACCGGTCTGCTGAGCCTGTTCAACATCGGCGGTCGCTTCTTCTGGGCATCCTTCTCCGATTACATCGGCCGCAAGATGACCTACTTCGTCTTCTTCACCCTGGGCTTCGTGCTCTATGCCATCGTGCCCTGGACCGGTCACCTGGGCAGCGTGGCGCTGTTCGTCTTCGCCTTCTGCCTGATCCTGTCCATGTACGGCGGTGGTTTCGCCACCGTGCCGGCCTACCTCGCCGACCTGTTCGGTACCCAGATGGTCGGCGCCATCCACGGTCGCCTGCTCACCGCCTGGGCCGCTGCCGGCGTCTTCGGTCCGGTGCTGGTCAACTACCTGCGCGAGTACCAGCTGAGCATGGGCATCCCCCGCGCCCAGGTGTACGACATCACCCTGTACATCCTGGCCGGTCTGCTGGTGCTGGGCTTCATCTGCAACCTGCTGGTGCGTCCGGTGGCCGACAAGCACTTCATGACCGAGGCCGAACTCGCCGTCGAGCGCGCCAGTGGCCACGACAGCAACGCCGGCAGCGCCCAGGTGCTGGAGTGGAGCGCCGATCCCAAGACCAAGCCGCTGGCCATCGCCGCCTGGCTGGCCGTGGGCATCCCACTGGCCTGGGGCATCTGGATCACTCTGCAAAAGACCGCCGCCCTGTTCAGCTGAGTCTCAGCCGAACCGGACGGTAACGGGGCGTCCCCACGCGGGCGCCCCTCGCGGCGGGACGCCTCGTCCCGCCGCGCTTTCGATCCAGCCCCCGCGCCCCTATAATATCGGCCCTTTCGCCCACCGATTTTCGCGGAGCAGGCTATGGCCGAACGCAAGGCAACCGTCGAGCGCAACACCCTGGAAACCCAGGTCAAGGTATCCCTGGATCTGGACGGCACGGGCGCAGCGCGCTTCGACACCGGGGTCCCCTTCCTCGAGCACATGCTCGACCAGATCGCCCGCCACGGGCTGATCGACCTCGATATCCACTGCCGCGGCGACCTGCACATCGACGACCACCACACGGTGGAAGACATCGGCATCACCCTCGGCCAGGCCTTTGCCAAGGCGGTCGGCGACAAGAAGGGCATCCAGCGCTATGGCCATGCCTATGTGCCCCTGGACGAAGCCCTGTCGCGAGTGGTCATCGACTTTTCCGGCCGGCCCGGGCTGCACTGGAACGTGCCCTTCACCCGCGCCACCGTGGGCCGCATGGACGTCGACCTGTTCCTCGAATTCTTCCAAGGCTTCACCAATCACGCCCAGGTGACCCTGCACGTCGACAACCTGCGCGGCGTCAACAGCCACCACCAGATCGAGACCGTGTTCAAGGCCTTTGGCCGCGCCCTGCGCATGGCCCTTGCCGAAGATCCGCGCATGGCCGGCGTCATGCCCTCCACCAAGGGGTGCCTGTGATGCAGACGGTAGCCGTCATCGACTATGGCATGGGCAACCTGCACTCCGTGGCCAAGGCCTTGGAGCACGCCGGTAGCCACCAGGTCCTGGTGACCGGCGATCCCGCGGTGATCCGCGAGGCGGACCGCATCGTCCTGCCCGGCGTCGGCGCCATCCGCGACTGCATGGCCGAGATCCGCCGCCAGGGCATCGATGAGCTGGTCCGCGAAGTCAGCCAGGACCGCCCCTTCCTCGGCGTCTGCGTCGGCATGCAGGCGCTGATGCAGCGCAGCGAAGAGAACGGCGGGGTGGACTGCATCGGCCTGTTCCCCGGCGCCGTGCGGCGTTTCCCGGGCGGCATGCAGGAAGAGGGCGAGACCCTCAAGGTGCCGCACATGGGCTGGAACGAGGTCAGCCATGTGCTCGACCATCCGCTCTGGCACGGCATCCCCGATCGCGCCCGCTTCTATTTCGTGCACAGCTTCTATGTCGAGGCCGGCAATCCGCGCCAGGTGGTCGGGCGCGGCCACTATGGCCTGGACTTCGCCGCGGCGCTGGCCGACGGCTCGCGCTTCGCCACCCAGTTCCACCCCGAGAAGAGCGCCGACTGCGGCCTGCAGCTCTATGCCAACTTCCTCGCCTGGGACGGCCGCTGGTAATGGCGCGCAAGCCGCCCGCGCCGCTGGTGACGCTCGAACCCGAGCAGAGCCAGCGGCTGGTCACGGCCTTGCAGACCCTGCTGGACGACCGCTTCGAGGTCCGCCTGGGGCGGTTCGAAGTCGAGGAACTGCTGGATTTCTTCGCCCGCGAGTGCGGGCCGCTGTACTACAACAAGGCGGTTGCCGACGTGCAGACCCTGCTCAGGGAGCGTGTCGACAGCCTGGAAAGCGACATCTGGGCGCTGGAAAAGCCCTAGATCGCCCTCACCCCCGAGCCAAGGTATTGCCATGCTGATCATCCCCGCCATCGACCTCAAGGACGGTGCCTGCGTCCGCCTGCGCCAGGGGCGCATGGAAGAGTCCACCGTGTTCTCCGACGATCCCGTGGCCATGGCCGCCCAGTGGGTCGACGGCGGCTGCCGCCGGCTGCACCTGGTGGACCTCAACGGCGCCTTCGAGGGCCAGCCGGTCAATGGCGAGGTGGTGACCGCCATCGCCAGGCGCTACCCCGGCCTGCCGATCCAGATCGGCGGCGGCATCCGCTCGCTGGAGACCATCGAGCACTATGTCCGCGCCGGCGTCAGCTACGTGATCATCGGCACCAAGGCGGTCAAGCAGCCGGAATTCGTCGCTGAAGCCTGCCGCGCCTTCCCTGGCAAGGTCATCGTCGGCCTGGACGCCAAGGACGGCTTCGTCGCCACCGACGGCTGGGCCGAGGTCAGCGAATTGCAGGTCACCGACCTGGCCCGCCGCTTCGAAGCCGACGGCGTCAGCGCCATCGTCTACACCGACATCGCCCGCGACGGCATGATGCAGGGCTGCAACGTGCCGGCCACCCGCGCCCTGGCCGAAGCCACCAGCATCCCGGTGATCGCCTCTGGCGGCATCCACAACCTGGGGGACATCCAGAATCTGCTCGACGCCCGCAGCCCGGGCATCATCGGCGCCATCACCGGCCGGGCGATCTACGAGGGCACCCTCGACGTCGCCGAGGCCCAGGCGCTGTGCGACAACTTCAAGGTCTGAGGACTTAAGTCATGGCGCTGGCGAAACGCATCATCCCCTGCCTGGACGTGGACAATGGCCGCGTGGTCAAGGGCGTCAAGTTCGAGAACATCCGCGATGCCGGTGATCCGGTGGAGATCGCCCGCCGCTACAACGAGCAGGGCGCCGACGAGATCACCTTTCTCGACATCACCGCCAGCCACCAGGGCCGCGACACCACCCTGCACACCGTGGAGCGCATGGCCAGCCAGGTGTTCATCCCGCTGACCGTGGGCGGTGGCGTGCGCACCGTGCAGGACATCCGCAACCTGCTCAACGCCGGCGCCGACAAGGTATCGATCAACACCGCGGCGGTCTTCACCCCGGAATTCGTCGGCGAAGCTGCGGCGCGCTTCGGTTCCCAGTGCATCGTGGTGGCCATCGACGCCAAGCGCGTCAGCGGCCCCGGTGAAACCCCGCGCTGGGAGATCTTCACCCATGGTGGACGCAAGCCCACCGGCCTCGACGCCGTGGCCTGGGCGCAGAAGATGCAAGGCCTGGGCGCCGGCGAGATCCTGCTCACCAGCATGGACCAGGACGGCATGAAGAACGGCTTCGACCTGGGCGTGACGCGCGCCGTCAGCGAGGCGGTGGGCATCCCGTTGATCGCCTCCGGCGGCGTCGGCAATCTGCAGCACCTGGCCGACGGCATCCTCGAAGGCAAGGCCTCTGCGGTGCTGGCGGCGAGCATCTTCCATTTCGGCGAATGCACCATTCCCGAGGCTAAACGGTACCTGGCCGAAAAAGGGATTGTGATACGCTCCACAAAATCTTAAGCACCGGCGGTGCCGGCAGGGAGAGGGGCGTGCGCAAGGGAATCTGGGCCTGCTTGGCCGGTTTGCTGCTGGTATCAACGACCGCGGTCAGGGCGGAGCTACCGGCGGGTTATCAGCTGACGCTGCTGACGGAAAACTTCCCGCCCTACAACTTCTCCGTGGATGGCAAGAACTTCGCCCGCGAGGGCGAGCTCAAGGGCATCGCCGTCGACATGGTCCGCGAGATGTGCCAGCGCGCCGGCATCTCCTACAACCTCACCCTGAGATTTCCCTGGGAGCGGATCTACGGCATGGCCCTGGATCAGCCCGACCACGGGGTCTTCGTCACCGCCCGGCTGCCCGAGCGCGAGGGGCTGTTCAAGTGGGTCGGCCCCATCGGCCCGGACGACTGGGTGCTGCTCGGGCGCGCCGACAGCCACCTGCAGCTGCGCAGCCTGGACGACGTCCGCAAGCAGCAGCTCAAGATCGGCGCCTACAAGGGTGACGCCATCGCCGAGAGTCTCGCCCAGCAGGGCTTCCAGCCGGATCTCGCGCTGCGCGATCAGGAAAACGTACAGCGCCTGGTCAAGGGACAGATCGATGTCTGGGCCACCGGTGACCCCGCCGGCCGCTACCTGGCCCGCCAGGAAGACGTGACCGGACTCAAGATGCTGCTGCGCTTCAACAGCGGCGAGCTGTTCCTGGCGCTGAACAAGCAGACCCCCGACGAGGTGGTACAGAAGCTGCAAAAGGCCCTCGACGAGATGCGCCAGAGCGGCGCGGTTCAGACCATTTTCAATCGTTATCTGTGATCCCGGCGGGCCGAGCGATCGGCGCGGACGGTCGCCTGAGGAGAGAGCTATGCGCAAGTCCTGGTTGGCCATCGCCGCCGTACTGTTGAGTTGCACCCTGGGCCTGGGGACGGCCCGGGCGGAATTGCCAGCGGGCTATCGCGTGGTGCTGCTGACCGAGAACTTCCCGCCCTTCAACATGGCGGTGGACGACAAGAATTTCGCGCGTGACGATGCCATCGACGGCATCAGCGCCGATCTGGTGCGCGAAATGTTCAAGCGCGCCGGGATCGACTACAACCTCTCGCTGCGCTTTCCCTGGGATCGCATCTACAACCTGACCCTGGAGAGCCCCAACTACGCGCTGTTCTCCGTGTCGCGCACCGAATCGAGGCTGCCGCTGTTCAAGTGGGTCGGGCCGCTGGGCAAGACCCGCAAGGTGTTCATGGCGCTGTCCGGCAGCACCCTCAAGGTGCCGGACCTGGCCACGGCGGCCCGGCTGCGCGTCGGTGCCTACAAGAATTCCGCGGTGAGCCTGATGATCCAGGAGAAGGGCATCGTTCCCATCGATGCCCTGCGTGATCAGGAGAACATCGCCAAGTTGCAGAAGGGCGAGATCGACGTCTGGGCCACCACCGACGTGGTCGCCCGCTACCTGGCCAAGCAGCAGGGCGTCAGCAATCTGCAGACCCTGCTCAGCTTCCAGGAATCCGACCTCTACCTGGCCTTGAACAAGGACACCCCCGACGAGGTGGTGACCCGCCTGCAGCAGGCCCTGGATGCCATGCGCCAGGAAGGTCTGGTCGACAGCATCACCAACAACTATCTCTAGCGCGCGCCATCGCCTAGCGGTGGGCGTGCACGCGAGGGGCCAAGGATTCCGGATCGGCCAGGCGGCCAGATCGGGATCGACGCAGGGCTGACGACCGCGGCGCAGCCAGCGGCAGTGAGCGCTCAACGTTGTAAAGGAAATTCAACGAAACCTCGGAAATGCGGCCGTGCGTCGCCAGGGAGTTGCAATGCAAAAGCCGTGGTTGCGTCTTGCAGGTGTAGTCTTGGGGTGCACCCTGGGTCTGAGCCAGGCCCGGGCCGAGTTGCCGGATTACTACCAGGTCGTGCTCCTGACCGAGAATTATCCTCCCTTCAACATGTCGGTCGATGACAAGAACTTCGCCCGCGATGACGCCATCGATGGTATCGCCACCGATATCGTCCGCGAGATGTTCAAGCGGGCCGGCATCAAGTACAGCCTCTCGCTGCGCTTCCCCTGGGACCGCATCTATCGGCTGACCCAGGAAACGCCCAACTACGGCCTCTTCTCCGTGGCCTACACCGAGGCACGCAAGGATCAGTTCAAGTGGGTGGGCCCCTTCGGCCGCTCGAGCTGGACCCTGCAGGCGCTGCCTGGCAGCAAGCTGGACGTCAAGACGCTCAAGGACGCCGCCCGCTATCGTATCGGCACCTATCGCAACGATGTGATCAGCAAGACGCTGACCGCCCAGGGCATTCCGGTCATCGACGCCCTGCGCGATCAGGAAAACGTCGACAAGCTGGTGAAAGGCCAGATCGATATCTGGGCTACCGCCGATCCGGTCGGTCGCTATCTCGCCAAGCAGCAGGGGGTGACCGGCTTGCAGACGCTGCTGCGCTTCAACGAGGTGGATCAGTATCTGGCGCTGAACAAGGACACGCCTGACGAGGTGGTGATACGCCTCAGGGCGGCGCTGGAGCAGATGCGCAAGGAAGGGGCGATCGACAGCATCACCAACAACTACCTCTGACGCCTGGAGGCCGGTCGCTAGCGATAGCGACCGGCGCGGCCGTGCCCGGGCATGGCCTGATTGGCCCGCAGGGCGATCATCTGCGGCAGGTCGATGACCTCCACGCCCTGGGCCTTGAGCAGCGGCAACTGCTGGGCCAGCACCGCCAGGGTCGCCGGATGCGGATGGCCGATCAGCACGGCGCTGCCCTGACGTTGGGCCAGGCGCACGCCTTCGGCCAGCTGGGCCGCCACCGCCGCCGGGGTGGCGTCGTTGTCGAGAAAGACATCGCGCGAGACGCTGGCCAGGCCGATCTTCTGGGCTTCCGCCGCGGCCACGGTGGCCGCGCTGGTGCGGCTGTCGAGAAACAGCAGGTGACGCTCCTGCAGGACCTGCATCAACTCGGCCATGGCGGGGCGGTCCGCGGTCATGCGACTACCTTCATGATTGTTCACCCCATCCGCCTCGGGTACCCGTTCCAGCGCCCGGTCCAGGCGTTGCAGGCGCTCGGCCGAGGACATCTCCGGATGCCAGGCATAGGGACCGCCGGCCGGGTCCATGGGCAGGTGCAGCAGCACGGTGCGTCCGGCGCGGTGGGCCACGGTGGCCAGTTCGGCGGCGTAGCGGGTCTCGGGGATGATCGCCAGGACCACCGGCGCGGGCAGGGCCAGGACCTGCCGATCCCGCGCCGGATTCTGCCCGAGGTCGTCGATGACGATAGTCAGCTGCGCGGTGGCGGCCTGGGCGAGGGTGCCGACCAGGGCGAGCGCCCCGGCCAGTAGCCAGCGTCCCGCCCTCACGGAGTATGGGTGACGTTGAGTCCCTTGAGCAGCGACAGCGCCTGGGAAAGCTGGAAGTCGTCATCCTGCGGCCGCGGACTCTGGTTGGGCGCCTTGCTGCCGGTGGGCCGATCGGCGCCGCCATTGCCATTGCCCAGGTGACCGGCCAGGTCCGCTTCGCGGAAGTATTCGTCGCCACCGCTCTGCGGGGTGACCTTGGCCGGCGCCACGGCGATGTCCGGGGTGATGCCCTGGGCCTGGATGGAGCGTCCGCTCGGCGTGTAGTAGAGCGCCGTGGTGAGCTTGAGCGCGCGGTCGTTATTGAGCGGCAGCACCGTCTGCACGGAACCCTTGCCGAAGCTGTCGGTGCCCATGAGGATGCCGCGCTTGGAATCCTGCAGGGCGCCGGCGACGATCTCCGCGGCCGAGGCGCTGCCACCGTTGATCAGCACTACCAGAGGCACCTTCTCGCTGGGATCGGCGGCGTCGGCCGAGAAGCGCAGCTCGGAGTTGGGCAGGCGGCCCTTGGTGTAAACGATTAGGCCGTGGGTCATGAAGGCATCGGCCACCTCGACCGCCGACTGCAGGACGCCGCCCGGGTTGTTTCTCAGGTCGAGGATCAGGCCCTTGAGCTTGCCCTTGTTCTCCTGACGCAGCTTGGCAAGGGCCTTGACCGTCTCTTCGCCAGTGTTCACCTGGAACTGCGAGATGCGCAGCAGGCCGTAGCCGGACTCGAGCAGCTGGCTCTTGACGCTGTTGACCTTGATCACCGCCCGCGCCAGCTTGACGTCGAACGGCTGGCCACCACCGCGGACGATGGTCAGCACGATGGGGCTGCCCGGCTTGCCGCGCATCTTGTCGACGGCTTCGTTGATAGCCTGGCCCTTGGTCGGCTGGCCGTCGATCTTGACGATCAGGTCGCCCGGTTGCAGGCGCGCCTTGGCCGCCGGGGTGTCGTCGATGGGCGAGACCACCTTGATGAAGCCGTTCTCCTGGCCGACTTCCAGGCCCAGGCCGCCGAATTCACCGCTGGTGGTTTCCTGCAGTTCGGCGAAGTCCTTGGGTTCCAGATAGGCGGAATGCGGATCCAGGTTGCTGAGCATGCCCTTGATGGCGTTTTCCAGCAGGACCTTATCCGACACCGGCTCCACATAGGCGGCCTTGATGCGGTCGAACACCTCGGCGAAGGTGCGCAGCTCGTCCAGCGGCAGCGGAGCACTGGCCGGGGCCGCGGGCGCGGCGCCCGGTGCGACCGGCGTCACCGCAGCCGGCGTGCTCTGCGACGATTGCGCCTGGACGACGCCGACGCCGCTGAACAGCAGGGCGAGGACCAGGACGGTGGGACGAAAGCGATGCGGCATGTGCAGCTCCTAAACCGAGGTGTGTCGCACTATCCCTGAGCACGGCACCAGATGACCGGGTCCGTCGGGCGGCCCTGTTGGCGGATGGCGAAGTACAAGGCGGAGGCTTCCTGACCGCCGCTGGCGCCGACGGTCGCGATGGCATCCCCGGCCTTGACCACGTCACCCGCAGACTTGAGCAGGCTCTGATTGTGTCCGTACAGGCTGAGATAGCCATTCCCATGATCGATGATAACCAGTTGGCCGGCGCCTCTCAGCCAGTCGGCGAAGACCACCCGGCCGTCGTGTACCGCCTTGACCCGGGTACCGGCCCCGGCCGCGATCAGGACACCGTCCCATTTCGCGCGGGGGTCGTCGCCGCGAGCACTGCCGAAACGCGCCACCAGACGGCCATCGACCGGCCAGGGCAGCTTGCCGCGGGCATTGGCGAAGGCGCCGCCATAGGCAGGTGCTGCACTAGACACCGCCAGTTCCGGGGCGTTCGAGGGACGCGGGGCTTTCGGCTCGCTTTGCGCCTGGCGCCGCGCCGCTTCCCGTGCCTCGGCGGCGCGGGCTTCGGCCAGTTGCCGCTGGCGGGCTTCCTCGGCTTCGCGGGCCTGGCGCGCGAGGGTTTCCTCGATGGTCTTGAGCACCTTGTTCAGCGCGGCCTGATCCTGCTCGCGGTTCTCGATCTCGCGACTCTTGTCGCGGTAGTCCGCGTTGATCTTGGCCAGCGCCGCCTGGCGCTCCTTGCGCACCTCGGCCAGCTCCGCCTGACGCTTCTCCAGGTCTTCGCGACGGGCGACCAAGTCGTTCTGCTCCTGCTGGATACCCTGTTCCACCTCGCGGATCTCGCGCAGGGTGTCGTTGAAGGTGGCGAGCTGATCCAGCCGGGTGCGATTCAGGTAGTTGTAGTAGGTGAGGGTGCGGCTGACCTTTTCCGGATGCTCCTGGTTGAGCAGCAGCTTGAGGTATTCCTGGCGTCCGCTCTGGTAGGCGGCGCGCACCTGCACGGCGATCAGCTGTTGTTGCTCAGCGCGAGACTGGTCGAGCTTCTTCTTGCGCCCGTCCAGCTCTTGCAGCTTTTTTTCGCCGTTCTCCAGCTGCTTCTGCAGCGAGTCCACCTGCTTTTCCAGCTCGCCCATCTGGGTCTCGGTGCCCTGCAACTGCTTCTGCACGCCGGACTTCTCGGCCTGCACCTGCTTGAGGACCTTCTGCATCTCCTGGATTTCCCGGCGGGTCTGCTCGATCTGCCGCTGGGTATCGGCGCGATCGTCGGCCAGGGCGGGAGCGAGAACGCTGGCAAGCAGGAGAAGGGCGAGAACACGGCGCATGCGAGGTCGTACGTTTCAAGGGCGAAGCGCCTAGTATGCCCGTCACATCCGGCAAAAAAAACGGCAAGGCACGCCGTTCAGCGTTCACGGCCCGACCAGGCGGCCAGGCTGCGAACGAGGGGGCATTTCTATTTCAATACCCGACGGTGAAGCGGCTGCGGTGATGGACGGGGCGTTCGACCTCGTCCAGCAGGGCCACGGCGAAGTCTTCGTAGGAGATGTGGCTGTCCCCGGCCGCATCGAACAGCAGGGCATCCTCGCCCAGGCGGAAATGGCCGGTGCGCGAGCCGGGCGCGAAGACCATCTGCGGACTGACAAAGACCCAGTCGAGGTCGCTGACCCCGCGTAGGGCGTCCAGGGTAGCGATCCCGGCCCCGGCTTCGCTGCGGTATTCCGCGGGAAAGGCCGGCGCATCGAACAGGCGCGAGCCGTCCGGCAGGCTCAGGCTGGCGGCGCCGCCAACGATCAGCAGGCGGGGGATGCCGGTGGCGCGGGCGAAGTCGATCAGCGCGTCTGGTGCGATGTCGGCGAATCTCAGGCTGCTGATCAGCACGTCATGGCCGGACAGCGCCTTGGCGGCCTGCGGATCCTTGACGTCGCCGGCAACCACGGTCAGGTCGGCACGGGACGCCAGGCGCGCGGGTTCCCGCACCAGGGCAGTGACCTGATGGCCACGGGAGAGGGCTTCATCGAGCAGGCGACTGCCGACGTTACCGGTGGCGCCGAGCATGGCGATGGAGGTCATGGCTGGATTCCTTGGAAATGAAGGGAAGCCAAGCCTAGGCAGAGCGACGGAAGCCGCCAAGGAGGCAGTTCGGGATGAGCTGGTTACCTGCGGATAACCCGGGGGCGCCGAGGGTATGGCGCCATCGGGGGGCTGTGTATACTGGCCAGCATTTTTAGCCCTCCTTGGATAGCTCTTTCATTATGGAATTTCTCGGTCGGGTGGTCGAATTCGCCACCCATCATCCGCTGCTCGTCGCCGCCTTCCTCGCCATCGTCGCCCTGATGCTGTTCAACGAGACCCGTCGGGGCGGGCGTAGCCTGTCCACCGGCGAACTCACCAACCTGGTCAATCGCGAAGAGGGTGTGGTGCTCGACATCCGCCCGAGCAAGGACTTCGCCGCCGGGCATATCGTCGGCGCGCTGAACATCGCTCAGGAGAAAGTCGCCAGCAGCCTGTCTCTACTGGAGAAGCACAAGGCCAAGACCCTGATCGTGGTGGACAGCGCCGGCCAGCAAGCCGGCGCCGTATGCGGCGATCTGCAGAAGGCCGGCTTCACCGCCGCCCGGCTGAACGGCGGCATCGCTACCTGGCGTGCAGAAAATCTGCCCCTGGTGAAGTGAACCCCTAGCGTGGCCGCCTCATCGGCCACTGGAGACCGCGCATGTCTGACGTCGTCATCTATACCAGTGCCTGGTGTCCCTATTGCCATCGTGCCAAGCACCTGCTCGATCGCAAGAACGTGGCCTACCGGGAAGTCTCCGTCGACGGCCAGCCGGCGCTACGCAGCGAGATGGCCCGCAAGGCCGGTCGCACCAGCGTGCCGCAGATCTGGGTCGGCAGCACCCACGTCGGCGGTTGCGACGATCTCTATGCCCTAGACCGAAGCGGACGTCTCGATCCGCTGCTGTCCGCCTGACCAACACTCATCACTCAAGGCCCTACCATGACCGACCAAGCCAATGGCGCCCAGGAAGACGGCGCTCAGTTCTCCCTGCAGCGCATCTACATCCGCGACCTGTCCTTCGAGGCGCCCAAGAGCCCCGAGATCTTCCGTCAGGACTGGCAGCCCAACGTCAACCTGGACCTGGCTACCCGCCAGAAGACCCTGGGCGACGACTTCCACGAAGTGGTGCTGACCCTGACCGTGACCGTCAAGAACAACGAAGAGACCGCCTTCATCGCCGAAGTGCAGCAGGGTGGCATCTTCCTGATCAAGGGCCTGGACGCCGCCTCCATGGCCCATGCCCTGGGCGCCTTCTGCCCCAACATCCTGTTCCCCTACGCCCGTGAGGCGCTGGACAACATGGTGGTGCGTGGCTCCTTCCCCGCGCTGATGCTGCAGCCGGTGAATTTCGACGCCCTCTACGCCCAGGAACTGGCGCGCATGCAGACCGCCGGCGAAGCCTGATCGGCGCCGCTGCGGTGACGAACGCCCCTTGCCAGGGGCGTTCTGCTATCTGGCCTTCAGCTTGCGACTGGCGCGCCAGAGATCGAAGCTGAACACGGCAAGGCCCGTCCAGATGCAGATGAAGGCGAACAGCCGCTCGCGGGGGAAGGGTTCGTCGTAGAGCCAGACCGCCTGGATCAGCACCAGGGTCGGCGCCAGGTACTGCAGGAAGCCCAGGGTCGAATAGGGCAGCTTGCGCGCCGCGGCGTTGAAGCACAGCAACGGGATCAGGGTGACCGGCCCGGCCAGCACGATCAGCAGGCCCAGCGAGGATTGCCAGGTCTCCGCCTGCAGACTCACCCCCGGGGTCAGCAGCGGCAGCGCGACCAGGGCGATCGGCACCAGCATCCAGCTCTCCACCACCATGCCCGGCAGCGCGGCTACCGGCGTCTGCCGCCGCACCAGGCCATAGAAGGCGAAAGTCAGCGCCAGCGCTAGGGAGACCCAGGGCAGTTGCCCCAGGGTCCACAGTTGCTGGGCGACGCCCAGCACCGCCAGGCCCACGGCGATCCACTGCAGCGGCCGCAGGCGTTCACCGAGGATCACCAGGGCGAGCAGGATGTTGACCAGCGGATTGATGTAGTAGCCCAGGCTGGCCTCGACCACATGGGCGTTGTTGACCGCCCAGATGTAGACCAGCCAGTTGCAGGCCACCAGGGCGCCGGACAGCGCCAGCCAGAGCAGCCGTCGCGGGTGGGCGCGCAACTCCGCCCACCAGCCGCGATGGCGCCAGACCAGCAGCAGCAAGGCGCTGAACAGGGCGGACCAGAGGATGCGCTGGAACAGGATTTCGGTCGCCGGCAGGGCCGCCAGCAGCTTGAAGAACAGCGGAAACAAGCCCCACAGCCCATAGGCGGTGAGGCCCAGGGCATAACCCTGGCGCAAGGCAGACATGAGAGATCCTTAGGCAGGCAACGTTCTTGTCCGGGCAGGATAGCCTAAGGGGCGGTGGGATGTGGGCTGAGAAGGTGCGCTTGCGATTTGCGCGTCACCACGTTAATCGCGGCCATGGGCCGCTCCTACAAAAGCATCACCCTCTGTAGGAGCGGCCCATGGCCGCGATCAGTGCTGTAGCGTGGAAAACGACACGGTCTTTTCCCGTGAAGAGTTCATCGCGGGTCCTACCCTCACCCCGGCCCTCTCCCAGAGGGAGAGGGGGTATCCGAGCCTGGGAGGGAGCCTTGTAGGGTGGAAAACCGCAAGGCGTTTTCCACGCGTCGCAGCAGGGCTAGAACAGCCGCAACGGCGCCTCGTCTAGGGCAGCGCGCTGTTCGCGCAGGGTGAGGATCTGGTCGCCCCAGTAGCGTTCGCTGCCGAACCAGGGAAAGCTCTTGGGAAAGGCCGGGTCGTCCCAGCGGCGCGCCAGCCAGGCGCTGTAGTGCATCAGCCGCAGGGTGCGCAGCCCCTCGATCAGCGCCAGCTCGCGCGGCTGGAAGTCGTGGAATTCCTCGTAGCCGTCCATCAGCTCGGACAGCTGCGTCAGCCGCTCCTGGCGATCGCCGGCCAGCAGCATCCAGAGATCCTGCATGGCCGGACCGTGGCGGCAGTCGTCGAGGTCGACGATATGGTAGGCGTCATCGCGGCAGAGCAGGTTGCCCGGATGGCAGTCGCCGTGTAGGCGGATGACATCGTAGCTGACGCTTTCGAAGAGTTCGTCGAGGCGCTGCAGCAGGTCACGCGCCACCGATTCATAAGCCGGCAGCAGACTCTGGGGAATGAAGTTGCCGGTCAGCAGCGTATCCAGCGAGGCATGGCCATAGCCTTGGACGTCCAGCGTCTCGCGGTGCTGGAAGGGGCGGCTGGCGCCCACCGCGTGCAGGCGACCCAGCAGCTGGCCGAGGCGATGCAGCTGATTGAGATCGCCCGGCTCCGGCGCCCGGCCGCCGCGGCGGGGAAAGAGCGCGAAGCGAAAGCCGGCATGATTGAACAGCGTCTGGCCGTCGCGCTGCAAGGGCGCGACCACCGGCACCTCGCGCTCTTCCAGTTCGGCGGAAAAGGCGTGCTCTTCCAGAATGGCCGCATCGGTCCAGCGATCCGGGCGATAGAACTTGGCGATCAGCGGGGTCTCGCCTTCGATGCCGATCTGATAGACGCGGTTCTCGTAGCTGTTGAGGGCCAGCACCCGGGCATCGCTGAGATAGCCCAGGCTTTCGATGGCGTCGATGACGAGGTCGGGACTCAGATTTTCGAACGGATGAGACATGGCGCGCTCCTCGGTCACGGGGGACGATGGCGATTGCCACCCTGCATCCGGGAGATGCTAGCGCATGCCCGAGCCCCATGGCGAAGGCTCGAGCGCTATCCGCTCGCCGGTCAGGCGCCGATCACACCGCCATCTTCGCGGCTGATGACCATCACCGAAGAGCGCGGCTGGCCGTTCGGCTGGGCCTCGGGAAAGCTCGAACCGCCTTCCTCGCCCGGGTGCTGGATGCCGACGAACATCGTCTTGTAGTCCGGCGCAAAGGCCAGGCCGGTGACCTCGCAGCCGACCGGACCGACCAGGAAGCGGCGCATCTCGCCGCTGCGCGGATCGGCGCAGAGCATCTGGTTGTTGCCCATGCCCTCGTAGTCGCCCTTGTTGCTGTACTTGCCGTCGGTGAGCACCCACAGCCGGCCGGCGGCGTCGAAGCCCAGGCCATCGGGGCTGTTGAACATGTTCTCGGCGTTGATCTGCTGGGAGCCCGCTTCCGGCTTGCCCGGGTGCACCTTGGGATTGCCGGCGATGACGAAGAGGTCCCAGTCGAAGCTCAGGGCCGCGGCATCGTCACCGCTCTCGCGCCAGCGCACGATCTGGCCGTAGAGGTTGTTGGCGCGGGGATTGGGACCGCCCACCGGCATGCCGTCCTCGCCGCGCTTGGTGTTGTTGGTCAGGGTGCAATAGACCTGGCCGTCCTTGGGGCTGACGGCGATCCACTCGGGTCTGTCCATGCGCGTGGCGCCGACCTGGGTGCCGGCCTGGCGCGCGTGGATGAGCACCTCGGCCTGGCTGGCGAAGCCATTGGCGGCGGTCAGGCCGTTCTCGCCATGCTCCAGCGGCAGCCACTGGCCGCGGCCCTTGGGGCGGTTCGGGTCACGATCGCCCTCGTCGAAGCGGGCGACATAGAGGGTGCCGTGGTCGAGCAGGTCGCGATTGGCCTTGGGATCTTCCTGTAGGCGATCGCGGCTGACGAACTTGTAGATGAATTCGCCGCGCTCGTCGTCGCCCATGTAGACCACCACGCGGCCATCGCGGGTGCGGGCGAGGGCGGCGTTCTCGTGCTTGAAGCGCCCCAGGGCGGTGCGCTTGACCGGTTTGGCCTGAGGATCGAAGGGATCGATCTCGGTGATCCAGCCGTGGCGATTGAGTTCGTTGGGATTCTGCGCCAGATCGAAGCGGTCGTCGTGCAGGTGCCAGTCGTTCTCCACGCTGGCGTGCTTGACGCTGTAGCGCTTCTGGGCGGCGTCGAACTTCAGGTTGGCATCGCGACTGCCGAAGACGTCGGTGAAGTTCTCTTCGCAGGTCAGGTAGGTGTGCCAGGGGGTGGCGCCGCTGGAGCAATTCTGAAAGGTGCCCAGCACCTCGCGTCCGGCCGGGTCGGCGGCGGTCTTGAGCAGGTCATGGCCGGCGGCCGGACCGCTGACGGCGATGGGTGTGTTGCCATGCACGCGGCGGTTGTAGGGCGAGCCCTGGACGAAATGCCACTGGCCGTCCACGCGCTTGACCTCGATCACCGAGACGCCCTCGGCGGCCTGGGCCTTGCGGGTGTCTTCCAGGGACTTGGGCGGCGTGCCGTGGCCGAGCAGATAGCGGTAGTTGGTGTATTCGTTGTTGATCGCCATCAGCGCCCGATCCGGATCGTCCGGGAAGGGGTAGAAGGCCATGCCGTCGTTGTTGTCGCCGAATTGCACGGCCTGGTCGGCGGCGCTCGGGCTGCCATCGGGACGGAAGGCCGGACCGTCGGCGTGCAGCGGCTGGCCCCAACTGATGAGCACGCTGGCGCGATAGCCGGGCGGTACCACCAGGGTGTCGGCGGTGGAGGCGGGGATGTTGGCGAAGCCGATCAGCGGATTGCCCGAGGCTTCGCCGACGGCGTCGGCCAGGGCGCCGGCACCGATGAAGCGCCGGCGGCTCAGTTGGACGAGGCGTTCGAGATCGGTCTGGTCGTTGTGCATGCTGATGGCTCCCTCACGGTGTGCAGGCGAGGCTAGTCAGACTAAATGACGGTTTGGTGACAGCGCTACTCGCCGGGTGGCGGCGTCCGCGCCAGGCAATAGACATCCACCCGCCGGGCGCCCGCGCGCTTGAGCAGGCGCGCCAGGCTGTCGGCGGTGGCGCCGGTGGTGAGGACATCGTCCACCAGGGCCAGATGACGGCCCTCCAATCCGGCGTCCTGCACCAGGGCGAAGGCCTGCAGGAGATTGCGCCGCCGCTCGCTGGCGCTCAGGCCCTGCTGGCTGTGCTGCTCCTCCACCCGCTGCAACAGTCCGCCATCCACCGGCAGCTTCAAGGACTTGCCGAGCCAGCCGGCCAGGAGCGCGGCCTGGTTGAAGCCGCGCTGGCGCAGGCGCAGGGGCGAGAGAGGAACGGGCAGCAGGCACTCCGGGCGCGGCTGACCTTCGTCGAACAGATGCTGTAGGTGCCGGGCCAGCAGCGCCCCGGCCAGACGGCCGAGGCTGCCGTGATCGCGGTGCTTGAATCTGTTGATCAGGGTGTCGACCGGAAAGGCATAGCGCCAGGGCGCCAGCACCTGGTCGAAGGCCGGCGGCTTGGCCAGGCAGGCGCCGCAGAACAGGCCGTCCACCGGCAGGGGCAGGGCGCAGCCCTGGCAATGGGGGCCGAGCCAGGGCAATTCGCTGTCGCAGCCTTCGCACAGGGGCAGTCCGGCCGGAAGCCAGGCGGCGCAGAGGGCGCAGCTGGTGCCGGGCCGCAGGCGTTGCCAGTGGCGCTTCAATGCTTGGGAAAGGGGTGGGGTCATGACGGCGTCCGTGCCGAGCGAGAGCCCTACTGTGCCAGGCGGAGCGCCTGGCGACCAGTCAGCCGCGGATCAGCCAGCTCATCACCATCAGGCCGAGGATCAGCCAGATGACGCCGCCCACCACCGAGCGCGCCATGAAGGCGCGTACCGCGGCGTAGAGCAGCAGCAGGCCGATGGCCAGGACCACGAAGCTGATATAGGAGTCGTCCATGCCGATGGAGCGGGCCATGCCATGGAGAAAGTCGTGCACGGCGTCGGCGAGGCCGCCGAGCACCGAGCCGAACAGATCGATGATGAAACGGATGACCTGGCCGAGCGCGGCGCCGAGCCAGTCGAAGAAGCCTTCAGTACGCATGGATGTTTCCGGATCCTTGGCAATGTCCCTTGGAACCCGCGAAGCCCAAGGGGTTCGCTGGTGATCCGCGCTACACTGCGCGTTTTCCGCAGTGTCTCTCAAGTCTCAAGAGCCTATTCGAAGTCTCGCGAGCTAGAGACAAACAAGGCGAAAAAGGCTGAGGAAGCGGACCGGGCTCGCGAACGAGTTTACATTGGGTAAATGAGCATTCCGACCGGGCTGGCGACCCAGGCCATTTTCAACGCCGTTTGGCCGACGCGCAGCAGATTTCGAATAGGCTCTATCGTGATGACCGCTACCGATTCCCTTCCCCTGATCCTGCTTCCCGGCCTGCTCTGCGACAGCCGTCTCTGGGCCGCCCAGGCCGCCGACCTGGCCGACGTCTGTCCGGTGCTCATTCCCGACCTCACCCGCGATCTGGGCATCGCCGCCCTGGCGCGCCGGGTGCTGGCCGAGGCGCCACCGCGCTTCGCCCTGGGCGCGCTGTCCATGGGCGGCTATGTGGCCTTCGAGATCCTGCGCCAGGCGCCGGAACGGGTAACGCGGCTGGCGCTGTTCGACACCATGGCCAGCCCGGATGCTCCGGAGCGCGCCGCGCAGCGCCGCGCCATGCTCGAACTGGCCGAGCGCGGGCGTTTTCTCGGTATCAGTCCGCAACTCTTGCCGCGGCTGATCCACGCCTCGCGCCTGGGCACGCCGGTGGCCGACACCGTGCTGGCCATGGGCAAGGCGGTGGGCAAGGCCGCCTTCCTGCGCCAGCAGCAGTCGATCATCGACCGCCCCGACTCACGCCCGACCCTGGCGCAGATCCAGGTGCCGACCCTGATCGTGGTGGGCGCCCAGGACCAGCTGACCCCGCCGGCCGAAGCCGAGCTGATGCACGCCGGCATCCAGGACTCGCGCCTGGTGGTGCTGGACGACTGCGGTCACCTGCCGCCGCTGGAATTGCCGGAGCGCACCTCGGCGCTGCTGCGGGAATGGCTGGCCTGACCCCTCGTCGCGGGCGCTGAACCCGGGCTCCAGGCCGGCCTCCATTGGCAAAGCCCCGAGGGAGTCCCGCATGTCGCATCGTCCGTCTCTGTCCGTCCTTTCCCTGGTGCTGGGCCTGGCACCCGCCGCCCTGGCCCTGGCCGCGCCGGTAGGAGCCGGTCAGCCCGAACAACTGCACTTCGCCGACGACGGCGTCATCCCCAACAGTCGCCTGCCAGTGCTGCTCTATCGCCAGGTCCCGCTGCCGGATGCCGACCGCGCCGCGGCCCTGGAGCAGCTGTTCGCCGACCATGCCTGGCCGCCGCAGTGGCGCTATGGCGTCTACGATTATCATCACTATCACCCCAATGCCCATGAGGTCCTTGGCGTGGCGCGCGGCCAGGCGCGGCTGCGGCTGGGTGGCGAGCAGGGGCAGGATGTGGAGGTGACCGCGGGCGACGTGGTGGTGCTGCCGGCGGGGACCGGGCACCGCAACCTGGAATCCAGCACGGACTTCCTGGTGGTGGGCGCCTATCCGTCCGATCAGCAGGACTTCATCACCCAGCGCGCCGATCCGGCCGCCCATGCCCGTGCGCTCGAACTCATCGCCCAGGTGCCTGTGCCAGTGAGCGATCCGGTGACCGGAAGGGAAGGGGCGCTACCCGAACTCTGGCGCTAGCAGAGTCGCGACAGGGTGGCTTCGTCCGGCTGGCCGGCGAAAAAGGTCTTCAGTGCCTGGCGAAAGGGTTCGGGGTCTTCGGCCACGGCGGCGAAGAGGGTCAGGCAGGAATGGAATTTGAGATCGTCCGGCTGGCCGAACAGCGCCGTGGCCGACAGCTGCGGATGCTCCAGCGCGGCGGCGGTGATCTCCCGCAGGCGCGGTCCCAGCAGCGGATGCGCCAGGTAGGCACTGGCCTCGTCGCGGGAGGCGATGGCGTAGCGCTGCGCCGTCTCGCTGCGGCCCAGCCCCTGGATCTGCGGAAAGATGAACCACATCCAGTGACTGCGCTTGCGCCCGGCGCGGATCTCCGCCAGGGCGGTGGCATAGGTGCCGGCCTGGGCGTCGAGGAAGCGTTGCAGATCGTGAGCGGCGGGCATGGCAAAACTCCGGGCCTTTTGCCTATCGGCAGATGGACCCGGAGGAAGTGCCGGTCAAGGGACGAGCGGTCTAGCCTCGCACCGCGCGATAGGCCGGTTCACCGCCTTCGCTGACCTCGTCCAGATCGATGCGCGAGGTCTCGGGCAGACTCAGGCCGCCGATCAGGCCGAGCAGGGCAATCAGGATCAGGTAGAGCGCCGGCGAGAGATTGCTGCCGGTGGCGCCGATCAGCCAGGTCGCCATCAGCGGCGCGGTGCCGCCGAAGATGGTGTAGGCCAGGTTGTAGGTGATGGCCCCGGCGGTGTAGCGGGTGCGGGTGGGGAAGACCTCGCTGAGCAGCGGCGCGGTCACCACGTTGCACAGCACCGCCCCGGCGCCCAACAGCAGCGAGCCCAGCAGGGCGCTGCCGAACTGGCCGCTGCTGGCCAGCAGCAGCGCCGGATAGACGCCTACCGCCAGCACCAGGCTGGCCAGCACCGTGGTCATGCGTCGACCGATACGGTCGGTAACGCGTCCCAGCACCGGACAGGCCGCTGCCGCCGCGAACAGGGTGATCAGGCTGATGGCCAGGGCCGCGGCCCGGTCGAAGCCGCCGGCCAGTTGCAGGTAGGTGGAGAAGTAGGTGGTGAACATATAGAAGGACAGCGCCGTCAGCGAGATGAAGGCGCCCAGGCGCAGGATCGAGCGACCCTGCAGCCTGAGCGTCTCGCCCAGCGGCGAATGGCTGACCTCATGGTCCGCCTCCAGCGCCTGGAAGGCCGGGGTCTCGTCCAGCTTCAGCCGCAGATAGAGGCCGATCAGGCCCAGCGGCGCGGCGGCCAGGAAGGGGATGCGCCAGCCCCAGTCGGCCATGGCCGCGGCGCCCAGCAGTCGTTCCAGGCCCCAGGCGGTCAGGGCCGCGCTGGCGAAGGCGAGAAAGGTCGAGACCGGTACGAAGCTGCCATAGCGCCCGCGGCGATCGCGCGGCGAATGCTCCATCACGTAGGCGCAGGCCCCGGCGTATTCGCCGCCAGCGGAAAAGCCCTGGGCGCAGCGGATCAGCGTCAGCAGGATCGGCGCCCAGATGCCGATGGTGGCGTAGCTGGGCAGGATGCCGATCAGGGCGGTGGCGCCGGCCATGATCAGGATGGTCAGCGCCAGGGTGCGCTTACGGCCGATGCGGTCACCCAGCAGGCCGAAGACGATGCCGCCCAGTGGCCGGAAGGCGAAGGCCACGGCAAAGACGGCAAAGGTCTTGAGCAGGCCGGCGGTGGCGTCGCCACTGGGAAAGAAGTGCGCCGCGAGCAGGGTGGCGAGAAAGCCGTAGAGGGCGAAATCGAACCATTCGACGAAGTTGCCGATGGACGCGGCGGAGATGACCTTGCGCAGGGTGGCGGGTGAAACGGAAGTCGCTGTCTGGCTCATGGCGGGCCTCGGGAAAGGGCGGAGACGGAGGCAGAAATGGAGCGCCTTGTTTTATTGTCATGACATCGGGGCGTACCGCAGGATCGACCCTAGTCCTTTTCCCGTGACCGAGCAGTCCCGCCAGCGACTTGTCCACCGTTGGAACCGACTTCAGGAGCCCCGCCATGACCATGACGACCACCTATGCGGAAAGGGAGCCCGCCCGCACCGATGTCGACGCCCTGCCGGGTGTCACCCTGCTGGAGTTCGGCGCACCCTGGTGCGGCCACTGCCGCGCCGCCCAGCCGCTGCTGGCCACGGCGCTCGCCGACTACCCCGGCGTACGCCATCTCAAGATCGAGGACGGCCCCGGCCGCCGCCTGGGGCGCTCCTTTCGCGTCAAGCTCTGGCCCACGCTGATCGTCTTCAAGGACGGCCAGGAACTGGCGCGGCTGGTACGTCCGGCGACGGCGGCGGCCCTGGGCGAAGCCCTGGCCCTGGCGGACTGACCGGTCGTTCCGCTCGTCCTCGCCACGCTTGACAAGGTCAGGCCTGGAACATTAGTTTCAAACGACTGTTTAAACGCCCTGGCGACAGGTCCGCAGCGACACTGCCGCCACCCTCGACAACAAGCATTCGCAAAGAGGTAACAGTCATGCCCGATTACAAAGCCCCCCTGCGGGACATCCGCTTCGTCCGCGACGAACTCCTGGGCTATGACGCGCACTACCAGAGCCTGCCCGGGTGCGGCGACGCTACTCCCGACATGGTTTCCGCCATCCTCGAAGAAGGCGCCAAATTCTGCGAACAGGTCCTGGCGCCGCTCAATCGCATCGGCGACCAGCAAGGCTGCACCTGGAGCGAAGACGGGGTGAAGACCCCCGATGGCTTCAAGGAAGCCTATGCCCAGTTCGTCGAGGGCGGCTGGCCGAGCCTGGCGCACAACCCGGCCCATGGGGGCCAGGGCCTGCCCGAGTCCCTTGGCATCTCCCTCTCGGAAATGGTCGGCCAGGCCAACTGGTCCTGGGGCATGTACCCCGGCCTGTCCCACGGCGCCATGAACACCCTGGAGCAGCACGGCACCGACGAGCAGAAGCACACCTACCTGGAAAAGCTGGTGACCGGCGAGTGGACCGGCACCATGTGCCTGACCGAACCCCACTGCGGTTCCGACCTGGGCATGCTGCGCACCAAGGCCGAGCCGCGCGCGGACGGCAGCTACGCCATCACCGGCACCAAGATCTTCATTTCCGCCGGTGAACACGACATGGCCGAGAACATCGTCCACATCGTGCTGGCCCGTCTGCCCGATGCCCCCGCCGGCACCAAGGGCATCTCGCTGTTCATCGTGCCCAAGCGCCTGCCCGACGCCAGCGGCGCGGCCGGTGAGCGCAACGCCGTGCATTGCGGTTCCCTGGAACACAAGATGGGCATCCACGGCAACGCCACCTGCGTGATGAACTTCGACGGTGCCACCGGCTTCCTGATCGGCCCGCCGAATCGCGGCCTGAACTGCATGTTCACCTTCATGAACTTCGCCCGCATCGGCACCGCCCTGCAGGGCCTGGCCCATGCCGAGGTGGCCTTCCAGGGCGGTCTGAAGTACGCCCGCGAGCGTCTGCAGATGAGGTCCCTGACCGGTCCCAAGGCGCCCGAGAAGCCCGCTGATCCCATCATCGTGCACCCCGACGTGCGCCGCATGCTGCTGACCATGAAGGCCTTCGCCGAAGGCAGCCGGGCGATGATCTACTACACCGCCAAGCTGGTGGACATCCTCAAGTACAGCCAGGACGAAGAGCAGAAGCAGCAGGTCGAGACCCAGCTGGCCTTCCTCACCCCCATCGCCAAGGCCTTCATGACCGAGGTGGGTTTCGAGGCGGCGAGCCACGGCGTGCAGATCTACGGCGGCCACGGCTACATCGCCGAGTGGGGCATGGAGCAGAATCTGCGCGATGCCCGTATCGCCATGCTCTACGAGGGCACCACCGGCATCCAGGCCATCGACCTGCTGGGTCGCAAGGTGCTGATGACCCAGGGTGAATCGCTCAAGGCCTTCACCAAGGTGGTGCACAAGTTCTGCCAGGCCAACGCCGAGAATGCCCAGCTCAAGGCTTTCGTCGAGCCGCTGGCCAAGCTGAACAAGGAGTGGGGCGAGATCACCCTCAAGGTCGGCATGGCCGCCATGAAGGATCGCGAGGAGGTGGGCGCCGCCGCCGTCGACTACCTGATGTACTCCGGCTACTGCTGCCTGGCGTACTTCTGGGCCGACATGGCCCGGGTCGCCGCCGAGAAGCTGGCCGCCGGTACCGAGGAGGCCGCCTTCTACCAGGCCAAACTGGCCACCGCGCGCTTCTACTACGAGCGCCTGCTGCCCCGTACCCGCGCCCACGCCGAGGCGCTGCTGGCCGGCGCCGGCAGCCTGATGGCCCTGGCCGAAGAAGACTTCGCCCTCGGCTACTGAGTCGTCGCCGCTCCCCTGAAAACCCCGCTCCGGCGGGGTTTTCGTCTTTTCGCGGCCGCGAAAAAACTACCCGCAGCAGACCTCCGATCGGCTGACCATCGGGTCAGATCATGAACCTATGTCTCCCTTCCGGTTCGGTCTTACACTCGGGTCATACCGACAAGAACACCTTCCGAGGAGACTCGACATGGCCGACTACACCCCGCCGCTTCGCGATATCCGTTTCGTGCTGGATGCCGTCCTCAAGGTCAAGGACCGCTGGAGTCAGTGGCCCGCCCTGGCCGAGGTGGTGGACGGCGAGACCGCCGATGCCATCCTCGAAGAAGCCGGCAAGCTGTGCGCCCAGGAACTGGCGCCGCTCAATCGCAATTCCGATGAAGAAGGCTGCCACTGGCAAGCCGGGGAAGTGACCACGCCCCAGGGCTTCCGCCAGGCCTACCAGGCCTTTGCCGAAGGCGGCTGGGTAGGGGTCGGTGGCGATCCCGAATACGGCGGCATGGGCATGCCCAAGGTGCTCACCGCCCAGGTCGAGGAAATGATGCACGCCAGCTGCCTGGCCTTCGGTCTCTATCCGATGCTCAGCGCCGGCGCCTGCCTGGCCTTGCACGCCCATGGCAGCGAAGCGCTGAAGCAGGCCTACCTGCCCAATCTCTACAGCGGCCAGTGGGCCGGCTCCATGTGCCTGACCGAGCCCCATGCCGGTACCGACCTGGGTCTGATCCGCACCCGCGCCGAGCCCCAGGCCGACGGCAGCTACCGGGTCACCGGCACCAAGATCTTCATCACCGCCGGCGAGCACGACCTCACCGAGAACATCATCCACCTGGTGCTGGCCAAGCTGCCCGATGCGCCGGCCGGTTCCCGCGGCATCTCGCTGTTCCTAGTGCCCAAGATCCTGGTGGACGAGGCGGGCGCCCTGGGCGCGCGCAACGCCGTGGCGTGTGGCTCCCTGGAACACAAGATGGGCATCAAGGGCGCCGCCACCTGCGTGATGAACTTCGATGGCGCGGTGGGCTATCTGGTGGGCGAGGTCAACAAGGGCCTGGCCGCCATGTTCACCATGATGAACTACGAGCGCCTGGGCGTCGGCATCCAGGGCCTGGGCTCGAGCGAGCGCTCCTACCAGAACGCCCTGGCCTATGCCCGCGAGCGCCTGCAGAGCCGCTCCCCGGCCGGTATCCAGCAGGCCGCCAAGAACGCCGATCCCATCATCGTCCACCCCGATGTGCGGCGCATGCTGCTGACCATGAAGGCGCTGAACGAAGGCGGCCGGCTGTTCTCCAGCTATGTCGCCCTGCAACTCGACACCGCCAAGTACAGCCCCGAGCCGGCCGAGCGCGAACGCGCCGAAGCCCTGGTGGCGCTGCTCACCCCGGTGGCCAAGGGCTTCCTCACCGATCTCGGCCTGGAACTCTGCGTCGCCGGCCAGCAGGTGTTCGGCGGCCATGGCTATATCCGCGAATGGGGTCAGGAGCAGCTGGTGCGCGACGTGCGCATCACCCAGATCTATGAAGGCACCAATGGCATCCAGGCCCTCGACCTGGTCGGCCGCAAGCTGGCCGGCAGTCGCGGCGCCCTCTACCGGCCCTTCAGCGAAGAGGTCCATGGCTATCTCGCCAGCCTGCCGGCGGACAGCGAATTCGCCGCGCCCCTGCGCCAGGCCCTGGATCAGCTGGACGGCGCGACCGAGTGGCTGCTGCAGGCCGGTGCCAGCGATCCCCATGAACTCGGCGCCGCCTCGGTGGACTACCTGCACCTGTTCGGCTATGTCGCCTATGCCTATCTCTGGGCCCGGGCTGCGGCTGCCGCGGCGGAGCAGGACGCGGCCTTCGCCGAAGCCAAGCTGGCCACCGCACGCTTCTATTTCGCCCGCCTGCTGCCGCGCACCCTGAGCCTGGCGGCCGCCGTGCGCAGCGGTGCCCAGCCGCTCTACGCCCTGGCCGAGGAGGCCTTCTAAGCCGTTGACCGAAAAGGTGAAAAGCCATGTCGTGTAAGCTTTGGCTTACACGACGTCGCCGCGATAAGCCATCGCCTACATCCGGGTAGCTGCGTAATCTACACCCATCGGATCGCGGTACAGGATGTACCCAGCGCTCCAGATGACTTCAAGGAAATGTGGCCAGGATGGCCCCCCGGCAAGGATGTCGGGCAGAGACTTACAGGGATAGATGGCCAAGGATTGGCGGCCCGACAAGGATGTCGGGTTAAGTCTGCGAAACCCCGCTTCGGCGGGGTTTTTTATTGCCTGCCGGAACCTGATTCAGGCCCTGCCAGTCTTAGAGGCATCTTCTTGCCTGCCCGCTACTGGAGCCTGAAATGGACCTTATCCGCCTCATCTTCGCCATCATCCTGCCGCCCGTGGGCGTCTTTCTCCAGGTCGGCTTCGGCGGCGCCTTCTGGCTGAACATCCTGCTGACGCTGCTGGGTTACATTCCGGGTATCATCCATGCCGTCTGGGTGATTGCTCGTCGCTGAACCCACGGCCGGATCGCGGCCCCGGTGCCACAATCGACTGGCTGACCCAGGGGGCAGCGCCAACCGAAGCGACAGGGGCTTGAGGGCAAGAGGTCCGCGCTAGGCGAGGGCGCTTCCTGCAGCCCTGTTCGAGGCCTGCCGGCCCACCACGCCGGTATCCTCGATCGACCGCCGATGGTGCCACGGTCAGTGGCGACCCCCCTCCGCAGGCCGAGGCTTTGCCGTCGCCGACCGTTTTGTCCCGTACAAGGCTTTCAGACCCCATGAATCGCGAGTCGCCCCTCGATCAGAAGCACTTCAGTCAGATCCTCAAGCGCAACCTCTCCCTGCCTCTGAGCATCGGTGTCTTCAGCGCGATCTTCTTTATCGCCATCATCTATTACCTGCTGAAGGTCACCCAGTGGGTCGAGCACACCGACCGCGTCATCAGCGAGGCCAATGCCAACTTCCGCTTGGTGGTCGACCTGGAAACCGGAATGCGCGGCTATCTGCTGAGCGGCAACACGGCGTTCCTGCAGCCCTATGAACGCGCGCTGCCCAATGTCGAGCCGCAGCTCGATGAGTTGAAGAATCTGGTCAGCGACAGCGCCGTGCAGATCCGGCGCCTGGAACGGATCGAGGCGGTGCATCGCGAGTGGCGCGACTATGCGAGCCGGGTGATCGATGCGCGGCGGTTGGGCGGCGATTTCCAGACGCCGCTGAACGACGGCCAGGGCAAGAATCGCATCGACAGCATTCGTCGCGACTACACCGATTTCATCGCCTACGAAGAGCAGATGCGCGCCGAGCGCACCGAGACGGCCAGTCGCATGACGGTGATCTTCGTCGCCGCCTTCCTGATCGTCAGCCTGCTGCTGTCGGGCATCATGGCCTTCTTCGGGCGCCGCGAGCTCATGCGACTCTCCGCGACCTATACCCGGCTGCTCGATCAGCAGGCCGAGCACACCGACAACCTGGAACGGCAGAGCTGGTTCCGTTCGGGCCAGAATCAGCTGTCGGAGGCCGTCATCGGCCAGGCGTCGCTGGCGCCCCTGGGGCAGAGCATCCTGCAATTCCTGGCGCGCTATCTGGGCGCCGCGGCCGGTGCCCTCTATGTGCGACTCGACGATGGCAGCCTGGAGCGCGTCGCCGACTATGCCCTGGACGACGAGGGCCGTCGCCGGCGCCAGCGCCTGGCGCCGGGCGAGGGTCTGGCCGGTCAGGCGGTGCTGGACGGTCGCGTCATAGCGCTGGAGCAGTTGCCCGCCGACTACCTCAAGGTCAACTCGGCCCTGGGCGAGCGCCAGGCCAGCGCGGCGCTTATCGTGCCCATCGAGAACGACGGCCGGGTGAATGGCGTGGTCGAGCTGGGCTTCCTGCGTGCCCTGCGCCCGCAGGACGAAGAGCTGCTGACCCTGATCGCCGATTCCATCGGCTCCTCGGTGGAAGCCGCGCGCTATCGCCAGCGCCTGCAGCAGGTGCTGGCGGAAACCCAGCAACTCAACGAAGAGCTCCAGGTGCAGCAGGAAGAGCTGCGCACCGCCAACGAAGAACTGGAAGAGCAGTCCCAGGCGCTCAAGGAATCTCAGGTTCATCTGGAGCAGCAGCAGGCCGAGCTGGAGCAGACCAACGAGCAGCTCTCCGAGCAGGCCCAGGAACTGCTGCAGCAGCGCGACGTGCTGGACGACCGCAACAATCGCCTCAACGAAGCTCAGCAGATGCTGGAGGACCGGGCGCGCGAGCTGGAGCGGGCCAGTCAGTACAAGTCCGAATTCCTGGCGAACATGTCCCATGAATTGCGCACGCCACTGAACAGCTCGCTGATCCTGTCCAAGCTGCTGGCCGACAACCCGGCCGGCAACCTCAGCGGCGAGCAGGTGCGCTATGCCGAATCCATCTATTCGGCGGGCAACGACCTGCTGACCTTGATCAACGACATCCTCGACATCTCCAAGGTCGAGGCCGGCATGCTGGAAATCCGCCCGGAGCAGCTGTCCGTGCGCCGCCTGGTGGAGGCGTTGAAGACCGCCTTCGAGCCGGTGGCCCAGAACAAGGGTGTCGCCTTCGTGGTGGAGCTGGATGCGCGGATGCCGCCGACCTTCTTCAGCGATCGCCAGCGGGTCGAGCAGATCCTCAAGAATCTGCTGTCCAACGCCTTCAAGTTCACCGAGCACGGCCAGGTGACCCTGCGTCTGTCGCTGGAAGACGGCCAGCCCAGCTTCGCGGTGAGCGATACCGGCATCGGCATCGCCGCCGAGCAGCAGGAGCTGATCTTCGAGGCCTTCCGCCAGGCCGACGGCGCCATCACCCGTCGCTATGGCGGCACCGGCCTGGGGCTGTCGATCTCCCGTGACCTGGCACTGCTGCTGGGCGGCACCCTGAGCGTCACCAGCCAGCCGGGGGAGGGCAGCACCTTTACCCTGCGCCTGCCGCTGGAGTACCAGGAAGCCGCTGCGCCCACTCTGCCCATCACTCCGGTCACCGCCCCTGCCGCGAACCCCGCGCCGGCCGCGGCATCCGCGCCCCTGCCGGCTCTGGCCGCCACCCCGCGTCCGCCGGCTGCGCCGCCGATCACCGAAGCGGCGGCGCCCGTGGGCGCGGCCTTCGCCGACGACCGGGACAACTGGCCCTATCCGGATCGCCGGGTGCTGGTGATCGAAGACGAGGTGCCCTTCGCGCAGATCCTCTTCGATCTGGCCCACGAGCTGAAATACAGCTGCCTGGTGGCCCATCGCGCCGAGGAAGGCTTCGCCGCGGCCCTGGAATACCGTCCGGACGCCATCCTGCTGGACATGGGCCTGCCCGATCATTCCGGTCTCACGGTGCTGGAACGGCTCAAGGAAAATCCGCTGACCCGGCACATCCCGGTGCACGTGGTCTCGGCCTCGGATCGCATCGAGACGGCCATGCACATGGGCGCGGTCGGCTACGCCATCAAGCCCACCACCCGCGACGAATTGCGCGAGGCCTTCACTCGCCTGGAAGCCAAGTTCGCCGCCGGCATCAAGCGGGTGCTGCTGGTGGAAGACGACGCCCTGCAGCGCGACAGCATCGCCAAGCTGATCGGCGATGTGGACGTGGAGATCACCGCGGTGGAGATGGGCAGCCAGGCCCTGGAGCTGCTGCGCGACGAGGTCTACGACTGCATGGTCATCGACCTCAAGCTGCCCGACATGGAAGGCGGCGAGCTGCTCCAGCGCATGGCCAGCGAAGACATCTGCTCCTTCCCGCCGGTGATCGTCTACACCGGGCGCAGCCTGACCCGTGACGAAGAGGCGGCGCTGCTCAAGTATTCGCGCTCCATCATCATCAAGGGCGCGCGCTCGCCCGAGCGGCTGCTCGACGAGGTGACCCTGTTCCTGCACAAGATCGAGGCCGACATGCCGCTCGATCGCCAGCGCATGCTGGAAAGCGCTCGCAGCCGCGAGAAGGCCTTCGACGGCCGCACCCTGCTGCTGGTGGACGACGACGTGCGCAACATCTTCGCCCTCACCAGCGCCCTGGAGCAGAAGGGCGCCAAGGTGGAGATCGCCCGCAACGGCCTGGAGGCGCTGGAAAAGCTCGACAACAGCGACACCATCGACCTGGTGCTGATGGACATCATGATGCCAATGATGGATGGCTACGAAGCCATGCGCGAGATCCGCAAGCGGCCGCACATGAAGAAGCTGCCGATCATCGCCATCACCGCCAAGGCCATGAAGGACGATCAGGAGCGCTGCCTCGCCGCCGGCGCCAGCGACTACCTGGCCAAGCCCATCGACCTGGACCGGCTGTTCTCGCTGATCCGCGTCTGGATGCCGTCGCTGGAGCGGCTGTAGGTCATGAGCGAACGGCTGCAGGACATCGAGCTGAGGTTGCTGCTGGAAGGCATCTTCCTGAGGTACAGCCACGACTTCCGCAACTACTCCAAGGCCTCGCTCAAGCGTCGGGTGCTGCAGGCGCTGACGCGCTTCGACTGCCCGAGCATCTCGGCGCTGCAGGAGCGGGTATTGCGCGATCCGGCGCTGTTCGCCGAGTTGCTGCAATTCATCACCATCCCGGTCAGCGAGATGTTTCGCGATCCGGGCTACTTCCTTGCCCTGCGCCAGCAGGTGGTACCGGTCCTGCGCACCTATCCCTCGCTCAAGGTGTGGATCGCCGGCTGCAGCACCGGCGAGGAGGTCTTCTCGATGGCCATCCTGTTCCAGGAGGAAGGGCTGCTCGACCGCACCCTTTTCTATGCCACCGACATCAATCCGCGCTCCATGGAAAAGGCCCGCCAGGGCATCTTTCCGCTGGAGCGGATGCGCGCCTACACCGCCAGCTACCAGAAGGCCGGCGGCACCCGGGCGTTTTCCGACTACTACACCGCAGCCTACGACGGCGCGCTGTTCGACAAGTCGCTGATCGCCAACGTGACCTTTGCCGATCACAGCCTGGCCACCGACAGCGTCTTTTCCGAGACCCAGCTGGTGTCCTGCCGCAACGTGCTCATCTACTTCAACAAGAATCTGCAGAATCGGGCGCTCGGGTTGTTTCACGAGTCCCTGAGTCACCGCGGCTTTCTCGGCCTGGGCAGCAAGGAGTCGCTGGACTTCTCCGCCTATGCCAACCACTTCGAGCCGGTGGTGAAGCAGGAACGGCTGTTCCGCAGGCTCTAGCATGTTCCCGCCCCGTAAGCCGTTGCGCCTCATCGTCATCGGAGCCTCTGCCGGCGGGCTGCAGGTCCTGCTGCGCCTGCTCTCGACCCTGCCGGCCAGCTACCGTCTGCCGCTGGCCGTGGTGCTGCACCTGCCGGACGATCGCACCTCGCGCCTGGCCGAGCTGTTCCAGGCGCGCTTGGCCCTGCGGGTACGCGAGGCCGAGGACAAGGACGCTATACTGCCGGGCACGCTGTATTTCGCGCCGCCGGGTTATCACCTGCTGGTGGAGGACGACTTCACCCTGTCGCTGTCCCGCGACGAGCCGGTGCAGTTCTCCCGGCCGTCCATCGATGTCCTGTTCGAAAGCGCGACCGATGCCCTGGGCGAGCAGGTCTGCGGCATCCTGCTGACCGGTGCCAACCATGACGGGGCCAGCGGCCTGCACGCCCTGGCGCAGAACGGGGGGGTCACCGTCGTCCAGTCGCCGCAATCGGCCGAGGTGCCGACCATGCCCGAGGCGGCCTTGAAGAGATTCCACCCGGATTTCGTGCTGGATGTGCCGGGCATCCATCTATTGCTCATCGAGCTGGAACGCGACCATGGCTGAAGTACCCGTCGAACAGGCGAAGCTCCTGCTCGTAGACGACCTGCCGGAAAATCTCCTGGCGCTGGAAGCCCTGCTGCGCAGCGAGGCGCTGGAGATCTTCCAGGCCAGCTCCGCCGAGGCCGCGCTGGAGCTCCTGCTGATGCACGAATTCGCCCTGGCGATCCTCGATGTGCAGATGCCGGGCATGAACGGCTTCGAACTGGCGGAGATGATGCGCGGCCTGGAAAAGACCCGGCACATCCCCATCGTCTTCGTCAGCGCCGCCGGCCGTGACCTCAACTATGCCTTCAAGGGCTACGAAAGCGGTGCGGTGGATTTCCTGCACAAGCCCCTCGATGTCCATGCGGTGAAGAGCAAGACCCGGGTGTTCGTCGACCTCTACTGGCACCGCAAGCGCCTGGCCGAGCAGCTGGTGGCCCTGGAGCAGAGTCGCCAGGAGCAGGAGATCCTGCTGGCCGAGTTGCGCCAGACCCAGGTCGAGCTGCAGCAGGCGGTGCGTACCCGCGACGACTTCATGTCCATGGTCTCCCACGAGCTCAAGACGCCGCTCAACACCCTGATGCTCGAAGCCCAGCTGCGCCGCATGTACCTGGACAAGGGCAAGCTGGAAGCCTTCACCCCCGACAAGCTGGCCGGCATGGCCGAGCGCGACGAGCGGCAGATCCAGCGCCTGGTGCATTTGATCGACGACATGCTCGACATCTCGCGCATCCGCACCGGCAAGCTGTCGATCCGCCCCTCGCAGTGCGATCTCGCGGCCCTGGTCAACACCGTGGTCGACAGCTTCGCCTCGCAATTCGCCGCGGCCGGCTGCCCGGTGGAGTTGCACGCCGAAGGCCCGGCGCCTGGCTACTGGGACGAATTCCGCATCGAGCAGGTTATTACCAACCTGCTGACCAATGCCATGAGATACGGCGCCGGACGTCCGGTGGAGATCTCCCTGCGCAGCGATGGCGCCGACGTGGAGCTGAGCGTCAAGGACCATGGCATCGGCATCCCGGTGGAGCACCAGGCGCTGATCTTCCGCCAGTTCGAGCGCGCCAGTGGCACCGAGAACATCGCCGGTCTGGGCCTGGGCCTCTATATCGCCGACCAGATCGTCAAGGCGCACCACGGCAGCCTGCACGTGGAAAGCATCGCCGGGCAGGGTGCGACCTTCCGCCTGCGGCTGCCCTGTCTGCCGGCCTAGGTAGCATTGACAGGACCCCGGGCGCTCGCGAGAATCGAGAAAAGAGGTGGGATGTCATACCTCTTGCCAGATAACTCCATAAGAAGGCGCCCGTTCATGTCCGAAGTCTCCTCGTCACCCTTCCATCGACTCCTGCTCACCGGCGCTGCCGGTGGCCTGGGCAAGGAGCTGCGCCAGCGGCTCAAACCCCATGCCGAGATCCTGCGGCTGTCCGATATCGCGCCGATGGCGGCGGCCGAAGGCCCGGCGGAAGAGGTGGTGACCTGCGACCTGGCGGACAAGGCCGGCGTCCATGCCCTGGTGGAAGGTGTCGACGCCATCCTGCATTTCGGTGGCATCTCCACCGAGCACGCCTTCGAGCCCATCCTCGAAGCCAACATCCGCGGCACCTTCAACCTCTATGAGGCCGCGCGGCGCCACGGGGTGAAGCGCATCGTCTTCGCCAGCTCCAACCATGTCATCGGCTTCTATCGCCAGGATCAGCGCATCGACGCCAGCGTGCCCCAGCGCCCGGATAGCTACTACGGCCTGTCCAAGGCCTTTGGCGAGGACCTGGCGACCTTCTATTTCGATCGCTATGGCATCGAGACGGTGAGCATCCGCATCGGCTCGTCCTTCCCCGAGGCGCAGAATCGCCGCATGCTCGCCACCTGGCTGAGCTACGAAGACCTGACCGACCTCATCCTGCGCAGCCTGACCACGCCGGACGTCGGCCATACCATCGTCTATGGCGCTTCCAACAACCGTGATAGCTGGTGGGACAACCGCCTGGCCGCGCACCTGGGCTTCCAGCCCAAGGACAGCTCCGAGCCATTCCGCGCCAAGGTCGAAGCCCAGCCCATGCCGGCAGCGGACGATCCGTCGCTGGTCTACCAGGGTGGTGCCTTCGTCGCCACCGGTCCCTTCGACGACTGAGGAGGGCCGCCATGACTGCCGAATTGCTCGTCGATGCCCGCAACGCCACCGGCGAGTGCCCGGTCTGGCAGGTCGCCGAACAGGCGCTCTACTGGGTCGATATCCCGGCCAAGCGGCTGCACCGCTGGACTCCGGCTGGCGCCCTGGACAGCTGGAGCGCACCGGAAATGCTCGCCTGCATCGCCGCCCGCGAGGGTGGCGGCTGGCTCGCCGGTCTCGAAAGCGGCCTCTTCGCCCTGCAGGCCGAGGCTTCCGGTCAGCTCCGCGGCGAGCGCCTGGTCGCTCTCGACCATGCCCAGCCGGCGATGCGATGCAACGACGGTCGCTGTGATCGCCAGGGCCGCTTCCTGGTGGGCACCATGGTCCAGGACATGGCCCAGGGCGTCCCGGCTGGCCGCCTCTACAGCCATGCGGCCGGCGAGGGCGCCCGGCTGCTGCTGGACGACCTCATCGTGCCCAACGGCCTGGCCCTGAGCCCCGATGGCCGCACCCTCTATCTGTCCGACTCCCATCCCAGCCGTCAGCTGATCTGGGCCTTCGACTACGACCCGGATACCGGCACACCCAGCAACCGGCGGCTGTTCGTCGACATGAACGCCCATCCCGGCCGACCCGATGGCGCCGCAGTGGATGTCGACGGCTGCTACTGGATCTGCGGCAACGATGCCGGCCTGATCCATCGCTTCACCCCCGATGGCCGCCTGGATCGCTCCCTGAGCGTACCGGTCAAGAAGCCGGCCATGTGCGCCTTTGGCGGGCGCAACCTGGATACCCTGTTCGTGACCTCCATCCGTCCGGGTGGCGATCTCACCGACCAGCCGCTGGCGGGTGGACTCTTCGCCCTGGACCCCGGGGTGCAGGGATTGCCGGAGCCCGCGTTCGCCGGGTGAATCAGTCCCGGTTTCAGGGACCGCAGAGCTTCCAGGCTGCGGAGCCCTGAGCGGCGCATGGCAACCTTGGGAAACCAGTTGTCATGCTTTTGTCATGAAGATCGGCAGGGGTCCTGCCCAGGCGGCTTATAATCAGATTCTATCCGCCGTAATTCGCCGCCATGACCTCTTCAACCGCAAGCCGCCCCACCGCCCGTTACTACGGCCTGGAATGGCTGAGATTCCTCATGGCGCTGTACATGGTCGTCTACCACCTGGGCGGGCTCTACAGCGATCTGCCGGACGCCTTCCGCCGGCTGGCCGGCATGGGCTTCTTCGCCACCAGCACCTTCTTCCTGCTGTCGGGCTTCCTGCTGGCCCATGTCAGCCTGGATCGCCAGGGCGCGCTCAAGGGCAGCTCCCGTGGCTTCGTCCTGCGGCGGCTGTGCAATCTCTATCCCATCCACCTGCTGACCCTGCTGGTCGCGCTGGGGCTGTCCTACTGGCTGTCCCAGGATTCCTGGCTGGAACACGGGGTGCCGGTCTACTACAACCAGCACCCCTATCTGCAGCTGGAAGAGGGCAGCGAGCTGGACGAGATGCTGCCGCTGTCCTGGCTGGCCGCCACCACCCACGTGCTCCTGCAACTGCTGCTGTTGCAATCCTGGGAGCCACGCTTCCTCTGGCTCAACGGCGCCGCCTGGTCGATCTCGGCGCTGCTGTTCTTCTACCTGCTGTTTCCGCTGCTCGGTCCGCGGCTGATGCGCCTGCGCCGCTGGGCCCTGGCCGCCGCCGCGCTCTGGGGGCTCTATCTGCTCGGTCCGCTGGTGGCCACCTGGGCCCAGGCCTTCGATACCGTGACGGTGGGCGTCATCCACCGCAATCCGCTGATCCGCCTGCCGGAATTCCTGCTCGGCATCCTGCTCTATCGCGCCGTTCAAGAGCCCTGGGTGGCCGAGACGACCCAGCGCCTGCGCCTGCCGCTGCTGCTGTTCGGCCTGACCGGCCTGTGGCTGGGCGCCCTGCTGCTGGAAGGCGATGGCCGCCGCTGGTTCTACCTGGTCCACAACGGCCTGCTGACACCCTTCCAGGCCGCGGTGCTGCTGGCCTGCGCCACCTTCGGCGAACCCGGTCGCGCCGGCGTGCGCCGCCTGGCCCAGCGTCTTGGCGAGGCCTCGCTGTGCATCTTCGCCGTCCACACCCCGCTGATCGGCGTGCTCGAACCCTGGACCCGCACCCTGCTGGGCTGGATGCACCTGGCCGGCGACAGCCTCGAAGACCTGGCCGAAGACGTCGGCGAGGCACTGGCGCTGCCCATCCCCATTCCCGGCTGGATGCTGCCGCTGCACCTGGTGCTCATCGTCCTGCTCGGCCTGGCCATGCAGCGCTGGGTGGCCGGTCCACTGCGCCGCTGGCTGCAGGCGCGCTTGCCCCGGTCTTAAGGAGGCGTTAAGTAGACCCGGCTAGCCTCGCCGCAGGAATCCGCAGCGGAGCTGAGCCTTGTCCAGCGAATACGAAGTCCACGGCCCCCACGACCACGAGGTGGAACACGCCGCCCACGGCGCCCATCGCCGTGACAGCCTCACCGGCCGCATCGCCGTCACCACCGCCATCCTGGCGACCCTCGGCGCGCTCTGCGCCTACCAGGGCGGCAACGCCGAGAGCCTGGCGCTCTACTACAAGAACGAAGAAGCCATCGCCAAGACCGAAGCCGCCAACCAGTGGGGCTACTACCAGGCCAAGGGCGAAAAACAGAACCTTGCCGATTTGGGCGCTGCCCTCGCGACCAACCCCGACACCGCCCAGCGTTTCACCCAGGACAGCCAACGCTACGCCCAGCAAAAGGCCGAGATCCGTACCAAGGCCGAAGCCCTGGAAGCCAAGGTCGACGCCAACGAAGCCCTGAGCGAAACCCAGCTCCACCGCCACCACCGCTGGGCGCAGGCCACCATGCTGATGCAGGTCGCCATCTCCCTGGCCGCCATCACCCTGCTGACCCGGCGGCGCTGGTTGCAGGCGGCGGTGTATGGGGTGGCGGGGGGAGGAGTGGCGGTTGGGGTGTTGGCGTTGCTGCACGTCTAGCCATTTAGGTGATGCCAGAGAGCGACCACCAGGCACGCAAAAGGCACGTCTTGCCACAACGATAGAATTGGCTTTACTGGAAGCTTCAGGTTCCGTATACGTTACAAATCACCGACTTTGTTACGTATGCAGAACATGGATAGCGAGCTGATCAGTCAACGTCTCGGCAGCCAACTCCGCCAGCGGCGTCTTAATCGAGGCCTTACGCAAGCGAGCCTCGCCGAGCTGGCAGGCCTTACTCGGCAAAAGATCATCGCCGTGGAGCGAGGAGACTCCCGTGTCGGTATGGCAGCCTACGCACGAGCGCTCGCAGCCTTGGATTGCGAGCTGGCGATAATCCCTGCCGCCTTGCCGACCCTGGACGAGATTCAGGGGGTATTCGACTGATGAAGACCCGACTGCGCGTCGCAACCCCGGCAGGCGGGAGCGGAGCGCTCATGGCTCAGGATGGTGACTACCTGTTCCGCTACCAGGACGATGCTTCGGCAAGGGCTGCCATCAGTCTGCTGATGCCGGTGCGCCTGGATGACTATCGCCGCCGCGAACTGCATCCGATCTTCCAGATGAATTTGCCAGAAGGCTATGTACTGGAGCAGCTACGCAACAGGTTGGCCAAGCTGGTACCTCTGGATCCCATGGCTCTGCTGGCCCTGACAGGCAGTAGTTCGCCCATCGGTCGCGTGACGGTGACATCGCCTGAGATCGATACACTGCTGGAGCGCCAGCGCTTTCCAGGCGAACGGCTCAGCGAGATTCTCGCCTGGGATGGCACGGAAGACCTGTTCGTCGAGTTGGTGGATCGCTACATCCTGCGCGCCGGTATCTCCGGCGTACAGCCCAAGGTCCTGGTGCCCGAACGGGAGGATGCCCGCTTCACCTCGAAAACCGCCGAGCTGATCATCAAGAGCGGCCGAGACGAGTTTCCGGGCCTGGCGATCAACGAATACCTCTGCATGTCCGTCGCGCGAGAGGCCGGTATCCCGGTGCCCGAGTTCCATCTCTCCAGCAACGCCAAGCTCTTCGTCATGCGTCGTTTCGACCGCGACGAACAGCTCGAACCTATCGGCTTCGAAGACATGGCGGCGCTGATGGGCTTGGCGGCGGAGCAGAAGTACAGCAAGAGCTACTCGGCCATCGCCAAGGCCATCCGCCTGTTCTGCGCGCCCGAACAGGTCCGCTCCTCGTTGGCGCAACTCTTCGCCACGGTGAGCCTGAGCTGCATCCTCGGCAATGGTGATGCCCATCTGAAGAACTTCGGATTGCTCTATTCCGATCCTGCCCAGCGCGATGCCCGCTTGGCGCCAGCCTACGACATCGTCAATACCACGGCCTATATTCCCGAGGATGTGCTGGCGCTGGAACTGATGGGCAACAAGTCGCTGTTCGCATCGCGTCAGAGCTTGTTGGATTTTGCGGAAGTCTGTGATGTGGAACGACCGGCCGAGGTGATCCGCGCCCAGCTGGAGGCGCTGGAACGGGTACTAGAGCGTTCGACTGAGCTTTGCGGCCAGGCGCCACAGGTCGTCGCTGCCATCCGGCACTGCGCTGCGCCCTTTGTACAGACGTTCGGTTAGGGGAATGACCGGAGCACCAGTGCTTGAGAAATGTAGGACCAGTCCGAATCCCAAGCACGAATAAGCCGCGCAACGCGCGGCTATCGAAGCTATTGGTGAACCATGGATCAAAGGATTATGAGTTGCTGGGTAGCTAACATGCCTGGAGAAATCGTTCGAAGGTGAACGTAGGTTGGCATAGCTGGAAGCCCCGTAGTCATCGGTGTTGAGCGTAATTCTGAGAAGGTTGCTCATGCTGAAAACTGTACCGTAAAGGTACTGTTTTTGCAGTTTGTGCACATTCGGAAGCAAGGGTCGGTCCCAAGGGAAACTTGTAGGCAGCGATGCTCACTAGATGTGTAAACCCAGTACGTTATTCAGTGGCAACGGAGCGCGACTGATTGGCGGTTGGTAGTTGAGGCTGGAATGTGGCCTGTGCCAGTTGTAGTGATGCAGCCACGCGGGTAAGTGCTGGGCGCGTTG